>NZ_JBFRYA010000001.1:0-589276 GCF_040892635.1 Zhongshania guokunii | reverse complement strand
TCCAGCTTCTTAAACGAGAACGTATCCGGCGCAAAATATATAAAACAAGAAGGGAAGCCAAAGAAGATATCTTTAATTACATCGAAATGTTTTACAACTCGACACGCAAGCATGGTACAAACGGATTGCTGTCACCAAGGCAGTATGAAGACCGTTTCAAATTGAATAACGGAGTGGTCTAAAGTTTTGGGGGCTATTCACTTTACTCGAAAAATTGGATAGGGCCAGACGGCGGGCCATGAATAACTTCCCCAAAAACTATTTCACCATTACCCAGCTTCTCGTTCGTGGCTGGCTTGAGAACAAGAATAGCAGCATAAAGCGCCACTATCGCAATGAAAGCAAAAACCCAAAGAAGCCCTCTGTCTGCATGAAGCATTATCGAAGCACGGAGCTTAGTGAATGTATCCATAGACACTTAACGCCACAGTAAGTTGCGGCTATGTAGTTGATTGGTGTTGTGCTAGCGTAGCTAAAGCGCATAAGCCAAGCAACGGAATAGGCGTCAACTTGACTGTTTTGTTAGTTGCTTTTGCTCTCAACATATTTTTTGAAGTTGTTCAAAATACTTTGCCAACCTTGTTTTTGTTGTTCCGCCGAATTTTTATCTTCGGCCTCAAAGGTTTCAACTACCTTGACCGCACCATTTGTCTCCAAGAATTCGACCGTTGCAACCCGGTTATCTTCAAGCTTGAAATGAATGGACTCATGTAGAGTAACCTTGGTGAAAGTGCCTTCAAAATCGAAGCCCATTGATCCGTCTTTTGCTTCCATCCGATAGCTAAACTTCTCACCTACGTGAAGATTTATCTCTGCCTTGGGACAGCACCACTCATCAATTGCAAAATTCCAGCTTGTAATATCTTCTGGTGTTACCCAGGAATCCCAGACGGTGGAAAGAGGTGCTTTCACTTCTGTTTCAATACTAATTTTCATATTTTTCCTCGAAGTACGGACTATTCTTGTGGCAACTAACGCCGCCAGCAACCGACCGCTTGTAACGGAGCTAAGCGCAGTGAAAAGTAGGTCGGCTTGCCTGGCCTTGTTACGTGTTTAGTCATTAAAGTGCTCCAAACTTGCAGCCTTTATATAAGGACTAAGGGCTTCTACAGCTCCGTTATTCTTATGCCAGATTATATATGTGTAGTCCCACTCTTCGCTGATAACACACTCCAACTCTGGAATTATGAACTTTGTAAAAGCTGATGGTTCTTTGTCCATGCTCTGATTATAGCTTGAGAGCACGGTTTCTATATCGCTAATTTTTGTGAGCGATTGCTTCTCACAGTTTGCCACTTCGAGAGCAAAATCAGAGGCGAGACTTCTTAGCAGCACGTTGAACCGACACCATTCACTTTCTGTGACTTCATCCAACTTGTGTAAATTCTCTTGACCAAGCCAACCTTTCCAAAGGGACACATACTCTTTAGAATATTCTGATTTGACTTCCCACGCTTCAAAATAATCGCTAAACATGATTTCTCGGTGACACGTAACGCCGCGGTTTGGGGCTGGCATCGAGCGCCAGCGGAATGGCAGTCCCAGCCGAAGGCGATAACACCGCCTTGTTATTGGGAGTCTTTAAAAATTGGGCCCAAGCCATAAACTCTCCGACTTACGAAAAACCCCGCCAAAATGCTGATTGGCGTAAAAAACACTAGCGCCAGAACGACACTCGTTCCCGGCTCACCTACAGCATAGAAAACTGCATTTACAATTAAACTGGAAAGCAATCCAGAAACTAAGCCACATGGCAGATGAGTAACGCCAAAACGCTTACCAAGTGCTATCAGAAGCCACGCCAGCAACAGAATTACACCGAACTTTATTTAGATTCCCAATAACGCCCGGCTAAACCGCCGGAACGGAGTTGGTTGTTTTGTGCTAGCGTAGCGTTAAAGCACAAAACGAGCAACGCAGTGGAGGTCGGTTTGAGCCGCTTGTTAGAGCTATTTTATAGTACACGTTTCAACCGGTGGATATTTATTAACGCTTCCATTAGCATTAAACTTATTTTTTAGTACAAGAACTTTATTTGGAGCCAAAAAAACGATGCCATTGTTGACACCATAATCTTCTGCGCACTGATGCTGTTTATAAGAATCTCCCCAAGCGGCAATGTAGCGTGCAAAAGTCTTAATAGAATTATCAGCGTGACTAATCATGGTATAAGTTGCAGTGACTAGGATTACACCAACAATTAAATAAGCTATTTTTGTTACGGTTGACTTCAGACTGCCGCCAAATGATATAAAGAACCAAAGAATAAAAGCGGCGGAAGTTATCACTGTAATAAAAAGCCCACTAAATAAGGCTTTCATGATAGTAACGACAAAATATACGAGAGTGAGAAATGTCTGTGTTATTGTGAAATATGATGCTGAAACGCCAAAAATCTCATTGATAACCGTCGATGCCCATACATTTGACATCGCGGTGTAAGCGATAAGAAAGATAGATATTACGGATTTCGACCACAAAGTTGACGTTACCTTTTTGAAAGGCTCATTGTTAGTCAATATGGCGACCAATATTCCAAAGGGGAGTATAAAAGTTAATGCCAATGCGGGAATGATAATCACCCCTGGCAAATCTATATTAAATAAATTTGAGATTGTAAATATTAAGTATATTGCCAACAAGGTGACACTAAGAACCTCTACTGTTCTTCTTGTATTTTCTATCCATGAATATAAAAACTTCATCAGTGCTCCGAATTTGGTTGTAGCTCTAACGCCGCTATAAAAGGCGCGCGTTAGCGCGTCCAGTGGAGGTCTTTTTTTTGGCCGGAACGATTTTTGATAGCCTTGTTAACTGTTGAATTCGGTAATATGCCAAAGCTCACCTGACGGCCCCCATAAATAGACGACTTTACCCCAAGGCTCATTTTTAATTGGCTCAAATTTTATATTGTACCCTTTGATACTTGATATTAACTCAAACGCCTCTTGAATATTTTTTACTGCAAGCTGAAGCATTAGATTATTTGCAAACTCTTCGCTATAGAACCTTTGTAGAAAAAAAGTACAATTCCCGCTTTCAAAAATTGACAAGTCCTCTGAGGCCTTACCCATCTTAAACCCCATTGCCTGATAGAATGACTGAGATTCTTCATAGTTTTTACTTGGAACAAAAGCCCTAATACTTTCTACTTGCATCGACATCTCCAAGACAGTTAACGCCGCCAACACCGGCTGCGCTTTTTACAGTCCGAGTGATTGGCCTTGTTAGAAGGCAATTAAAATCTCCAACTTTAACAAAGCACAAGCAGAAATAAATATCCGATTACACTTATTTAGATACTCACAGTATGACATTTCTTTATGAGCCCCGGTGCCACCGCTTCTGTATGTTATTTTTCTTCCTGCGCCATCAATTCTCATGGATCCATGATGCGATGCATTTCTAAGAGTGCTGTCAAAGCAATCAGTAATTTCACTAAACTCAGAGAACTCGCTAAATGGATTTGCGCGATTTGCTTTATTAATGGTGAGGTACTTCTTAATGTCCATGCTAGCAAATTCGTCAAATTTTCGCCCTAACCTGATGTTATTCAAGCAGGCCAGTACAGTTAAATTGCTAGTGAGTGACTCAAATGTATTGCCGAAAAAGAGTTTTGTATTGGGAAAATTGGTCGAGGACGCTACATAATCCTCTGGCAGCTGCATATTTGCTCTAATGCTCATCGCAGTCTGTCTCAAATCATCGTGGCATTTAAAGTACTCTGAGAAAATACTGAAATACCTATCTAGGTGCTCCTCTTGCAGTGATGTTTTGTAATAACTTACAAATCTCGCGTATTCCGCTGGGTGCGCACTCTTTATACTACCTAATGCATCAGCTGCCACAGCAAACAAATCATATTTATTTGGTTGAAGAAGACTTGCGGAAAAATCGAATAACAATGGGGATAGCTCATACGGGCCATCAAAATCGTAGGCCTTATAATTTTGTAGCTGCTTTTCAGCTAAGGCCAAACGGCCTTTACTTGTTAAAGACCATCCTTTTTTGATGAATTTCCAATTGTCCTCGTCATTTGCAGTTTGATCAGCTCGTTTCTTCAAATCAGAGTACGCCTCATCCGAGGTGATATCGACACCTTGATCCCTAAGCATATCGAACATCATCTTCATATGACTTAACGCGGGAAATGCTAATTCCTGATTCATCTGATCTTTATGAACTGGAAATTCAGAACTTAGGTAGATAATTTCTCCCTCTCCACTACCTCTCCTTACATTTTCTTTAAGATCTAACGCAACTGTTCCGTTTGATTGGTCGCAGTGCATGCCTACCACTATATTCTCAGCGCACTGAGAACAACTAAATGTGTGCTCTTGATAAGACGAATACCCTACCTGAATGCGCAGGGTGTGCTTTTCAGAGCAAGTGCCGCACTCTATATAATTGCGTACTATCATGGCTTTCTCGCTCTCTCCTTTTGCCTTCTAACGCCCCCATAAAAGGCGGCCAATACGTAGGTTGCTTTGTGTTATTTTGGAGCGCAGCGACAACACAAAGCAACCGGAGTTTTGGACGTCCAGCCGGCGTGTTTTTGCCGGCGATTTTTCATGGGTTTGTTACGTTTTTATTCTGCCGGTGGCGCTGGTACTTTGTTAGGAAATTCATAAATAAACTTCATTAACATCTCGGAGAATGCAATAAGATCTTCGCAGTCAGGCTTACTCATTAAAGCGATTTCATGAGTAGCTTCATTGCCTTTCTTTCTGATGTGATCAACCCAACCTCTGCCATTGGGAGGAATATAGCCTTGTTCAGCAAGGTAGTTTACATAGTGAATAAAAGGCTTGCCCTCTTCGGCACCTTGCTTGACACCTATATTCATCAGTAACTTACGACACAAGAGAACCGCTCCAGTATATGATGAGGCGGCCACACAATTTCTTGCTTCTTTATAAAGAGCAGCCAGCTCTTCGGGCAAATGACCCACATCATTGCCTGGCGCCACATCTGGGTATTGCGAACCCTGTGCGTTAAAGTGTGTCGGCTGATCGCAGTGACTACAGATATATATGAATTGCTGATTGTCCGAGAAAAAACCACTTTTAGTTGCAATGATATTCCCGCAATGCCCGCAAGTGAACTGCTTAGAATTTAAACCATTTACTCCATGCCATCCCATGTGGTGATTTCCTAATTGTGTGAAACATAACGCTGAGCTAACCGGCAGCTTTGGAGAAGCGAAGCGCCGGAAAAGCTGTCCAGTGGAAGCCGCGTTTTTTTGCGGCTGTAACGGTGGTTGAGCGTTTTGTTAAGTGGCATTTAAGGCACCGTCTCTATAATTTGATAGTAATCGCCGCCACCACTATTTATAAGCTTTAATTTTACTCTGCCTCGATAACGATTTGGCACTTTACCAAAACCATCAGCTTTGACGACAAGTCCATTTTCAAGCTGCACTTTATATTTGGTATTGTAAAAGTTTACCCCTTGAGTTGGCTCCGTCACAACCTTGCCATACACCTCTTCGATTTTTATTCCATCCGATGGCGGCGTACGTAACCAACCAATTCCGCCATATATCAGAACCACTATTAGGATCGAAAACCCCCACAATAAAACTCTATTAACTCTCTCTTTCCAGAGTAATTTATCCAGCTCCTTTGTACTCATATTCTGGCCACTTAACGCCGGCGCCAGGGGCAGACAAATAAGCGCAGCGTTTTAGCTGTCCCGCCGCGCTTTTCAGCGGCTAACTGCGCGCCCTTGTTATGAGTGATTGGCTGGATTGGCACGGAATGACGCGACCTTTCTACACAGCGTAACTTCAACATTGTATCTGTACTTGCTGCCCAGCGCAGAGTAATTGCGAATGGCTCGATCTAGCATCGATATTGCTTCTCTTCTAACGTTTCGGATATTTACCACCGCATTACCAACTACTTCCATATCCAGATGCTTGAAGGAGTTTTTCAAATAATTAATATCAGATCCAATTTTTTTGTTTGAAGGCATATTCCCCGGACGGGTTTTCCGCACAATCGAGCGCATCAAATCAACTCGCTTTTCAAATGCGGGCTGACCCCCATGAAATTTCACAAGCTTACCAAATATTTCCTCAGCAGCGCCCGCAAGAGTCAGTGAGGCGACGTATTTCCCATCGAGAAATAGATCGATTGCGCTATCAAGCTGCGCTTCTGCAACTCTTAGCTTTGATACAGTTCCCATTCGATTACTCATAACGCCGTGGTAAGGGGCCGCCGAAGCGCAGCGTAGGCTGTCCCGCGCAGGCCGCGCTTTTTGCGGCCGGAGTGAACTTGACCACCTTGTTATGTGTGCGACTGTTCAAAGTATTCTCTAAGCTCCTCGAATAGCTTATTTGTGCCTGATAAGAATCCTGTTTTAGCTCTTAATCCGCCGCACTCCAGTGCGACCGCATTTATTAAGATTCGCTTTCCATCGCGAAGCTTTATACCCATTCGCTGAGGATGGCCCGAACCTCCTATCAAACGGACAAGCTCTATGTCTTCGTGAGTATATCGCTCGCCCTTGTAGTAAAAGCAATCTTTCCGGATAGTGACCAAAGTCCTAGCAAAAAAGCCGAAATATCGTTGTTTGTAGGTTACTTCCATGTTCGACTAGCACACATAACAGTTTATTATAACGACTCAGGCCATATATCACTTTGGCCCCCTTATCAAGGAGCGGGCTTTAACGTTAATCGAAAAATTCTAGGAAATTCAATGATGTGACGGCTTCGCTATTAGCGAGCGGCGGTCAAATGAAGATTACTTCCCTTTATTTCTGCCAAACATTCCCTTCCCCTGATCATATCGCAGTTTTTATAAAATTCAATAAGTTAAGTAACTCGCTAAGGTGTTAATGGGAAGCGCTCTCTTGTTCACCGGCCTTGACGACCCAACGGCAATACATATACTGTATTTATAACCAGTACAGATTGGAGTTGTCATGGAAGACATTCGCCCTCTTATTTCGCCCAATTCAGGCCGATTCCTCGACCAATTGCGCTTACACATTCGCCAAAATGGTCTGGCCTACCGAACAGAGCAAACTTACCTGCATTGGGTAAAACGGTTTATTCGGTTTCATGGCCGAAAACATCCAAAAGACCTTTGTATGACTGATGTTGAGGTATTTCTAAGTCATTTAGCAGAACAGCGCTCTTGCTCTACAAATACCCAACGAATCGCACTCAATGCCTTGGTTTATTTATATAAGCGGTTCATGGGGCTGGATATCGGTAATCTGGCGTTTAAGCCAGCTCAGGGCGCTAGGCGCATCCCTGTGGTGTATAGCCGTGAAGAAATCTCAGCGATTCTTGCTCATCTTCGGGGTGCTCACCGCTTACAAGTTGAGCTGATGTACGGCTCGGGCTTACGAAAGGCAGAGCTGCTTTCACTTCGGGTTAAAGATATTGATTTCGGCAGCAACAATATTTTTGTTCGCGGTGGCAAAGGCAACAAAGATCGCACCACGATGCTGCCTTTAAGATTAATTCCCGCTTTGAAGCATCAGATTGCGCACGTTGAGCGATTACACGCTCAAGATATTATTGATGGCTATGGTGAAGTTTATTTACCCGACGCCCTTAATCGAAAGTACCCTTCGGCCGCAAAAGAAACTGCGTGGCAATTCCTATTCCCGTCCACTAAAATCGGGAAAGACCCAAGATCTGGCGTTCTTCGACGACACCATTTACACCCATCTGCATTATCTAAGCAAATTCGACAAGCTGTTCTAGCAGCGAAAGTTCATAAACCCGCAAAATCTCATAGCTTTAGGCATAGTTTCGCAACCCACCTACTCGAATCGGGATATGATTTGCGTACCATCCAAGAGTTATTGGGACATTCAGATATAAGCACAACAGAAATATATACCCACGTGGTAAATCGCGGCGGAAAAGGTGTATTAAGCCCAGCCGATAGTCTTTTTGCTTAACTGCTTCAGCGGCATCAATTTTTGAACCAAGTTCAAAATGACGCTAGGCTGGGCATTACAGCGTATTGAGGGTAGCCGCTAGTCCTTTTTCTCAATTGTTACTTCTATCGATTTGCTGTCACCGGCAAACCATTTTTGAATATACAGCGATCCGACGATGGGCGCCGTGCCTTCATCGGGGACTTCTTTGTAGCGAACGCTGTTTTTGGTTTCTTTTTCGTATTCAAACGTGACTACTTTCTTGCTCATAAAATTCTCTTGTTAAGAAGGTTTACGTTATGCGGTGGCAACGCCGTGTAAATCACTCAGCGATTTAACACCATTAGTGGCAGCTCATGGGCCGCCATCGCTTCTTGGGTGATTGTGCTTGCGTCGGCTTTCATGGTCGTTAACAGTTGCACCCACCCTGCAGGAATTCTCGCTTTAAGTGAACTGAATTCGGCGTATTGAGCGGCAAAGGCGCTCGGCTTGTCGGCCTTTATTTGCAGCGCGGCCTCAATATCGCTAGGGATTAAGATTGCATTGCATGTTTCATTCAGCGCAATACCCAAACCCGATAAATCGTAATCGGGAAAGTACACTATAAATTGCCCGTTGGCATGTAATTCAGCCAGCCAAGATTTTACTCCCCGCGCTAGTGCATCGTGACCTCGATACACCGCAATGGCATTGTGTAGGCTACTGGGCAGCACAAAGTGATGCCAGTGATTCATGGCTTCTAAGTTCTCTACCACCACAATACTTTGCTGGGGCGCTAGAGCGAGATCCTGATAGCGTAAACGCAGTTGGCTGTAGGCTGGTATTTTAATACTCTGCCCCGCCACCAAAACCTCGCTACGGCAGGCAATTTGGATGTAGTTATGGCTGGGGCCGTGTTTGGCGAGCTTTTCATTGGCGGTCAGTTTTGCTGCGCCCACTCTATTCTTGTTTAAAGAATCGGTTTGCACATCAAAGCCCTTGAGCGACTTTATGCTCAGGTGAAGCTTGTCGTAGTCTTCATCGGTGAGATGCAGGTATTTACCGTCGCGCACGCCGATACGTAACAAGCCGTGCGCTTTTTGCCACGCGTTTGAGTACGACACCCGCTGCTCTCGCCGCCGGTAGGCGCGCTGCAATACCTCTAGATCTTTGGCATTTAATTCGCTGGGCGATTCAGGCATACCCTGATGTCCGTACTTTGAAAATTACCGTCGTAAACTTCATGAAAACGTCCCAGCCATTCCAGTTTAAACAGATTGCGCAGTTCGCTATTCATACCCTGATACTCGCCGTAAATATAGTATATCCACGCTTCTAAACTGGTGCCCGTGGGCGCAGCGGCTATGCTGGCTGACGCCGTTTGGCTTTGGGCTTCTGGGGTTTTGGCGCTGAGTAAATCGGCAAAGAAATTGCGGGCCGCTGCGGTGGTGGCGTCTCTGGCTACCAGCTGGGTTTGCATTTGCGCGTCGTCGATATCCTCGGCTACGGCCACCACGTCTTCATCGGTAACCGGCTGACGGCGCAGGCCTTGAAGCATATCGCTAAGCATAATTTCTTGGTTGGGGTTGCGCACATTGGCGGTATGCGCCAGTAGTAGCGGCGTTGCTAAGCGCGCTGGCGCGGGCAAGTGCATGTTCTCAAACAGATGGTCGAAGCGATAGCCCGGCTGGTGCTGAAAAAAACGCTGCAAGGCCCGAACATTGCGGGCATTGCGCGCCAGGCTTTGAAATTTAAACAAGGAGGCGCGCATACGTACCAGCAAGTCGATAAGTTCTGAGCGCGCACTGCTCACCGCGTCTTGCAATACCACCGCAAATAATTGGCGCAGTTGGCGGTCGCCGCCACAGTCGTCGTACAAGGCCTCGATATTAATGGCAGTGAGGGCTTCCGACAGCCGCTCGGCTTGTTCAATGGCGGTGTTGTTCTCGGCAATTTTGGCTTCGATGGAAACCACATACATAAAATCGTTTTCTACCCGATACCAAAGCCGCCGAGTATTGTCTTTAAGCAGCTCGGCCAGCTCGTAGACTTGCTCGCGAATACTGTATAGCAGCATTTGAATATCGTCGCTGCGGTCGGCGCTGCGCACGGCATTGATGTACATCAGCATTTGCCGACGAATCAAGTCGATGCGGCCGCCAATATCGGCGTCTAAATGGCGCAGCCTTTCCTTTTGGTGGTGACGATCTAGCAATTCCCGCACGGGTTTGGTTAGCCGAACACCGCCGTAAATATCTGGACGCCAGGCAATTTTATTACTAATTAAGCTGTCGATTATCCGGCGATTGTCGGGGCTTTCTGGCAATTCCATGCCAGGGTCAGAATAGCCCTGATCAATTAGCTCGGCATGCTGATAGAGCGCACCAAATAAGCTGCGGGTGCTCATAGCAACGACTCCTGCTCGTGCTCCTCTTGCACATCGATATGCTCGTGATGCACCACAAAATCGATTACTTCATAGAGCCACGCCCATTTGCCGGTAGCGGTGTAAAAGCCTTCGTTGGGGTGCAGCAAATAGCCGGAATCCACCAGTTTGGCTAAAATACCCCGCAATTTTCCAGCAAGGCCGCTGGCGGTGGTTTTGAATTTTTGGCTGCGCGCTAGGGCCTCTAACTCTTCAATCGCCGCGGGGGCATCTTCAATGGCACGCAGAATCACGCTTTCGCGCAGAGTGTCGCCGGGCAGTAGCGGACTGTCATTTTTTTGGGCTGAATCGATTAACTGTAAGCAGCGAATAATCGGCTCTAGTTCGTTGATTACCGAGCGCATGGTTTCAACCACGGCGCGCTGAGTTTCGGGCCGCGCCAAACTTTGCATCACCAAATAATAGGTTTCACCGCCAGGAGAGCACTGCAACTCGCGACCCATCTGGCCGACGTAGTGATTTACCTTGTCGCGGCGGCCGTCGTTCAGTAAAAACTGGAATTGCTCGGGGTTTGAATATTCGCAAATAAACTTGCCAGCCAACAGCGCCTCGACCACTTCGGCAAATAAATCGTTCATTGTGCTGCCTCCAGTGCGGCCTTGCTTAGTACGTCGAGCTTATCTTCGGCAAGGTCTAATTCGATGAGCGGCTTGCCCTGCTCAATCACGTGCTTATAAGTGAAGTGTTTTAGCAGCTGCGGGTCTGAAGACGGAAAACCGCCCAAGATCATCACGCCGTTTTCTCTGAGCATGGTAAATAATAAATCGACGTTCTCGTGGGCCAAGGTGCCCAATTCGTCTAGCGGCCAGTGAATCAACACCTCGCGGTTTGGGCATAACTCCCGCATTAGGCCGACAAAAATTGAGCACAGCGCCAGATACATGAGGCCGGTGGAGCTAAAATCTTCCATTTGCGCTTCATTGCGCACGGTGGCGCACTGGCCGTTTTCGGTGATCGAAATTTCTAAATCGAATAGCGACTCTAGGCTGTCGCTAATCCGGCTTTGGCGCAGGCCCATAATCGCGTCCATCATTGCATCGGCAACGTGGGCAGGCGGTAATTCGCCGCTGCGTTCTAACTGCCAATTTACCCAGCTGCGCTGAAAGGCCGCCAAGGCATCCCAATACTCTTGCAGTTCAACCCGCGACGATAATTTAACCTCGATATTACTCAGCGCACTAAAGCGCAGATTATTATCAATGGCTCTACTAACCCGCCGCGATTCAGTTTTAATACTGCTGCGAATACGGCCTAAGCCCGCGTAAATATCGGCCAGCTGATCGCCCATATTTTGGAAAGACGCGAGCAGCGAGCGCTTCATTTGCGGCAGTGCGTCGTCTAGTAAATGTTCGATTACCTTTGGTTTTTGCCGCCAGGCGTCATCACTGTCGGCGAGTAAACCAGACTCATCCCAAGCTTGGCTGCACAAGCGCTCCCAGAGAATGGCAATATCACTGTTAGGCGATTTGCTCAGAATTCGCTCGGCGTTGCGAATACCCGCTTGAATACTTTTGATTAACTGCTGCTGGAGCTTCAGCAATTCTGCCGCTTCGTGCAGCAACATATCTGCCGAGGCGGTGCTTGGGGTTTTCGCCATGCTGGCGCGGCCAGTTTGCTGCAACTGCTGACGAAGGCGCTCTAGTAAGTCACGGGCGTGGCGCCGCGCTTCTTCAATACGGGTTTGCTCTGCCCTATTCAATTTTAGGGCGCGATTATGATCGGCCATGGCGCGCTCAAGACTGTCGTTAACCTCCTGCAACTGCGCCTCAGCGTCACGCAAGGCCGTGTTGTAGCCCGCCATATTAGGTAGTTTGTGGGTTTTCCACTCTTTATAGCTGTCGATGTCGTTGCGCTTGGCTTTTAGCTCAAGGCAAAAAGCCTGACTCGACTTGGCCGCTGCTGAGGCTTCTTCTACTCTTTTTTCGTCTACGCCTTCGTCGCGCAGGGCGCGGGCCATGTCTTGCTTATTGCGTTTCAGCAGCTCTGCTAATTGACTGTCGCACTCTTTGCGCCGCAGCCGAATCTGATCAATCGCTAAATCTAAACGCGATTTACTCTGTGCAAAATTAGACTGCAAATTAGCCAAGGCTTCGTGATGCTGTTCGTTAAATACCCGCAGCTGCTCGGCTTGGCGCTCTTCCACGCTGGCAAAGGCAGCTTTGGCGTCGTTTAGGCTTTGCTCGGCGAGCAGTTTGCGATTTACCCGAATGTCGCGCTGCTGCTGACGCTCGCGATCTCTGGCATCTTTGGCCGCTTTTAGCTGGCGCGCTAAATTTTGTTGGGTATGGCGCCCCTCTTGAAAGGCGCTATCCGCTTCTTGAACCAGTTTGTTAGCCTTTTGCAGGCCGTTCTCGCAGGCTTCTTCGTCTTTTTTTGCGGACTCAACACGGCGTTTAAGCGCATCTAGATTTTGCTGAAGTTCAGCTTGCGACTGGGCGTAGCTAGGTATTTCGATGGCATCGAGTTTCAGATCCCAACCAAGAAGATTGTGGTTGTCGCCGCTGGTTTTAGTGGGGTGTAAATCCCGACGCTGTAGCAATTCTGGATTAATGACCCGACCAATGCTCTGCGCCCAATCTGGCTGCTGTTCACGCAATACCGACAGCAAGGATTTGTCGTCTGGGCTGTGCAGCGCCAGTTGCTCGCGATATTGTTTTTCAATATCGCTGCGCACATTGGCACTTTGCTGACGCTCACTTTCTGCGTTTTCCCGCGCGCTAATCGCCTGCTCATAACGGTTTTTTAGGCTGTCGAGCTGAGGGGCTTGGTGCTCAAGTGCCAACTCGGCTCGCTCAACGGCTGCTTCGGCAAGCTCTAGGCTTAAACGCTCTTCCTCGCTAAGCGGTGGATTATCGTATTCCGCCTGCGCGGCATTGAGCTTAAGCATTGCGGCGTCGCGCTCTGGCCGCTGATTCGCGGCAAGCTGGCTAAGGTGCTTACTATGATTTTGAAATTCCTCAGTGCGCTCATCCTCATAGTCGGACTTAGCTTGATGAAGCTGCTCACGCTGTATTGCGAGTTCGCCGTCCATATCTGCCGCTTGGCGCTGATGATCACGCTTGGCCTGCTCGCCAAGGCGTTCAAAGCGCTGCACTAAATCCTGCTGCTCAGACAGCAAGCTATCGAGGGTTTCCTTGGCCTGGGCCGCTTGGGTTTCAAAAAATGGCAGTATGGCGTAGTCGGCAATAATCGCCTCTATACCCATTTCGTCCCACGCATCGGCGGCGGCCTGCAAGGTTTCAATGTCGTTATACAGGCTATTGCAGCGCGATTTCAGGTCGTTGCGCTTGGCGCTAAGCTCGCTGGTTTGGCCGTCGTAGCGTTCGTTCTCAATTAGAATTCGCTGCGTGATTTCCTCGAACTCCGCCTCAAGCTCGGATAAGCGCGCCTGCGTTTGCTCTTCGTGAATAAGCAAGCCGCCAATAATCGCGCCGAGCTCTGCGTAGCTAAGGTTTAGCTCGCTGTTTTGATTAATGACCTTGCGCAACTCAGGCAGCTGGCCCTGAAAATCTCGCAGGGTGGAAATACTGAGCACCGACTCTTCGTTTTCTCGGTGCAGGGTAATTTTAGGAAAGCTAATGCCCTCCTCTTCCATGATTCTGGCCAGCATCAGTTTAATGCGGGTGAGCTTATTGTCTTTGCCCAAGGTGGCGTGAACCAGTTTTTCCATATGCTGCATATGGGTTTTCTGGTCGCCCATGCAGTAACGTGCAGCAACGGCGCGCAAGCCCTGTTGGCGAGCGAGCAAGCCGCGGTCGTTTTGAATAACGGCGCGGTAATCCATAATGGTGTCTATTTGGCGATGAGTGAACTCCAGCCCTAAACTCCGCCAATGGCCGCTTATCTCTTGGTTATTAAATAAGCGGCGCTTACCGCCGTCCGCAATAAAGCTAAATTGTTCGATAGCAAAAGGCGCGTGCAAAAACCGATACGAAGGCGTGCGGCCCGAGGAGTGACGATAGACAACCGCGCACACCCTGCCGCTCTCGCGCTCGTACTCAAACACCAAATAGCTGCTCGGGCGCGGCAAATAGTACTCAACAAAGGGCTTTTTGGTAGAGCCCTTGCTGATTAGTTCAGAGGGGGTAATCCCCAGGAAAAACGGCAATAGCTTGAGTATGGTGGTTTTGCCCGCGCCATTGGTACCCGATAAATTGGCGTTTTCAGAGACATTAATGCGGGTTACTTTGCCGGCAATATGGCCGTCGATCATGATTATTTGTTTAAGACCGTACATGCTGGGGCGTTTGTCCTAGAGTAAAACGCGGATTATAGCAGTAGCGATGCTGTTGGGGGGATCTGCCTAACCAAGCTAATTCAGTTCATTCGATGAGAGTAAATGCCTCATACTTCGCGATTAATTAAGGGCACCCAGCCCTACAGTGCACTAATAAATATCACGCTCATCAAGATTCAATGCCACAAAATAAAGCGAAAAATCTTTGCGCGACCTGATCGCCGCGATCACGTCACGTAAAAATCTAAATCCAGCGCTCACATAACTCCACGAAAAGTAAATACGTAATACTACTATGCTAGCCTCTGCGCGGCGTTTAGCGCTGCTTAGAAAACTGATAATAAATTTTATATTTTTTTATAAGTTTTTATTGGCATTTAATTTGCTGAACAGGACATAGCTTAACTCGCTATGTGTCATAGCATTTAAATCAACCCAAGGAAGCGAATATGAAACTACATCACTTAGCCTTACTCCTAAGCATTTCAATGAGTAGTGCCAGCCATGCCCAAGACCTTGTTGCTGGTTTGCTTGGCAGCAGCCTTAGCCCAGCTAGCGTGCCAAACCTAGACGTACTCAGCACTGGCTTACCCGTCAACGATCTAGTGGGCGGACTTACCCCGCTTGCGCTAGAAACAGTAAATAGCGCCCTGCCAACAGTAAATCAATTGCTTGGCAGCGACCTTGTTGGCAGTGTATTACCAGTGCTTACCGACTTAACAAGTAGCGTCGGCGCTAGCGCTTTACCAATGGCTATTGATCTTGTTAATTCTGCAACGCCGCAGCTTAACGTGCTGTTAGGCAGCGGTTTACTCGGCGGCGGAATCCCTCTCGTTGGTGGCGATTTAACCTCTGGCTTACTACCGATTGCAATTGAGCTACTCAATACCACGGTTCCAGTATTGCCTGGGGTACTCTAGCAATATAGTCACACTCGCGGCAGCACGCCTTAGGTGGTGAGAATGAAAACTGCGGATCGAACAGCGCCTTCATTCTCACCGGAAATAATCCGCATAATACTAACTTTGTGTCATAGTGAATCTGAGATAGAATTTAATTCAGTCGTTATTAGCTTACAATTAATCAAAAATGCGCATTACTTCTCATAAGTGAAAGCTGGATCATTCTCGCGTCGCGCAATCAAGTAAAGTACAGAACTTGCGTGCGCGGCAACACCGCTTGCTGGGTAATTAGTAATTTAATACCGACCCCGAGGTAGGCCTTGAAATACCCTGTAGACCCTTTTTTTCCGACCCCTGATGAAGATCATACCTACCTAAATGAATTGGCGAACCTACCGATACGCCCTATTTTTATCATGGGTTTACACCGCTCAGGCACCACCTTTCTTTATGACTGCATGGCAAAATCATTCCCAGTGGCGCATTTAACCCTGTACCACCTAATGTATTTTGATCGTCTTTTGTACAATCACCATCACAACAGCGAAGAGCAGGATAAAAACCGGCTTAACCAATGTTTTAAAGCCATGGGTATCACTGACCGCAATATCGACGGCACTCGTATTGATGCGGATGCAGTTGAGGAATACGGCTTTTTACTGCGCAAAAAAAGCGGAAGCTTTAAGTTGAGCGAGCAAAACACGGTATTGTTCAGCCAACTCTGCCGCAAACTGATCGCCGTAGAGCCTGGCAGCCAAGCGGTATTATTAAAAAACCCTTGGGATACCGGCAATGCGCAATCTATTTTGGCGCGTTTTCCGGATGCACGATTCATCTATATTCGCCGTGAACCTATTGCTGTGTTAAACAGCATGCTGAATGCGCTACTCGCCTACCTTGAAGGCCCACAAAAATATCTGGAAATGCTCCTAGATACTGGCAATGGCCGCCGCGGCTACCGTACTGGATACTGCGCATGGCAGATGCTCCGTGGATTTCGCGCCATAGTAGGTAAAAAGCTAACCAGTCTAGCGGGCCGGTCACTGCTAGCGAAAGATCTTGCCAAGCAGGTGGCGATTTATCAGGCTGAAATTGCGAGTATGCCTAGCAGCCATGCTATTGAACTTGATTACGCCGAGTTAATAGCAGACCCCAGCGCAGCGATGCATAAACTACAGCCACTACTAAATATTGATCTTTGCGCCACCCCGAGCGATATGACCGTGCGTCAGCGCCATAATTTGAATCCAGCCTTAGTAAACTATCAGCCGCAGCTGTCGGCAATACTAAAAGCGGCGCACCCGTCCTAGGCTTTACCGAAGCTAAGCCCCAGATCTAAATGGTCATCGAGCTCAGTCCTATTATTTAAGCGCTAGGGCGGAAACTCTAGCGTGTAAAGTACTACGCCCCTTTTCAACACCAATATATCTACGCTAAAGCGGTATAGCTTAGGTTTTATTTGCCCACTGTTTTAGAGCCTCATATAGTTTTCGAAATACCACCCTATTTGAAATTGAGCCTGTTGCGCGCTTGCAAATGTCACAATTACTCAAAAGCTTTTTTCGCATTTTCTCAGTTCTTAATTTATGTGCAGTAAGTATCTAACACCCTTATAAAAGTTCAATGCCAATTATCATTCGTGAGCACTATGTCACACTATACTTCGTGTATACCTAGGTGTAAGTACGTATTATTAAAACACAGCCGAGTAATAGGAAATCGAAGGGAGGCTCGATACTTATTGGGGCTGTGCAGGCACAAGTGAACGAATCGCCGTTTTAATAAAGGCAGTAAATATTCCACTATGTCACACACAAGCTCAAATATGCATTGCACCCCGTGCAGAAGTTTTGCGTCATCGCTATGGCCACAACCCCGCACCCTGCTTCGGTTTCGTACTCAAAACACAGCGTGAAGAGACCGATCCGATGACTGAAAACATCGCTATTAAGGCGCCCAAAGTAAAACCGCAATCCAAACCAGATCAAGATTATTTAGCGCTAGACACAACTGCGTTTAAGCAACTTGCCAAGGGCAGCCCTTCTGATCGTGCTCACGAATTAAAATCTGAACAGGGTGTTTTTCCGCTAGCGCAATCCCAGCGAGGCCTGTGGTTTGGCGAAAAAATTGGGCCCCACGACGCCATATACAATGTTGCCGAATACTGCGAAATACAGGGTGAAATTAAGCCCGCCCTGTTTCGTGCCGCGCTACAGCAAATTACTGTTGAAGCAGAAACTACCCGCCTAGAAATTCACGACACCGACGAAGGTCCCCGCCAAATATTGCTAGACGCCTATAAAGGCGAGTTCCCGTTTGTAGATGTTAGTAATGAAGCAGACCCGCGGGCAGCCGCTAGGTCATGGATGATGACTGAGCTCAGCGCCCCAGTTGATTTAGCTCGGGATCCGCTGTGGGTATGCGCGCTACTTAAAATCAACGATCAGTGCTACTACTGGTATCACCGCTGCCACCACGTTGTACTCGACGGTTTTGGCGCCGGCATCATCGCTCGTCGCCTAGCAGATATTTACAATGCTTTACTGGCCGAGCGCGACATTGGCCCCACCCCATTTCTGCCAATCGCCCTGCAACTAGAGCACGAAGCCAGCTACCGCAGCAGCAGTCGCTTCGACCGGGACCGGGACTACTGGCTGGAACAATTGCAAAGCCTGCCAGAGCCCGTGTCTTTAACGCGGCACAATGCTAACCGTGCAGGTGGACTGCGACGCAGCAGCGCAAAAATCTCTGTGGCCAACAGTCGCATACTCCGCGAGCTGGGCAAAAACTCGGAAGGCAGTTTGCCGCAGGTGTTAATCTCCCTATTTGCAGCCTATATCTACCGCATGACTGGCGCAGATGATTTGGTGTTTGGTATGCCGGTGTCAGCCCGGGCCAGCAAGACCATGCGCAGTATTCCGAGCATGATGGCGAATGCGGTCACTATCCGTTTGGCCATGACCCCTGAGCAAACCCTGCCACAGCTATTCCAACAAGTGGCTAAAACCGTGCGCTCCTCACTCCGACACCAGCAGTATCGTTACGAGGATTTACGCAGAGAGCTTGGTTTACTTGGCCAAGGCCAACAAATCTCATGGGTGGGCGTGAACATTGAGCCCTTCGACTACGACTTGGGCTTTGGTGGCCACACATGCCTCGCCGAGAACCTGTGCAACGGCACGGTTGAGGATTTAACGGTATTTATTTATGACCGCGGCGACAACGCTGGTTTAAGCATAGATTTAGACGCTAATCCCGCTTTGTATACTCAGCAAGATTTAGACAAGCATCGCGATCGCTTTTGTCGTTTGATTGACGCTGTTCTAGCCGCCCCAGAGCAGGTAATTGCCAAGATCAATCTGCTCGACAATACCGAACACCACCAATTAATGAGCGCGTGGAACGACACCGATCACCCGCTTCCAAACACCCACTGGCCAGCACTTTTTGACGCCCAAGTTGTTGAAACCCCGTTAGCCACTGCGCTCCGCAGCAACGACAAAACCTTAAATTACCGGGAACTAAATCAAGCAATAAATCGCCTTGCCCACGCCTTATTAGTAAACAATATTGGTGCGGGCAACATTGTGGCCATTGCCCTGCCCCGCAATGAATGGATGCCAATTGCGCTGTTGGCCGTTTTAAAAACTGGTGCAGCGTATTTGCCCTTAGATCCCACTGCGCCGCCAGAGCGCCTCGCCTTAATACTCGAAGAAGGTAAGCCTGATTTATTATTAAGCACCGCCGACATCGCCGCTGGACTAATTAATATCACGGCTAAGACCCTGCATGTGGAGGAGTTAAAGCTAAATGATCACCCCAGCCACACACCGCGCCACAGCGAATTAAAAGCGAGAATCAGCGGCGATACCCCCGCTTATGTTATCTACACCTCAGGTTCAACCGGTCGCCCTAAAGGGGTGGTCATTGAACATCGCAGTCTGCTTAATTTTTTGCTTGCCATGCAAGACAGTTTGGCACTTAGCCCCAACGATAAATTTTTAGCGCTCACCACCGTCGCCTTCGACATTGCCGCACTTGAATTATTTTTGCCCCTGATGACCGGCGCCAGTGTGCATATCGCCGACCGCAACACCGCCAAAGATCCCGCAGCGCTGGCCGCGCTTATTCAGCGTAGTGAAATTAGTATTATGCAAGCTACGCCATCGCACTGGCAGGCGCTCCTGGCCGATCACGCCGAGCAAATTAGCGGTGTGCGACCCCTGGTTGGTGGCGAAGCGCTGCCGTCTCACCTTGCGCGAAAAATGCGCAAGCTAGGCCACCCAGTGGTCAACCTTTACGGCCCTACCGAAACCACTATTTGGTCTACCTTGATGGTCTTAGATGGTGACGATTTAGACACGCCACCCATTGGCCGGCCAATATGGAACACCCAAATGTACGTGCTCGACCAAGCGATGCAGCCGGTTCCGGTGGGTGCAATTGGCGAGTTGTTTATCGGCGGCGCCGGTGTCGCACAGGGGTATTTGCATCGCCCAGAACTCACCGCAGAGCGTTTCATTAGCAATCCTTTTGGTGAAGGCCGACTTTACCGAACCGGCGATCTCGCCCGGTGGCGCGCCGACGGCGTGCTCGACTTCCTCGGTCGCAACGATTTTCAAATGAAAATTCGCGGTTTCCGCATTGAGGCTGAAGACGTTGAAGCCAATATCCAACGTTGCAGTGGTGTACGCCAAGCGGTTGTCACCCTTAGCGAAGACCCGCGCGGTGAGAAACGCTTGGCCGCCTATGTCGTACCTAGTTTGCAAAGTGATGGCTTGTTACATGAGATTGACACCTGTATTTTGCGCGCCGAACTCGAAAAATCATTGCCCGATTATATGATTCCAACTGTGTTCACAGTAATGGAGCACCTACCCACTAATGTTAACGGTAAGCTCGACCGCAAAGCACTGCCCCAGCCTTTATGGCAAATCAGCCGCGAATATATTGCCCCTCGTAATGAGATTGAAAGTCAACTCGCCATCTTGTGGGCTGAGGTATTTGAAGTTGAGCAAGTGGGTATTCACGACAGTTTTTTCGACCTTGGCGGCGACTCGCTCACTGCCGCGCGAATGGTCGCGCGGCTGCGCGAACTCATGCAAAGAGATATTCCCCTAGCCGCTGTATTTGAAGCCAGCACCATTGCCGAACTCGCCCAGCAATTGCAAACCCAGCGCGAAGTGCATCCACTAAGCCAACTGCTGCCACTCAAAACCACGGGGCTTGCTAACCCACTGTTTTGTATTCACCCAGTAGTGGGTTTGAGCTGGGCCTACGCTGGCCTAAGCCGTTATTTAGGTACTGAGCAACCAATATACGGACTGCAAGCCCGCGGCTTGGAATATTTCCAGAACGAGTTACCTGAAAGTATTGGCGAAATAGCCGAGGAATACATTGCCTACATTCGCCGCGTGCAAGCGGCTGGCCCCTATCAACTATTAGGCTGGTCAATGGGCGGTTTGCTCGCCCACGAAGTAGCGCGCCGCCTCGAGCTAGCAGGCGAGCAAGTCTCCTTCCTGGCGGTATTAGATGCCTACCCCTACGTGCAAAAAGATTCACAGCCTGTTCCTCAGCAAATGGACGAAACCCAGCTAGTTCGCAGTGCGCTTACGTTTATGGGCTTTAGCACCGACGCGATGGGCAACAAGCCGACAACAATGAACAATCTCACCGAGTTTTTATGCGATGAATACGATATTGCCAACCTGCCTTTTGTTAAAGAAATACAGCAGAGCAATAGCGACATTATTGCCAGCGTGCGTCGGATTATAGAAAACAACCTAGCCCTCTCGCAGCGCTTTGTGCCGGGTAAACTCAACACCGACATGTTGTTTATTGCTGCTTCTCATCCCGCAGAAAATCAAATTAACGAGGTACTTCACCAAGACCCAGAAATTTGGCAAAGCCATGTTGGCAAGCTTAGCGTGGAGCATATTGATTGCCATCACCAACAAATGTTTGACGCGGCGCCACTGGAGTTTATCGGCCCACTCATTGCCAATGAACTGCAATTAAAAGGCCGCTTTTAAGATCTGCGAGCCGAACGGATCGAATAAATTAAGGCGGGGCTGCCTCGCCTTAGACAAAGAATTATTTTTGGACTTTTATGAATATCATTATTTTTAGTGTGGGCACCCAAGGCGATGTAAGACCCTTTATTGCGCTTGGCCAAGGCTTACAAAACAAAGGCCATAAGGTGCGCATAGTCAGCGGCAAAACCTGTGAAGCACTAGTGCGCGACAACGGTTTGGAGTTTGCCGAGCTCAGCGCCGACTTTTTAGAAGTGATGGCCAAAGACCCCCGCGCCCTACAGCGCGGCCTAAATCCTTTTGCGCTCATGAGTACGGCTCGCCACCACCTTAAAACCATGGCGGTAGATTGGGCGGCGCAGGGCTTAGCCGCAGCAAAAGACGCCGACCTGTTGCTGGGCAATGGCATGGTTGCCGTTTTAGCTAACTCCTTGGCCGAGGCGCTAAAGATACCCATGGTTGAAACCCATCTGCAGCCAGTAACCCCCTGTCCAGATATTCCGCCCATGATGATGCCGCCGCCAAAACGACCGCGCAGCGGCACAGCCAATATGCTGTTATACACGGTATTACGCAGTGTGACCTGGCAGATGCTGAGCCCTGCTTACGGCATGGTTAGGCGCGAACTCGGCCTTAGCGCGCTGCCTTGGTATGGCCCCTATTACCGTATTAAAAACAAAGACCGGCGAATTTTATACGCCTACAGCCCCAGCCTTTTGCCGCGTTCTGCGGCTTGGCCGCAGGGGATTCAAGTCTGCGGCAATTGGTTTTTCAGCGAGGCTAAAACCTGGCACGCGCCAGAGGCGCTACAAGCATTTCTCGATGCCGGCGAGCCGCCAATCTACATCGGCTTCGGCAGCATGCTCGGCGATGATGCCGAAGCACTTAGCAAGATTATTTACGAGAGCCTGCGCCGCAGTGGCCGCCGCGCCATTATCGCAACGGGCTGGGGCGGCATGGCGCCACCCAAGGGTAATGCAGACAATATTCATGTAATTCAAGCTGCGCCCCACGACTGGCTGTTTCCTCGTGTTGCTATCGCGGTGCACCACGGCGGCGCTGGCACCACGGCGGCGACTATTCGCGCTGGCATTCCCTCGGTCGTCATCCCGTTCTTTGGCGACCAGCCATTTTGGGCTTGGCGACTGGCCGAAAACGGTATAGCGCCACCCGCTTTAAACAGAAAAGCCTTAACGCCAGAGGTATTTGCGCAGGCCATTGGGCAGGCGTCAATGAGTTCAATGCAAGACGCTGCGCGCGCAATGGCAGGACGCATCAATGCTGAAGATGGTGTGGCGAGAGCCATCGATCTGCTCGAAGACTGGGAATTTCTTACCCCAACCGACGAGAGCCAAGCATCACCTGCGGCAATAAAGGCGGTGCTAGACCCTAGCTTAGCTGAGTCTGCTTGATCCCCTATGTGCGCAGCGCAAAAACATTGCTTTGCGCTGGCCTACACCAATGACGTTTATAAACGAGCTGAGACCCTTAGTTTTTTGTGCTGCAAAACCAAGCGGTGTTGGCATTAGCTGTCAGTTCAATATTAATGCTTACCGTGACAGTCTGTTCGAAGACTTTACGATCGCCCTTCCGTCAATATTGCGAGAAGCAAGCCTGCGGCGCAAGGCGGAATTTTTAGCGGGCCGCTATTTAGCAAAAATAGCGATGCAGAACCTGGCAATTCCAGCAAGCGATATTGCCATTGGCGCCCAACGCAACCCCCTGTGGCCGTCTGCGGTAGTGGGGTCGATCAGCCATAGTAAAAATCACGCCGTTTGTTTTATGCAGGCCACAAGAGGCGTCCAGCTTACTGACGTTGGCGTAGGCCTAGATTTAGAAACGATTATCGATGAACCGAGCGCGCGCCAAATTCTGCCCAGCATAATCAGCCCCGAAGAGCGCAAGATGCTGTGCAATCAATTTACGAACGACACGCAGGAAGACCATTTTGGCTTTGCTTTCTCACTGATTTTCTCAGCCAAAGAAAGCTTGTTTAAGGCCCTCTATCCAAACGTGGGCCGCTATTTTGATTTCCTCGATGTGCGCCTTTGCGCGCTAGACACAGAGGCAAAGCAGCTGACACTGCAGTTGCTAAGAGACCTCAGCCCGAGCCTCCGTGCCGGGCGTGAAATTCTGGTGCGCTGGCAATCACACCCCATTGGCCTGCTCACTTACATCTTGCCCTAGGGGCGCATCCTGTATTTTACAAATGCGCCAATAGCCACCATCGAGATAGGCTAAGTTGAGCATGGCGAGTTTTTGCAGGGCATCATCGATATCAAAATCGAGTTGGCACTGCCAGCGCTGAGAAAACCACACTTCAATGCGCTGATCCAACTCCTGAGCGCTTAAGGGTTGCTGAGCGGCGAGCAGAAAATAATAGGCCAGCAGGCTTTCCTTGCACTCGGACTCCTCAGCGTCGTCTAGCAGGCGATAAATAACACCGGCATTATTGTCCAACAGCTTAAAGTAAAGATTTCGGGTGAGGGCCTCAGTAAAGCGCAATTTACGATTTTTGAAATTGCTGAATTGCTTCCACAAATAGCCGGCAATTGTCGCCGCCCCCGCCAATAGAACGATTAAGGCCTTGCTATCTAAGGTCACCGCCTCTTTGTGTAAACCCAGCCAAAAACCGAGTAGCGAGCCCGTTAATACCAAAGTGGCACCGAGTTTGGTCGTGAGTACAATGCCACCACTCACCAGCGCCGGTATCCCAATCATCAATTTATCACGCAGCCGCATGCCAACTTGGGTGTTGGGAAACAGCATTTCCAAATCGCCTTCCGGCACATTTTGAAACAGCTTGAGCATGGTTGATCCAGGGCGGCAGTCCGCAAATGGGCTGTCTTTATCCATTTTATCTTTAAACCGCAAATACAAAACCACACGGTCGTAATTGATAAAATCAATGTTTTTCCGCCAAAGATTAAATGGGCCGCGAATTTCCTCGGTGCGCTCACTAACCCCGCGGGTGTATAGCAAGACCTCGGCGAAATCATCCAAGTTCACCACCAACCTAATATCAAATAATGAGCTGGAATTCATCGCCCTCGACAAGACTTCTGGCGTGACTTTATCGTAATTTGCCCGCTCGAGTAATTGCGATATTTGGCGAGCTAGGTCTGCAGTATTATCGCTATTATCGAGGTGTACCAGCCGGGTATCCGCGTCGGGGTCCAGACTGAAGTAGGCATCTTTAAGGGTGTGCTTTACTTGGTGAAAGTCGTCGCAAAAATGACGTTCAATATGAGCGGCACCCATTTGGAATTGGGCTAAGCCAGCGGTGTCTAACTGCGCTTCCTGCAGGCACATTTGTAAAATATCCGCGCGGCGGAATGGAATAAAGCGGACTAAAGCCAGTTTCGGCATGGCAACAACCTTTTAACGTTATGCTGTAATTAGCAATGTATCCCTGATTAACTTGCAAGTTTCCTTTCTCGACATAGCCACGCAGCATAGGCTATTGTTTTTGCGAGGTATATTGTTTTAGCGTTTTTGACCCTAAGCCCCAAACTGAGGTGAATAATGCACGACCACCACCATCACACCGCCTCAGAGCGCATTGGCTTTGCCTTTGCGCTAAATTTTGTGTTCACAATTATTGAATTTATTGGTGGATATTTAACCAATAGCACCGCAATTATGGCCGATGCTGTTCACGATCTAGGTGATTGCTTGGCTATTGGCTCCGCTTGGCTGCTAAATAAAGTCAGTGATAAAGAGGCTAGCCATCACTATAGCTACGGCTACCGGCGTTTCTCCCTGCTTGGCGCGCTGATTAATGGCGTGGTATTGGTCGTTGGCGCTATCTGGATTTTAAGTGAAGCCATACCGCGACTGGCCAACCCAGAAATGCCCGACGCCACCGGCATGCTCGGTTTAGCCATTTTAGGCGTTACCGTAAATGGCTATGCTGCCTACCAGTTAAGCCACGGTAAAACCCTTAACGAGCGCATGCTCAACTGGCATTTACTCGAAGATGTTTTGGGCTGGGTCGCCATTTTAGTGTTATCGCTTGTGCTAATGGTGGTGGAAATTCCGATTCTCGACCCCCTGCTCTCCATCGGCTTTACCCTATTCATATTATTTAATGTAGTAAAAACCTTGTTAGAAACCCTGCGCCTGTTTTTGCAGGCCACACCGGATCAGGCGCTGCGCAGTCAAATCCAAGCCGACCTGCAAGCGATTGACCATGTTAGCGACATTCATCACCTTCACCTCTGGTCACTCGACGGCGAACACCATGTGCTAACCGCCCACTTGCTCCTGAACCAAGATTATTCGCAGCCTGAGTTGGTTGTTTTTAAAGCGAATATCGCCGCCGCCATGGCCAAATATGAGTTGAGCCACACCACTATCGAGCTGGAGTTTCCCAAGGAAAATTGCCGCGACTTGTCGCGTTCAGCCCAACATCACTCGACGAAACATCGTCACGCCGACCACAGTTAAAACCCTATTAGTTAGTCGCTGTGAATATTCCCCATCGATTTTAGACTTTAGCAGCGGAAATGATTCGCTAATTCACGCGGCTACCGCTAGATTGCGCGCAATCGCTAACCTATTTGGTCTAGCGTCTGGTAAGAGGTTTGGTGCGGTATGATAGATCCCGTCATTTTGTTTTTTATCTTCGGTCTCAGTGCCGGTTTACTGCGCTCAGAATTACGCCTCCCCCCCGCTATATACGACTTAGTCAGCATCATGCTGCTGCTGACCATCGGTATGAAGGGCGGCATCGAGCTTGCCAAACAGCCCTTCCTTGAGTTGTTGCCTCAGATGCTGGTAGTTATTGGCCTCGGTATCCTTTTACCGCTAATAGCCTTCCCTCTTCTGCGCTACCTCGGACGCTTTAGTCGTGTGGACGCAGCCTCTATCGCCGCGCACTACGGCTCGGTAAGTATGGGCACCTTCGCCGTAGCCGTAGCTTATATGAGCGCAAGGGGAATTTATTACGAGGAGCAAATGCCGCTGTTTGTAGTGATGTTGGAGATTCCCGCTATTCTGGTCGGCATCGTGATCGCCAAGGGCTTTTCTAAGCAAACCAACTGGGCCCAAGTTGGCCACGAAGTGCTACTGGGTAAGAGCATCATTCTAATGATTGGCGGCCTGCTCATTGGCTGGATTGCCGGGGCCGAGCAGTTGGCGTCGATCAAACCTCTATTCTTCGATTTATTCAAAGGCATTTTAGCCCTCTTCCTTTTAGAAATGGGCCTAATCACCTCTAAGCACGTAGGCACCCTAAAGAAGTACGGCGTTTTCCTGATCGTGTTTGGTATTAGCATGCCGATGCTGTCGGCGGTACTTGGTGCGGCTACAGGCTGTTTACTGGGCTTCTCCGTGGGCGGTACCGCAATGCTGGCCATACTCGCCGCCAGCGCCTCCTATATCGCCGTACCAGCAGCAATGCGGATCTCGGTGCCCGAGGCAAACCCGACCCTGTCATTGGCCGCATCACTGGGTATCACCTTCCCCTTTAATGTGGTGATCGGTATCCCAATTTATTACGCAATGGCGGAATATATTCACGCCTTTTTCGGAGCTTAAGCGATGAGCGAAAATATAAAAAAACTGCTAACCATTGTGACTGAAGCCGTGCTGGAAAATATCTTAATCAAAGATATTGAGCGCCTCGGCGCCCAGGGCTACACCATTACCGATGCGCGGGGCAAAGGTGGCCGCGGCGTGCGCAACGCTGCGTGGGATGCCAACGGCAATATTCGGATTGAGGTAGTTAGCGACGCGGCTATCGCCAGCCAGATTGCCAGCCACCTAAAAGAAAGCTACTACGATAACTACGCCATGATTCTATTTATGAGCGATGTTGAAGTGATAAGGCCGGAAAAATTTTAATCCTCAATTGCCACCCGTAAACGCCTTGTATTTCAACTAGGCGTTTTCTGCACGGTTGAGTGTTCGCTCTAAGCGGCGCAATGCTAGCTGCACGTCTCGGTTACCAGTGGCAAACATTGCCCGCCGCAGCAAATTATCGATTTTGTCGGCAGTCAGGGCTGAAAGCTCGAGATTTTCTTTGTTTCGCTCGCTCTCCTCGCGCTTATTCCTACGCTGTTCATAGGCTTCTCGCCAGGCCTTAACCTCACCGTAGCTGTGAGTGATGCCCACGCTATTGAGATCAAGATCTGGGGCAAATGCTTTCGGTATTTGGCTTTGTTTCACGTCCATGTATAGGTCCATATAAAAAGTGATGAATCTTGGGGCAAACTTTGGCAATTAAAACCCTGGCTGACAAAACCCTACTCCATCAACAGCCAATTGATTGATAAACAATTGTCCACCGCTAGCACCGCTGATAAGACTTACGCAATCATTGATACTCACCACGTCAGTCACTAGCGCGGTAATAGGATCGAGAAGATCAAGAAAAGCTATATTTTCGAGATCATCAGGAATTGTGCTGGGATCCTGCGGCTCACCAATGGTTTCGCATTGGCCGCTGAGCGCACCGTCCAGTATGCTTACTATATTGATGTTGTAGCTCGACCCGCGAACGATACAATCTCTAATACTAATTTTTTCATTTAGTATTTCAATACCGAGGGGGTCAATAAGATCCAAAAAGGGTGTTTCGCTAAGCAGTAAGTCGCTGGGCGGCTCTACCGGCGGTGTTAGCGGGTCTACGGGCGGATCAACAGGGTCGGTCGAGTCGGGGTCTAGCACCACCACACTGCCGTCATCGCCATTGTCGACAATAATAAGGCCGCCCTCACCGTCAAGCGGCGCAATATACGATGAGCGCGCCTGCTGATTGGTGTTTGCAGAATTGGCAAAGCCTGCTGGCAGTTGTGAAGCAGACAAGCCATCGAAAGCATAATACGTTTGATTCTCTATGGCTGAGGCAAAGTCGAACATCTCTTGTAACAAGGCATCGCGAATCGCCACCCAGCCAATGACGGTTCCTAAAACTAGGGTACATGCAAGCAGCACCAGCTCGGTGGTCAGCACATACCCGTTTTGTTTATACCTCTGCTTACAATTCCGCTTATTGTTTTGCATATTAAATTGCATTTTGCCACGCAATATATCTTTGCTCATTACCTTGCTGGCCTGTCATTGCATCCACCTTTCAAGCTATGCGGCGCTTCCGGTACTGGATTCGCCGTGCCTATAGAGAGTTCTTACATCTGCTACCTATACTATTGCAAATAGTGGGCCTAACTCCCCTCCTTTAATAAGGATAGCTAAATTTAATTTGGATGAAGCCGGTCTTTGAGCTGAAATTAAACGCCATTAAATTCGACTGAGTAACTGCGCTTTTTTAGTATTAAACTCCTCATCCGACAAAGCGCCTGCATCGCGCAATTGCGCTAATTTACCAAGTAAATCCAAGGTTTGATTTACGTCATAGTTGGTATTGCTCGTATTTGAGTTGTTGCTGGCGGTATTTGAATTGCCGGAGTTTGCATTGCTGTGATTAGCCGGCGGATTATTTTGCGGTGCAGGCGGAGCTTGTTTGAATTCAGTCGGCTGTGCAAAATTTGGCTGGGCTGGGGGCTGCATTCCTGGGCCAGAAATTAAGGGTAGGTTATTGGTGGCAATGTTGCCGAACTGGCTAGTAAACGTTAGCGTTTGATTATTGCCCTGCTGCTGGCTCACCCCGCCAATATTGTGATTAAGGGTGTCGTATACCGAGACTTGGCCATTTAACTCCACGGCAAGGCGATTGGGGAAAACCGCATAACGGCTGTTATTCTGCGCGCCGCTACTAAACGGGCTGCCCAAATCCGCTGGCCACCACTGATTACTACCACGCGTGCCCGCAGGAATAACGGGAAACATCTGATTATTGGCCAGCGCGCCAGCTAGCTCATTGCATAAATTATTAACGGTGGCTTTGAGTCCGTTATTAAACATATCGCCAACCATCGTCATGCCGCCCCGCATCCACTGCCCCGAGCCACCGAGTTCCGAGCAATTGAATTGCGCCATTGAGCTACCACCGTTGTTGACGGCTACTAGCATGTGCACAACCGCGCCATAACTTAGGCCGTAGCGTGAGGCGATACTATTGACGATATTTTCGCCGACATTGGTGAGCTTTTGCATAAAAACATCCTGTTAAATAAGGGCCGTAACTGGCGCTAACCGATAGCAAATTCTTTAGCAGCAATAATCAGTTGTAATGTTGCAGGCCTTTAATATAAGGCTGCAAAAGATGACGATTTTGGTGTGGCTGTGCAGTAATAAAGACTACCGCTGGCAGGGTCTGCGTCAATTATTGACTAAAGATAGATTGACCTGAATAGATGAAATCATAGGCATTTGCCGAGCATATAGCTATAAGCTTCGTACATATATTGTTCAACTCAGCAATCTCGCCAAGAGCTTCTCAATACTTACTCAATAACGCCCCATTACTGCGCGGCACAGGGGTGAGTTTAATCTCGCGAGGAGGCCCGAAAGGCATTGGCATCGATGCCCAATTTGCGCAATTTAGCCCTCAGGGTACTCACATTAACCCCCAGTCGCTTGGCCGCGCCGTGGGGACCATCTACTCGGCCTTTGGTGTCGGCGAGCATGTGTTTAATATGCGCAGTAATCACCGCCTCTAAAGATTCATCTGCTGGGTCGCTAACACTATTCGCAAGGTCGGTAGCGTCCCTTTTGTTAGCGCTTTTAGGTTTTGGCGACGGCGCCCCCAGCGCCATCTCTAAGTCGAGATACTCGCCATGACCTAATATTACTGCGCGTTCCAGCACCGAACCCAACTCCCGGACATTGCCGGGCCAGTTATAGCGTTTTAAATTGCGGACATCCGCTGGCGACAGCGGCGGCACCGGCACTCCCATGCGCATCGCGGCACGCTGAATAAAGTGCTTGGCGAGGTCTTCTACATCGTCGAGACGTTCATTTAGGGTCGGTAAGATTATTGGAAACACCGCTAGGCGATACCACAAATCCTCGCGAAAACTGCCCTCTTGAACCATCTTCGGAAGGTCGCGATGAGTTGCGGCAATCACTCTCACGTCAACTTGTACGTCATGCTCGCTGCCGACTTTTTGAATAATCCCGTCTTGCAGCACCCGCAGCAAGCGCACCTGGGCGGCGGGTGGCAGCTCGCCGACTTCATCGAGAAAAAGCGTGCCGCCCCCTGCCCGCTCGAACCAGCCGCGGCGGCTGGCAAGCGCGCCGGTGAAACTGCCTTTTTCGTGACCAAATAATTCCGAATCGATCAGCTCTGGTGGCAGTGCGCCGCAGTTAACACGCAGAAACGGCCCGTTGTGCCGCGCCGAACGCTCATGAACAGCGCGGGCGATGACCTCCTTGCCCGCGCCGGTTTCACCGAGTATCAAGACCCCAGCGGGGGTTGGTGCCACTTGATTAACTCGGCGCATTACCTGCTTTAACCCACCTTCGGCGCCCACAATATTTTCGGATAGCGAGCGGCGGCCCAAGCGACTGAGCAGGCTTTGCCGGTCAGCCTCTGCTCTTGCCCGTAAACGCTGAATATCGGTGAGTTGCTGATCGTTTTCGATACAGGCCAGCAGAGGTTCGGCAAGGCCAATGAGTTCTTGCCCTTGCTCTGTAGAACACGGCGACGCGCAGAACAAGGCGGCGATGCCGATCAATTGCTTGTTGCGGCGCAAGGGCATTAACACTGAAGCGCGCTCACGATAGTCGGCACCTAACAAGCCAGCAATCACCGCCAAGTGCTCAGTATCCTGCTGATCGCTCAGCGGTGTAGTGACGTGTGCCCACGCTGAAATCTTCGTGAGTATAGACGCGTCAATAACGCCTTGCGGCGGTGTTCGCTCTGGGCCTGGCTTGTATTGCCAACTGCCGCTTATCCGCCATTCGTCTACGCCATTATAGGCGAATAAATAGAGTTCTTGTAAGTCTATTACCTCGTTCAAGACAGCAGCTAGCGGCGGCATGATCTCACTAAGCGCAGCGTGTTTTCCTGCTTCGGTCCAGAGCGCTAAAAAACGTTTTTCAGACGGGCTTTGCATTGCAGTGTCATATTTAAATTAAATTACGCCAAATATAGCGTAATTATTAGCCATATATGACATATATTTTTTGACTTGCTTGATAGTCGATAAATTTCATTTATAAAACAAGACCTTATTTACTTACTGCTGAGTGGCATGGAGCTTGATATGCATTAATTGAATTGTCATTTCCCGCTTTATTAAAGGACTACAAATGAAAGCCCCCGTTTTCCTAGCCGTATTCGCCCCACTACTACTTATTAGCCTGCTAAGCACGCCGGTTTACGCCAAAGACTACAGCCTATTAAACGTTTCATACGACCCAACCCGCGAGCTGTATCAAGAGTTTAATGCTGAGTTCAGCCGTTATTGGAAAGAAAAGACCGGCGATCATATTGCTATCAAGCAATCCCATGGCGGGTCCGGCAAGCAAGCGCGCTCGGTAATCGATGGCTTGTCAGCCGACGTGGTGACCTTGGCGCTAGCCTACGACATTGACGTAATCGCCCAGAAAACCGGTAAATTGCCAGAGAACTGGCAGTCGCAACTCGCCAGCAATAGCGCGCCCTACACCTCGACAATTGTGCTGCTGGTACGCAAAAACAACCCCAAGAAAATCCACGACTGGCCAGATTTAATTAAGGCCGGCATTAGTGTGGTTACCCCCAACCCCAAGACCTCGGGGGGCGCGCGCTGGAATTATTTGGCCGCCTACGCCTTTGCCAAACACGCCTACGGGAGTGATGCCGCCGCCGAAGAATTTATCAGCACTTTATTCAAACGAGTCAGCGTTTTAGATACCGGCGCCCGCGCCGCGACCACCACCTTTGCCCAACGCGGCATTGGCGACGTGCTCATTACTTGGGAAAACGAAGCGTATTTGGCCCTCAACGAATTTGGCGCCGACAAGTTCGAAATTGTATTGCCGTCGCTGTCGATTAAAGCCGAGCCGCCGGTGGCCCTTGTTGCTGCCAATGCTCAAAAGCACGGGGTGGCCGCAATTGCGCAAGCCTATCTTGAGTATTTATACAGCCCTGCAGGGCAAACCATTATTGCCAAACATTATTTCCGCCCCGCCAAACCTGAGCTAATCACCAGCACTGATATTCCGCATTTGGCCGAATTAAATTTAGTGAATATCGATCAAGAGTTTGGCGGCTGGACGCAGGTGCAGGCCAAACACTTTAAAGATGGCGGTGTGTTTGACCAGCTCTATCGGCCCCGTCGCTAAGCACTGCAATCTCAACACTCAAAGACTAAGGCTGAAATTAGTATGAAATTTAAAACAAACTCACCGCTGCCTGGCTTTGCGCCAGCGCTGTTTTACACAGTGCTGTATCTCGCCCTCATCGTTGTTATTCCGCTGTCGGGCCTGTTCTTTAAAACAGCTGAACTGGGCCTAGCGCAATTTTGGGATTTAATCTCTGGCGAGCGGGTAACTCACGCCTTGACGATCTCCTTCACCACCGCCTTAGCGGCGGCCATTCTCAATGCAGTGTTTGGTTTAATCATTGCGTGGGTGTTTGTGCGTTACGATTTTACTGGCAAGGGACTATTCGATGCCATTATCGACCTGCCCTTTGCTCTGCCAACGGCGGTCGCGGGTATTGCGTTAAGCACGCTTTATTCGGGCAGCGGCTGGCTCGGCAGCCTATTTAACAAAATCGGTATTGAGATCGCATTCACGCCCCTTGGTATTGTGATTGCGCTGACCTTTATCGGCCTGCCCTTTGTGGTGCGCAGCGTTGAACCGGTATTGCGAGAGCTGGAAAAAGAACTCGAAGAAGCCGCCGCCTCGCTTGGCGCCAATCGTTGGCAGACCCTCTACCACGTCGTGCTTCCGACCTTGCTACCGGCCTTATTAAGTGGCTTTGCACTGGCCTTTGCACGTGGCGTTGGCGAATACGGGTCGGTGATTTTTATTGCCGGCAATGTGCCCTATGTGTCCGAAGTTGCGCCCTTACTCATCGTGATCAAATTAGAAGAATACGATTACGCTGGCGCCACTGCGGTGGCCGCTGCCATGTTGCTCATTTCCTTTGTGCTGCTAATTCTGATCAATGCCTTACAAGTGTGGAGTCAGCGCTATAAATCCAGTTCGCAAAATGTCAGCACTACGCCTGCTCAGGAGTTTGTAGCATGAACTCATCCCAGCAGGTAAATATTTCCAAGGCGTCAAGCCACTCGGCCATAAGCGAAGGCAAGCTCACGCGCTGGCTGCTGAGCACCATCGCCCTGAGCTTTTTAATCCTGTTTTTATTATTGCCGCTATTTACCGTGTTCGCCGAAGCATTGCGCAATGGCTGGCAGACCTACGGCAAAGCCTTGAGCGATGCCGACGGCCTAGCGGCAATTAAGCTGACGATCATCGCCTCGGCGATAGCTGTACCCTTAAATCTTATTTTTGGCGTAGCGGCGGCGTGGTCAATTGCCAAGTTTGAGTTTCGCGGCAAGGTCTTATTAAGCAGCTTAATAGACCTGCCGTTCTCGGTATCGCCAGTGGTAACAGGTTTGATCTTTGTGCTGATGTTTGGCGCCAGCGGTTGGGCGGCGCCCTTACTAGACAACACCGACATTCACATTTTGTTCGCGCTGCCCGGCATTGTGCTAGTCAGTATCTTTGTGACCTTTCCCTTTATAGCCCGCGAGCTAATACCGTTAATGCAGGAACAAGGCAGCGACGAGGAGCAAGCCGCTTTAAGTCTTGGCGCCAATGGTTGGCAGACCTTTTGGCATGTCACCCTGCCCAATATTCGCTGGGGCCTGCTCTACGGCGTGCTGCTCTGTAATGCGCGGGCCATGGGCGAGTTTGGCGCGGTGTCGGTGGTGTCTGGCCATATTCGTGGCGAAACCAATACCCTGCCCTTGCACGTAGAGATTCTTTACAACGAATACAATTTTGCCGCCGCCTTTGCCATGGCCTCGATTTTAGCCTGTTTGGCACTTGTTACCTTGGCCATAAAAGCCGTGTTAGAAAAAACCCACGGCCTAAAACATTAATTTTAAATTGATTGGGAAACAAAAAATGGACATTCAATTAAGCGGCATAAGCAAACAGTTTGGCCAATTCAAGGCCCTCGACAATGTGGGTCTTAATATTCAGTCCGGTGAATTACTCGCGCTGCTCGGGCCATCTGGCTCCGGCAAAACCACCTTGCTGCGTATTATTGCCGGATTAGAACACGCCGACATTGGCAGTGTTTACTTTGACGGCGTGGACATGGCCAACACCCCGCTGCGTGAGCGGCAAATTGGCTTTGTGTTTCAGCATTACGCCTTGTTCAAGCACATGACCTTGCGCGAAAACGTGAGCTTTGGTCTGCGCGTAAAAACCCGCGCCTTTAGGCGTTCGAGCGCAACGATTCGGGCACGCGCCGACGAATTATTAAAGCTAGTGCAATTGGGCGGTTTGGAAGACCGCTACCCCCACCAATTGTCTGGTGGCCAGCGTCAACGGGTGGCCCTTGCCCGTGCCTTGGCTATCGACCCCAAAGTACTTCTCCTCGACGAGCCCTTTGGCGCCCTAGACGCCAAAGTGCGTAAAGAACTGCGCCAGTGGCTGCGCGATTTACACCAGCAAACCGGTGTGACCACTGTGTTCGTTACCCACGATCAAGAAGAGGCGCTGGAACTGGCCGACCGAGTGGTGATTATGCAAAAAGGTAAAATCGCCCAGCTCGGCAGCGTCGATCAAGTCTATGAACAGCCTGCATCGCCGCTGGTGTTCAACTTTTTAGGTGACAGTAATATTATCGCCGCGCAATTGCAGAACGGCGCCGTGTATGTCGGCGACGCCGAAATTGGCGCCTATTCCCCCTCTGCCAATATTGCCGTATTAGATGAGGGCGCCGTTGATGTTTATGTTCGCCCCAGCGATTTACGCATTGCCGACGCCGAGCAAGTGGGCATCGAGGTGGTGGTAAATAGCATTCAACGCACGGGGCCGATTGTGCGCGCCGAGGTCAGTTTTGCGCATAGCACGTTTGCCCAGAGTCATTCTACGCTTCGTGTCGAACTGCCCCATTTACACCACGATGTGCCCCGCTTTCAGATCGGCGCCACCTTGCGGCTGCGCTTAATGCAGTTCAGCGTATTTGCCCCGCAAACGATAACGGCAGTAAGGGAGCAGCTCCGCGCGCCAATCCTTATTGGCAGAGAGCGCGAACGCCTCGCCGGATAATTTTTAAAAAAGCCCTTGACCTTGCCATTGTGGTAAGGTCGATGATCAAGCCTCGATCAACGGAGGGCTTAATCATGAGCGTATCTACAAGTAACACCGCGAGTATTGTTCACCATAAAGCAGCTTTGCAATTGTCGATTCAGGGCATGAACTGCGGCGCCTGCGTAGGCAGAATCACTCGGGCGCTCGATGAACTTGACGGTATTGAGGGGGTCGAGATTAATTTGGCCGCTAAATTAGCAAACATCCAATTTAACGGCGCCGACATAGATTCTGACACCATCATCGCCGCCATTGCCGAGGCGGGCTATCAGGCTTCACCGCTAGCACTCGGCAATGCTGAGTAAAGGAGCTTGCCATGACCGCAGCCTTATCAAACACGCAGCCAGCTCAGCAAGAACTTCGCTTTGGCATAGAAGGCATGAGCTGTGCTTCCTGCGTTAGTCATATTGAAAAAGCCTTAATCGCCGTCGATGGCGTTAGCAAGGTTAGCGTTAATTTGGCCACCGAAACGGCGCAAATCACCCTAGCCAAAGCGGTACCCAGCGAACAACTGAGCGCGGCCGTTAAGAATGCGGGCTACCACGTAAGCACCAGCACGGTTCGCCTTAAGATTGGCGGCATGAGCTGCGCCTCCTGCGTTGGCAGAATAGAAAAAGCCTTGCAAGCAAGCCCTGGTGTGCTTGCGGTGAGCGTGAATTTAGCAACAGAAATCGCCAAAATTGAGTTTGCTAAAGACGCAATTAGCAACGCCGAATTAATCGCCGCCGTCAGCAATGCGGGTTACCAAGCAACGCTAGACACTGAGCAAGCCAAGGTAAGATCAGATTCCAAAATCAGTGCCTCTAGCAAAGAAGCCCGGGCTGTTATTATTGGCGCGATTTTATCGGCGCCCTTATTTTTGCCGATGGTTTTCAGCGTGTTTGGCAGCCAGTGGATGGCGCCGGGCTGGCTGCAATTTTTACTCGCGACACCGGTACAGTTTTGGCTGGGCGCGCGCTTTTACCGCGCTGGCTGGGCCGCAGTTAAAGCCAAAACCGGCAATATGGATTTACTGGTCGCACTCGGCACCAGTGCCGCTTACGGCCTGAGCGTATTTGAATTAATGCGGCCGTATTTTGCGGAGCAAACACATAGCGGCGGCCATGCTAGCGGCCACTATTACTTTGAAGCCTCTGCGGTTGTTATTACCTTGGTGCTATTGGGTAAATGGTTAGAGGGCCGCGCCAAACGCCAAACCAGCGCAGCCATTCAGGCCCTGCAATCCCTGCGCCCCGCTACTGCGCGAGTTCGTGGCGAGAACGGTGACAAAGAAGTGGCCGTTGAAAATATCCGCAGCGGCGATTTGGTCATTGTAAAACCCGGCGAACAAATCCCTGTCGACGGCGTGATTAAAGAAGGTGCCAGTCACATCGACGAGTCTATGCTCACCGGCGAGAACCTGCCCGTTAGTAAAGACGTGGGCGATAAGGTCACCGGCGGCGCGATCAATGTCGACGGCGTCTTACTGATTGAAACCACCGCAATCGGCAGCGAATCCACCTTGTCGCGCATTATTCGCATGGTCGAAAATGCCCAAGCCGCCAAAGCGCCGATCCAGCGCTTGGTAGATCAAGTCAGCGCGGTGTTTGTGCCAGTGGTGTTAGTGATTGCCCTCGCCACCTTGGTCACTTGGTGGCTTTATAACGGCGATATTCAAGGCGCGATAATCAATGCCGTGGCGGTATTGGTTATCGCCTGCCCCTGCGCCCTTGGCTTAGCTACACCCACCGCGATCATGGCCGGAACTGGGGTAGCGGCAAAATACGGCATTTTAATTAAGGATGCAGAAGCACTGGAGATCGCTCACAAAACCACCACCGTGATTTTCGATAAAACCGGCACCTTGACCGTGGGCAAACCAAGCCTAACTGCCACCAAGGCCGTGAACGGCGATGAGCGGGAATTAATTCGACTCGCGGCCGCCGTGCAATCCGGCAGCGATCATCCGCTGGCAAAAGCGGTTATGAGCAGGGCTGAAGAACAAGGCATTGCCGTAGACCAAGCCAGCAATGCCAAAGCCTTGGCTGGTCGCGGGGTAAGTGCCCTTGTCGACGGCCAGCAACTAAGCCTCGGCAATACACGATTAATGAAAGAGCTGAATATTGAGCTTGGCGATTTAGGAAAAACCGCCGAAGACCTAGAAGCGCAAGGCAACACCCTGTCATGGTTGGCAGTTGAAGGTGATAGTTCAAAACTGATTGGTTTACTGGCCTTTGGCGACGAGATCAAAGCCTCGGCAGCACAGGCCATCGCCCTGCTCCATGCCAAGGGCATCGAGACCATTATGCTCACCGGCGACAATCAAGGCAGCGCCAGCACAGTCGCCGCAAAATTAGGCCTGAGCGATTTTGTCGCCAATGTTTTGCCCGACGACAAAGCAAAGAAAGTTAGCCAACTGCGCAGCGAAGGCCGCGTTGTCGCCATGGTCGGCGACGGCATAAACGACGCCCCCGCCCTCGCCGCGGCTGATATTGGCATTGCCATGGCCACCGGCACCGACGTCGCCATGCACACCGCAGGCATAACCTTGATGCGCGGTGACCCAGCACTGGTGGCAGACGCCATTGCGATTTCCCAGCGCAGCTACCGAAAAATCAAGCAGAATTTGTTTTGGGCCTTTATCTATAATGCGGTCGGTATACCGCTGGCGGCGTTTGGATTACTGAACCCCGTTATTGCCGGTGCGGCCATGGCCTTTAGCAGCGTGAGCGTGGTGAGCAATGCCCTGCTCTTAAAGCGCTGGAAACCCGATAGCGCGAACAATCCCAGCGAGGACAACTAAAATGAATATCGGTGAAGCCGCCAAAGCCAGCGGCATATCGGCAAAAATGATCCGCCACTACGAGGGGATTGGTCTTATTGAAGAGTCCCGCCGCAGTGCGGCGGGCTATCGCATTTACTCAAACAACGATCTGCACACCCTAAGCTTTATAAAGAGTAGTCGCTCACTGGGCTTTTCTTTAGACCAGATCAAACAACTGCTGTCGCTATGGCAAGATCGGGGCCGCGCCAGCAGTGATGTGAAGGCGCTGGCCTTGCAGCATATTAAAGAACTCGATGATAAAATCACTGAACTCAGCGCCATGCGTAATCTTTTGCAAAATTTAGCGACAGAGTGCCACGGTGACAACCGCGCCGAGTGCCCAATACTGCAGGGCTTAGAACAGCAATGTGGTGAAGCAAAAGCCAAAAAGACGTAGTATGAAAAATATCTGAGATTCACTGCATTCCTAAGGCATCGAACTTCACGCCGATAAATGAGCCAGATCACTAAGAGATTATTAGCCGTTAAATTATGAAAAAGCTTCTTAACATTCCGCTGCTGAGTCTACTGATACTGATTTATTTCAGTAAGTCAGTGCTGGCTGCGGTGCCGATGTTAGGAATGACCCACGCGGCGAATTACGCACCAATGACGTCTGCTGCAAGTCATTGCGTTAGCGAAAGCCACAGCGAACACAATAGCGAACACAACAGCTCCCAGCATCATTCAAGCCATAGCTCACACGCTGAAAACACCACAGATATAAGCCTGCACTCAGCGTCTCATGATTCGACCAGTAACAGCGTTCACTGCGACGCCAAATGCCAGTGCTGTATTGGCAGTTGCGGCACCGTTGCACTGCTCGCCGCAAACCTCGCTAAACAGACCATTAAACCCCATTTCTCTATAGCCGAGTTTGACCTTCAGCTACTGCCTCAACACCCCTCCTCGCTGTTTAAACCACCCATTTTTAGTTGATTACAAGACAACTGCGCCTGTCGATTGGGAAATCAACCCTCTAGACAACCAGCGCTAATAGCAATTAATTATGGAATATAACGATGAAATACAAAATAAATCCCACTATCGCCGCTGGCAACTCGCTTCCACAGCCAAGCGTGTCACGACGTCAGTTTGTAATGGGCGCAGCCAGTGCTGGCGCGCTAATTGGTTTGAGCGGCAGCCCACTGAGCTGGGGCGCGGCCAATTCGCCAAAACTTACGGAACGCCAAACCCTCAGCGGCAAACATTTTGATTTAGACATTGGCTACCAGCCGGTTAATTTTACCGGCAAATCCAGAATCGCTACCGCGGTGAATGGCAGCGTGCCCGGCCCCATCTTACGCTGGAAGGAAGGCGACGATATCACCCTGCGGGTGCGCAACCACCTTGCCCACGACAGTTCTATTCACTGGCACGGTATGATTCTGCCGGCAGAAATGGACGGCGTGCCGGGCATGAGTTACGCAGGTATCAAGCCAGGAGAATATTTTGATTACGCCTTTAAAGTGCAGCAAAGCGGCACGTACTGGTATCACAGCCACTCTGGTTTTCAGGAGCAAACTGGTGTTTACGGCGCCATTGTAATCGAGCCCAAAGACCCCGATCCGGTGAGTTACGACCGCGACTACGTGGTGCAGCTCTCTGACTGGTCAGATGAGGCGCCAGAAGATATTTACGCCAAGCTGAAAAAACGCGGTGATTACTATAATTTTAACGAGCGCACTGCTGGTGATTTATGGCGCGATATTAAAGAAAAAGGCCTGAGCCAAACTTGGTCTGAGCGCAGCATGTGGAACCAAATGCGCATGAGCGAGCGGGATATTGCCGATGTGACCGCCTATACCTACACCTATCTAATGAACGGCGCAACGCCGGAACAAGGCTGGACGGGGCTTTTTAAGCGAGGCGAAAAAATCCGCTTACGATTCATAAATAGCGCCGCCATGACCATTTTTGATGTACGTATTCCCGGCCTTAAAATGACCGTGGTTGCCGCAGACGGCCAAAACGTTGAACCCTTCACCATCGATGAATTTCGCATCGGCGTGGCAGAAACCTACGATGTTGTTGTGGAGCCCAATGACGACAGCGCTTACTGCGTATTTGCGCAAAGCATTGACCGCAGCGGCTTTAGCCGCGGCACCCTCAGCCCTAACCCTGCATTGAGTGCGCCCATTCCAAATATGGACCCCGCACCAATCTTAAGCCATCGCGATATGGGCATGGCGATGGCCGGTATGAATCACGGCGGCGAAGGTGCGAGCACTATGACCGGCATGGATCACAGTGGCCATGACATGAGTAGCATGAAAGGCATGGATCACAGCCAACACGAAATGGCTGACATGAACATGCCCATGGCAACGCCTTTGGGCAAAGCCGGTTTTGGTAGCAATAAGGAAATCACACATGTAAAAACCGAATTTGGCCCCCAGGTTGACGCCCGCGCCAACAGCCCCCAAAACGGACTCGATGATCCAGGAATTGGCCTGCGCGACCACCAGCAGCTTTATGGTCGTAAAGTGCTGCGCTATAGCCAGCTCCGCAACTTATACCCTACCCAAGATCGCCGCGAACCCAGCCGTGAAATTCAGTTGCACCTCACCGGCAATATGCACCGCTATATGTGGTCGGTAAACGGCATTCCCTTTGCCGATGCCGAGCCCCTTGCCCTTAGTTTTGGCGAGCGCGTGCGTATTACCTTGGTGAACGATTCCATGATGACCCATCCTATTCACTTACACGGCGTGTGGAGCGAACTAGAAACCGGCGACCCCGAATACATTCCCCGCAAACACACCATCTTGGTTCAACCGGGTTCCAAAATCAGCTACCTCGTCACCGCCGATGCAATGGGCCGCTGGGCCTATCACTGCCACTTGCTCTACCACATGCCCGGTATGATGCGAGAAGTGCGCATCAGCCATAAAGGAGGTGTAGCATGAAAATGACTAAGCGCGGATTCACTGTGAGCCTATTGGCTATCGCCGTAAACAATATGAGCTTCGCCCACGAAGCCGCCGACCCGCTCATTAGCATGGTGTCGATAAACCAATTAGAGCAGCGCCTTAACAACGACTCACAAAACGACGATCTCGATATTAGCAGCTGGAATGCCGATGTTTGGCTGGGCAAAAATCTAGACAAACTATGGTTAAAAACCGAAGGCGAATTTGTCGACGGTCAGCGCGAAGAATCTGAACTACAAGTGCTTTACAGCCACGCTATTGCCCCCTACTGGGATCTGCAAACCGGTTGGCGTGGCGACTTTAACCAAGACCAAAACCAACACTGGTTTGCAGTAGGCTTGCAGGGCTTGGCACCGTATTTTTTCGAGATAGACAGCGCGCTGTATTTTGGTGAAGGCGGCCAAACCGCGCTGCGCATCGATGCCGAGTACGAGTTAATGTTCACCCAGAAACTCATCCTCAGCCCCGAACTCGAAACCACCCTTTATAGCCGCAATGCCCCTAAATATGAGCAAGGCAGCGGCCTCGCGAAGATCGACGCTGGCCTGCGCCTGCGCTACGAAATTCGCCGCGAATTCGCGCCCTATATCGGGCTTAACTGGACCAAAAAATACGGCAATACCGCCAACATAAGCAGAAGCAACGACGGCGATATCGAAACCCTTCAATGGGTAGCCGGGATTCGCGCTTGGTTCTAACAATCTCAATCGCCGGCTCTGCGAATACCAGAGTCGGTCCGGAAATTATTATCAAACACACTGAGGAAGCTAAAAACTTAAAGTTGGTCAGGATTAGATGGGGAATGGAAAACTACTGGGGAAATCAAGTAAAAATGGAGGCGCGGGTCGGAATCGAACCGGCGTACACGGAGTTGCAGTCCGCTGCATGACCACTCTGCCACCGCGCCAATAATACAGTACTGAAAACGCTATACTGTGTGATGTTTTGGAGCGGGAAAGGAGGCTCGAACTCCCGACCTCAACCTTGGCAAGGTTGCGCTCTACCAACTGAGCTATTCCCGCATCACAACATCTGGATTTTTAACTTGTTCCCACAAGTTCTAAAACACCTTTAAGCTGTGCTTTAAGAAGGCGCCTATTCTAGTCAGTCACCAAATTCTGTCAAGGAAAGTTGCTGATTTAACGTGATTTTTTTCTTAATCACCCGCTGTATCACGTAAATCTGGCCACGCCGCGTGCAGATAAATCAACATTGACCACAAAGTGAGCAATGCGGCTGTGTACAGAAATACAATATTGGCGTAGTACAAATAGCCTTTGTGCTCTGGCGGCACCAATAGCAGGCCAAAAATAGCGATCATTTGCATCGCAGTTTTCACTTTACCCAAATACGACACCGCCACGCTGGTGCGTTTGCCCAACTCGGCCATCCATTCGCGCAACGCCGAGATGACAATTTCGCGACCAATAATAATAATAGCTGGAATAGTAAACCACGAGGCGTCATAGCGCTCGATGAGCAGAGCCAAGGCTACCGCCACCATTAATTTATCGGCAACGGGGTCTAAAAACGCGCCTAGCGCGGTGCTCTGCCCCAATTTGCGGGCGAGGTAACCGTCTAGCCAATCGGTAACTGCGGCCACCGCAAACACGGCCGCGGTTAAGAAATAGGTGTGCGCAGCGGGCAGGTAAAATAAAACCACTAGCACCGGAATGAGCACAATCCGGAATAAAGTTAGGGTATTCGGTATATTCATAGTGGTCTCGTCAATGCAGCAGGGCTTATTCTATTCGTTTTCTAGGCGCTGCGCAGGTCTTCATAGATTTGCAGGGCAATTTTTTCGCTAATACCCGGCACCCGTCGCAAATCTTCCACTCCTGCCTGCTTAACCCCTTGCAAGCCACCAAAATGCCGGAGCAGTTCTCGGCGTCGCTTGGCCCCGACCCCAGGTATCCCCTCTAGCGTTGACTGGCGTCGGCTTTTGTCGCGACGAGCTTTATGGCCAGTAATGGCAAACCGATGGGACTCATCACGGATATGCTGAATTAAATGCAGGGCTGGACTATTGTCAGGCAAGCTGATTTCACGGCCGTCGTCACCGCGAATGAGTATTTCTAAACCGGCCCGCCGATCACTGCCCTTCGCCACCCCAACCATAAGTAAATCTTCAATACCCAGCTCTGCCATTACGGTTTTGGCCTGAGTCAGCTGCCCTTTACCGCCGTCGATAAACAAAATATCGGGCATGAGCACTTCGCCGGCTTTTACGCGCGTGTAGCGCCGACTAAGGGCTTGGTACATTGCCGCGTAATCGTCGCCAGGGGCAATGCCATCGATATTCATTTTACGATAATCGGATTTGAGCGGGCCGTTGCCGTCGAACACCACGCAGGAAGCCACCGTGGCCTCTCCGCTACTGTGACTTATATCAAAGCACTCTAGGCGCTCAGGCAAGGCCTCTAAGCCCAAAACCTCCTGCAGGGCTTTAAAACGTTTCAGACTGCTGGCCGACGACGCGAGACGGTTCTTGAGATTTTGTTCGGCGGCGGTCAGCGCTAAATTTTGCCATTTGGCGCGATTGCTGCGCACCTTGTGGCTAAGTGATACTTGGCGCCCGGCCTGCTCGCTTAGGCTGGCGGCCAGCAGGTCGCTGTCGTCCAGCATAATATTACTGATAATTTCCCGTGGAATATCGCTAGCGCCGCTGCCAATTAGATAGTGCTGTGCCACAAAGGCTTCTAACTGCATCACCAAGGGCTCTTCCAGCTGGCTTTTAGGGAAGTAGCTGCGACTGCCCAGCACTCGACCGCCGCGTACGCAAACAAGTTGAATACACACTTGGCCGCCGTCCATAACACCACCAAGAATGTCCATGTCGCCGGTTTCGCCCTCAATACATTGGGTCGACTGCACTTGCTGCAAATGGGCTATTCGATCGCGCAGCTCGGCGGCTTGCTCAAATTCTAAGGCCGCCGCATGGCGCTCCATTTGATTGGCCAAATCGGCCTGTATATCCGAGCTTTTTCCCTTTAAAAACAATTCAGTATACTTAACATCTAAGGCATATTCTTGATCGCTAACCACGCCCACACAGGGCCCCGAACAGCGACCAATTTGATACTGCAGGCAGGGCCGACTCCGACCTTTGTAGTAGCTGTCTTCGCACTGGCGCACCCGAAAAACTTTTTGCAGCCAACTCAAACTTTCGCGCACTGCGGCGGCGCTGGGGTAGGGTCCAAAATATTGGCCCTTGCCAGTTTTGCGGCCGCGATGAATGCTTAGGCGCGGGTGCTCGTGGTCGGTACTGAGATAAATATAGGGATAAGATTTATCGTCTCTAAGCAGAATATTATAGGGTGGTTTGTACTGCTTTATGAGATTTTGCTCTAGCAGCAGCGCTTCCCGCTCACTGGACGTGACGGTAACCTCAATATCGTGAATACGGCCAACAAGAGCCACTGTTTTTGTGGTTAAACCACTAGCGCGGAAATAACTGCTCAGGCGCTTGCGAAGGTTTTTGGCCTTGCCAACGTATAAAACCTCGGCCGCCGCATTGAGCATCACATAGACCCCCGCCTTGGCCGTAACAGTTTTTAAAAAAATGGCGGAGTCGAAATGCTTTAATTCAGTATCAGTCATAGTATTGCGACGGCGACAGTTAAGCGCCTGGGGACTCGATTAAACCGTGGCGCATGGCCAATAAGGTCAATTCAACATCGCCACCAATATTGAGTTTTTCAAAAACCCGATAGCGATAGCTGTTTACGGTTTTGGCAGAAATATGCAGCTGATCAGCAATGTCTTGCACCTTCTGGCAATTGGCAATCATCAAGCTGATTTGCATTTCGCGCTCAGACAACGATTCAAACGGCGATTCTGCGTCGCCGTCAAACCCTTTTAAGGCAATCGCCTGGGCGACACTGGGGCTTAAGTAGCGCAGACCTTTAGCCACTTGCCGCACAGCTAGCACCATTTCTTCCTCTGACGCACCCTTGGTTACATAAGCTGAGGCACCGGCTTTTAGGAGGCGGCTAGGCATGGGTTCTTGATCGTAGGCACTGAGGGCGATAATACGGGTTTTTGGCGACACTAAACGCAGCTTACGGGTAGCTTCCAAGCCGCCAATACCCGGCATACGCACATCCATTAATACTACATCGGGGCTTAAAATTCGACAGCTACTAATGGCTTCTTCGCCACTTGCTGCTTGCGCGATAACAGAGATGCCATCGGCGTCGTCGAGCATTCGCACAATCCCGGTACGCACCATGGCGTGATCGTCGGCAACTAAAACTGTAATCATGTATATTCTCGCATCCAATGCTTGTCACAATACCACTGCAATCTCGGCCTAACCAGCCTGCTGTGGTTTAATCCTGTGGCGATAATAGCACTTTGCGAAAGGTTATATTAATTCGGCCCTGGCTTAGCCCTTTACGCACTGGTAGCGCATGCTGCCAATAGCGTTGTGTTGGCGGTAGCATTAATAGTAAGGAGCCCGAGGCGAGATTAATTTTCTGCGCTGGGCGCTTATTTATTTTTGACTTGAGCATAAAATCCCTAGGGCAACCTATGCTCAGCGACGCCACACAGGGATCGCTTCCTAACACGGCCTCGTCGTCACTGTGATAGCCCATGCAGTCATTGCCATCGCGATAATAATTTAGCAGCGCACAATTAAACTCATAGCCGGTATCAATCACAATTTTGTCACGCAAGGAGCTGAGAACATCTGGCCATGGCTGGGCTATATGTTGGTATCCGCTATAGCGGTAGCTGACGCCGACATCGCCAATAAAAGCCACTAACCGTGGGCTTACATGCCGACGCCCATACACCTCCAACACCGGCTGCTGCCATGGGGTATTGTCGCGCAGCAGTTGGTAGAGAGTGTCGGGATCGTCGATATACTGCGGGTAGTAGCTAAGCCCGCCATTTTCTAGTGGAATATGCTCGGGACCAAAAAACATCAGTAAATGCGAGGCTCAATTTCAAGACCAATGCCAAAGCGCGCGCTGACATCAGCTTGAATAGCGCTAGCCAGCGCCAGCACCTCACCACCACTGGCCGCCTCATAATTAACCAGTACAATCGCTTGGCGGGGATGAATACCCACCGCGCCTAGGCGCCGCCCTTTCCAGCCGGCTTGGTCTACCAGCCACGCCGCCGCCAGTTTGACGCGCCCCTCAGGCATCGACCAATGGGGCAACTCTGAATATTCAGCAAGGAGTGCCTTGGCCTGATTAGCTGTAATGATTGGGTTTTTAAAGAAGCTGCCCACATTCGGCTCTAGACGAAAATCTGGCAGCTTCTCGGCGCGAATTCGCGCCACAGTTTCAGCGACAATTTCGGGTGTGGGGCTGCAATTTGCTGGCAGCGCCTCGCGCAGTGCGGGGTAGCTTAGTTCAAGCGCAGGGCTTGTTTGCAGGCGCAGGGTGATGGCGGTAATTATAAAAGTGTCACGCAGTGCGCCCTTAAACACACTGTCGCGATAGCTCAGGTGGCAATCAGACAAACTGACGTTGCGTAGGCTGTTAAGCGCCACATCCCAGCCGGTAACCGAGACTAGTACATTGGCCAGCTCCACGCCATAAGCGCCGATATTTTGAATCGGTGCCGCTCCAGCCGAGCCTGGAATGGAGATGAGATTTTCTAGACCATACCAACCCTGCGCCAGCGAGTATTTAACAAGGGCATCCCAGTTCTCCCCCGCCGCCACCGTAATAAAACGCTCGTCGCCGAGCGCTTCGCAACTAATGCCGAGCAAAGCGACGTGAATAACCAATCCCTGCACATCGCCGCGCAGTACCAGATTGCTACCGCCGCCAATAAACACCCGTCGCAGCCGCCGACTACTGCTAAATTGAATCGCCTCGCACAACTCCTCGAGGCTGCTCACTTCAACAAAATAATCAGCCTTAGCCCTGACCCCAAGGGTATTATAGGGCTGCAGATCGACATGGCGCTTAATATCCATTAGCCCTGCTCCGCCAATTTACGCTGAATTGTCGCCAGCAAGCCGCGAGCGCCATCTTCCACAAGGTCGAGCACCTCATCGAAGCCGCCTTCGCCGCCGTAATATGGATCAGGTACCTCACGTACAGCAGAAGCGCTAGCAAAATCGAGGAACAGACCTAAATGGCAGGTGTCTTGGGCACTGCGCATTTTCCGCAAATCCTGTAGATTGCTGTTATCCATGGCCAAAATATAATCAAATTTTTGAAAATCCTCAGCGCAGACCTGCCTTGCCCTGAGCGCAGACAAATCGTAAGCTCGGCTCTGCGCGGCCGCTTGGCTGCGCGGGTCTGGGCCGCGACCAATATGCCAGTCGCCGGTGCCAGCGGAATCAATTTGAATCTCATCCATAAGCCCAACATCGCTCACCATTTTTTGAAACACGCCATGCGCGGTCGGTGAACGACAAATATTGCCCAAGCACACAAACAGTACACTGCAACCCATTAGCGACCCGCCGCGACAATGTCGCGCACCAATTGCAGATCTGCCTCGGTATCAACACCGCCTGGTATTGCCACACAGGCCTCGGCAATATGAATACGCACCCCGTTCTCCATGGCCCGCAACTGCTCCAGTTTCTCAAAGCGCTCTAACGTGCCCACCGGCCAGCTTACGAATTGATGTAAAAAGCCCACTCGGTAGGCGTAAATGCCAATATGGCGCAAAAATGGTGCCGAACTCGGAAGCTTAACGTCCTCCCCGGCCCATTCATCACGACACCAAGGCATGGGCGCGCGGCTAAAATACAGGGCGTAGCCCTGAATATCGGCAACTGCCTTCACCGCATTGGGGTTAAATACCACCTCAATATCGTCAATCGCCTCGCCCAAGGTAGCAATACTTGCGCCAGCGTTTGCGGCCAAATTAGCCGCTACTTGTGCTATCGCAGCCTTGGGGATCAGCGGCTCATCGCCCTGCACATTCACCACGATTTCGTCGGCACCTAATTGCAAATGGCTCACCACTTCTTGCAGGCGATCAGTTCCCGACTCATGACTGGCCAAGGTCATCACTACTTCGGCGCCAAAGCCTTGGCAGGCATCAAATACCCGCTGATCTTCAGTTGCGATGACCACACGACTGGCATCGCTTTCGCAAGCCCGCTCCCACACGTGCTGAATCATCGGTTTGCCGACAATATCCAACAGGGGCTTGCCAGGTAAACGACTCGACGCGAAACGTGCGGGGATAATTACGGTGTAAGACATGGAAACTCCAAGTTAAATCAATTCTCGTGGTCAATCGTTGCTGTTATATGTGCTTCGCGGTGAATCAAACTAATGCACCGGCAACAAAACCTTAGCGCTTAGCTTTAAATTCTGCCAAACGAGACTGCAATTTTTTATAAAACTCATCGTCGATCACCCCGTTTACCGGCAGCATCCAGTGTTGATCCAAACTAAAATGTCGACACTTAACCGCGTCTTTTTCGGTCATCAACACCGGCCGTGCTTCGGTGAACTGTAAATCCCCCGCGGCATAGGGATAGTGGTCTGGAAAAGCATGTTCGATAACATCAAAACCGGCAGCGCGCAGACTGCGGAAAAATCGCTGAGGGTTGCCGATACCGGCAAGGCCATGAACCCGGCGCTCAGCTGCGGGCCAGTCGGCCAAAGCGCGCTGCTCACCCGTTGCCAAGTTCACCGCCACCGTGCCCTTTAGGCGCATAGCATGACCACCTAAGCCGGAATTATTTTGGGTGTCGCCGCCGTTGATAATACGCAGCGCAATATCGCGGGCTCTCGACCGCGGCTCCCGCAGCGGACCAACCGGCAGGCAGTGGCTATTGCCAAAGCCGCGCTCGCCGTCGATCACTAATACTTCGATATCTCGCGCTAAACGATAATGCTGGAGGCCGTCATCACTAATGATGAGATTACAGCCGCTTTGGCTAACTAATAATTGCGCCGCAGCGAGACGGTCTGGCGCCACTGCAACCGGCAATCCGCTGCGTTTAGCCATTAGGTAGGGTTCATCTCCCGCCTCGGCAGGACCAGAGTTACTAGTAAGCAAATACGGATATTCTGGCGCTCGGCCACCATAACCGCGACTGACAATACCCACCCGAAAGCCCTGCGCTTGGCAATATTCAGCCAAAGCCAATACCACGGGAGTTTTACCACTGCCGCCCACTGAAATATTGCCGACGACAATGACCGGCGCGCCACAGGAATGGCCGCGAATGAGCTGACGACGGGCAGCGGCTACCCCTCGGTATAGGCATTCGAGGGGAAGCAATGTCCGAAGTAAGCCCGGCTTGCCGTACCACGCGCGATTGAGTTTCTGCTCCAGCGCCACGCTGGCTTATTCCTCAAAATTCTTGTGGTAAAGCTGAGCGTAACGCTGGTTTAGCGCGAGTAACTCTTGGTGACTGCCCTGCTCCTTAACTTGCCCAGCCTCCATTACCACGATCTGATCGGCCATTTCGATAGTGCTCAAACGATGGGCGATAACAATGGTGGTGCGGCCTTTCATGACTTCTTCCATGGCTTTTTGAATATGGCTCTCAGCGCGGTTATCCAGCGCCGAGGTAGCTTCGTCAAAAATCAGAATTGGCGCATCTTTTAAGAAAGCACGCGCAATCGCCAAACGCTGGCGCTGACCACCCGACAGCATTACCCCGTCTTCACCAATCATGGTGTCGAGGCCATTAGGAAGCTGATCGATAAACTCGCTGGCGTGCGCCGCCTCAACAGCCGCGCGAACATCTTCACGGCTGGCACCGGCCATTTTGCCATAGGCAATATTATTGAAAATGGTGTCGTTAAACAGGGTAACTTGCTGGGTAACGAGGGCCATTTTGTCGCGTAAATTGGCCAGTTGATAATCCCGCACATCCACGCCGTCGAGCAGTATATCGCCTTTTTCATGTTCGTAGAAACGCGACAACAAACTCACCAAAGTCGATTTCCCTGAGCCAGACAGGCCCACAAGTGCCAGGGATTTACCCGCCGCGACCTTTAGATTTACGTCGCGCAGCACTAAATCGCTGTCACTATTGTAGGCAAAGCTAAGATTGCGAATTTCAATCTCACCACGAGTGGTATCGCTATGATAGCTGCCCTTGTCTTTTTCCTGCTCCGCGTCGATAAATTCGAATATATCTTCTGCTGCTGCCAAGCCTTTTTGAATAGTGCTACTCACATCGGCCAACTGCCGCATCGGTTTAGGTAAAAATAGCGCTGCCGACAAATAGGCGACAAAGGCACCCGGCGACATTTCTCCCCCCAGACCAAGGGCGATCCACACCAGAACTCCAGTTGCGACCACCACCGGAAACTGAATTACCGAGGGGCTGATAGCGTTGTAGTAAGCCATTTTAATGTTTTGGCTGCGATTGCGGCCGCTGGCCTCTAAAAAGCGTGCGCTCTCATAGGCAACGCCGTCGTAAAGGCGAATCTCTCGGTAGGCGCCAATCGACTCATTGGTGACCTGATTGACGTCACCCATGGCATTTTGAATATTTTTGCTGAGCTTGCGAAACCGCTTTCCGACCCAGTAAACCGTAACGGCAATCAGCGGCAAGGCGAGGAAAAACACCATGGTGAGTTTCCAGTTGGTGTACAGCAAATAGGCTATAAGTCCTAACGCAAAAGTACCTTCGCGCAGCACCACTTTAGTGGCATTGACCGCCGCGCCGGTTACCTGTTCAACGTTAAAGGTGATCTTAGAAATCATCATGCCGGTGGAGTTTTGGTCAAAATAACTACTTGGCATATGCAGCATTTTTTTAAACAATTCGCAGCGTAAATTGTGAACTAGGCTGTGCGAAACAATCGATATAAAGTAATTACCGGCGAAGTAACCCATGCCCCGCAACACGCCAAGCACGACCATCATTAACACAATCCACAGCCGCGCATCGGTTAACACAAAGTCTTTACCGCCCAGTGCCCACATAAATCTTGCCGACATGCCGCCGTCGCCCGGCACCATATTGCCGCCAATATAATCAACTATCAGCTGCATCATATCGGCAAGTAAGACCTGTACGCCTGAATACAGGGAGAAGCCCAGCACACTAAATAAAAACATCACCCACATCGGCAATACGTATTTCAGTAAGCGTCCGTAAATAACGAGATCAGATTTATTATTACTCATAGTGCAGGGTGTTTCCTGATGTTAAAAATTACTTGGCAGAAGTGCTGTTTAGATCAGCAGTATTTGCGTCAGGGCTTGCTAAATTCGGATCTTGCGTCGTTAAGCTTAATTTGGCAAAGCCAAGCCGACCGGCTGCATCCATTGCGGTAATAACCGATTGGTGGGGGCTATTGGCGTCTGCAGTAATGATTACCGGCAGCTCACTGTCACTGCCGGCCAATTCACGCATTGCCGCCATTAAAGATTCTACAGTGTGATCAAGCAATGCTTGTTCATTAACCCGGTAGTGGCCGCTGGCATCAATCACCACTTCTAAAACTTTATTTTCTTGGCGCGCCGGCTCGCCCTGAGCACTCGGCAGCTCTAAATTCAGACGGCTTTCTTTGGTGAACGTGGTCGACACCATAAAGAAAATTAGCAGCAGAAAGACCACATCGATCAGCGGGGTTAAGTTAACCCCGCTATCGTCCATGCGCTGGCGTTTAAATTTCACGACTTTTTACCCGCCGCGCCGTCTTTAATTTGGACCTCACCGTGCATGGCGTTGATTAGCTTCATTGCGTCTTGCTCCATCCTTACTACCAGCTCATCGATCCGGCGCAAAAAATAGCGATGCATAATTAGGGCGGGAATAGCCACGCAAAGCCCTGATGCCGTAGTAATCAGCGCTTCAGAAATACCGCCAGCTAAAACCCCAGCGTTGCCGGTACCCTGCACCATTATTTCGGTAAAAACTCGAATCATACCTAACACGGTACCCAATAACCCCAGCAACGGCGCAACTGCGGCAATTGTGCCAAGGGCGTTTAAGTAGCGTTCGAGATCGTGAATGATATGAGAGGCGGTGTCTTCGATGCTCTCTTTCATGATGTCGCGACCGAATTTGGCGTTGGCCAGCCCGGTGGCGAGGATTTGCGCGAGGGGTGAGCCGCGGCGCAATTCGCGCAATTTATCAGCGTCGAGCTGTTTATTTTGCAGCCAACCCCAGACTTGGTTAAGCAGATTGCGAGGCGCCACCTTGTCGGGGTTTAATTTTAGAAAACGCTCTACACATATAGCCAGCGCGATAATTGAAGACAATATAATTGGCAGCATTAACCAGCCGCCCGCTTTCACCAGTTCCAGCACATCACAATCCTACAATTTTTATGTGCGTGCATTATACGGAGTGATGGCCAAGGTAAGAAGTGAATCAGCCCGCGGATTTGAATTTGGCGCATATTTCTGGATTTAAAGCTCCCTCCCAGTAATATTGCCTCGCGCGGACTGGGCCTAGCTCGGTAAGCAGCCCATCTTGATAGCGAAACTGTATGCTACCGTGTTGACCTGTGTGCCAGCAGCGGCTGCCGTGTAGAGCATATCGCTTGCGGACCCCAGCAGTCGGGTGGCCGTAGCTATTGTGTAGGCCTGCCGAAAATACCACCTCGCTTGGCGCAACCGCTGTTATAAACGCGTTAGTCGACGAGGTATTGCTGCCGTGATGAGGAGCAATTAACACCGAGGCCTGCAGACCATTTTGCTTTGCATCCCCCGTAGCAAGGCCCACCTGCCTATTTGGCCTTAACAGCTGTCGCTCGATATCAGCCTCGATATCACCGGTAATTAGCGCTAGCCCCCTACCCCGCGCTTCCGCCCTAACCATCAGCACGCAGGAACTATTGTTACCGATTGCTTTTTTCACGCCGCTATTGCGACCACCAGCCAAGAACTCGAATACAAAACCATCCCAATGCCAACGCTGCCCACGTGCGCATTCCTCACTAGGTACGGCCAAACCGCTAAGTCGCTCGCCCCAAAACACTTTATTCACTGCCATTTTTTCCATCAGTACTGGGGCCGCACCGGCGTGATCTCGGTCTGCATGGCTCAGTACCAGCGTATCGAGGCGATCGATCCCAAGCTTGCGCAGAGCGGGAATCACCACCGCATCAGCGGTATTAAAGCCACTGTTAAAGTCCGGGCCCACATCGTAAAGCAAAGTCTTGGTGCGAGTTTGTAGCAACACCGCCAAACCCTGACCAACATCCAGTACCGTTAGCCACAACTCCCCTTTTGCTGGCCGCGGAACTGGCCAGCAAAACAAGGCCAACAAAGGAACGATTGCCAACCATTTGGCCGGCACCCCCCTCGGCAATAGTAAAATCATGACGGCAATGAAGCCCAAAATAAGCGCCGGCCATGGCGGGTTAAAATGAACTAATGACAACCAATCTGCCAGCCAAACCAAGACTTTGAACAAAATATCGAGCAAGGTATCTGCTACCGAGAACACGTGAGCAGCCAATGAAGGCAGTACTGGATAGAGTATTAATCCGCCGAATAAGGCGGGCAGTATAGCTAGCCCCACCAGCGGAATAGCCACCAAATTAGCAGGTAGGCTCAGGGCACTAAAGCCAAAGCCCCATAAGCCCAGCGCAGGCAACAGCCCCACTATCACCACCCATTGTGAGTGCAACAGACTTAACGAATTGCGCTGACGCTGACCTTGATAAGCCCACAACAATACGCCAACCGCCGCGAATGACAGGCTAAAGCCAATTTGGTGTACCGCAAGTGGGTCTAGCACCAGCACCAAGAGCATCGCCGCCAAATAACCCTGCCAGCGGGAAATATGGCGGCGCAAGCTATACGCCAGCAATGCGGTGGCCGCCATGAGCATGGCGCGCTGGGTCGGCACCGGAAAGCCTGCCATTGCCGAATATACCAGCGCAAAACTGAAGGCGAATACCGGCGCGTTTAAATAAGAGCGCAGCCCCAACAAAGCCATGAGGCGCCCAAAAAACCAGCCCCAAGCCAGTACCATCGCAATATGCATACCGGAAATAGCCATTAAATGACTGGTGCCGGTTTGGCTAAACAGTGTCCACTGAGTGAAACTGATCGCGCTGCGATCGGCAAATAACAGGGCATTCATAACAGAACCATGACGGTATTGGCTGATATAGGCCAGGGGCGCAGCAATCAACTGCTGACGCAGAATTGCTGCAGAAAGCCCTGCGCCGGATAAGCGCGGCGTCGTATCTGGATTGCGCACATAGCCGATCGCCGAGTAACCCGACACAAATAACCAGCGACCATAATCAAATGCGCCGGCCGAGCGATAGCCATGAGGACGTCGTAAGCGCACATCAGCACTGATAAGCTCACCCAATGCCGGTGGCTCGGCGCCATACCAATTAAGGCGCAGGCGGCCCAGCCGCCGTGGAAGCTGCACCGAATTACAACCTTGATCGCCATGATCGCTACAGCTAAGTGGACCGAGTGATACCGCGTCAAAACGATAATACGGGGGATTTGCAAAGCGCTGTTCGGGTACGTTTAACACACGCAATTTAACGGCCAAATCTTTACCTTCCAAGGCGACCGGCAAAAGTTCGGCGTTGCGCCAATAACCGTAGCCACAGGCGTAACCGCCCGCCAATAAAAAAGCTACAAGCGGCCAGCGAATACGCAACGGCAGTAAAAGGCAGAAACCAAATCCGGCCAATGCGCTTCCCACCAGAAATGGCGGTGGCGGCAGGCTGGGCGCAAAAGCTACCGCGACAATTGCCGCAATTGCCGCTGTCATCCATGACAACATGCTGGAGTACCCCGTTCGATACGTGCATAATGGCGCCGCTCCGTGTGCTATGGCATGCGGCTGGATACATTTTAACTGTCACACATGTGAACTAGAATTGAGCGGATGGCTCGTAAATTATTTAAACGTTGGTTACCGACGCCGGAAAAAATGCGCGAGCACCCCTCGGTTCGTATTTTTGGCAGTCTGTTACACGACCCCAATCTTTGGCATTTAAACCGCCGCTCTGTGAGCTTGGCGTTTTTTCTAGGCCTGTTTATTGCGTTTGTGCCTATACCTACGCAAATGCTTCTTGCCGCCCTCGCCGCCATCGTCTTCCGCGCAAACTTACCAATTTCGGTGATGCTGGTCTGGATCACTAACCCGATCACCATGCCTGCTATTTTTTACTTTACCTATAAATTTGGCGCAATGGTAATGGGTGTACCACCCAACTCCTTCCATTTTGAATTGTCGTGGACATGGCTAGCCGAAGAATTTACGTATTTGTGGCGGCCGATGCTAGTTGGTTGCTTCCTCACCGGCTTGCTAGCGGGCCTAGTTGGCGCCGCCAGCATTCATGTTTTATGGCGTGTTCACGTTATTCGGCGCTGGCGCAAACGCCAAGAAAGCCGCCGCAAGCCTTAAGCAAGCAGCAAAAAAGCCTCATCAGCACTCTCAATAAACACTTTCAACCTATTGAAAAATATAACCTTACCTTATTGAAGCCGCTCGCGTTCGAGCTATTTTCTTTCAGATTAACTATTGCGTAAGGCTTCTGCGGGCGCCATCCGAGAGGCCCGCCACGCTGGGTATATCGTTGCCAATAAGCTCATCGCATAGGCCAGACCACACACCGCCAACACATCCGGAATACGAATATCGGCGGGTAAATAATTAATGGGGTAAACATCGCTTTGCAGCAGTTTTAAGCCAAAGAAGCTTTCCACACCCGCCACCACATCGCCAATAACCGCCGCCAACAAAACCCCAAGCACACCGCCAGCAACAGCACCTACCGCACCGATCACCGCGCCATAGCTCAGAAAAATCCGCAGAATATCGCCCTGGCTAGCACCCTGGCTACGCAAAATACCAATATCGGCGCGCTTGTCATTTACGACCATAACCAAGGTCGAAACCACATTAAATACTGCAACCCCAACCACGGCCAATAACATAATCACCACGAGACGACGGGACATTTGAATGGCGTGATACATATTGCCAAACTGCTGACTCCAGTCCTTGAGCATAAAATCTCGGCCGTGCACCGAGGCTAGCTCCCAGGCTATTTGCGGCGCTTCAAACACATCGTTAACCGTCACCCGCAGCGACACAGACGGCGGCTCCACAAATAGCTTGCTCGCTTGATCGATGTGCATCAGGACCATCTGTTGGTCCAGCTCGGTGCCGGTCGCGACTAGCGCGGCCACCTTCATTTGCACAAAGCGCACATTCTGACTGCCGGTGGCTTGAGGCACGCCCAGCGTGACCCGCTCGCCCTGCTCAACCCCGAGGCGCTCGGCCAGTGCCTTGCCAAGGATTACATTTTTGCTGTCTGCGCTCAAAATACTTAAATCAACGTAATCCCGAATATTGGACACCTTGGCTTCCGCGAGCGGCTCTACACCGTAAAATAAGCCAGGCTCGACCAAACCGCCCTTAATCAACATGGCACTGCCCTGCACGAACGGCGCCGTGGCCATTACCGCTGGATGGCGCTCAACATCGTTTTGTAAGGTTTGCCAATCGGTGGTGCCCGACGCCCAGGGTTGCAGGCTAATATGCGGCACTAGCGCTAAAATCCGATTGCGCATTTCTCGATCAAAGCCGTTCATCACCGACAACACCGTAACCAATAGCGCTACGCCAAGGACCAAGCCCACCATAGATAGCCGCGACAGAAACGATACCAACTGATTCCCTGAGCGGTCGGCGCTGTAGCGCAGGCCAATAAACACTGCCAGTGAACGCATCAGGCTGCGGTCTCCTGCAGTCGGCCATCAGCAAGGGTGAGAATTCGATCCATACGGTGCGCCAACTGCATGTCGTGGGTGACAATGACCAAGCTGGTTTGCAGCTCTCTATTTAATTCCAGCAATAATGCTTGTACCGACGCCGCCGTGTCGCCATCCAAATTACCGGTTGGCTCGTCCAGCAACACGCAGGCGGGGCTATTCGCCAAAGCCCGCGCAATCGCCACTCGTTGACGTTCACCGCCAGACAACTGAGCCGGACGGTGTTGCAGGCGATGACCAAGGCCTACCCGCTCTAGCAGTTCAATGCTTTTTGCAAAGGCCTGCGCCCGCTTTTCACCGGCAATCAGCAGCGGCATCGCCGCGTTCTCGAGCGCCGAAAACTCTGCGAGCAAGTGATGAAACTGGTAAACGAAGCCCAACTCGCGATTGCGCAAGCGACTGCGCTCACGATCATTCATTTGCGCAATATCCTTGCCCCGCACCAGCACACTGCCCTGCGATGGGGTGTCTAAGCCGCCCAACATATGCAGCAAGGTAGTTTTACCCGCGCCAGAGGGACCAACAATCGAAATCCGCTCGCCGCGACCGATATCCAAATTAATATCGTTCAAAATCGTCAGCTGTTCTGGGCCCTGAACAAAGCTTTTATGTAAATTGCGGCAGGCCAGAACCGAATCTTCTGGGGTGCTGGGATTATGCATAAATACGACACTCTTTGTTCATAGACAGATTAGTTACATACAATTTAGGCAGATACATTCTATTCATAACGCAGAGCTTCCGCAGGTTGCACTCGGGAGGCCTGCCAAGCGGGATACAGCGTAGCCAGTAAACTAAGCAACAAAGCAAAGCCGCTAACCACGGCCACATCTGACCACTGCAAGTAGGAGGGAAGACGCGTTATGAAATACACCTGGGGATTAAACAGCTGCAAACCGCTCAGCTGTTCTAAAAAAGCGACCACTTCGCCAATATGCTGGGCCAAAGGCACACCAATCAGCAAACCCAAGCCAAGCCCGATTAAACCGGTAGCCATTCCATAAACAATAAAAATGGCCATAATCGAGCCCGGCGTGCTGCCCATAGTACGCAGCACCGCAATAGAGCCCCGTTTAGCAGATACCGCCATACTGAGGATAGAGACTATATTAAAGGCGGCGATGAGCACGATAAACAGCAGTAGCAAACGCACCATTTGCTTTTCCATTTTAACGGCCTGAAACAAGCTGCCTTGGCTGTCGCTCCAGCTCACCGCCACACTGCCCTCTGGCAGCAGCGCTGCTAGCTCCGGCAGTAAATGTGGCGCGGCAAACATATCCGTTAATTGCAGACGAAGACCTTCAACATCGTCGCCAAGCTGATACAGACGCTGAGCGTCGCTGATATGAATAAAGGCACTGGTGGCGTCGAGCTGAGCACCGGCACTGAATACGCCACTGACGATAAACTCCTTCTCACGGGGGTATAAACCAAAGGGGGTAACTGTCACCTTAGGCAGAATTACAGTAACGCCATCGCCAATATTCACCCCGAGCTGACGCGCGAGAATATCGCCAATAATGATTTGGTACTGGCCCGCGTCGCCGCTAAGGTAGTCACCAGCGACCATGTGCTCACCCACCGCCGACACGCCCCGCTCTTGCTCTGGATCAATACCGTACAGTGACACGCCTCGCAAACGCTTAAATACGGCCAACATCGCCTTGCCACCCACATAGGGGGCCACGGCGCTAACTTGTGGATTTTGCTCGACGGTGGCTGCATAGCGCTGCCAATCGCTTAATCGGCGCTGGGGACCTTCGATATAGCCGTGGGGCACTACCGACAAAACCCGCTGCTGCAGCTCGCGTTCAAAGCCGTTCATCACTGCCATGACCACAATTAAGGACACCACGCCAATCAGCATGCCCAGTAGCGAAAACCAAGACACTAGCGACAGGAAACGATCGTTGCCCGAGGCGCGCCGAAAGTAGCGAATACCAATGCGTAAAAATAGGGGAACAGCCATAGGAAGCTAATCGTAATCCACGTCGAAAATCTGCGCCTATACTATCATTGAGCATAGGGATTATGAGAAAACATATTTTGCTATTTGTATTCGCTAAACCAATATTGGATTAGCGTCGGTATAAGAGGTTTTACATGCTATTAATACTTCATCCCAACATCAGCGAGTTAGACCCCGCGTTTATCAAAACCTTGGCCCACCTTAAGCAACTGCCAGACGTAAAAATTAGACAACATCAGGTCAGTGGCCAACTTCAAAATCTCAGGGAGATTTATCTGCTTGGCGACACCCACGCCCTCGATATCGAAGAAATTGAAAGTTTACCGGCGGTAGAGAAAGTAATCCGCATATCCGAAGAATACCGCATACTGGGCCGCCATAAAGACCAGCAGCGCTCCAGTGGATTTCATTATCAGGGCCTGAGTTTCGACCAAGAATCGCTCCACATTTTTGCTGGACTATGCGCGGTAGACAACCCGAAACACGTCGAAGAAATGCTCAAGGCACTGCAGGCCAACGGGCTCAGCTGCACACGCATGGGCGCCTACAAACCCCGCACCAATCCCTATGCATTTCAGGGGCACGGCAAAAGCTGCCTACCTTGGGTATTTGATTTGGCGGGTAAATACGGCATAAAAGTTGTCGCCATGGAAGTGACCCATGAAAGCCATATGCAGGAAATCGACCAAGCCCTTGCAGACGCTGGCAAGCCCTGTGGCGTGATTATGCAGATCGGCACCCGCAACACTCAGAATTTTGAGTTACTCAAGGCCATCGGCCGCCAAAACACCTACCCCGCCTTACTTAAACGCGGCTTCGGTATCACCTTGAATGAATCACTAAACGCAGCGGAATACCTCGCTAGCGAGGGTAATAACCAAGTTATTTTTTGCCTGCGCGGCATGAAAAGTGAATTTGGCGCCCCCCACCGCAATATGGTGGATTTCGCGCAAGTACCGACAGTGAAAAGACTAACCAGAATGCCAGTCTGCATCGACCCCTCCCACTCGGTGGGCAGCCGCGATGTCGCCCCCGACGGAGTTTTAGAACTCTGCCACGCCACCGCTCAAGGTGTGTTAGCCGGCGCCAACATGGTGTTGGTTGATTTTCATCCTGCGCCAACAAAAGCCCTAGTCGACGGACCTCAAGCGCTAACGCTTAATGAACTAGAGCCGTTCTTGAAAGACATGGAAATTGCGAGGAAGGCATATTTGGAGCGAGTTACTGTTTGGCAGGACGCTTGATGGGAGACGGGAGACGCCTTTATTCGCTGCGCTCACTATTCAAAGGCGAGCGCTTGTCATTGCTTAGCGTCTATCGTCTCCCGTCAAGCATTAAGCGATCTCAGCTTGCGTCGTAAAACGTCGTGCTCGATTTATTCCGCGCAGCCGCTGCTGCATCGTTTTCCTCGGTGCATTTCTTCGGGTCATTACCGCACAAGTCACAGATATAGTCAGGGTCGCTCAGTGCAGCGCCAACCCCTCCGCAAGACCCAGCAATGGGCTTGCGACCCATTAAGACTCCAATCGACATTGCGCCGACAATCAGTAGCATCACAAAAAACGCAGCAAATATCGTTGCCATTTTATTTCTCCTGCTCCAGATACGGAGCAAACGCGGAACTGTAGCGGCGGACAAAGCCCGCGTCGCCCTTTTCTATAATATAAACCGGTATGGCCATTTGTTCAGCCAACTTCAGCGCTTTATCAGCGCCCATAACCGAAAACGCAGTGGCCAGCGCATCTGCATAAGCACAAGAGGCGTCCAATACCGTAACCGAGGCCAAATTATGGCTAATCGGCCGCCCTGTATTCGGATCAATGGTGTGCGAGTAACGCACCCCGTCTTCTTCAAAGTAATTGCGATAGTCGCCCGAGGTGGCCACACCAATATTACCTAAGCGGATCGGCGTGGTTTCTGGGTTTTCCACATCGGGATTCTCTACCCCAATTCGCCATTGATCGCCGCGCGGACTCAGGCCCGCGACGCGCATCTCACCGCCAATCTCGACCAAATAGTCCTTGGTACCGAGGGATTCCAGCCATAAAGCGACCACATCAACACCGTAGCCCTTGGCAATAGCCGACAAGTCGATGTGAAGATCTTTATGCTTAAGCACCTTTTTATCGAGGATATCCAGCTCAATTTCACCAAAGCCTACGGTTTCGAGCGCTTTGGCAACAGCCTCATCACTCGGTTTGCCTTCGTGTTTAACGGGCCCAAAGCCCCACAAGTTCACCAGCGGTGCAACCGTAATATCAAACGCGCCATTTGTGACCCAACTCACTTCAGTCGACAATACTAAGATATCGAACAGCATGGGCATGACCGGGTACCACTCATTCACCGGCGCGTCATTTAAACGGTTTAATTCAGAGTCTGGGATGTACGTTGAAGCGAGCTGATTAAACGCCTGCAAGCGCAGGTCCAGCGCCTCCTTAAGGCTGTGCTCCGTCCACTCATCGCTCGGCTGACGCAGAGTGATGTGATAAGTGGTGCCCATGGTACTGCCATTCACTTGTAAAAATGGCGCTTGTTTCGCTGAGCAGCCTACCAAAAACAATAAAAGCAGCACTAAGGCTGCTTTTATTGTGTTGCGAGGCAAATTACCCACCGAAGTCATCGAGAAGTATATTGTCTTGTTCAACACCGAGATCTTCCAACATTTTGATAACAGCCGAGTTCATCATCGGCGGCCCACACATATAGTACTCGCAATCTTCCGGTGCTTCGTGGTCCTTCAGGTAGTTTTCAAACAAGACCTGATGGATAAAGCCGGTCATGCCAGTCCAATTATCTTCAGGCTGGGGATCAGAGAGCGCCAAATGCCACTCAAAGTTCTCATTCTCTGCAGCCAGCTTATCGTACTCTTCTACGTAGAAGGCTTCACGCATAGAGCGAGCGCCGTACCAAAAAGTGATTTTGCGCTTGGTTTTTAAACGCATCAGCTGATCGAAGATATGGGAGCGCATCGGCGCCATACCAGCACCACCGCCGACAAACACCATTTCAGCGTCGGTATCTTTCGCGAAGAACTCACCAAAGGGACCATAAACCTTCACCTTGTCGCCAGGCTTAAGATTAAAGACCCAAGACGACATCTGCCCCGGTGTTAAGGCCAAATTATTTGGTGGTGGCGTCGCCGCGCGAATATTGAACTTAACAATGCCCCGCTCTTCTGGGTAATTGGCCATGGAGTAGGCGCGAATAACCGTCTCTTCCACTTTAGATTCAACATTCAAGAAGCCAAAACGCTCCCAGTCGCCTTTGTATTCAGCCGGAATATCAAAATCCGAATACTTAACATGGTGCGGCGGGCATTCTAGCTGTACATAACCGCCAGCGCGGAAGTTAACGTTCTCACCCTCTGGCAGTTTCAAGGTCAGCTCTTTGATGAAGGTTGCCACATTGGGGTTGGACTCAACAGTACATTCCCACTGTTTAACACCAAAGACGTCCTCTGGCACTTCAATCTTCATATCTTGCTTAACCGGAGTTTGGCAAGACAAACGCCAGCCTTCGCGAGCTTCGCGAGGGCTAAAATGCGCTTCTTCGGTAGCGAGCATCGAGCCGCCGCCGTCGCTAACAATACACTTACACTGGGCGCAGCTACCGCCGCCACCGCAGGCTGAAGCCAAGAACACGCCCTGGCCAGACAAAGTGTTTAATAATTTATCGCCTGCAGGCACGGTAATGGTTTTTTCGCCATTGATCTCGATGGTGACATTGCCGCTGCTGACTAGGCGTGAGCGCGCAAACAAAATAATGCACACCAGCGACAATACAATCGCGGTAAACATGCCCACACCGAGAATAACTACTGTATTCATTAATTCCTCTCCAGTGTTCTCGGTTAGAGATCAATACCGCCGAAGGACATAAAGCCCAACGACATTAAGCCAACAGTGATGAAAGTAATACCGAGACCACGCAGGCCCTCGGGAACATCGCTGTATTTGAGTTTTTCACGGATACCTGCCAGGGCAACAATCGCCAATGCCCAGCCAGTGCCGGCACCCGCGCCGTATACTACCGAGTCGGCAAAGCCGTAGTCGCGCTCAACCATAAACAGCGAGCCACCCATAATTGCGCAGTTAACTGTGATCAACGGCAGGAATACGCCCAGCGCGTTGTAAAGCGCCGGCACGTATTTATCCAATACCATTTCCATAATTTGCACTATGGCAGCGATAACGCCGATATAACTAAGCAAACCGAGAAAGCTCAAATCCACGTCTGGGTAACCGGCCCAAGCCAGTGCGCCTTCGCGGAGCAAATGGTTATAAATTAAGCTATTGACCGGGACGGTCAGCGCCATTACCACGATGACCGCAATACCCAAGCCAATCGCGGCCTGAATTTTTTTGGAAATCGCCAAAAACGTACACATACCCAAGAAAAAGGCCAGCGCCATGTTTTCGATAAACACCGAGCGCACAAATAGGCTTATAAAGTGTTCCATTAGAAAGCCTCCTTAACGCTGCGAGTGTTTTTAGTGATTTTGAATTCTTCCTTTTCCACCTGCTCTGGTTTAGCTGAGCGCAAAACCCAGATAAAAATACCAATCAGGAAGAAGGCGCTTGGTGGCAATAACAACAAACCGTTAGGCACATACCAGCCACCATCAGTAATAAGGGGCAGTATTTCATAACCAAATAATTTGCCAGAACCAAGCAATTCGCGAACCACGGCAATACTAATTAGCACAACACTGTAGCCCAGACCGTTACCAATGCCATCGACAAAGCTTGCCACTGGCGGGTTCTTCATTGCGTAACCTTCGGCGCGGCCCATTACGATACAGTTGGTGATAATCAAACCAACGAATACCGAAAGCTGTTTACTAATAGCAAAGGCGTAGGCCTTTAACAGCTGGTCGACCACGATTACCAGCGAGGCAATAATCACCATCTGCACGATAATACGAATACTGCTCGGGATCTGTTTGCGGATCAGCGATACCGCAAAGCTAGAGCAGGCCGTCACCAAGGTCACAGAAATACACATTACCAGCGTTACTTTAAGGCTGGAGGTCACCGCCAAGGCCGAGCAGATACCGAGTATCTGCAGCGCGATGGGGTTGTTCTGTAAAATTGGCTTGCTTAGGGCTTCTCTCATTGTCGACATGGCTTATGCCTCCCCTGAACGCAAGTTGCTTAAAAAAGATTTATAACCCAGCTCACCCATCCAGAAGCGCAGCAAATTGCTAACACCGCGGCTGGTTAACGTCGCACCAGAAAGTGCATCCACCTTGTTTTCGGCATTAGGTGTGCTGCTGTCTACATTGCCTTTGACCAGTTCAATAGCAACATCGCCATCACTGTAGATCTCTTTACCAGGCCAAATCGCCTTCCACTTTGGATTGTCGACTTCGCCACCCAATCCAGGCGTTTCGCCGTGATCGTAAAAACCTAAGCCCGCAACAGTATTGAAATCATTTTCCAATGCCAGAAAGCCGTAAAGTGTTGACCACAAGCCGTAGCCGCGAACCGGCAAAATCACCTTATCGTATTTGCCATCTTTCTCTATCAAATACACCATAGCGAAGTTTTCACGACGGCGAATTTTGGCGAGATCGTCATCACCCAGCGCAATTGAAGTCGCTGAATCTTTGGCCACTTTAGCTTGCTCAAAACCTTTTATAGCTAACTCATCGGTAAACTTACCGGTTTCTAAGTCAACAATTTTAGTCGTGACCTGCTTAAACTGCTCCTCGACACTTTCACCGGGGACTAGCAGTCCAGCCGCCGCCAAGATATTGGCTTTGCGGTCTAGAGCTTTATTGATTACTTGCGCCGGTTTCAGCATAACTGCCGCGCTGGCAACAACCAGAGCGCAGACAATACACAGGGTAACGGCAACCAGCAGCGTTCTTGGGATACTGTCGTTATTAGCCACGTGCCAACCTCCGCTTGATATTTGCCTGCACCACAAAATGATCGATTAGCGGCGCGAATAAGTTAGCGAACAAAATTGCCAACATCATGCCCTCTGGGAAAGCGGGATTAACTACGCGAATCAACACCACCATACAACCGATCAAGGCGCCAAAAATCCATTTACCAGTATTGGTCATCGACGATGACACAGGGTCAGTCGCCATAAACATCATACCGAAAGCAAAGCCGCCCAATACCAGATGCCAATGCCAAGGCATGGCCATCATTAAATTGTCGCTCTGCATGGAGTTGAACAGCATCGACAGGCCAAACATACCGATCAACACACCAACCACGATGCGCCATGAGGCAATGCCGGTCCACAAAAGTACGCCGCCACCCAGGAAAATTGCCAAGGTTGACACTTCACCCATTGAGCCGTGCATATTGCCGAGGAAGGCGTCCATCCACGTCATCTTTTCTTGCAAAACCGCCATACCATCGCTGGCTACGACAGACAGCGGTGTTGCGCCGGTAAAGCCGTCAACGGCCGTCCATACTGCGTCACCAGACATCTGCGCGGGGTACGCGAAGAAGAGGAACGCGCGGCCCGCTAAAGCGGGGTTTAAGAAGTTTTTGCCGGTGCCGCCGAATACTTCTTTGGCAATAACCACACCAAAGCTGATACCCAAGGCAACCTGCCACAGAGGAATACTCGGCGGGCAAATCAGGGCAAAAAGAATTGAAGTAACAAAGAAGCCTTCATTAACTTCGTGGCCACGCTTCATGGCAAACAGTACTTCCCAGAAACCGCCAACAATAAATGTTACGGCGTAAACCGGAATGAAATACCAAAAGCCGTGCCAGAAATTATCCCAGAGGCTGGCAGGATCGTATCCGGCCATCATTGAGATCATGGCATGACGCCAGCCTTCACCGGCGGCGATGCCAGAGTCCAGCATAATTTGGTTGGCCTGAAAGCCGATATTCCACATACCGTAGAACATCGCCGGAAACGCGCAAAACCAAACGGTAATCATAATTCGCTTTAGATCGACACCATCGCGAACGTGAGCATTGCTTTTAGTGACGCTAGATGGCGAATAAAAAATAGTGTCCGCAGCTTCGTACAGCGCGTACCATTTTTCATAGCGACCGCCTTTCTCGAAATGCGGCTCCATATCGTCAAGAATTTTTCTCAGCCCCATAACTTAACCCTCTTTCTCTATGCGGCTTAAATTGTCGCGAAGGATCGGGCCGAACTCATATTTGCCTGGGCAAACATAAGTACACAGCGCGAGGTCTTCCTCGTCCAACTCTAAACATCCCAAGGACTGCGCCATCTGGGTATCGCCCACGATGATTGACCGCAGTAACTGAGTCGGCAAAATGTCCAGCGGCATTACGCGTTCATAAGCGCCAACCGGCACCATAGCGCGCTCACTGCCATTGGTATTCGTGGTGTAAGCAATTGGCTTCTTAAAAAATTGCGAAATATAAATTCGCAATGCCGAATGCTTGTTTACGCCAGGTGACAACCAGCCCATAAAGTCGCGCTGGGTTCCTTCGGCAAGCACCGTCACTTGATTGTGATAGCGGCCAAGGAAGGCGCCCGCGCCGCGCGCGGTGCGACCGCCCAGCACTGAGCCGGAAATAATACGGTTGTTGCCCGGCCGAACCTGGCCCGCACACAACTCTTCTAGACTTACGCCAAGACGAGTGCGAATTAAACGCGGCTTTTCTACTTGAGGGCCAGCCAGGGCCACCACGCGATCAGTGCTTAGCATGCCCGTAGTGAACAATCTGCCCACGGCAATCACATCTTGATAGCCAATAGTCCACACCACTTTAGTAGCGCTAGCGCCTTCTAAAAAGTGAATATGGGTGCCAGCCAAGCCAGCGGGATGCACGCCGCCAAATTCTGCTACGCGCAATTGCTCGTTATCCAAACTTGGCACTGAGCTGCCTGGCGCGACACATAAGTGGACTTTGCCGTCAGTCAGGCGACACAGTAATTCCAAGCCATTAGTGAAATCGCTTTCGGCATCGGCAATCACAACTGCGGGATCTGCCGCTAAGGGGTGAGTGTCGATTGCGGTTACGAAAATTGCCGCTGGCTTACTACCGATTGCCGGTACCTTGCTGTACGGGCGTGTCCGTAATGCTGTCCACAAGCCCGATTGCTGAAGATTCTCAGCAACCTGCTCGGCGCTCAGGCCACTGAGGGCGGCAGCATCGTATTTGCTAAAAGTTTCGTACTCATCGTCTTCGACGTCGATGACCACCGACTGCAACACCCGCTTCTCGCCGCGATTTACTGCGGAAATCAAGCCAGTTGCTGGCGCAGTGTAGCGCACGCCGGGGGTTTTCTTGTCGGTGAAGAGTAACTGTCCGGTTTTAACCCGATCGCCGACTTTAACTGCCATGGTAGGTTTCATACCAAGATAGTCAAAGCCCAGCACCGCTACCGCTCGCACTTTTGAGCCAGGCTCAATATGCTGATCGGGCGCACCGGATATGGGCAGATCCAAGCCCTTGTTAATTTTGATCATAAGGCTGCCTAACACTCTTATGGTTGAACGCGAAATTGCAAATCTGCGTAAATTCCGGCGCGGAAACGCCCCGGGAGTAACACACGGACTGTGTGACCAGCCGTGCGCCTCAAAAACTGCGGCAAGTATAAAGACTCGCCGAACTGCTTACCACTGAAAGACCAGGATATCGGTGGTAAGCAGAAACATTTATGGTCAGGGCTGACCGAAACTCAAACCAGCCCGCCCCACTCAATCCTGGGGATAAACCGCGTACTCAACACCAGCCATTTTCTCTAGCACGCGGTGAACCTGGCAGCTATAGCCAAATTCATTATCGTACCAGCAATACAGAATGGCGCTTTTACCATTCACGATCGTGGCTTCACTGTCGAATACACAGGCGTGACGTGAGCCCACAAAGTCGCTAGACACAACTTCAGGCGAGTTAGAGTAGTCAATTTGCTTACGCAGTGGCGAGTGCAAAGCTACTTTACGCATAAACTCGTTAAGCTCTTCCTTGGTGGTCTCTGTCTTCAAGTTCAGCTTGAGAATGGCCAGTGACACATTAGGCGTTGGCACTCGAATCGCGTTGCCACTCAATTTGCCCAACATCGCCGGTAATACTTTACCAACCGCCTTGGCGGCACCGGTTTCAGAAATAACCATGTTTAGCGGTGCACTGCGACCACGACGATCACCTTTGTGGTAATTGTCGATTAGATTCTGGTCATTGGTGTAAGAGTGAACGGTTTCAACGTGGCCATTCTCAACGCCAAACTTGTCGTCCAGCACTTTAAGTGGCGGTGCAATAGCATTGGTGGTACAGCTAGCCGCGGAAATAATAGTGTCTTCAGGCAGAATTTGATCACTATTAACACCGTGTACGATATTCTTCATATCGCCTTTACCCGGCGCGGTCAATATAACCTTGGCGATGCCAGGGCGACCAAGATGTGTAGATAAACCCTCTACATCACGCCATTTTCCGGTGTTATCAACTAAAATAGCGTCGTTGATGCCGTAGGCAGTGTAATCGACTTCTTCCGGTGAATTAGCGTAAATCACCTTCACTTCTACGCCATTGGCAACGAAGGACTGGCGCTCTTCATCAACACGGATAGTGCCATTGAAAGGACCGTGAACGGAGTCACGACGGAGCAAGCTAACCCGTTTAACCAAATCGTTTTCAGCGCCGCCGTGACGGACAACAACCGCACGCAGACGCAAGTTAGCACCGCCACCGGCCTTTTCAATTAACAGGCGAGCAACTAAGCGGCCAATACGGCCAAAGCCGTACAGCACCACGTCGCGCGATGGACGCCCCGGATCTTTGGCACCGCCAATCAGGTTTTCTACCTGACTGCGAACAAAGTCTTCTACCGACAAACCGGCAGCCTTACCGCTCTCTTCATAAGACACAGCAATCCGACCCGCATCAATATGCGCAGTGCCGAGATCTAACGTGGCGAGAGCTTGGATAATTGGGAAGGTTTCAAATTCTGAAATTTCGTTTTGCTCAACCTGCCGCACAAAGCGGTGGGCCTGCATGATATCTAGCACCGAAAGGTTGACCAGATTCTTTCCATAGATGTAGGTTTTAACGTTGTTGCTGCGGTATAGCTTACCAATCAGAGGGATCATTCCCTCAGCTAACGCTTCGCGTTCTTTCCAATCGGCGAAGTAATCATCAGGACGCTCACGTCTTCTTTCAGTCACGGCAGGTACCCTTTGCTTTAGGGGGGGATAAATTTGAGGGCGTATTATCTTTATTACTGAGCCCAAGTTCAACCGCCCATCGCGATCTACGCAATGTAATAACTACCAATAGCGGGTTACAATGCGTCATTTAACGCAGACTAAAGCTGAATCCCTCTACTGTGATTGAATTACCAAGCATTAAATTCCCCGCCAACGCGGGCGTAATCCGCTGGGGTCAGTGCCCCCCAGCGAGCCACGGCTTAGTTGCCGCAGAGCTTGCCCGCGCCCTAGACGCACCCCTACTGGTACTGACCGCCGACACCGCCACGGCGTATCAACTAGAACAGAACCTACGGTTTTTTGCCGCTGAGCTCACAGTGAGTTTATTGCCCGACTGGGAAACCCTGCCCTACGACAACTTCTCTCCCCACGAGGATATTGTTTCAGAGCGACTGCGGACCCTCAGCGAACTGCCCACCATGGGCAAGGGTATACTCGTCGCGCCCATTAGCACTTTGATGCAGCGCATTGCGCCGCCAGATTACGTGCGCAAGCACAGCTTGGTACTCAAGCGCGGCCAAGTCATCGACATTAGCGAGTTTCGGCGCGAACTAGAAAAAAGTGGTTACCGCCACGTAGACACGGTTTACCAGCACGGCGAATACGCCAGCCGCGGTGCGATTATTGATATATTTCCAATGGGCAGCGAGGCGCCCTATCGGCTAGATTTGCTCGACATGGAAATCGACAGCCTGCGCAGTTTCGACCCCGAGACGCAGCGCGGCCTCGAATCGGTCACCAGCATAAGTTTGCTACCCGGCAAGGAAGTACCCTTAGACGACGATGGCATTGCCCTATTTCGCCGCAACTGGCACGAGCGCTTCAACGTCGATCACCGCAAATGTCCGGTCTACCAAGACGTGAGCGACGGTATTGCACCCTCGGGGATTGAGTATTACCTGCCCTTGTTTTTCAGTGAAACTGGCACCCTGTTTGACTATCTGCCCGAGAACACCCATGTTTTAAATACGGCGGGTATTGAAGGTGCGGCGGAGCATTATTGGCAAGATATTCAGCAGCGCTATGAACAGCGCATTGGCGATTTACAGCGGCCAGTATTACCCCCTGCCTTGGTATTCCAACCCGTGCCGGAGTTATTTGCCAGCCTCAAACGCTATCCCCGTGTCGCTTTGAGCGAAGCCGCCATTCCCAGCGCTACCGGCAATGAGAACTTCCCCTTTGAGCTGGCGCCGTCTTTAACGATAGATGCTAAACACAGCGACCCTATTAGTGCACTGCGCAGCTATAGCGGCGCCCGGAAAGTGATGCTCTGCGCCGAATCAGCGGGCCGCCGCGAAGCGCTTATCGACCTCCTCGGTCGCCACAAACTTAAACCCAAGCCATTCAACGGCTGGCGAGAATTCGCCGACAGCAACGCCAAGCTCGGCATTACCATCGCCCCTCTAGACGAGGGCATTGCCGGCAGCAAACCTGAGCCCTTTGCCTTAGTAGCCGAATCTCAACTCTTCGGCAAGCGCGTATCCCAGAGTCGGCGCCGTAAAAAAGCCGCTATCAGCACCGCCGAGAGCGTAGTTAAAAATCTGGCCGAGCTGCGCATCGGTGCGCCGGTGGTTCACGCCGACCACGGTGTGGGCCGCTATCTTGGCTTGCAATCGCTCAATATCGACAATCAAGCCAGTGAATTTTTAGCGCTGGAATACGCAGACAGCGCCAAACTTTATGTGCCGGTAACATCACTGCAGCTGATTAGCCGCTACAGTGGCGCCGACGACGACACCGCGCCACTGCATCGCCTTGGCACCGAACAATGGAGCAAGGCCAAGCGTAAAGCGGCCGAGAAAATTCGGGACGTCGCCGCCGAGCTACTCGATATATACGCTCGCCGTGAAGCCCGTGAAGGTCGCGCGTTTGAGCTCAGCGACGAAGACTATTATCAATTTGCCGACGCATTCCCCTTCGAGGAAACCCCAGACCAGCAAGCCGCGATCGAGGCCGTGGTCAGCGACCTTAAATCGCCGCGCCCCATGGACAGACTAGTCTGTGGTGACGTGGGCTTTGGCAAAACCGAGGTCGCGGTACGCGCCGCCTTTGTCGCGGTACAAAACGGCACCCAAGTTGCCATTTTGGTGCCCACTACCCTGCTCGCCCAACAGCATTTTGAATCCTTTCGCGACCGCTTCGCCGACTGGCCGGTTAATATCGAAGTATTGTCACGCTTCAGAAGCGCCGCCGAACAAAAAGGCGTTATTGCCGAGCTCCACGCCGGCAAAGTCGACATTTTAATTGGCACCCATAAATTGCTCAGCAACGACATTCACTACAAAAACCTTGGCTTAGTGATTATCGACGAAGAGCACCGCTTTGGGGTTCGCCAAAAAGAAGCGCTCAAAGCCCTACGCGCCGAAGTAGATGTGCTAACCATGACCGCCACCCCTATTCCTCGCACATTGAACATGTCGATGGCCGGCATTCGCGACCTATCTATAATCGCCACCCCGCCGGCGCGGCGCTTGTCGGTAAAAACCTTTGTACGGGAATCAGACAAGGGACTAATCAAAGAAGCCATTCTGCGCGAGATCTTGCGCGGCGGTCAGGTGTATTACCTGCACAACGAAGTTAAAACCATTGAAAAAGTCGCTCGCGACTTAGAGGAAATGATTCCAGAGCTACGTATCGGCGTCGGCCACGGCCAAATGCGCGAGCGCGAGCTGGAACAGGTAATGAGCGATTTCTACCACAAGCGCCACAATGTACTGGTTTGCTCTACCATCATCGAGACGGGTATCGACGTACCCAATGCCAACACCATTATTATTGATCGCGCCGATAAATTCGGCCTCGCCCAACTCCACCAGTTGCGGGGCCGCGTTGGGCGCTCGCACCACCAAGCCTACGCGTATTTATTAACACCGCCAGTAAAGCAGCTCACTGGTGACGCGCAAAAACGCCTGCTTGCCATTAGCGAAGCCGACACTTTGGGCGCGGGTTTTACCCTCGCCACCCAAGACATGGAAATTCGCGGCGCTGGCGAATTACTTGGTGAGGGCCAAAGCGGGCAAATTCATTCGATTGGCTTCACCTTGTATATGGACATGCTCGACCGCGCAGTTAACGCCATAAAGCAGGGCAAAAAAATCAACCTTGAAAATAATGCCGAAGATCATATCGAAGTGAATTTACGCCTGCCGGCACTGATCCCCGACGATTATCTACCCGATGTTCAGAGCCGACTCATGCTCTACAAACGCATTGCTGGCGCCAACAATAGCCACGAACTGCGCGAGCTCCAAGTGGAAATGATCGATCGCTTCGGTCTTCTACCAGACCAAGTTAAAAACCTGTTCCGCTGCGCCGAGATACGCCTGCATGCCGCGGCACTTGGTCTCAGTAAAATCGAAGCTTCAAATCAAGGCGGACGGGTGGAATTTGCCGAAGACACCCAGGTACACCCATTGAACATAGTAAAGCTAGTGCAAACCGCACCGGCCAGTTATCAGCTCGACGGCGCCAATGCGTTAAAATTCAAACAAGCGCTGATCGAACCACAGCAGCGCTTTGAGTTTGTCGAAACCCTGCTCGCCAAACTGGAAGCCAAGCACTAGAACTGCGATAGTAAGCCCGCATTGAAAAACGAGACCAAGCACTATGAGTACACTACATCGCCTCCGCCCCTGTGTCCTGCTGGCTATATTGCTATGGGGATTCAGTGCCGTGGCATTTGCGCAAAATTCTGATCGTTACCATGTCGACATGATAATTTACGCAAATAATGATCCGGCCAATATGTATGAGGAAGACTGGCCCGACAATATCCACTTACGCTACCCGCGGAAATGGGTGCGCTTACAAAGTGGCGATAGCACAAGTGCATCTCCACATATCGTTGACAAGAGCGACCCCGAGTTCGCTAAAGTTGCCGCATCACTTCGCATGTCCTCGCGCTTCAAACCCCTGTTTCAAGCAAGTTGGGAGCAAGACCTGAAAGCCCGCAAAAAATCTCCTGCGATTCTAATTCAAGGCGGTAAACAGGTCGGCAAACACTATGAGCTCGAGGGTTATATTCGCATTGGCGTCGAACGCTACCTTCATGTAGACACCAATTTATGGCTAATTAGCTACGGCGATCGCGGGGAAAACAACTACTACCTACCCCACCAACCAATGAGCTACAACGAGCCAGAAGAGCCGGCACCACTAATTGACGAGGCCTTTGAGGCTAGTCCAGAATACGCTCAGTTTAAGCTGCAAAATCCTGACTTCATAGCGAACACCCAGCCCGCACAGGAAGCCAGTGATTTTCCAATTGAGCAAATTGTGGTGATGAAGCAGCAGCGGCGGATGCGCAGCGACGAACTGCACTTTATTGATCACCCCAAATTCGGCGCGATTATTAAAATCACTAAGATTTCTGCACCAAAACAATAGGCTAGGTGGCCGGTCACTAAGCCTGACCGGCCTACCGCTATTTAGTAATCAGCAATGCAGTGCGCAAGTATTGATTTAACCTGAAGCATGCCGGTATCAATCACTGCGCGAATATCATCCATGGTGATAATATCATCGCCAAGCCCAGCACCGGGGTTAACCACTAGCGATATAGAGGCGTACTCTATTCCCGCCTCCCGCGCCAAAGCGGCCTCCGGCATGGCCGTCATTCCCACAATATCGTTACCATCTTTAGCTAAGCGCCGAATCTCCGCTGCCGTCTCGAGGCGCGGCCCTTGTGTCACCGCATACACGCCGTAGTCTTCGAAAGCGATATTGGCATCGACCGCTGCATTGGCAAGCCGCGAACGCAAATCCTGACTATAGGGATAACTAAAGTCGACATGCTCGACCTTGCCATTACTGCCATCAAAAAAAGTATGTGCACGACCCCAAGTGTAATCATTAATTTGGTCTGGAATAGCGATCACCCCAGCCACAAAGCGCTCACTAATTCCCCCAACCGCGTTCACGGCAATCATGGCACCTACCCCTGCTTGCTTAAGTGCAGAGATATTCGCTCGGTAGTTTATGGCATGGGGCGGGATTTCGTGGCCGTGACCGTGTCTAGCGAGAAACAAAAATTCTGCAGATTCGTAGCGAATACGCTGCAGCGGTGCGCTCGGCATCCCAAAGGGGGTTTCAATTACTGTCTCCTTCAGCACTTCAGCGCCCGGCCAGTCACACAATCCGGTTCCGCCAATAACCGCAATAGTCTTACTCATGGTTTTGCTCCGAGCGCCCTTGGGCATTTTCAATAGTAATAGGGTCTAATTTAATTGTGCTGGTTGGGAAAGCTACATCGCCACCCAGCTCGTGAATAATGTCGAGCACTTGCAAAAGCACGTTCTGTTTAATCCGATGGTATTCCACCCAATTAGTGGTTTTGGTAAAGGTGTATATAAAGAAATCTAACGAAGAGGCATTATATTTATTGAAATTAACAATCAAAGTCTTCGCTAGATCAATGTCAGCGTGATTTTCAAGCATCGACCTAACGCGATCTATAATCTCAGGCAAGCGTGTTGCATCTTGGTAGCGCACGCCAATGGTTTCATAAATTCGACGATTCAACATCCGTGAGGGGTTTTCAACGGAAATCTGCATAAATGTGGCGTTAGGCACATAAAGCGGGCGCTGATCAAACGTGCGAATTCGGGTCTGGCGCCACCCGATGTTTTCAACTGTACCCTCGATATCTTTATCAGGCGAACGGATCCAGTCGCCAACCGAAAACGGCCGATCTAAATACACCATTAAGCCGCCAAAAAAATTAGCGAGCATATCTTTTGCCGCAAAACCAACGGCTATACCGCCGATACCACCAAAGGCTAATACTCCAGAAATACTGTAGCCGAGGTTTTGCAGCACCATCAGCGCAGACACAATAATGACCGCCGAGCGCACTAATTTACCGAGCGCCATCACCGTAGTCCGGTCTATTGGCTCGTCCTTGGCAGAATAATCATCCGACAATAGCCGCAGCTCAACCTGCCGCACCAGCGACACCAAAAACCAAGCAAGAATGAGCACCACAGCCACCGCGCGCAGCGACTCTAGGGCAGTAAAAATCTCAGCCTGCGTGGAGCGCACAATAATTTCTAATACATGGCTAGCGCCCACTGCCCAAATCATCAACAGCGCAGGTTTGCGGGCCGCTTCTAACAGCGCGTCATCCCACAAATTCCGGGTTGCAGCAAACTTCACCGCCAAGCGAGCCATTAAGCGGCTAAAAAATAAGTTTGCCGTTAAAATAATGATTACGACAACAAAAACATCGCCCAGCCAGGGGTATTGGTCCGGCTGAAAATTATTCCACCACTGCTCAAACATTGCTCGAATCCATCGTTATTTCTATACAATTTCATTGCTAAGCCAGCAAGGCTTATGCAAATGCACCATAAAAAACCATTTCCCAAATAGAAAAACAGATTAAAAATAGTTGCTAGCCCACTGAATATACAGCGAATTGTATAAAAGGCCCACTGCAAAACCTATTAGCTTTTCCGCGCTGTCGCTAAAAATACCTACTAGACAGCAATTTCTTAAGTGTTAGTTTGGATACAGGCTTTAGTAGAGGTTGAAATCATGGCTAGAATTAGACCCCAAGTTGGCAAATGGTATAAAGACACTGAAACTGAGCAACTATTTGAAGTAGTGGCGGTCGATGACGGCAGTGATTCTGTGGAGGTACAACTCATTGACGGTGAACTCTGCCAATACGATATGGAAAGTTGGCGACAATTAAGCTTAGAAACCGTCGAAGAGCCCGAGGATTGGCGCAACGCCTTTGAACTAAGCGACGATGACTACCGCTTTCTCGACGACACTATGGTGCCCGAAAACTGGAACAACCCGCTCTCTGAAATAGAATCGGATATCGTTAACGGCCTACTTGACGAATATTGACACAACGCTACATCGAGACTTAAACGAACAACCTCAAATACCCGCCAATATCATCGATATGGCGGTTTTTTTTGCCCATACAAAAATATCTGCGGCTAATACATTTACACTTGCCATCACCGAAACACTGTATATACTAACAGTACCTGTATAGATAAACAGATACTGAAATTATGGAAAAGCTCACTGCACGGCAAAGCCAGATATTACAGCTAATAAAAGACCACATCGTCGACACTGGCTACCCCCCAACTCGCGCGGATATCGCACGAGTGCTGGGGTTTCGCTCACCCAATGCCGCCGAGGAGCACCTTAAAGCCCTTGCCCGCAAAGGTGCTATCGAGATTATTGCAGGCGCATCCAGAGGCATTCGCCTGCCGGAAAACTTGGGAATCCCCATTATCGGCCGAGTGGCAGCAGGCAACCCAATACTGGCCGAAGCCAATATTGAAGATTACTGCGACATGCCTCCTTCGATCTTTTCACCTAGCGCAGACTATTTTCTGCGGGTAAAAGGCGACAGCATGATTAATGTGGGCATTTTTGAAGACGATCTACTCGCCGTGCATCGCACCAGCGAAGCGCGTAACGGCCAAATTGTGGTAGCACGCCTAGACAACGAAGTTACGGTTAAACGATTTCAGCAGCAAAAGAACAAATACCAGATTTCTCTAATTGCCGAAAACCCAGACTATCAGCCCATTCAAGTTGATTTACGTGAACAAGAATTTGCCATCGAAGGCTTAAGTGTTGGTGTATTACGGCGCGGGAGTTAAAATCATGACTTGTATCGAACAGCTACCACTACACTACGACTCTGAGTCAGCGGTTGCCGCTGGCCAGATCACCGAAATCACCATGCACAGTGAGTCGCATCTGTCGCGGCCACTGCTTGCAGCTATGTTAGTTCAGCTTAGCGCCAACTCCGATCAACGCTGGCTGTGCTGGGTTGCTGACCGCCCCTTAAAGCCCTTGCTGAGCGCATCTAGCCATCAGCACGATCAGAAAATACTACAGGTAGTTTCAAATACCGAGCGGGATTTAACAGAAATTGCGGTGCGCGCCCTTGAACGCGGTAAAAGCCACACCGTGGCGATATTGCTGGACCGGCCGTTGCGGCCTGATGAGCGCCAGTCACTTGAAGTGGCCGCGCTTGCTGGCGCCGCAGAGTGCCTAGTGATACTAATGCAAAATCACTAGCCTCACGCATAGACATCTATACATCAGACTCAACACCAAAGGAGTTGGCGTTGAGCAAACAAACGAAATAAAAATCGCTAGTGGATTATTTTGGTCTGTAATTCGGGGTCTTCCAAATCGGCCTCATCTTCGTCAGCAAAGGCTTCATTATCGGCAGAAATAGCAGCCGCCTCAATTCCGGCCTGAACCATGGCGCGGGCTATTTCCAAGCAAGAGCCATTGATATGCTCCCGCGTTTCTTTGGAAAAACGAATTGTCACCAAAGGGTTTTCATCGCCTTCCGAGCGCTGCAGTACAACGTCACCGTTAGCGAGTTCAACCAATTCTAAATATGACAGCACAAAAGATTCCTTGATATTACTAACGCCAACACGACGCCGTTGGCGCTATTGTATCAAATCTATAAAGCCTGACGCCAACCGCCACCTTAGTATTCCATTAACGTGGCGCGATGACGGGCGATCATTGACTTTAACTCCGTTAAACACGCAGCTAAATCCGGTGCAGCCTCTACCTCAAACTGGCCATCCCAGGCTAAAACCCCATGACGGGCAGGACTGGCAACAGTAGTTTGCACAAAGGCATAGTTCTGCATCACTGCAAGCCAACCCGGTTCAAGCTCGCGATCGGCCAGCTCCTCAATCTCTGGCGGTAACTCAGCGGCCACAAAGGAGCGAGCATTAAACACCCCTTGCGGCAACGCCAAGCCGAACTTAGGTTGCTGATCAATTAGATCGGCAAGATGGCACTGATAAGCTAATTGGAGCTGCCACACTAGCGAATCGGCAGTCGCGCGCCGTATGTGCCCGCCCCATTCTGCTGGATCGGCAGATTCTAGCTGGGCAAGGTATTGCTCAGCAAAATACACATGTAGATTACACTGCCCACGGAAACTTTCTTTTAAGCCGGCCAATTACTTCGCCGCCTTAGTCTTAGCCGCGGGCTTAGTCGCTTTAGCAGCTTTTGCCGCCTTCTCACGAACGACCCATTTGCCGTTTTCATAGAAAGCAGACCAGCCAGAGGGCTTACCATCAACTTCGGTTTGCACGTACTGCTCTTTGGTTTTGCGGCTATAACGAATAACTGCGTCACGGCCCTCTTTGTCCTTCGCCGGTGCAGCAAACAAAAAGGTGTATTTCTCATCAATTTCCGCTTGATGCGGCAGTATTTCTTTTACCAGGGGCGCGCGGGTTTCACGGTTGCGCGGAAAGCCACTTGCCGCTAAAAACAAGCCCGACGCGCCATCGCGTAAAACATAGTGGTCGTCAACCTTCTCGCATTGCAGCTCTGGCATTGGCACCGGATCCATCTTCGGTGGCGCGGCTTCACCACTGCGCAGCAATTTGCGGGTGTTTTTACACTCCTCACCGGTACAACCAAAATACTTGCCAAAACGGCCGGTTTTTAGCTGCATATCTGCGCCGCATTTGTCGCATTCAATTAGCGGCCCTTCATAGCCTTTTACTTTAAAACTACCCTGTTCTATCTCATGGCCACTACAATCTGGGTTATTCCCGCAGATATGCAGCTTCCTTGAGGTATCTATAACGTAGCTTTCCATTGCGGTATTGCAAATACCACAGCGGTGCTTGCTGCGGAGAACCTTAGATTCGGCTTCCTCATCATCGCTGTCAATGCTGACAAAATCCTCAGCGGGCACCAAATTAATCGTTTGTTTACAGCGCTCTTTAGGTGGCAGTGCATAGCCTGAGCAACCGAGAAATACACCGGTACTCGCCGTGCGAATCTGCATTGTGCGTCCGCAATTCGGACAGGGAATATCGGTCCCCGTCGGCACATTATTGCGCATGCCCTTTTCTTCAGCTTCCGCAGCCTCTAGGGTTTTGCGAAATTCGGAATAAAATTCATCGAGTAATTTTTTCCAGTTTTTATCGCCCGCCGCAACCTCATCAAGCAGTTCCTCCATGCGCGCGGTAAAACTGTAATCAAGTAGATTGCTAAAGCTTTCCACTAGACGATCGGTAACGATATCGCCCATTTTTTCGGCGTAGAAACGGCGGTTATCAACCCGCACATAACCGCGATCTTGAATCGTGGAAATAATTGCCGCATAGGTGGATGGCCGACCAATGCCACGTTTTTCCAATTCTTTAACCAAGGCCGCTTCTGAATAACGCGGTGACGGTTTAGTAAAGTGCTGGGTGGGGTCAACTTTTACAAGCTCCAGACGATCACCCACTTTTACGTCGGGCAATTCTTGGTCTTCTTCTTTTTTACTTACGTTCGGCGGCTGCACTTTCATAAAGCCATCAAACAAAACTACGCGACCACGGGTGCGCAATTCAAAGTCGCCTGCGCCAACCACCACAGAGGTGCTGGTGAAACTGGCTGAAGCCATCTGGCAAGCCACAAACTGACGCCAAATCAATACATAAAGGCGCTCGGCATCGCGCTCCATACCAGCAAGTTGGGTTGGTTCAATATTAACGTCAGAGGGGCGAATCGCCTCATGCGCCTCTTGAGCGCCCTCTTTACTCGAATACGAACGAGGCACTTCCGGCAAGTAAGTCTTGGGAAATTGCGCACTAATATAATCGCGACACGCCGCTACCGCGTCGGCACTCAAATTTGTGGAGTCGGTACGCATATAGGTGATGTAACCCGCTTCGTACAAACGCTGAGCTAGCATCATGGTTTTCTTAACCCCAAAGCCCAAGCGGGTGCTGGCCGCCTGCTGCAGTGTTGAGGTGATGTAAGGGGCCCCAGGGTGGCTTTTGGTGGGTTTGTCTTCGCGAGCAGTTACTTTGTAGTCTGCTTTATTTAAGGCAGCCGTTGCCGCCATGGCATCCGTTTCATTGTCTGGCCGGAAATTCGCGCCCGCTTGTTTTTTAACCTCAAGTCGCAGCGCGCCTGCCGATGACTTGTTGTCGGTGTGAATCTGCCAGTACTCTTCAGGAATAAACGCCCGAATCTCTTTTTCACGGTCAACAATCAAGCGCACCGCTACCGACTGGACCCGCCCAGCAGAAAGGCCGCGGGCAATTTTTGCCCACAGCAGCGGCGATACCATATAGCCCACCACGCGGTCGAGAAAGCGCCTAGCCTGCTGAGCATTAACCCTATCGATATCCAGTTCAGTCGGTTTTTCAAAGGCGGCTTTAATCGCCTTTTTAGTAATTTCGTTAAACACCACTCGCCTGTAGCGGCTGGCGTCACCGCCAATGGCTTCACGCAAGTGCCACGCAATTGCCTCTCCCTCGCGGTCTAAATCCGTCGCGAGATAGATGGTGTCGGCATTTTCTGCCAGCTTTTTAAGTTCATTAACAACTTTTTCTTTGCCGGGCAAAATCTCGTAATGGGCGGCCCAGTCTTTTTCGGGGTCGATGCCCATCCGCGCAATAAGCTGCTGCTGAGACTTCTTCTTTTTATGGATTTCTTTTTCTTCTGGCGCCATTTTCCGCGTCAAGGCGGCGGCTTTAGCACGCTCTTTAGGATCTACGGTGCTACTTTTAGCACTGCCACTGGTTGGCAAATCGCGGATATGACCAACGCTGGACTTCACAATGTAGTCGGAGCCCAGGTACTTGTTAATGGTCTTCGCCTTTGCTGGCGACTCCACAATAACCAGAGATTTGCCCATATTATCCTTCTGCAAAATTAGTAAGTACGTGACGCCTTAACGGCGAGAGGCGACATATATAAGTGTTCATTTCCCCAGGGTCAAGGGGAGATTAAATGCTTTTTTGCTAGGGCACCCCTAACTCGAGGCATCGCTATCAGCCTCAACCAGACTAAAGCGCGGCATTGTTTCCCCTTTAAATTCAATGAGTTCAACAAACATTGCCAAGGGCCTTACCCATAGTGCGCCAGCCCCGTAAAGGGGGCGATAAACAACCAGTAATTCTTCTGTCTCACTGTGAGTAGCCACTTCATATACGCGATACTCGCCCCCTTTATAGTGGCGGTAAAGGCCTGCCGGCAAATTTCTACTCTGCACTTTCGCTTCTCGGAGCAACTTCCAAGCCTCCCTTTTCGATTATGGCATTCAAGCACTGGGCGATTTCCGCCACCACTTTTTCATCAGCTTGACGCTCTCGCCAATAAACATGGAGGCCAACTGGCGAGAATTCAAGCATTGTGGCATCACTGGGCAGTAAGCCTCTACACTCACTGATCAGCGCCGCAATTTCAGCACTACAGGGCACCACATCGTCTTCACCTTCGGGGATATCGATTAACCAAAACTTCCAAGCGGGCAAGCTTCTTTTGTTGTGTACGCCGCGGGTGTAACAAACACCATACACATCATCCTCACGCCGAATACGCTCCCGCCGTGTTTTGGGCATCGCAACAACCTTCACTGACAAGCCTAGTGATCGAGCCGCCGCCCGCACAGCAGCCTGCTGCGACTGTCGCCGCGAGGGCAAGATCCACATAATTGGTGCCAGCATAAATGCAATTACGGCTATACCAATGAGCCACGTCATAGAATTCCTTTGTCAAATACTGGACAGTTGGCAGGCTTTATACCTTAATAACCACGTCGATTGCGAATTTTAATGGAGAGTAAAATGCCAAATTACCGGCTCATCCTAACCGCGATAGATCTATCTGAAGAAGCCGATGGCGTGCTAGAGCGCGCTGCCGGTATGGCTGCACAACACGGGGCAGAGCTGCATTTACTGCACGTTGTTGAACCCCTCAGCCTCGCCTATGGCGGCGATATTCCTATGGATTTTTCAGAAGTGCAGCTACAGCTGCAAAAACAGGCCGAAACAGCACTAGCAAAATATGCAGAACGTTTGACGATACCGCCAGCGCAGTGCCACTTACTAAGCGGTCGCCCCGATGCACAGATACACGAGCTGAGCAAAAGCCTCGGCGCCAACTTAATTATTGTCGGCAGCCACGGCCGCAAAGGACTAGCGCTACTCTTAGGCTCAACCGCGAACGGCGTATTGCACGGCGCCGACTGCGACGTACTCGCAGTACGTGTCGGCCAGCACAAAAAGCCCTAAACGGCTGGAACTAGCTGAATTTATTCAGCTAGTTCCAGCCAACGCTCCATGCAAACGTCTAATTCAGCCTGTATGGTGGCAAGCTTATCGAGGACTTCTGCTATCGTCGTAGGATCTTGCTGATAGAAGCCCGGATCCCCAGTCTTCTCTGCAAAACTCTCAAGACTCTTCTCTAAGCCTTCGATTTTACTAGGTAAATTATCTAGCTCCCGCTGATCTTTATAACTCAGCTTGCGGGTTTTCACCACCGCAACTACCGGCGCAGCATTTGCGGCTGGCGCCTCTTGCTTGGCCACCGGCGCTGCTTTTTGCTGGGCTGCACGACGCGCCATATACGAGGATACCTCGCTGTAGCCACCAATATGCTCACTGATCACGCCCTGCCCTTCGAAGAGCAGGCAACTGCTGGCCACACTATCGACAAAGGAGCGATCGTGGCTTACTAGCAGGACTGTGCCGCTAAATTCAACCAGCAAGCTTTCTAACAGTTCTAGGGTTTCCATATCCAAATCATTGGTCGGTTCATCCATGACAAGGACATTGGCGGGCTGGCTAAATAAACAGGCCAACTGCACCCGCGCACGTTCACCACCAGATAGCACGCCAAAATGACTGCGGGCCCGCTCTGGACTAAACAGGAAATCGCCGAGGTAACTCATAATATGGCGATCTTTGCCATTGATCGTCACCGCATCTCGGCCCTGACCAACAATATCGACCACTCGCTGACTCTCGTCGAGGCGGTCACGCAACTGGTCAAAGTAGGCCACTTGCAAATTGGTGCCCGCTTTCACCGAGCCAGATTGCGCTTCTAGCTCACCCAAAATCAGCCGCAATAACGTGGTTTTACCGGCGCCGTTCGGACCAATTAGGGCGAGTTTGTCGCCGCGACAAACCAACAGCGACAAATTATCAACGAGCAACTTACCCGGCACTTTGAAGGAAACATCAGTGAGCTCAGCCACGACTTTGCCAGTTCTGTCGGCCTGATTAACACTGAGATTAGCTGAACCAGACTGCACCCGACGCCGCGATCGCTCTGACCGCATGCGCTCCAACGCCCTAACTCGTCCTTCGTTACGGGTGCGGCGCGCTTTAATACCTTGGCGAATCCAGACTTCTTCTTGAGCTAGACGCTTGTCGAATAGCGCATTGTGCTCTGCTTCAATCTCTAACGCGTGTTCACGAAGCTCAAGATAACGGCTGTAGTTGGTATCATAATTAGTGAGAATACCTCGGTCCAACTCGACGATACGGGTTGCCAATTTTTCAATTAGAGCCCTATCGTGGGTTACAAACAGCACACAGCCTTGGAAAGACATCACACACTGTTCAAGCCACAGAATTCCATCAAGATCCAAATGGTTGGTGGGCTCATCGAGCAATAATATATCTGGATCGCACACCAGCGCCCGCGCCAACGCAACTCGGCGGCGCCAACCACCGGACAAACTGACCACGGTGGCGTCAGCATCTAGCTCGAGGCGAGTAAGAATATTATCGATGCGCTGCTGAAATGACCAACCATCGTTGGTTTCAATTTCCCGCTGTAGATACTCCAGCTCTTTTAGCTCGGCATCGCCCATATCGCCATTAATTAGCTCATGGTAGCGACGCAGAACCTTGCCGAGCCCTGCCAAACCGTCTGCGACCACGTCATAAATCGTTTCTTCTGGCGACGCAAAGTCTAGGGTCTGCTCCATGCGCGCAATTTTAACGCCTGGCTGGCGCCAAACCTCCCCAGAATCTACTGGGGCACTGCCCTCGACAATACGCAGTAAAGTGGACTTACCGCAGCCATTGCGCCCCAATAAACACACTCTATCTCCAGCTTCGAGTTGTAATTCTGCGTTATCCAGTACAATCTGTTGTCCAATACTGTGCTGTAATTGTGTGGCACGTAACAAAGGCATATATTTGATCCAATATAGGGTCAGCGAACACCGTTTAGGCATCCGCAAAGTATTTTGCTAACTCATCGAAAATTCACGAAATAAATCAAGGCTGCTGGGATATGAACCGCTTTTTCACGCTCCTTATCGTACTGTCACTCCAGACGATATCTGCCAATGCCGACCCCGCGACGGAGGACAGCCGCAGATTATACCGCGAAGCGCTGACCGAAATCAGCCGCGGTCGCATTGCCAACGCCGAAAAGCTGGCTCCTCGCTTAAGTAACTATGCCTTATTCCCCTATTTTGAGCTGGAATTACTAAAATCGCAGATCAATCAAACCTCTCAGCAAACCATTGATGTCTACTTACAGGAGTATGGTGACACCATTACCGGACAGCGGATTCGTTTAACTTGGATGAACAAATTATTGCGCGACCGCAATTGGCCGCAATATGTAAAAAATTATCGCAAAAGCTCATCTACCACTAATAGTTGCTATTACGCCTTTGCACTGCGCCAAGTTGGCGACAATAAAGCCGCCGATGCAGCAATTGCCGAGCTATGGAGCACACCCTACTCCCTTCCTAAAGAGTGTGACGCCCCCATCAAACAATGGTTTGCCACGCTAAACTCTGCCCAAGCTGAACAACAATATTGGCACCGCGCCAGCCTAGCACTCAACGCCGGCCAATCCGATATGGCCCGCTACCTGCTGGGCAAGGTCACGGGTAGCGATGCTTATCTCGAATTACTGAGCAACCCTGAACTGCTATTTAGCCAGGGCCTAAACCTGCGCCCAAATAAACAGAGCCGCGAAGTCGCGGTACACACCCTAAAGCGCCTAGCGAAAGGCGACTTTGAGCGCACCAACACCCTATGGCAGCAGCTTGATCGCCACTTGAAGTTCACCGCAAGCCAAAATTATGCGCTGCGCGATAGCATGGCGAGACAAATTATTGCCAGTGATGCCGATTACACCCGCGACTGGGTCATGGCCACCGACCCCAATTACGAAGACCCCTATTTAACCGAGTGGCGCATTCGCCTCGCCCTAAAAGACGGCGACTGGGCTGCGGTGCAAGAAATAGCCAAATTTTTACCTGCCGACAAACAGCAAAAACCAGACTGGCGTTATTGGGCGGCCAGGGCTGACATTGAACTGCGTGGCGAGCTAACCGTCAGCACTCAGCTGGCTTTGCAAACACTGGCGGCCGAACGCGGATATTACAGCTTTTTAGCAGCAGATATTCTCAATGAAGACTATCAACTGGGCGCCACTCGCACCCTAAACCCTGCACTGATTAGCGAAATTGAGCAGCACAGCGCCATCGCCCGCGCCCACGAACTGTACCTGATGGGCGACTCGATTACCGCCAATCTTGAATGGGCCTACGCGATGCGCAGCCTCAATAAGGCCGAGCAAGTTGCAGCAGCCCAGCTAGCGCTGAACTGGGGCTGGGAATACCAATCCATCATGACGGCAATACGAGCCGATGAGTGGGATGATTTACAGCTGCGCTTTCCCACTCCACATCAAGACAGTTTTACCAAGACAGCGAAGCGGGAAAAAATCCAATTGAAATGGATATACGCCATCGCCCGCCAAGAAAGTGCTTTTGCTCCCGCCGCAAACTCACGGGTTGGCGCGCGAGGCCTCATGCAATTAATGCCAGGCACGGCTCGCCTAGTAGCTAGGCAAATGGGCATTCCAAGCCCCAAAACCGAAGATTTGCTCATTCCTGAAAAGAACATTGCCATGGGTGGCTATTATCTAGGCCAACTACTTGAACAGTTCGGCGGCAACCGGATATTAGCCACCGCCGCTTACAATGCCGGCCCAGGACGAATTGAACGGGTATTGCTGCGCCAAACTAAAGATATGCCAGCCGACATCTGGATTGAGAACCTACCCTATGGCGAAACCCGAGAATACATTAAAAATGTGCTGGCTTTTAGCGTGATTTACGCCGAAAAGCTAAAGCTAGAGCGGCCGCTGCTGGCCCAAACTGAGCGCCAGATCGGCCCCAGAACCAGTGCCACGGCACTCAAAGACTAGCGCTAGCTTACAATTTTCACCTCGTCGCCAAGGCGAATATTGCCTTGGCCGCGATGGATCATATTTTGACCAAAATAGACCTCATCACCCCGCTGACGTAGTTTTCTTAGCATCATAAATACATCCGCCTCGCGGCTCGCATCCACCAAATTAACAGTGGGAATCGCGCAGCGCGCGCAGGGCTTAACCAGATCAAACTCGATATCGCCTATGCGAATACGTTGCCAATTATCCTCCGCAAATGCCTCAGCACCGCTTATGACGATATTTGGCCGGAAGCGCAAAATATCCATCTCCCGCCCGAGGCCAGCGCTAAACAACCGTAAAGAAGCCGCATTGCAAAGCAAAAATGGAAAACCATCAGCAAAACTAACCCTGTCGCCCTGCTGGGCAAATTGCATATCCACCTGCCGATGCGTTTGCTCTGGCATGTAACAAAGCCGCAGTGGTTTGCCCAGCAAGCTGCTAAGCCAGCTAGCGGCCTCGTCGCCGGCATCTAAGGCGGCGCAGCTATCTGCCCATACCATCACCTTACAGGAAGTTTGGGCACTGGCTACGGGTACGTAAATCTCGGCATTGGCATAATCGAGATGCCAAAGATAAATACCCTCCCCCCTGTATTCGGCGCCAATTCGCGACATTTTTGGAAGCTGGCGCTGGGTGATGAATTGGCCAGCTTCGTCCACCACCAACCAGCGCCGATCGCGATCTGGGCCCCAGCTCGTCACCCTTGTTACTTCCTGTGCGTGGCCGCGCAGAGATTTAACTGGATAAGAGTAAAGTCCCGAAACTTGGATACTCATCGCGCTGACCGCTCACCGGCAAATGCCAGCACCGCCTCGCTATCGAAAGGCCAGCACAATTCCAGGTTGTCGCTTATCCGAGCTAACACCGGAATAGACAGTGCATAGTGCTCGAGCAAGATGTCGTCGTCGGCGATATCAATCACTTCTATTTGCCAATCGTAGCCCTGCGCCAAAAGCTCACTTAAAACAGCTTCAGCCAATTCACACAAATGACAGGCCGAAGTCCCGTACAGTGCAAAGGACGTCACAGGCGTCTGCACTTCCATATCGCCACCCCTAAATAGATATACACCAAAAACAAAAAGCCCAGCAATACTGGGCTTTTTTTAAACCAAAATAAACCGCGGACAAATTATAAATCGTAACCGACTTCGTTGTGACAAGTAATGTCCAAGCCCTGCGCCTCTTCGTCGGCACTCACGCGCAGACCCACTAGCTTGTCTATAAGTACAAATAAACCGTAACTAATAATCGCGGTATAAGCAAAAGTAGCGCCAATACCAATCAACTGCACTTTAAGCTGCGAAGCAATGGTCATACCCTCGGCAAGACCTTGGCCGCTGAATATACCCAGCTCACTGCTGGCAAAAATACCCGCCAAAAAGGTGCCCAATATACCGCCGACGCCATGCACGGGAAACACATCCAGGGAATCGTCTATCTTCCATACCTGCTTCATTGCCAAAGTAATATAAAAACACACAATACCCGCACTCAGACCAATTACGATCGCGCCCGCTGGCCCCACGAACCCAGAGGCCGGAGTGATCGTACCCAAACCAGCTACCATACCCGTTACAGCACCTAAAGCACTCGGCTTGCCGTAGCGCTTCCACTCAATTGCCGACCAGGTCAAACAACCCGTTGCTGCAGACAAGTGGGTTACCAGCATTGCCATACCGGCATCACCATTGGCAGCCAAGGCGCTACCGGCGTTAAAACCAAACCAGCCTACCCACAGCATGCCCGCACCGATAAAGGTCATAGTCAGGTTGTGTGGCGGCAAGGCCATTTGACCAAAGCCCTGACGCTTGCCGAGCACTAGCGCCGCCACCAATGCAGCAGCACCGGCCGTAATATGCACAACAGTACCGCCGGCAAAATCCAGCAAGCCCATTTCTGCCAGCCAGCCGCCGCCCCATACCCAGTGGGTAACGGGCGCGTAGACCAACAACAACCACAGCGCAGAAAATATCATTACCGCCGAGAATTTAATCCGTTCTGCAAAGCCACCGATAATCAGCGCTGGCGTAATAATCGCGAAAGTCATCTGAAACATAATAAAAACGGTTTCGGGAATATCGCCGCTAATACTGGACTCACCTACACCAGCAAGAAACGCTTTACTCAGACCACCAACAAACGCCGAGCCCTCGCTAAAGGCCAAGCTATACCCTGCTACAACCCACAGCAATGACGCTAGACAGGTAATACTAAAACACTGCATTAATACGCTTAGCACATTTTTACTACGCACTAAGCCACCGTAAAACAAGGCCAATCCAGGCAAAGTCATAAACAGAACAAGGGCTGTCGATGTTAACATCCACGCGGTGTTACCGGTGTCGAGATTCTGTGCAAATCCCCACTGTGGTGCAAAAATAGCGGCGAGAAAGCCTGCAATACGCAGCGGGCGCCAATTTCCCTTGTTTTTCATCAAAAATATCTCCTAGTGCGCAGCATTACGCACCACATTGGTTCGTTTATAATTAAATCGCTCAGTATTGGGGCGCTTTTTACCTAGCAAGTATATTTAGATACCAAGGCAAAACCCAACACAACTACTCGTAACTCACTGTTTATGTGCAACATTGTTTTTAGAAGCGCGGTTCAGAAACAGCAGCTAAAGTTAATGCGACATAAAGGTTATTTGCTGAACATCCAGCAACGCACAAATTAGAAGCAATAATCATGCCCAAGCATAGTGCAAAAGCACCACAAGAATGCATTAAGTAATATGTCGTCCTAAAACGCTAAATATAAATAGACTAAAACAAGGTAAGCGCGGGCATTTTCAATTAAAATTCCCTCCCACGCGCAGCATCCCCGCTGAGTGCCCACAGCTGCGGCAAAGGGCCTTAGCAAGCCCAAGACCACGGCAATATAAGCGAACCCTATGAGCAGCGAGAACTATCAGCAACGCAAAGCATTTTTCGACCAGTTGTTAACGATCTATGGTCGGAAACCAGTACTAGAAGCCCTTCAAGACTCTACAATGCAGGTCTACAAGCTCCACCTCGCTCAGAGCAATAAAGAAGACGGCATTATTCGGGAATTGCGCCAGCTTGCCGAACAGCGCGGCATTGAAATAGAGATGCACGAGCGCAAAGCGCTATCGCGCATTTCTAAGAACGGTAAACAAGATCAGGGCGTGGCCGCCGACCTACAGCTCAGCGCCTACCAGCCCTGCTCCGCTATTAGCGCTGATCACTTGCAGGCATCGCCGCGCCGCTATATCGCATTAGACCGCATAACTAACCCGCAAAATCTCGGCATGATTATTCGCTCGGTGGCAGCCAGTGGTATCGATGGCCTTATCTTACCCCGTCGAGGTGGCGCGCCATTAACAGCACTAGTTATAAAAGCCAGTGCCGGCACCCTCTTCAAGGCGCCGATCTACCACTGCGAAGATCTGGATGCCGAATTACTACGCATGAAAGACGATGGCGCCACTCTATGTTGTTTATCGTCCCACGCTGAGCACTCGCTTTTCGATTACAAAGCACAGGGCAGTATGGTTTATATTCTTGGCAATGAAACCGAAGGTGTGAGCCGCAATTTGGAAAAGCGCTGCAATGCGCGCTTAAAAATCCCTATGCACAACGGCGTCGAATCGCTAAATGTCGCGGTGACGGCTGCGTTAATTGCGTTTAGTGGCCTGTAATTGGTAACACGAAACAGGAAAAGAAAAGCGCAAACGCTAGCGTTTGCGCTTAGATTTATTTAGCCAAATAAGCCATGGCCTGCTCAAGCCCACCTAAGGTCATGGGGTACATATGCCCCTCAAGCTGCTTTTCAACCATTTTAATAGACTGAGTCCAGCCCCAGTCTGAGGGTGGCACGGGGTTTAACCAAGCGACCTTCTCATAGGTTTCACGTAAACGTCGCATCCACGTCTCGCCCGCCTCCTCATTCCAATGCTCTACACTGCCGCCGGGCTGAACAATTTCATAGGGCGACATTGACGCGTCACCCACAAAAATCACTTTATAGTCCGAGCTGTACTTATGCAGAATATCCAGCATTTGAATGCGCTCAGCGTGACGGCGCATATTGTTATCCCACACCGACTCGTAGATGTAGTTGTGGAAATAATAATATTCCATGTGCTTAAATTCAGTGCGCGCCGCCGAAAATAGCTCTTCGCAGACCTTAATATGCGGATCCATTGAACCACCCACATCAAAGAACAACAGCACTTTCACCGCATTATGGCGCTCTGGCACCATTTTTAGGTCGAGCATACCGCCGTTCTTGGCGGTGGACGAAATCGTATCGTTAATATCTAACTCGTCCGCCGCGCCGGTGCGCGCAAATTTGCGCAGGCGTCGCAGAGCCACTTTAATATTGCGAGTGCCCAGCTCAACGCTGTCGTCGAGGTTTTTGAAATCCCGACGCTCCCACACTTTAATGGCCTTTTTGTTTTGGCTTTCACCACCAATGCGGATGCCTTCTGGATTGTAACCGCTGTGGCCATAGGGCGAAGTACCGCCCGTACCAATCCATTTATTACCGCCAGCGTGGCGGCCTTTTTGCTCGTCGAGCCGCTTTTTAAACTCTTCGATGAGCTTATCTAGGCCACCTAATGACTCAATTTTGGCTTTTTCTTCGTCGGTGAGCTGCTTAAGGAACTCCCTGCGCAGCCAGTCATCGGGAATCATTGCCTCGATAATATCGTCGAGGCTACTCAGGTCGCTAAAGTAGCGGCCAAAGGCTTTGTCGAAGCGGTCGTAATACTTCTCATCCTTGACCATGCACAGCCGTGCCAACTGATAAAACTCGTCAACATCGACAAAGGCCAAGCGCGCTTGCAGCCCTGCCAATAAATCGAGCAGTTCGCGAATTGTTACTGGCACACCAGCATTGCGTAAACTGAGAAAAAATTGAACTAGCATAATTTAATTGCGGCCATCACGGCGATGCATAAAGGCCAGACGCTCAAGCAAATGAACATCTTGCTCATTTTTCAACAGCGCGCCATACAGCGGCGGAATAGCCTTACTGGCATCGCGATTTTTAAGAATTTCACCAGGAATTTCATCGGCCAGCAATAGTTTCAGCCAGTCGATTAACTCCGAAGTTGAAGGCTTTTTCTTAAGACCAGGAATTTGACGAATCTCGAAGAACACTTCCATGGCCTCGGCCACCAGTTCTTTAGCGATATCTGGGTAATGAACCGCAACAATCTTCTGCATGGTCTCCCGGCTGGGGAACGTAATAAAGTGGAAAAAGCAGCGACGTAAAAATGCGTCGGGCAATTCTTTTTCATTATTACTGGTAATGATAATAATCGGCCGGTGCTTGGCTTTAACCGTTTCGCCGGTTTCGTAAACAAAGAACTCCATGCGATCGAGTTCAACGAGCAAATCGTTGGGAAATTCAATATCGGCCTTATCAATTTCGTCGATCAGCAACACCACTTGCTCGTCGGCGGCAAACGCCTCCCAAAGCTTGCCGCGGCGGATATAATTACTGATGTCTTTTACTTTTTCATTACCCAGCTGTGAATCGCGCAAACGCGAAACCGCATCGTATTCGTACAGGCCTTGCTGCGCCTTGGTAGTCGATTTGATATGCCACTGGATCAGGGTTTTGCCCATCGACTCGGCGACTTGCTCAGCCAGCAGGGTTTTACCGGTACCTGGCTCGCCCTTAATGAGCAGCGGACGCTGTAAAGTCACTGCCGCATTAACTGCCATGCTCAGGTCGTCGGTTGAAACGTATGAATCGGTGCCGGTAAATTTCATTGGTATTCCCTAAAACTTGTCGCACTGTTCTAAACTAGGCAGGCGATGATTAAAATGACTGCGCAGAAGACTACCCAAGCTGGCATTATAAGGCAATTACAAATCTGGCCAGCATAATTAATCAATCGCCTGCCATAATTGGCATTACAGCGCTCGCTGCCACAAATAATCTATGCCTCAAACAGACGGAGACTACCATGCCCGCCCCCTTTGACGACTTAAGCCTCACTATCGGTAACACCCCGTTAATTAAAGTAAAACGCATTAGCCAGCACAATATTTTAGTGAAAATGGAAAGCCGCAACCCAGCTAATAGTGTGAAATGCCGAATTGGCGCTAATATGATCTGGCAAGCCGAGCAAGATGGCATCCTCAAAGCAGGTATGGAAATCGTTGAGCCCACCAGCGGCAATACCGGCATTGCGCTGGCATTTGTAGCTGCGGCACGGGGTTACCCCATAACCCTTACTATGCCGAGCACCATGAGTATGGAGCGCCGCAAGGTGCTGCTCGCCCTCGGCGCGAAACTGGTACTCAGTGATGGCAGCAAAGGCATGAAAGCCGCAATTGCCGCCGCAGAGGCCATCGTGACCAGCGACCCGAAACGCTATTTTATGCCCCAGCAATTTAGCAACCCCGCCAACCCCGCTATTCACGAGCGCACCACTGGGCCGGAAATTTGGCAGGACACCAAGGGCGAAATTGATATTCTCGTCGCGGGCGTTGGTACCGGCGGCACGCTATCTGGCATATCACGCTATATTAAAAACCAGTGTGGTAAGGCGATCACCACTATTGCCGTCGAGCCCAGCTCTACCAACCTAATTCGCAGTGCGCTCAACGGCGATGAAGTCCAGCATGCACCACACAAAATACAGGGTATTGGCGCCGGATTTTTGCCCGACAATCTCGATTTAACGATGGTTGACGCCGTAGAAACCATCGACGATGACGAGGCCATGCAGTGGGCCCATCGTTTGATGAAGGAAGAAGGTATATTGGCCGGGATTTCCAGCGGCGCCGCCATGGCGGTGGCGCAGCGGGTGGCGAGCCGCCCAGAAAACGCCGGCAAAACCATTGTTGCAATTTTGCCTGACTCGGCTGAACGCTATCTAAGCTCGGCCTTATTTGCCGGTGCATTCACTGAAATCGAGGGCTAAGGAACAGCCTGCCCGCTAAGGCTTTTCTTTAGCGCGAGTAACTCTGGATTTTGAGCCAGCGAATCGTATTTCAATAATTCGTTCAGTTGTTGTATCTGCTGCGCAGGCTCAAACGGCGCAGCAGTAATACCAGCACGCAATTTCAGCACCAAATCATCTAGCTTAACCATTACGCGTTCATTACGGGGATGCAGTGCATACGCTTTGTCGAGGTAGAACAACGCGCCGTTAATGTCTTCAAATTTTAAGGCCAGTTCTGCTTCACTCATATTGTTACCAAATTGCTGCTGCACAGCGACAGGCAGTTCCGCAAAGGGAATATCCGGCCCCTGCGCGGGCTCGTAAAATGCAATGTAACCACCAAAACCAACAAGCATTAACACCAGTACCGCACTCAGCTGCCGAATACTGCGTCCTGCGCCGGTAAATTGCCGACAAAACTGACCGGCATCCGCACAGCGCTCATCTCGCTTAAATGCCAGCGCAGCAACAATAGCCCGCCACTCGTAAGCTGCAATACCGGCAATTCGCTTGGGCCGCAGGCCCTTGTCCCGCGCGGTTGGCGCTTTCGCTTTTGCGAAGGGGTGCTCTCCGGTGTATAGCTGATAGGCAATAATCCCCAGCGCGTAAACGTCATCGGAGGTATGAGGCGGCGCCGCCTCAAACATTTCGCAACTGGCGTAGCCTGGGGTGAGCCCCACCACCTCGCCAAGATCATCACCAGTGCCGTAAAGCGCTCGCGCAATGCCAAAATCGAGGATTTTTAGCACGCCCTCATCGGTCACAAAAATATTGGCGGGTTTAAGGTCTGAGTGCACAATATTGCGTTTGTGGGCGTAGGCAATCCCTTGGGCAAGCGCCTCAATATAAGCCCGCGCGTGGCGTTGGCAATGCTCCCGATCACTAATAATTTGATCTAAGGTGCGGCCCTTTAAGGCCTCCATAGTCATAAAAAACACATCACCGTCGCGGTCGAAATCGTATACGGTAATAATATTTGGATGGGCAAGTTTTTGAGACTTATCGGTTTCTCGCTGCAGCGAAATATAGGCTAGCGGATCCTGTGAAAAATCGCCGGTAATCAGCTTTATCGCCACATAGGGGTCAGGGTGTTTGGCCTCTAATTTACGTTGATCCACCGCGAGGAAAACAGCGCCCATGCCCCCTTCACCGAGCTTTTTTTCCAGCCGAAAGCGATCTTTAAGCACACTGCCAACATCGAAGCTGGGGCTGGTAGCCGTGTTGAGCGGTCCACTATCGTCTACAAAAAAATCTGTATCATCACCGGCGTGACTCGGCAGTACTGTGGCACCTGCCCTAGACGTTAGTTGGGTGGCGTCGCCCACAACGACGGTGAAATCATCATGATTAAGCTTGGTTTTTTCGGCCTCGGCGGCCGTCAATTCCGTCTGATCAGCATCAAACTCAAACTCGTCTTGCGAGCTATCTAGCGCCAGTTTGCTGACTTGAGTTTTATCATCATCGTTCATATACGTTTTTTAATCTCCACTACCGAGGCCTAGAGCCGTGCTCAGTAAATCTGGCCAGTGCTCACGCCAACAGCAGTGGTGGTCAAAACCTGCTAGCACTTGTGATTCACCGCCGTGCCTCGCAACAAAAGCGCTCAGCTGTTGATACGGCACATTGTTATCGTCGCTGCCAGCATAATGCCAATAGCGGATACCCTGTGGGAAACGACTGTTAATGGGGTTTAGTGAGTCGCTTAGCGCAAGATAGTGATGGTAGTCTGTCCATGCGTTGGTATCCAAATTTGCCGCAACGGTGATCACCGCTTCGACACTATCCATATAGGCCAACATCAGCATCGCGAGGCTGCCACCACCGCTGTAGCCAATCAGCCGAACATGCTTAGCACCTCGCGCTACAATTATACGCTGAGCGGCTGTCGCCATACTGCGTACCAAGGCCTCGCTGTATCGTGCAGAAGTCCACATTGCTTCTTTGCAGTTCGGCTCAGCACTCAAACCCAAATAACAAGGCCGACCTAAGTAAACGGCGTCGGCCTCAGTGTCTAGGCCTGCCAAGGCTAACGCTAGCGAGCGTTTGGGCGTGGGATCACGGGCGATATAACGACCGCGCAGCCAAGGCTGACCGTCACCGTCGAGGTAGAGATGCAACACCTCGCCACTAACCGACGGATGAGCATAAGCAATGTGCTTAAAACCAAGCCCCGCAACGACCGACCTCGTCATGCCAAGCTCGCGTGCGAGAGCATCGATGCGCTGGCTAGAGCTACTACAGGCAGCAAGTGCTAATAACTGCAAAAGTATTATCAGGTGTAAGCTTGGCGCAGTTAGTCGGACCATCACGGCCTCAATTTTCGACGCACGGCCACCCCGAGATTTGCTTAGGGTAACTCATAGCGGAAACCCAAGGTTGCCGTGTACTTATTCATATAATCGTGAAGAAATAAACGCTCATAAACAGCATAAGCGGCAAAGCCCCGTTTGAACTGCCCCGATACTCCCCACGACACCGCTAGAGTGCTGGAGTCTGGTTCATCGGACAGGTCCGAAATACTGCCAATAACCGTCTTATCGCCGTCGTTTAAAGTCTGACCATTGGTTTTATAGCCATCACCTTGATCAAAATTAAACTCAGCGCGCATTGACGGTAATAGCACGCCCCACGACTGAAGTAGCGAATAATCGGCCTGCAGTGCCAAACTTAAAATATTCGAGTCGATATCTTGGCTGTTAATACTGCGCACCGCCCCGAAACCAGAGGCTGACCGCTCAGTGTAAGCGTCAATCTCACCGGTCATCAGCAATGCCCGCATTGTAGGGCTCAATCTTAAGGGGCCATATTGATATTCAGTGCCCATGGTAAGGTCGGCATACCAGTACTTACCATCAGTCGTGGCCTTAAAGCTGTCTCCAGCGCCAAGGCGGGCAATATCAATATCCATGGCGCCATAAGCGACTAACATCGAAATATAGTGCTCCGCCCAATAGCGAGCGCCGTGGACACCCAGCATATTCACGGATACCTCACTGCCGCCAAGCCGACTATCGAGATCACTATCACCATCACTGCGACTAATCGACATGCCAGCAAAGCTGCTGTCGTCTATGCGATAGTCAAAACCAAGGGTTAAGGCACTGGCTTGCTGTTTATAGCCGCTGCTACTCGCGGTAGCCTCGCGGTCGCGCTCTGTGTAATCTGCAAAGCTAAACAGAGAAAAGCGACTACTATCGAGCAGCGCATTATCGCCGTCACCAGCCGCGCCACCTAAGGCATGGTAATTAAATGTAGCAACTTGCTTTTTCTTACCACTGCCCCCTCCGGAGCGGCCTCGAAACGAATTAATTTTACTGCCGAGGGTCATTGCTGTGTCTTGCGCCTGACTTCCGCCGCCCTCAGTGACTGTGGCGCCGCAACTGTCCGGAGAACTTCCGGCTGTAGTGCTCGGCTCACTTGTTTCGCTCACCCGGGCTACTGACGGCGAGCTAATACTTGCAGAGTCCCCACCGGTTCCAACGCTACCCGTCGGCTCATTAGGTGGGTATTCCTGGTCGGTATTGGTGTTGTGCTGCCCTTTACAGGTTTCTGCCGCCTGCAGTGGCAAGGCGCTTACAACAGAGAAAACAAACCCAGATAACACTGCTGTTTTAAAATTTATACTAGCCACAATCCCGTTCCCTCATCCTGCGCAATAGTTGGTGCCGCATATAAAATAATGCTGCATAAGCCTCGCCCTATTGGCTTAGGCTTGTTGGTACAAAGAAGAAATCCCCTACTTCGTGGCCCGCGCCTTTTATACTTTTGTAAACAGGCTCTTGGATAAACTGATTCACTGCTGCTCGGGCCTTCACCGGCCCACGAATACTGGCATAAAGATCCGGTGCAGAAAGCACCTTGACGTTACTGCGCAGAGCGTCAATCAACTCTTGGGCAAATACTGAGTGCCCTTGGCCGCCTTCATCAATAACGGGTTTATCGCCACCAGATGACAATAATAAGCGCGAGCGACGCGGCAGTTTATATTTAATATAGTCGGCGCTCCCTGCTGCGCTCGTTTGGCCAAAAAACAAATGTCCTGGCGCGGAAGAAAGCAAACCACCGTAGCAGGAGTCGGCAATCACCAATACCCGCTTAGCTTGGATGCGACCTAAATGATTGCTAACAAACTCATTAGATACCCAGGAAGCATCATTCGGCGGCGGATCAGCATTAATTGGCAGCCAGTAGCCTGTATCGCGCTCACCGACATTAATCATCGACCCATGACCAGCGTAGTAAATTAAAAGATTATCGTTTTCGCCAAGTACGCTGTGCAGCTCATTGATCGCTTTCATCACAGTAAGGCGGTCAGTATCCAGCAATAGCTGCACTTGAAATCCATATTGTTTTTCTAAAATTTCGCCAACTTCTCGAGCATCGTTAAGCGGCGTTTCCAATTGCTCTAACTGAGCGTAATTTCGATTGCCAATAATCAAAGCGTAATAACGACCAAAGTCCATATCTGCAACTTTGATTTCAGTCGCCGTTGTTGCTGGTGCGGGGCTGGATTTAAGACTCGCTGCTGGCGTCCGCAACCGTGGAATCGTTGACAGCTGCACCTCGACGTTGGCGCGATCAGTCTGCAAGGCTTGTACTACCTGCGTTAACGTAGCTACTTCGGCTGCGGACCCACCCGCGTTTGCGCCAGTTTTAGCTTGCTTAGCTAATAGCTTTTTCTGCGCCGCTAGCTGGCGCTGTATTAAGGCAAGCTGATCGTTTTTAGCAGCTAATTGGGTTTCCAGTTCAATGCGTAAAGCTTGCTGTTCGCTACGTGCGGCCTCTTGGAAAATTACGCTATCGGCAGGCATGCCCCAAGCTTCTCGGTATAAATTTAGTGCCTGCATTTTGTCTTGCGCTACGCCAAGCCCCTGTTCATACATTGTGCCCAAATTAAATTGAGCACTTTTATTACCCTGTATAGCTGCCTTTTGATACCAGAGCACCGCCGCTTCGTAATTTGGTTCGGTGCCCAAACCTTTTTCAAAAATCTCCCCGACGGCTAATTGCGCCTCGGCGTCGCCTTGCTCCGCTGTTGGCAGCCAAATTTTCAAGGCAGTTTTATAGTCGGCACGATCGTAGGCCACGTATTCGCCGCCGCGTAAATTACAGTCAGCAGCCGTGGTTTTAATGGGTCGCCGCGGCGACAAATAGCTCATATTACCGAGTTTGCGCAGCTGGCCAGGCAAGAGGCAATCGACAATTTGTAGGCCGGCAATAAGCTCTTCGCTACTCGCTGGCGCACCACTGTTAAATTTGGAGTCGCTGGTGTTTGCGCAAGACGCAAGCATTACAAAACCAATAATTGCGCCAACCTTACTTAATACCGCACAGTTCAAGCCAATATCCTTATTCATATCGCAAGCCTCGCTCATCTAGCCCTTGATGATGCGTTCGATGTACGTCAAACCCACCGCGGTGACGAAATCATAATATTATGATAATTTACGGAACACTAAATCAATACGCCCCAAGCTAAGTAACTGGCCGTCTTGAAGCAAAGTTTTCGGGCAGGCTTCACCGTCGATTCTAACGCCATTGGTTGAGCCAATATCCTCGATCCACCAACTGCCATTTTTATGGATCAACTTGGCGTGGAGCATAGAAACGCTGGGGTCATCAATACGAATTTTTAGGTTTTCTTGTCTGCCAATAGTCCAAAAAGTATCGCTGTTTTTAGCAGAAACACCAAATACCAAACTGCGAGCATCGGCAAAGAAAAACACTAAGGCCACTTCGGGGTGTAATTGTTTACCGCCAATGGCCCGTTCAATGCGTTGATCGACCAGTTCTTTTGGATATTTAGCGCTGCGAATAGCGGTATCAGTCCAGCCAGAGGGCAACTGATAAGATTGCTGAAAAGAGGTTAATTCGCTATCGGGTTCATCATCGATTACCACAGAGCCACCGCGAAAGGAGTCTTTCTGTGGTAGCCGAGAAGCGACAATGGTGCGCTCTTCTTCTGCTGCACTTTTTAAGTAATAAGCCGCCTCGCCAAATTTAATAACATCGCCACTCTTTACTTCAGTGGGCCTGTTCAGTAAGCGATTATTGATGTAAGTGCCATTGGTAGAACCGAGGTCTTCAAGCATCCAGCGATTATCGACATAACTTAATTTTGCATGGCGGCGGGACAACAGGTCTTTGGCAATAGTGACATCGCTGTCGCTATCGCGTCCAATAACAACACTGTCCATCCCGATAGCGTAGGCTTCATTGCCATCCAAGCTCACCAGTTTTAAGTCCATTAAGCTACCTAAAGCGCACAGATTCAAACAGAATTTAAACCTCTGCTCCCCCTTATCCTAAACAAGCAAATGCGAGTGCGAAATTTATCCCAAAGTATAGCTAATTGTGGCCAAGATGGTATCTCTGCACAACAGTAGTTAGCAATGCACACGTTCAAAGCGAGGGTTCTTTGCGCTCTGCGGCTAAACCCCTGCTTTGTGCACCCGCTGATTTAGCACGACCTGGCTTGCTTTCAGCCGGCTTTGATGGCGCGACGGCGCTATTTGGTAGCCAAGTCATGGCTGCCAAGCCCAAAATTAAAGCGAGAATCTGCCCTGCTCCCAAGATGATTAAAATTGGCATGGCACTCTCTACACCTTCGGTCAGCAGACTTAATACCGCTGCAGGACTGCCGGGCACCCAAAGGTGAGGTGCTGCGGGGTGACGGCCCGGTACAAACAAGAATGCCAAGGCAGCAAACAGTAGCCAATAGCGTACAAACACCGATGAAATACGTCGCAGCAGGAGAAACCAAAGCAGCATTGCAACTACCCCAACACCAAGATATACCTGCCATGCTAAGCCGTAATCGTCTAAATCAATCATTGCACACCTTAATTTACCCAGTGAATTATATGCTCTTCCAAATCTTCATCGGCCACTATAATCTCGCTAACACAGCGACCGCGCACCGAAATACCGGCGCGGTGTACACTCTCGTCATTATCTGAGAGCAGAGGATGCCAGTCTGCCAAAGTCCCGCCCTCGCTTAATACCCGATAAGCACAGGTTTTGGGCAGCCAATGAAACTCGGCAACGTCCTCTAATTTTAATTGCAAACAATCTGGCACCCGCTGCTGGCGATGCGGGTAGTCGCTACAACCGCAACTCGTGGTGTCCAGTAAGCGACACGCAACATCGGTATAGAAAACTTCGCCACTATCCTCGTCCTCGAGTTTTTGCAGGCAGCATTTACCGCAACCATCGCAGAGCAGTTCCCACTCTTGCGCGTTCATCTCGGCAAGAGATTTAACTTCCCAAAATGACGGCCGTACGATGTCAGCCATCGATTTCGGGGCCTACCATAGGGTTAAGCCGCTCGGGCTGCGGCGGCAGCTGCAAATAAAAGCCATTGTCGGCAATTTCCTGCATAACTTTGCCAACGTCAGCGCGGGATAATTTGCGCTCAGCAGTTAGCACCAAGGTCATGGCTCGCACCGGCTTACCAAAGCGCAATAACAGCGCCTCAGGCACTTTGGCCAAATCTTCCTGATGATCAACATATAAATACATACCCTCGGTGCGAGGGCTGCGGTATACCGCACAAATACGCTTCATTAATTTTTCTCACCGAGGCGCAACAAGTCCTCCCCAACAACTGATTTACGCCAACCGCTCAGCGCCTGTGGCAGTTCGCCGCTGCGGATTAACTCTTCTAAATCGCGTTTTTTCAATAAAACCTCTGGTGCAATATCGAGCTTGGCCGCAGCGGTTTCGCCCACTGCCTTCATTTGTTTTAGCATCTGCGTTTGCGCTGGACTCAGTGGCTTTGGGGCCGCTGGCGGCAGGTCGTTGCCGGCAGCGCCGCGACAGTCATCAAGTAGCGTCAGTATCGCTTCCCCATAACGCCGTATGCTGCCAGGCGATAAATCTTTGATACGCCCCAATTGCGCCATATCGCTGGGCATCTGCCGCGCAATTTCAAAGCAAACGGGGTCTTTTATCACCCGCCCACGGGGAATATTACGCTCCTTTGCCTCTACCTCACGCCAAGCACAGAGCTGCTGCAGGGCGTACTGCTGAAGCCGACTGAGCTTCCACAGGGATTTAATGCGCAGATAGTAGTCTTCTGGTGCATTTGGGGTTTCAGCCTGTGCGGTAATCGCCGCGCAGTCTTCCAGCCACCACGCTAAGGCGCCCTTAGCTGCTAGGCGCTCGTTGAGCAGTGGGTAAACCCGCTGCAGATATAAAACGTCGAGGGCCGCGTAAGTGCACTGGCTTTCGCTGAGTGGCCTGCGCAACCAATCCGAGCGGGTTTCACCTTTCTCTACATGGATACCCAAGCACTCCATAATCAATTTCTGGTAACTCAGGCCAAAACCCAGCCCAGCTAGGGCGGCGCCAATTTGAGTATCGAGCAAGGGCTGGGGCACACACTGAAACAAGACCTGAAAAACCTCCAAGTCTTCGCTGCATGAGTGAATAACCTTGGGGAGGTCCTCGCGCCGGAGCAAGGCCGTGAACGCCGACCAGTCACTTATTTCAAGGGGGTCGATCAAATACAAACGCCCTTCCGCCCCGACCTGCAGCAGCCCTGCAATAGGGTAAAAGGTATCGGTGCGGATAAACTCAGTGTCAATCGCCAAAAAATCGGCTTTAGCCCACTGCGTGCAGGCCTCATTTAAAGCAATATCGGTATCGATATAAAGGCAGCTTTCCAGAGGATCAGTCAATGCGTCGTCGTCCTTTCAGTGCGTGCGCGAGGGTGCCGCTGTCTACGTATTCCAATTCGCCGCCAAGCGGTACGCCGTGGGCAATTCGGCTAACCGCAATGCCCCGGCTGCGCATTTGCTCGGTAATATAATAAGCTGTTGCCTCCCCTTCTACCGTGGGGTTGGTGGCCAAAATCAATTCGTTTACCGCCAGTTCACTTGTGCGCTGCAGGAGCTTATCGATGCCGATTTCTTCGGGGCCGATGCCATCAATAGGCGACAAATGCCCCATTAACACAAAATAAAGCCCCTTGTAATCGCCACTTTGTTCAAACGCGACCACGTCTGCCGGAGATTCCACCACACAAATTGTGTCAGTATCGCGACGGCTGTCGGCGCAGATAAAACACTGCTCATTTTCCGTTAACGTTCGGCAACTTGCGCAGTGGCCAACCTTGTCTACCGCCTTGGCCAAAGCTGCAGCCAAGCGCGCCGCGCCAGGTCGATTGCGTTCCAGCAGCTGAAAACTCATGCGTTGCGCCGACTTGGCGCCAACACCCGGCAAACAGCGCAGGGCATCTATTAACTCATCAATCAGTGGGCTGTAGCTCATATTTAGAATGGCATCTTAAAGCCGGCGGGCATGCCCATACCAGATAACATGCCACCCATCTGGTCTTTGCTACTGGCTTCTATTTTGCGCACAGCATCATTGACCGCCGCGGCGATTAAATCTTCGAGTATTTCTTTTTCTTCGCTCATTAAGCTGGGATCAATACTGACCCGACGTACATCGTGGCGGCCAGTCATGGTAATTTTCACCAAACCGGCTCCCGATTCGCCCTGCACTTCGGCATTGGCTAACTCTTCTTGCGCTTTCTGCATCTTTTCTTGCATTTCAGCCGCTTTTTTCATCAATTCATTTAAATCTGGTTTCATTAGCGTATCTCTCGTCGATCACGTTATTAATTAATGAGTTGCACCGAATTCGGGTCCAACACGCCATCAAATTCAGCAATTAAGCGATTTACCATTGGGTCGTTAAACAAAGCCTCTTTGGCGATAAGCAAACGCTCATCTAGGCACCGCTGCCGATACGCAGCAGGGGTTTCAGTAGGCGTTGGCGCAATACTTACACTTACTTTAAGTGCCGCTCCAAAATACTCACCTAAAAGCTCGCCAAGCCGCTCGATGTGCCGATCATTTAACAAGGCCGCGTTACCGGCATCGATATGAAAGTCCAAACTCGTGGCGGTCGCCGCCACCAGCTGGCAGTGACTGGCAATACTACCCAGCATACCGGGTAAATTAAATTGCTCGATGTGCTCGCGCCAGTGCCGCTCCGAAAATTCCGCCAAGCTAATTTTACCCTGCAACGGAGCAGCTACAGTTGCATCAGTGGTGTTAAGCGCCGCGTTAGGTGCAGCCGGTGCGACTGCCACTGCATTTACGGGTGTATTAGCTGGGGCTGGCGAAACAGCTTGAGTAGGTTTTGGCTCTGCGATAAGCGTTGTAGGGCGATTTTCAGCAACCGGTGCCTCAAGGATCGGATTTACCGGCTTATGATTTAGGACAGCCTGCTCCTCCCAGGGCGGTACCGAGCTGCTAGTCGCAGGGGCGCTCACTTCAGCTTGTGGCATAGTTTGCACAGGAGGCTTTGGAAGCGCCCTGCTCTGCGGCGGCGCCGAATCCGATATTGCAGTACTCGGCGCCACTTGCGGCTGCGCAGCAGAATTCCTTACCGCAGCCTCTTGTCTCACGGGATCAGGCTCTGCGCTTACAGGATTGACAACGGCACTACCCTTAACCGCCGCAGTCGGCTCATTCGCTAAGGACTTTTTTTCGGTATCAACGGCCCCCACCGCTGGTTTAGCGCGGGGTAAGGCTTGTTTGGGCGCATCAATAACACCTTGTGGCTTAAACGCCAGCATCCGCAGCAGTAGCATTTCCAAACCCGCACGGGGATCTGGCGCCAAGCCCATATCTCTGCGCCCGGCCAAGCCCATTTGGTAATAAAACTGCACATCTTCAGCGCTCAAGCTCGCCGCTAGATCAATAATCCGCTGCCGATCACCGAGGCTATTATCCAAACCTTCGGCAACAGTTTGAGCTACCGCCAAGCGATGCAAGACCACTAGTAACTCGCTCACCACCCCAGCAAAATCGGCTCCCATTTCAGCCAAATCAGCCACTATCGATAACAGTGCAGCGCCATCGCTAGCAGAGAGCGCAGAAATCAGCCGATAAACCGAGCCATGGTCGATGGTACCAAGCATTTGCCGCACATCGGCTTCACCCAAGCTCCCAGACCCAAAGGCTATCGCCTGGTCCGTCAAACTCAAGGCATCGCGCATACTGCCGTCGGCGGCGCGGCCTAGCAACCACAGGGAGGGCTCTTCGTATTGCACCATTTCTTTTTCAAGAATGGTTTTCAAATATTCAACAATTCGCTCTGCCGTTAAATTCTTCAGATTAAACTGGAGGCAGCGCGACAAAATGGTGGCGGGTAATTTTTGCGGATCAGTGGTCGCCAACAAAAACTTAACGTGGGCTGGCGGCTCTTCTAGGGTTTTCAGCAGCGCATTAAAACTACTGCTGCTGAGCATATGCACCTCATCGATGAGGTAAACCTTGTAGCGGCCCTGACTGGGTGTATATTGAACATTGTCGAGAATTTCGCGGGTGTCTTCTACCTTGGTGCGCGAGGCCGCATCCACTTCGAGCAAATCGACAAAGCGGCCTTCATTAATCGCGACACAGGCATTGCATTGCCCGCAGGGTTCAGAGCTAACACCAGCCTCGCAATTAAGGCATTTGGCAAGAATACGCGCGATTGTGGTTTTACCCACCCCGCGAGTACCAGTAAATAAATAGGCGTGGTGCAGACGGTCGTGGTCGAGCGCATTAATCAGTGCTTTAAGCACGTGATTTTGGCCTGCCATTTCACGGAAGGTTTTCGGGCGCCACTTACGCGCCAACACCTGATAGCTCATCGAATAATTCCTGACGTGGAAGCGGCAAGGATACACCAGCCCTGCAAGGACATAAACTAATGAAAGCGAACAGATTTAATTACAGAAGGAAGCTTTAAAGCTTTGGTGGCAGTCCAACCAGCCACACCCCGGCACACGATGTGATAACTACCGTTGCTCCCTTCCAGGCCTGGCGGAGTTCGCTATCTCTCGTTGCGGGGGGACCGGAAGGACTACCGCAGAAAACGCGTTTAGACACTGCCTTAACGCGGGCGCTATTGTCGACCAAAGCCCGAAGACATGCAAGCCGCGCAGGCAGATATTCCACTAATTTCCCAGTTTATCAATGCGCTACAGCCGCAGCTGGTGGAAACTTAGCCAATACCGCCGCCACTGTCTCGCGAATATACTGGCGGCGCTCTTCTGGCGTAGTCAAACTCGGCATTACCCGCTTGCTTGTACCCCGCCACACCAGCTTTTTCGTCACAGGATCAATAATATCAATCATGAGACTGCTCTCTTCGTAGCTGCGCACCCATATATCGTCGTCATAAAAATGACCATGACCAAAATAACCGCGGCCATAACCAGGCTGGTAATCGCAGTAATAACAGGGGTAATAAGCAAAATGGGTATACCACGAGCCAAAGCTATTGAAATTGACTTTATCCTCTTTGCCTAGATGGTAAGCCACCAGCACTGAAGGCTGCATGCCATCAGCAGCAAGAATTAACCCCTTGGCCGCCAACTCGGCGTCGACCGCATCAAGCACCCGCTCCCTAACCAGATCATTATCAAGGCTAGCGTCTTTAATTTTGTCTTTTGAGTCCGAAGCGGGTACTGGCAGCCAAGCAAATGTCGAAATCGCTGTAAAGTCATAATCCAGAGCATAATCCGTGCTCACCGGCAGCCCCGCGCAGGCAGACAACAGTACAAATAGAAGCGCTAGCCCCGTATTTTTCATTTACCCATCCCTTCTGCTAAAAAACAGCCTTACGGCTGCAATACTATCCAGAGCGCCATCTGACCGCGCAAAACCCGAATCAATAAGCCGCCTTTGCTAGCGGACAAAACCGCACTAAACTCTTTAACACTCTGCACACGACGCTGATTAAGCGACACAATCAAGTCTCCAGGCTGCAGTTTCGTTGCCGCATCAGCATCGCCGGCCACTTCAGTCACCACAACTCCGCGACCATCCGGCGAGTTCCTGAGCACCACGCCTTTCAGTAAGCTGTTCACCTCACTATTTGGCGCAGCCGCTGCCACTTTTATGTCTTGTACGGCCTTTAGACGGGCTTGGAAATTCTTGGTTTTGCCCTCCCGCAGTACTGTAATCGCCACCTTGTCACCAATACGCCGCAAACCAACTGCATTACGCAACTGTGCAGAACTATAGACCTCTTTGCCATCAACTGCGATAACCAGATCACCAGGTTTAATACCGGCCTCTTCCGCAGCCGATTTTTCCTGTACTTCGGCAATAACAGCACCACGCTGATGCCTGGGAAGCTTAAATGCTTCAGCAAGCTCAGGACTAAGATCTTGAATCACCACTCCCAGCTGACCACGCTTGACTTCACCATGCTCCAAAATTTGATCAATACTCACTTTGGCCATATTAATAGGGATTGCAAAGCCAATACCCACATTGCCGCCGGCCGGCGCAAGAATTGCCGTATTCACACCGACCAACTCTCCATGTAAATTCACCAGCGCACCACCTGAGTTACCTGGATTGATAGAGGCGTCTGTTTGAATAAAGTTTTCATACCCTTCAATGCCCAAGCCCGTCCGACCCAGCGCACTGACAATACCCGTGGTAACGGTTTGGCCAAGACCAAAGGGGTTGCCAATCGCCACCACGTAGTCACCAACCTCAAGCTTTTCAGAGTCGGCTAATGTCACACTTCGCAAGTCTTTGGCATCAATTTTTAATACCGCAATATCCACATCAGGATCAGAGCCTATTAAGGTCGCGGTATAGCTGCGACCATCTTCTAGGGCAACGGTAATTTCATCAGCGCCATTGATGACGTGGTGATTGGTGAGCACAGTGCCTGCTTCAGCATCGATAATCACCCCAGAACCAGCGCTTTGGGTACGACGCTGCCGAGGCTGCATCTGTTGCTCAGGAACATTAAAAAAGCGACGAAAAAAAGGGTCGTTCAGCAAGGGATTTTGCTGGACGTTACGTGTAGTGTAAGTTGAGATATTGACAACAGCCGGATTAACGGTTTTGAGCATGGGCGCCAAACTAGGCAATGCCCGCCCCTGCGCGTCCTGCTGAGGAAACAAGGCATAACCACTCTGGGCCAGCCCCAATAAACAGCACAGTAGAATACTTTTAATTAAAACTTGCATGCGCAAATAAGCGCGATAATTCAGACTCTTCATACGTCCCCTGAACTCCCTTACTCAGAATGGTCTCTCGCAACAAGCGTTAGAGTAGGCCCGAGCTAAAAAAATTCCGCGACGAAACGATTTCTCGCAAAATGAAAGTTCAACCGAGCTTTTCGGCCATGGAACGCGATATTTCACTTTGAATCGTCGATTTAAATGCGGTCATCATCAAGCCAAGCTTAATTTCGACTCGTACCTCTGCTGGCGCTAGCGAGATTAAACCTTTAACGCCAGAACGCTGCACTTCAACTTCATCACTATTTAGCCAGCGCGACGAAAGCTGGTATTTTTCTTCCAACTTAACTGTTAGCTGCTTTATCAAATTGCGCAGCTCTTCCGGATCTTTATTATGGCTTTGACGAAGAGAAATAGTCGACACGAATCGCGAACCCCTATGAGCTAACTAAAACAGAAAATCCTGCATACCAGTACCGTTAATAATAGGTTAGCGGCCAGCAATTGCAATGAAATCAATGAACTGTACCACCTAGATAGTACCAAGGCCGCGCCTAGCTAGCCCCCAAGTAAACCACGACCCGAGCGAAGCGCTTTTTTCAACACGAAAAAAAACCGCCTTTCAGCGGTTTTTCAAAACTTTGGTGGAGCTAGGCGGGATCGAACCGCCGACCTCTTGCATGCCATGCAAGCGCTCTCCCAGCTGAGCTATAGCCCCAAAGCAGAGGATGCGCATATTAATGATCACCCTAAGCCTTGTCAACAAGTTGATGAAAAATCTCGTTAAATTATTTTCCACCTCACTTTATTGGCTCAACGACAGCTCATAAAGGCGATATCACTCACCAAGAAAGCCATGTATTAAACCCTCTACAATCAACCTAGCTCAGAAGCTTGCTGGTAGCGTTTTTCGAGTTTCTTAAGACGCTTTTTGCCCACCCCACCAAGCACTTCAACCGCGTGACGCAAGCGCGCCCGACTCATATCTGCGCCCAACACTTCCATCGAATCGACAACGGAAATCGATGACGTTGTGCCTGCGATCGCAATAAATAGCGGCGGCATAAAATCTTTTAATTTAATGCCCAAACCATCGGCAAGAGACTTAATTGCTGCAAAAATATTGTCACGCTGCCAGTTATCCAAGGCCTCTAAGCGCCACGCTGCACACTGCAATAAAGTCAGCAACTCTTCTTCTTCGAGATTTGATGCAGCAAAACTCTCCGGTGTTAGCGGCAGCATACCCGACAAAAAGAAGCTGGCCAGTGGCGCCAAATCGCTAAACACCTCAATCCGAGATTGCACATGGGGAATAACCTTCATCAGCATCTCGCGGTTTAATACCCACTCCTGCAGACGATCAGCTAATTGCTCAGGGCTGCAATCTTCCCGAAGCCAGAGGCCATTCAGCCAGCGCAGCTTTTCAACATCAAAAATTGGCCCTCCTAGGCTCACCCGCGTAATATCAAAATTATCGATCATGGCTTGCAGGCTAAATTTTTCGCTCTCATCGGGCATGGACCAACCCATACGACCCAAATAATTGAGCATCGCCTCGGGCAAAAATCCCATCCGCTTATAATAATTTATACTGGTGGGATTTTTGCGCTTACTAAGCTTACTTTTATCTGGGTTGCGCAGCAGCGGCAAATGACACAGCACTGGCATTTGCCAACCAAAATACTGGTATAACAGCTTGTGCTTAGGCGCCGAGTTAATCCACTCCTCGCCCCGCAGTACGTGGGTAATTTCCATTAGATGGTCATCTACCACGTTCGCCAAATGGTAGGTCGGCAAGCCGTCGGATTTCAGCAGGATTTGGGCGTCGACCTGCCCCCACTCCAACTCAATTTTGCCCCGCAGCATGTCATCTATCTCGCAATGCCCGTCATCTTCGGGCACAAACATCCGAATAACATAAGACTCACCCGCAGCCTCACGACGTGCGTGCTCGGCATCGTCCAGCTTTAAATCAGAATACTTTAACGCTGTATGTCCACCCGCCGCGCGGCGGGCTTCGCGCAGAGCGTCAAGCTCCGCTGGGGTGCGGTAACAGCGAAACGCATGTCCCGCTGCAATCAATTGCTCGCAGTGCTCACGATAAATCTCACTGCGCTCACTCTGCCGATAGGGGCCATGGGGCCCACCCACATCTGGGCCCTCATCCCAATCCAAACCCAGCCAACGCAACGAATCAAAAATCGCCTGCTCAGACGCCGCAGTGGAGCGCTGCTGATCGGTATCTTCAATTCTCAATAGAAACTGACCACCCTGACTTTTGGCGAAACAGTAGTTAAAAAGGGCGATATAGGCCGTACCCACGTGTGGGTCACCAGTAGGAGACGGGGCAATACGAGTGCGAACAGTCATGGAGTGTTTATTACCATTTGAATACAATAGGGTTTTAGCCTGCCACCGATTACGGCAGCAGGCCAATGCAGCGGCCATTATACGTGCCGATACCACCAAGATTCATCCATCCGCAGAGGTATTTCAGCGCCGATGAGTAAAAAAGTTCTCGACCGTCGCTTCTGCGTCGCCCCGATGCTGGACTGGTCTGACCGACACTGTCGCGTATTCTGGCGCCAGCTTAGCCGCCACGCCGTGCTCTACACCGAAATGATCACCACTGGCGCTTTAATTCATGGCGATCAAGAGCGCCATCTTGATTTCAGTGATATTGAACACCCTGTGGCGCTGCAATTAGGGGGCAGCGATCCCGAAGCCTTGGCAGTATCGGCGCGCATGGCGGAGCAATGGAATTACGATGAGATTAACCTGAATTGCGGATGCCCTTCCGACCGCGTTCAAAACGGCTTTTTTGGCGCCTGTTTAATGTCTCGCCCACAATTGGTCGCCGATTGCGTCAAAGTAATGAAAGACGCCTGCGAGCTCCCTATCACCGTCAAACACCGCATTGGCATTGATGAGCAGGAGGGTTACGGACCGCTGCAGGAATTTGTTGCCGCTATTGCCGAGGCCGGTACCGATGCGATTATTGTTCACGCCCGCAAAGCGTGGCTGCAGGGTTTAAGCCCAAAAGAAAATCGCGAGATACCACCTTTAAATTACGACTTGGTATACCAGCTTAAACAAGATTTCCCCGACCTAGAAATTATCATAAACGGCGGCATCCAAACCCTTGACGACGCCAGCTCGCATTTGTCATATGTCGATGGCATTATGATGGGCCGCAGCGCTTACCAAACACCTTATTTATTGGCAGAGGTAGACGAACGCTTTTACCAACAGGCGGCCATAAGCAAAACTCGTCGCGACGTCATCCAAGGCTTGTTTCCTTATATTGAAGCGGAACTTGCCAAAGGCACGCGGCTCAATCATATAACGCGCCATATATTAGGCCTGTTTAACGGCCAAGCTGGCGGTCGGCTCTTTCGGCGTCATATCAGCGAGCACGCCCACCGCTCTGGTGCGGGCCTAGAGGTACTCAGTGACGCGTTGGCCTTTGTCGAGCGCAGCTGGTAGTAAATTACATAAAGGAATAACACTATAATGAGCAGTAAACTTGATCAGCTAAAGGCGATTACCGATGTGGTTGCCGACACCGGCGATATCGAAGCCATCGCCCGCTTCAGCCCCCAAGATGCCACGACCAACCCGTCACTCATTTTAAAAGCCGCCGCTCTTCCTCAGTATGAGGCAATGATTAGCAAGGTCGTTGCCCAGCTCAGCAATCGGGACGATGCCTCACAACTCCAGCAAGCCGCCACCCAGCTCGCCGTTGAAATTGGCGCAGAAATAAGCAAGCTTGTGCCTGGCAAAGTTTCCACCGAAGTCGATGCTAGACTCTCGTTCAACACCACGGCAATGATTAACGAGGGCCGACGGATTGTCGAACTTTACCAAGCCAAAGGCATCGACAAGGATCGCCTACTGATTAAAATTGCCTCTACTTGGGAAGGCATAGAAGCCGCCAAAGTCCTTGAGCAAGAAGGTATAGAATGCAATTTAACCCTCCTTTTCAGCCTAATCCAAGCAGCAGCTTGCGCCGAAGCCGGCGCCACCCTGATTTCGCCTTTTGTTGGCCGGATTTTAGACTGGCATGTTGCCCATGGCGCCACGCCAGCCAATGCCGACGAAGACCCCGGCGTACAATCGGTTAGCGCTATTTACAGCTACTACAAACAACACAATTACAAAACCATTGTGATGGGCGCGAGCTTTCGCAATTGCGGCGAAATTGAAGCATTGGCCGGCTGCGACCGCCTCACCATTAGCCCAGCCCTGCTGAGTGAACTTGAACAAGACAATGGCGCGCTACCCCGCCGACTTTCCCCTACAATGGAATTTGCGCCGCAAAGCAAAATCAGCGTCAATGAAACCGACTTTCGCTGGGCTATGAACGAAGATGCCATGGCTACTGAAAAATTGGCCGAAGGCATTCGCGCCTTTGCAGCAGATCAAGTGAAACTAGAAGCGCTATTACGGGGTTGGAATTCGCATGTTTGAGAGGCTAAAACAGCTGTTCGCGGTGGGAAACAGCGCTAACGACGACAAAATGACCTTGGAGCTAGTCACCGCAGCCTTGCTACTGGAGGTCTGTAAATCAGATTTCCAGGAAGATCCCGGTGAAATAGACAAAATCCGAAAAATACTAATTGCGCACTTTTCAGTATCCATCGCTGACATTGATACCTTTATGGCTCAGGCCAGAAACACCACCGAAGAACGAACCGATCTCTACCCATTTACCCGCTACATCAATGACAACTGCAATAATATTGAGAAATACCAACTGGTTTCGACGCTATGGGAAGTCGCATTGGAAGATGGGCGTATAGACAAATACGAAGATCACCTAATTCGTAAAATATCAGATCTTATTTATTTGCCGCACAGCGACTTTATTCGGGCTAAATTAAGTGTGATTGGCGACGGACACTAAAAGCATTGCCCTTCTAGCAGAGAGACTAATTCGCGAAATTTAGCGTGATTGCTATCACTCAAGCCCATCAGTGTACGGTGGGCTTCCAGCACTCGGTTTCTAACACCTTCTTCACTAGCGTCCAGCACCGGCAACTCACCAAGATCTTCGTCGTTTAGCAACGGCTCTTCACGAATCCTAAACACCCGATCAAAACCCATGCTTTGCAGCACCCGTGTGATATCGGGATTTGTCGATAAGATGAGCGGGACAAATTGAAATTTATCCTTGGCTTTGATCGCTAACTTAGCGAGTAAGCCCAAGGTGGTGCTGTCGACATTGATGGCGTCTGATAAGTCCACGACCACACTGGCAAAACCCTCAACCGAGAGCATTTCATCAAAAAATTCGTCCAGTGTTGTACAAAGTGTCAGCCGCACATCGCCGACCAACTTTATAACGAAGGCACCATCCTGTCCTGCTACTAAAATTCGACCAGGCTGCATTTGCCTAAAACCTACATACTACTAAAATTGCAATATCGTCCGGTGCCTCGTCCATATCAAAAAGTCCAAAGGCCTCGGCCAGCTGTGTTGACGAGCTCTGTCCCTCTTTCAATAAATCGAGCAAGCGCTGCTCTTTGTGCTCTAGGGTGTCACTGTCTAAGACCTCTAATATACCATCAGAGAACAGGGTCAGCACAGCCCCCGGCGGGAAACTGATCATATGGTCACTAAATTGGGCATCAGCAAACAAACCCACCGGCATATCGTGTTCTGGTAAAAACGTTGCGCGACCATCTACGGCCAACACCGGAGCAGGTAAATGGCCTGCCACCGAATAGCTCAACTGATTGCATTTTAAATCAAAAGCCCCCACGCACAGGGTCACATGCTTGCCGATCCCCATTTCCAGTAATTCGCGATTGGCTATGGCTAGCATTTTGGCGGGAGATAAGATCGCCGTTGAACCCCGATGCAAAAAATCGCTACGCTTGCGAGCAAAAAGGTTTTTCAAAAACACCGTCACAAACGCAGAGCTGGCCCCATGACCGGAAACATCGGCCACAAAAAACACCGCGTGATCTTCGCCCACCAAAAAGTAATCGACAAAATCGCCACTAAGATACAGAGAGGGCAATATGAAGTGACAGAACTGGTAATTAGAGATTTGCTTGGGAGTATCGGGTAAGAGAAGCTGCTGAACATGCTTACCTGCCTGTTGATCTTGCTGCAATAGCGTTAAGCTCTCCAGCAAATCCCGATTGGCATTTTCAAGCTTGGTGCGATACGCCAAGTTTTCACGCTTTAAGGCCCCTCGCTCCAGCGCCCTATCTACTACGTGCTTAATTACGTCGAGGTTTTCCGGTGGTAGCATCAAGTAATCAGTGGCGCCATGGCGTACGGCAGACAGAACATCTGCTAAACTTTTCCGCCGCGAAAGACCTACAAGCGGCAGCTCACGAGGATCTTCAGCCATTTTCCCCAGCAAATCGATACCTCGGTCTTCGGGGAAATCGATATCGACCATCACGATATCGATATCTTCTTCCCTAAAACTTGGCATGGCCGTGGCGCAATCGGCAACATGCACAAGCTCCATACCTAGCTGCTCTAGGGAACTAACAAGTTGTGGATGGCTAGCATCTACCTGCTGAACGAGCAGGATGCGATGAGGATGAGTGATATTCATCCAGCCTTTTTACCCGCATCCCGCGGCACACACAATAGGGAATTATGTGGAGAATTTACAGCTTGCGCTACTAGCGTTTGCTCAGAAGTCAAAAGACTCAAAGTCTTCATCGCCAAAGTCATCTTTAAGCTGACCATCATTTATTAAGTACTCCCTGCGCTGCAGGTAGGCATCTTTCAAAAAAGTGTATTTATCACCAGACATCAAGCCTTCGCTACCTAATAAACTGGCACGAGTCTGCAATAAATCCAAGCCGCTCATCGCGTAACGCGCGCGCTCTGGATCAATACTTCCCGTTACCGACGCATAAGAGTCGACACCGGCACCAAAGCCATCCCGAACACTGCTGGGCCCTAAAAAGGGCAACACCAAGTATGGTCCACTACCTACTCCCCAAACCGCAAGGGTTTGGCCAAAATCTTCGGACTCACGCTTTAGACCGATATAGCTGGCAACGTCAAAAAAGCCGACCACCCCTACCGTAGTGTTTATAAGGAAACGCCCGCCATCGACCAATACATCACCACCTTTGCCCTGTAGCAGATCATTGCCCATGTTTTTGATTTCGCCAATATTATTGAAAAAATTGGCAATACCTTGGTCAACGATTGCAGGGGTAATCTTGCGATAACCTCTCGCGACTGGCTGAACAAGATACTCATCCGCAGTGTCATTAAACGCAAACACGCCACGATTGAAACCTTCCCATGGATCGCGTGGATCGCCATCATCCCCTGCCAACGCTTTCGTTATCCCGAAACTGGATAACAGCACTAACAAAGTTAAGACTTTTCGTTGCACTGGCATCATCAACCCAAATTACTCTTTAAGCCCAAAACCGATCAACACTATACCTAATACCCCAGTATTTGGCACCACTTCGATCATAACCGCCCATCCACAATCAAAATATCCAAATCCAGTAATTGCACCAAAATATCGCGGCCGAAATCCGCGATTGCGGCAAATTCAGCATTAAGTTCTTGAGCGATTTTATGCAGTAATGTCCCGCCCGCCAATACAGAATAATCCACAAGTAGTGCAAGTAAACGGGCGGTTACTGCATTAATTTCCAAAAATTGCACTTGATCCTGACGATTCCGATAAACAACAATATAGCTTGGCTCAGCGCTCGGCTCAGCGGGCTGATAATCGCGACCAATATGCTGTACAGGAAATTGATACGCCAAAGACCACGCCAATGGCGACACGCTCAGGCTAGCCGTCATAACATCGCTAAACGGCGCTGACTCAGGCAACTCATCTTCTGCTATGTCTAGCGCCAGCTCAACCCATTCATAATGGGCCAATTCCATTAGAAACGCCGGATCGTTCCGAGCATCACCTTGCTCGGCTAAATAGCTGAGAAACTCCTCGGCGATACGCAAAAAATAGGGGCTTTCGCAACGGTGCCGGCGCATAAAATCCCGCACCAGTGCATGCCAGTCGTCATCGCTAAATAAGCTCCGACACACCGGAAAGCCATTACTGAGAAAACCTTCGATATTATTAAAGAAAAGATCACGGTAAATCGCTAAACGCCGCGTTTCTATGCCTTCCGGTCCAACGCAAGCGTCTGGGTCGCGAACGAAGGCTGTCATACTTTGCTGTACTTGCTGAAATGGCTTCATCAGCCAGCTCGCTTACGCGCATTTAACGGTGAGAAATGACTTATACCTTGGCTATTGGCATGGGCTTGTGCGCGGCGGATTTGCCCAATTTCTAACAACAATTCGGCCATGGGTGGAAAATTAAAATCCCGCTCCAACAAGGTCGGCAGCGGCCCGCAAAGGCAGTAGGCTTCATCTAACAGCGCCCAGACCGGATCAATAACATCAGCGCCATGGGTGTCTACTCGTAAATCTTCAGCCTCGTCAAAATGCCCTGCTATATGGATATAGCGGGCTCTTGCCAAGGGTAATGAATGTAAAAACTGAACGGGATCGTAACGATGATTTACGCTATTCACGAAAATATTATTCACGTCTAGGAGCAAATCGCAGTCCGCCTCAGCCAATACGGCGTTAATAAATTCGCTTTCGCTCATGGCCTGCGCTGGTGCTGCGTAGTAGGACGCATTCTCCAACAATATCCGCTGTCCTAAAACGTCCTGAACTTGTTTAACCCGCTCGGCAACGTGATACACCGCCTCTTCGGTAAATGGAATAGGCAATAAATCGTAGAGCTGTCCTTCGTCGCCACAGTAAGTCAGGTGTTCGGAGTACAGTGGACAATTAAAATCGGCCATGAACTGTTTAATATCCGTTAACAGCTCCTTATTTAGCGGTGCAAAACCACCAATGTTTAAGGATAAACCATGTAAATAAATCGGGTAGCGCTCCGCTAGCTCTCGAAATGAGCGGCCGTAACGGCCGCCAATATGCACCCAGTTTTCTGGGGCAACCTCAAGAAAATCCAGCTCGCTGCCAGCAAGGCTTTTCAGCTCTGGCATTAAGCTCCGCCGCAAGCCCAAACCGGCCTGTGCGCTTGATTCACTAGTCATAGGCTCTTCCATTCACGCCGCCCCTTCCGGAGACTGATTACTTACTTAGCCATTTTATCGGCGCCACACTTGCCCTCACCGCACTTACCTTCATGAGCCGCTTTGGCTTTATAGGCACCACACTTGGCCTCGCCACACTTCCCTTCGTGAGCAGCTTTGGCTTTGTCGGCACCACACTTCGCTTCGCCGCATTTACCTTCGTGCGCTGCTTTAGCTTTGTCGGCACCACATTTCGCCTCGCCGCATTTACCTTCGTGAGCAGCTTTGGCTTTGTCGGCGCCACACTGCGCTTCACCACCGGCCTTATTCGCATCGATCTTTGCTTCAGCTTTCGCCGCTTTGTCAGAACTCCCCATAGCTAATTCATAGCCAGAGCTTAAACTTTTGGCTGCGAAGGGGTTTTCTCCCGCCATCGCGGGACTCATCGCCGATGCCAACAGGGCAGCGCCAAACGCCGCTGCCAGCGGTTTTTTTACAAAATTAATCTGAGACATTGTTATTCTCCGTAGTGGTAGTCAGTAACACGGTAAAAAATCGTTTGTTCTGCATAAACCCAAATGAGCATAGCAGTTTTACGCAATACCACTCATACGCTGCAACGACCAAATTCGATGTATTTGTTAGACGTACTCAATTGAGTGATGTTACATCTTGTACCAACGATTTCCACAGAACCTTCAAGCGTTTCTCCGACACCGGCATTCGCGTCCCCATATTTTGGGCAAACAGGGAGATCCGCAGCTCCTCTAATTGCCAGCGGTAGTCCATCACGAGCGGATGGCGACGATGCTTTTCGGGCAATTTCTTTACAAACTCAACAAACTGCTGCTGCAGAGGTTCAAACGCCAAAGTCGACTGCCGATCTCGCTGATAGGCGCCATCCAATTTACTAATACGCTGTAAAATAGCCTGTAGGTAACGCGGGTACTGACTGAGTTCATCACGATTAAGAGCGGTAATAAATCCCTCAAAAAACAAGGCGTCCAGCTGGCGGTTAATATCGTTAATACTGTGGATCCAGCTTAGCGAATTGAGTTTTTTAAGGCTGCGGCGAATCTCGGCGTAATTACCCAGCACCGTGTTGAGCAGCTCGGCGCAGGCCTCAGCATCGGCGACAAAACCGGCGCGGCCCAGCTCCCATACCTGTTCAAATTCTGTCTGGGTGCGCGGCAAGGCTCCCTCGCTCAGCGCGAAGCAATTTTGGGCGGCAGCCAGTAGGCAATCTTCCAACCAGCGTTTCTTTTGCTCGCCCACCGCCGAAAATTGCAATTGCGCGGTATTGCTGCGAAATAAACTCGCCCGCAGGGTTTTACACTGCTGCACCAAACGCAATAGCAGCAAGCGCTGCACACCACGCAAATTAGCCTGCTGGGCATCGGCTTCAGTCTCGGCCAAGCTTAATTCAACACTCTCGCCCTGATCCCGCAAGCAGGGGTAAGCGACCAAGGTTGCCCCGCCCTGTTTAAATTCATAGCGATCTTCGAGACGTTCAAAATCCCAGTTGGTCAGTGTTTTGGTTTCAAAACCACTGCCACGTTCTTCAGCTATACCCTGCTGCACCTGCACCGCCAATTCCGCGCACAGTGCCCGTAAATCTCGGCTTTGGGCCAGTAGTTTTCCGGCGTTATCCAGCACCCGAATATTCATGCGGTAGAAATTATCGATGTTATTGCGCGACCACTCGGCCACATCAATCTGCAAGCCGCTAATCTTACGAAGCGCGTCGGCCAGGCTCGGCAATAAGCCCACGTCATTAACCGACAACATCGGCAGCGCCTTGTCGACAAAATCCGGCACCGGCACCAGTTGCTTGCGCTGGACTTTAGGCAAGGTTTTTAACAGCGCAATGCACTTATCCCTCAGCAGACCAGGCACCAGCCACTCCAAACGCCCTTCTGGCAGCTTTGGTAGATTTGCCAGCGGCACGGACACGCTAACCCCATCTGCAGGATGATTAGGCTCAAAGTGGTAACTCAGCGCCAGTATCATACCGGCGCAGTGCAAGGTGTCGGGGAACTGCTGTTCGGTAACATCACTGCCCGCATGACGCATTAACTCACCACGACTCAAAAATAAAGCCCGTGGCGCTGCGGTGCTTTTTAGCCAGCTTTCCAAATGGGCGGCGGTGATAATGCCCTCGGGAATACGCTCGTCGTAATAGCGAAACAACTCATCGTCGGAGATTAAAATATCGCGGCGGCGGGCCTTGTCTTCCAGCTCGCCAATCTCGTCAATAAGTTTACGGTTGTGGCGAAAGAATTCTGCCTTACCGAGGTAACGCCCCTCAACCAAGGCTTGGCGAATCAGGATTTCGCGGCTTTCTACCGGCGATATCGGCCCGTAATGCACCCGCTTTTTATCGCGAATCAGCAAACCGTAGAGCATGGTTTGCTCAAAGGCCATCACTCGGCCACTGCGGCTATGCCAATGTGGCTCGTAATAGCTGCGTTTTAACAGTTCGTCATTAATGCCAAACACCCATTCTGGGTCGATTTTAGCGACGCAGCGGGCATAGAGCTGGGTGGTTTCGGCAAGCTCAGCGGCCACAATCCATTTCGGTGCTTTTTTAAATAACGAGGAGCCAGGGAATATCCGCAGTTTGCGGTTGCGAGCACCAAGGTACTCTCGCTCTTCGTCTTTATTGGCTATTTGCCCTAAAAAGCCCGGCAGCAAGGCGCGGTGAATACTATCAAAATCCGCCGCTTCGCGATTAACGGGCAATTTTAATTGCCGACACATCAGGGTGATTTGGTGGTGAACCTCCCGCCACTCCCGCATCCGCGTCCACGATAAAAATTCCCGCTGACAGAGCTTACGCCACTGGCTTGCCGACAATTCTTGGCGCTGCTCCTCGGCGTAGTCCCAAAGGCCAACAAAGGCCATAAAATCGGAATCTGGCTGCCAAAAACGACGATGCTTTTCATCAGCGGCTTGTTGCTTATCTGCCGGACGGTCGCGGGGGTCTTGAATACTTAGCGCGCTGGCGATAATCAGCATTTCCCGCAGGCAGCCGCCGTCAGCAGCGGCCAATAACAAGCGTCCTATCCGAGGATCAACAGGAAAGCGGCCCAATTGCTGACCGAGTTTATTGAGTTTGCCGTCTTTAACGGCGCCCAATTCTGCCAACAAGGCAAAACCGTCATTCACAAATTTATTATCTGGTGCATCCACAAAGGGAAAAGCGCTGATATCCCCCAGCTTGAGCTGGAGCATTTGCAAAATAACGGCAGCGAGATTGGTGCGCTGAATTTCTGGCTCGGTATACACCGGCCGACTTAAATAATCCGCTTCGCTGTACAAGCGATAAGCAATACCGGCAGCGACCCGCCCACAGCGACCAGCCCGTTGATTGGCGCTGGCCTGGGAGATTGGCTCAATCGGCAGACGCTGCACCTTGCTGCGCACGCTATAGCGGCTAATCCGTGCAGTGCCGCCGTCGATTACATAGCGAATACCCGGTACGGTCAGTGAGGTCTCGGCGACGTTGGTCGCCAGCACCACCCGCCAGCCCCGGCGCCCACGCAAATCAAAAATGCGCTGCTGCTCGGCGGTGCTCAGGCGTGAATACAGTGGCAAGACCTCTGCGCCCGGCAAATCCGCTTTGCGCAAATGGCGGGTCACATCGCGAATGTCCCGCTCGCCACTGAGAAACACTAGGGTATCGCCGCTGCGCTGCGCACCTTCGGCGATCAATTCGCGCAGTACGGCTTCAACTGCCTCGCCAATATCATTGTCGGCACTCAGTTCTTCTTGGGGGCGATAGCGATATTCAACGGGAAAGCTCCGACCAGACACTTCAATAACCGGCGCATTATTAAAGTGTTCAGAGAAGCGTGCCACGTCAATGGTGGCCGAGGTGATGATCAGCTTTAAATCGGGGCGCTTAGGCAGCAGGGTTTTTAAATAACCCAGCAAAAAATCGATATTTAGGCTGCGCTCATGGGCCTCGTCAATAATGATGGTGTCGTATTCGCTCAAAAAGCGGTCGCGCTGAATTGCCGCCAGCAAAATACCGTCGGTCATTAATTTAATATGGCTATTGGGCGAGCTCACTTCCTGAAAGCGTATTTGAAAAGCCACACCCTCGCCCAAGGTGGTGTTTAACTCCTCGGCCAAGCGCTGAGCTACCGCTCGCGCCGCCAAGCGGCGCGGTTGGGTGTGAGCAATAGTCCCCACTACCCCACGCCCCATATCCAAACAGATCTTAGGAATCTGAGTGGTTTTACCCGAGCCGGTCTCACCCGCCACAACTACCACCTGATGCCCAGCAATGGCCGCGCGAATATCATCGACCCGCTGGCTTACCGGCAAATCTGGCGGGTAGACTACGCTCGGCAAACTCGCGTGGCGCTGCAGAACCCGTGCCTGCGAGGCCATAAAGCGCTCAGTCAGTGCTGCCAACTTTTGGCTTATGTCCGCGCCCCCCGCCGCCAGTTGTTGTAATTGACGACAGCTGCGACCCAGCGCGAAACGGTCAGCTAAAAAGCAGTCTTCCAGCTGCCCCAGCAATGATTGGGGGCTTGGCGATACAGTGGCAGCAGTGCTGGTTTGCGATTGAATTTCAGACATACATTCCATTAAAAACAAAAAAGGCGCCATTTGGCGCCTTTTTACTATTACATAACAGCTAAACGATTATTTGTTAGCCTTGGCGAGCTTGGCAAGCTCCTCGTCGCGAAGCGAGCGACGCAATACCTTACCCACATTGGTCTTAGGCAGTTCGTCACGCACTTCAATATACCGAGGCATTTTATAGCCGGTGAGGCGTTCACGCAAAAATGCTTTTAGCTCGGTCACATCAATATCGCCTTTTTTAGCCGCGACAAAGATTTTAACCGCTTCCCCAGACTTCTCGTCAGGCACACCAATTGCCGCACATTCAGCAATATTCGGGTGTCCGCTTAAAACGTCTTCAATTTCATTGGGGTATACATTAAAGCCAGATACGATAATCATGTCTTTCATGCGATCGACAATGCGCATATAGCCATCTTCTTGCACAATTGCCACATCACCAGTGTGCAACCAGCCATCAATAATGGTTTTTTCGGTTTCATCGGGACGCTGCCAATAACCCATCATCACCTGCGGGCCGCGCACGCACAATTCACCGCGCTCACCAATACCCACATCAACACCGTCTTTCACAATCCGGATGTCGGTGCCAGGCAGTGCGATACCGATGGTACCAATTTGATTATTGCCGCCTGGGTTAATTGATACCACCGGTGAAGTCTCAGTTAGTCCGTAGCCTTCATAAACTTGGGCGCCGGTAACTTCCATCCACTCTTTGGCTGCACCCGCAGTCAAGGCCATGCCACCAGACATCGTCGCCTTCACAGAAGAGAAATCCTGTGCTCTGAATTCTTCATTATTGCAGAGCTGCACAAACAGGGTATTGATACCGCTCATGCCGCTCCAACGATGGCGTTTCATCTCTTTAATCACACTACTAAGATCGCGGGGATTGGCAATTAAAACCCCGTGGTTACCCTGCAGCATTACACAGAACGACAACATAAAGGAGTAGATATGGTACAGCGGCAGTGGCGACAAGAAGGTTTCTTCACCCTCATTGAGGCCATAGCTTTCAAATAGGTTCTTACTCTGCAGAATATTTGCCATCAGGTTGCGGTGGCTAATCATTGCGCCCTTAGACACCCCAGTGGTACCACCGGTATATTGCAGCAATGCAACTTCTTCAGCATCTGGGTTCGCTTTCGTAAACTGACCACTCTTGCCCTTGGCTAAAGCGCTGCGGTACTTCACCGCATTTTTAAATTTAAACTTAGGCACCATCTTTTTAACGTGTTTAACCACGTTATTAATCAACAGTCGTTTTGCCGTAGGATGCAGATCGCCAATTTCAGTAACTATGACAAATTCGACCGGTGTTTCGTCAACGACAGCCGCTGCCGCTTCAGCAACATTGGCGAGCACGACAAGCGCCTTGGCGCCAGAGTCATTAAGTTGGTGCTTTAGCTCGCGCTGGCTGTACAGAGGGTTGGTGTTAACTACAATCAGACCCGCGCGGATTGCCCCAAACAGGGCTACGGGATATTGCAATATGTTTGGCATTTGCAGAGCGATTCGATCACCGACCCGCAAATTGGTGTTTTTTTGTAAATATGTCGCAAACTGTGCAGAAAGACGATCTAAGTCGCGATAGCTAATGGTCTCGCCCATGCAGGACATGGCCGGAAGATCAGCAAATTTACTTGCGCAATAATCAAACATCGCGCCTAAGTTTGCGTGCTGAGTTAAATCAACATCCGCTGGCATGCCTGTTTTCACACGTGCTGCGCTGATTGCTGCTGCAATACTTTCCATTTCTGCTGACAAAGTCGCCCCCTAATATAGTGCTTGTTGTTATTGGCGCCGCAGCCAATTTTTCAGGCAAGCCGGCCACGCATATTCAGATAGGCAAGCTATCGACATTTGTGTTCAGTGTCAACACTAGCCGTTCGCGGTCTGGGTTTCCCCCGCCCGGTATTGGTCGGGATCAATAAACATGAGCTGCAACACCAACTCGCCTGATCGGCGCAGGTCTGCGCCTAAAACCAGCGCATTTAACACCCCATCAATATAGGTTAGCGCGGGAATATTAAACAATAATTGCCCACCGCTATCGTCGCTCATCACAATTGGTTCAGATTGAGCTTTAACAACCTTGGCGAGCTCTGCAGTTAAAAATAGCAGATGTTCCTTAAATGCGCTGAAATTCAAATTTCCGCGAAATTCTTGCGGCAATAATTGCAGTTTTATCCGCAATTTAGATTTATCTGGCATGGCCATATCGCTCAAAATCAGCTCACGTCCCGCTTCTAACTCACGAAAATAGCGCTTAGCCTCAGTGCGACCTGCATCGAGAATACCGGTTTTAAAGAGTGTGGCGGCAACGGCCAGCACACTGGGCGCATCCATTTTTACTTTCATTGATTTGAGTCCAAATTAAACATTATTATTTGTCCGCTCGGCTTTAGTGTTGTTTAAGCCATGCGGACCCTAAATTATTGGCGCAGCTTTGCTATTTCAATATCGGCTAAGCGATGACAAGCTGCCTCTGTAGCCAGTCGAGTCTCCCGCAACCAAGGCGGGTTCGAGCTACAAGCGGCCTCGGCCAGTGGGCAGCGCGGCGCAAAACGGCAGCCGCTGTCTGTTGCCAATGGCGTCTTGTGCGCCTGCGATTTTATCGGCACCACCGCTGTAGTATTTCGCTGGTGAAGTTTGCCGTCTAAATGCGATGCGAGCAACCGTGTTGTATACGGGTGTCGAGGGCCCTCAAACAGCGCCGCCGTTTCACCCAGCTCTACTATTTCACCAAGGTACATTACTGCCGTGCGGCTGGCCAGAAAACGCACCACTGCCAAATCGTGGGCAATAAATAACATAGCGGTATTGTGTTCACTTTGCAGCTCTTGCAGTAAATTAATAATTTGCGCCTGCACCGACACATCCAGTGCCGAGACCGGTTCATCGCAAATCACCAGCCGCGGCTCGGCGATAAAGGCCCGCGCAATACCAATGCGCTGACGCTGGCCACCAGAAAGTTCATGGGGATAGCGCTCCCCCGCCGACTGCGGCAAACCGACCCGCTCCAGCCAGTACGCGGCTTTAGCCCGCGCCGTTGTTGCCGCCACCCCCTGACTCCACAGCGGCTCCTGCAAACTGGCAAGTATGGTCATACGGGGATTAAGACTGGCGTAGCTGTCTTGAAACACCATTTGAACTTGAGTGGACATGGTTTTAAATTGGCGGCGATTGTAGTGCTGGGGCATGGCTTTGCCAGCAATAATCAACTCGCCCGCACTGCGCGGCTGCAAACCCGCAATAATTCGGCCCAAGGTAGATTTACCTGAGCCGCTCTCGCCCACCAGCCCCAAAACCTCACCCGCCTCAATATCGAGATTTACGCCGTCGACTGCCGCCAACAACCCCTGCCCGCTTTGAAAGTGGCAGCGCAACTCGCGAAGTTGAATAAGTGCAGAGCTCACTGTTCAGCCTCCCGCCAGCGCGCTGGGTGCTCTGGATGCCAAAGCCAGCACCGAGATTCATGCTTGCCGTTGGCGTCACACGCAAAACTGGGCGGCAAGTGATCGCAAATCGCCATGCGTTCCGAGCAGCGTGCGGCAAAGCCGCAACCGGTGGGCGGGTGGCGTAAATCCGGAGGCGTTCCGCCAATCGCTTGCAAAGGCTGGGGATTGCTCATATTCGGCACCGCCCGCTTTAATGCCTGCGTATAGGGGTGAGCCTCCCGACTAAACACATCGGCCAAGGAACCGGTTTCAATGGTTTGCCCTGCATACATCACCGACACCGAATCTGCTATCTCGGCAACCACGCCAAGATCGTGGGTGATAAATAACATCGCGGTGCCACTGGATTCGCGCAGCTCCCGCAAAATACTCAGCACTTCCGCCTGCACAGTTACATCCAGCGCTGTGGTCGGCTCATCGGCAATGAGTAGTTGTGGCTCGCAAACCACAGCCATGGCAATCATCGCGCGCTGCAGCATGCCGCCGGAAAATTCAAATGGATACTGTCCAGCGCGCTGGGCGGGGTTGGCAATCGCCAAACGTTCTAATAGCGCTATCGCCTTATTTAGTGCTTCGCGTTTAGACAAACCCTTGTGAATGCGCAGTGGCTCGGCGATTTGGCTGCCGATCGTTTGAGTGGGATCCAGCGCTGTCATCGGGTTTTGAAAAATCATGGCAATCTCATTGCCCCGCAGCTGTCGCCAATCGCGCTCGCTCAGCTGACGCATATCGCGTCCGGCAAACTCCCAGCGCAGCGCATTCGTCTTTGCAGCGGCCGGCATTAGGCTCAATAAACTCATTGCCGTCACTGATTTGCCGCAACCCGACTCCCCCACCAGTGCACGGCATTCCCCCGGCGCCAAGCTCAATGACACGTCTCTCACCGCCTGCACTGGGCCTATGCTTACCTGTAAGCTTTCAAGTTTTAGCAAGCTCATGCTTTAACCACCCCCGCGCGTCTATCAGTGGCATCGCGCAGCGCGTCACCGAGCAAGTTAAAGGCCAGCACCGAGATACTGATAAACAAGGCAGGTAACAGCAATTGCCGAGGGTGGGACAGCAATGTTTTTATGCCGTCATTACACAGCGCGCCCCAAGACGTGGTGGGCGGCGACACCCCCATGCCAATAAACGACAAAAAGGCTTCCGTGAAAATTGCTTGGGGAATAGCAAAGCTAAATGCGACCAAAATCATAGGCAACACATTGGGCAGCATATGCCGCAATATGGTTCGACTAGTACCAACCCCGGCGAGCTTGGCCGCCTCAACAAAGGGCTGACTGCGCAAGGCCAAAACTTGGCCGCGAATCAGCCGCGCACTGCCCGGCCAGCTCAGCATTAACATGGCCACAATTAGCGGCGTAATGCCATTTTCACCAGGGCCAATCCCAAACGCGACCCTAAACAAAATCATAAACAGCAGAAACGGCAGCGCCACCACAAAATCGACAAAGCGCATAGCCAATTGATCGACCCAGCCCCCTGCCAAGCCCGCTATGGCGCCAAAGATACAACCAAAGGTGATATACAGCAGGGGCGCGACCACCCCCACAAAGAGCGAAGTTCGTCCGCCCGCCATTAACCTCGCTAGCATATCGCGGCCAAGCGCATCGGTTCCTAACGGGTGCCCCGGAAGATCAAGCCATTGCTGCCGCCCGCTCACCTTGTCTACTGGTAGCAAACCCTGTAGCTGCGCCTCAAACAGCGACATCGCAGCCTCGGGGCGAACATCTCGCGCCAATAGCAAAAAGCCAGTATCTGCATCAGCAATTGTGTAGCGATAAATCTGGTAACTCAGCTGCAATTGATCCTGGTAATAAGCTTTGTCCGTTTCAGCAATCGCCAAACCCAGCCCAGCTTTGTGCGCAGACGCGCGATAAACCCGATAGCGCTTCACCCCCTCAAGCTTGGGCCACTGCAGGCGAACAAACTCCGTATTGGCTGCATGCACGGTTAAGGTCTGCGGCGCATCACCAGCCGGCGGTTGCCACGGGCCACTATCACGTATTAAGCGCACCGAGTGCGGAGCACTTGGCCCAGCCGATATTTGCGACAACCACTGCTGAGACGGATCTTGGCGCCACAGCAAGGGGCCAACACTCACAAACAGCAATAAGGCGATTACCACCAAGGTCGACACCACCACCGCGGGGGTGGCCATTTTGGGCAGGGGCAACGGCGCGATATGCTCAAGCTCGTCGCTTGCCCATGTCCGCCGCGCAAAGCGGAATACCGATAAATCCATCAGCGGCCACCCCCGCCACTGTGCAGGCGAATACGGGGATCAATTAAGCCATAACTGATATCGACCACCACTACCACTAAAACCAGAAATGCCCCATAGAAAACCGTCGTGCCCATAATGACGGTGTAATCTAATTGCTGAACCGCCTGCACGAAATAGCGCCCCAAACCAGGAATGGCAAAGATTAACTCCACCACAAAGCCGCCCGTGGTCACCCCTGCAATGGTCGGCCCTAACTCGGTGACTACCGGCAACACCGCATTGCGCAATTGATGATGCCAAAACAGCCGCCAACCGTGCACACCCTTGGCTTTCGCCGCCATATTGTAATCCGCGCTGAGCACCTCGAGCATCGAGGCGCGCATGATCCGGCTCAAATAAGCCATTGTGCCTAAACCCAAGACCAGTGCCGGCACCCAGATATGACTCACACCGCCCCAACCTGCCACCGGCAACAGAGTTTTACCTGCGGCATTATTCATTGCCACTATGGTCAGCTGTGCCAGCCCGGCTATCACAAAGCCCGGCACCGAAATGGCGGCAATTACCGCCACCATCACCATACGATCTGGCCATCGATTGCGGTAATACGCCGCTACCGTCCCTGCCGATACACCGCCAACAAGCGCGATCAACACCGCCGTAATACCCAAAATGGCCGATATTGGGAAATGCTCGCGGATAATATCGTTAACTTTGCGGTTCTCTTGGGTGAAGGAAATGCCAAAATCGCCATGCAACATATTGCTGAGAAACAACTGATACTGCTCGATGAGAGGCTTGTCTAAGCCGTAGCGTGCCTCAAGCTGGGCTCTAACCACCGGCGACATGGCTTTTTCTTGGGTGAGGGGATCACCTGGAACGGCGTGCATCGCAAAAAACGTCGCGGTGGCGATAAACCAAATAGTAATAACACCCGATAAAAGTCGTTTGGCAATAAATGTCAGCATGGCTTAGCGCTCAATCCACGCGTAACGAAACAAGGGATCACCGCCGAAAATATTGCGACGCACCCCGCGTAAGCGCGGATTTTGTACATAAAGTGCACCATTTTCATAGGTTGGCAAAATGGGTACATCGTCAACAACAATACGCTGGATCTGCGCCATGGCATTGAATCGGATTCGGGGATCGTTGCTGTTCTGCGCTATGCGAATCCAACGATCGTAGAGGGGGTTATTGTAAAGACCGCGGTTATTGTCGTTCCAAGAAGCAAATAAATCGGCAAAGGTCATAATGTCGTCGTAATCTGGCCCCCACGCAGCAGCCACAACATCAAAGTCGCCACGGCGCATTTTTTCTAGGCGCTGTTTAAAGACCTGCTGGTCGATACGCAATTCAATACCGAGGCCGGTCTTGAACAAATATTGGTAGTACTCAGCCTCCTGCAAGGCTCTTGGGCTATCACCGGCCAATAGTATCAGCGGTGGGATCTCGCTTATCCCCAGCTCCGCCTTGGCCTGCCGCAAATATGCCCGCGCAGCGGCAATATCGGGGCTGACCCGTGTTACGGGATACTCCTCACGAAAACTGTTTTTGCGCCCTTTTACCGTGACCGGAAACAGCGAGTACGCGGGCTGAATCCCCGGCAAACCAATAATTTTATTCACGAGTAAAGCGGGATCGATCAAACGTTGAACGGCTTTGCGGAAAGCGCGGTTTGCGGTGATACGGCCTTCGCGGAAATTAAATTCCAAGAAAAACAGCGAGCCGGTATGAAAATACTCAATATCATAGCCCCGCTTTACCGCTTCGCTCAGCAGACCTGTGTCTAACGGCGCCATGGCGATTTGCTGATCGCGAAACAAATTAAATTGGGCACTCGGATCTGCCGTGATATAGGGCATATCAATTTCTTTAATCTGCACTGAATCCGCATGCCAATATTGCGGATTCTTACTTAGTTGTATGCGCGCGCCGTGTACCCATTTATTCAAAAGATAGGGGCCGTTCACCATTAGCTTGTCGGCATCGGCGGCGTAGCGCCCTCCCCACTGGGCAAGTACATCCTCACGCAGAGGTAAAAATGTCATGAACGCAGTTAGGCTAAGAAAATACGGACAGGGATTGGCAAACTCAACCTTGAGCTCGGTGTCAGACACCGCAGTAACACCTAGTTCACTCGGGGCGAGTACACCCTGATTAACCGCTTCAGCATTTTTAATAGGGTAAAAAATAAAGGCATATTGCGAGGCCGTTTTGGGGCTTAAGGCATGACGCCACGCAAACACAAAATCATGGGCCGTCACTGGCTTGCCATCACTCCAGCGGGCGTCGTCACGCAACCAGAAACGAGCGCCATCGGCATTTAATTCCCAGCGCAGCGCTACGCCAGGGGCGAGTTCACCATCAGGGCCATAAACCAGCAGCCCTTCCATTAGATGAGCTAAAATAAAACTCGCAATCGTGTCGGTGGCCACTGCACTATTGAGGGTCGGCGGCTCGGTAGCAAGGGCCAAGGTGAGCTTGGCTTTATCGGCGTCTACCGCCTGAGCTGCGCTTAGACTCGCCCACAGCAAGAGAACACTGACCGCAACCGCTTTACACCACACTTTCCATATCAACAAAGTTTATACACCGAGGTTTTGGCCTTCTTCACTGCTACAATACACTCCCTTCAAGTACTGACAGTCACTTTATAATGACCACAAGCCAGCACGATAATCCCTATTCTATTCACTGTGCCAACCTGCAATGGGGCGATGATGGCGCACCACGCGCCGCAGACTACGGCGACATTTACTTTTCCCAAGAGAGCGGCATTGACGAAAGCCGCCATGTTTTTCTAAATCATAATAATCTTGCCGAACGCTGGTGTGCTCTGGACAGAGAAAGCACGGGAAGATTCACAATTATTGAAACGGGTTTTGGCACTGGCCTTAATTTTCTGCTGGCTTGGCAGCTATGGCAGCAAACTGCACCTAAAAATTGGCAGCTTCACTACATCTCGGTAGAAAAACACCCACTCAAGGCAGAGGACTTGCGCCGCGCTCAAACAAGCTGGCCCGAACTCGCGTCTCTAGCAGCTATACTACAGTACAATTATCCGCCGCTGTTACTCGGCCAGCATCGTAGATTGTTGAATAGTGCACAAGTTTGCCTAGATTTATTGTTTGGCGATGCACTTAACTGTTTTCCGGCCCTGCTCGACGCGCCAAATTCTGTAGTTGCTGCAGAACCTAATGCTGACGCCACTCAAACACCTTGTGCAAACGCGTGGTTTTTAGACGGCTTTTCACCCGCAACTAACCCGGATATGTGGCACGACACTCTGTTCGCCTGCATTGGCGCCCTCAGCAGGGAAGGCACGACCTTTGCTACCTTTACCTCTGCGGGTTTTGTTAAGCGCGGCTTGCGTGCTCAGGGCTTTAGTGTTGCAAAAGTAAGCGGTTTTGGCCGCAAGCGCGACATGTTGCGAGGCACAGTTACGCACTCTGTCGCCAGCGATGCCCCTCGGCCCGCGCCCGTGGCAGTGCCCTGGCACCGTCCCGCAGCCCAATTACCGACTAAACACATCGCCATCATCGGTGCCGGACTCGCTGGCTGCAGCACCGCCATGGCCCTTGCCCAGCGCGGTTACAAGGTTACTGTCATTGAGCGCGACACTCCTGCCAGCGGCGCCTCAGGTAACCCCCAAGGAATTCTATACACCAAGCTCTCGGCAGACCCTGGTGACCTCAATCAATTTACTTTGGCCAGCTTCTTATTTTCCCTTGCCCATTATCGCGAGCAACTCGATCAAAAATGGGTAACTGGCGAACTCTGCGGGGTATTGCAGCTTGCCAAAACACAAAAAGAAATCAGTCAATTTCTAAAACTTAAAGGCATCTTAGAAGATCAAGATTGGCTGCAATTTCTTAGTGGTGACGAGCTTCACCGTTGTTCGGGCATTGCCCTAGACGGCCAAGGGTTTTTCTACCCCCAAGCGGGCTGGTTATCGCCGCCCAGTGTCTGCGCCGCCCTGCTTGACCACCCCAATATAAAGCTTGTCAATCACACCAGCGCTCTGCGCCTAGAACATAATGATCTAAACTGGCAGATACTTGACGAACAACAACAGTGTGTTGTCCGTGCAGACACGGTTGTGATCGCCAATAGCAACGACGCCACGCACTTTGCACAAACTGCTTACCTACTCCTCAAGAGTATTCGCGGCCAGTTGAGCTATCTGGCCGAAGCCAGCCTTAGCCAATCGCCCCAGTGTGTTATTTGCCACGAAGGCTATTTGGCGCCACCCATTAACGGGCAACTCTGTGTCGGTGCCAGCTTTGACCTTATTAACAAAGGTAATGAGCTGCGTAGCGCTGATCATGATTGGAACCTTGAACAGCTCAGCGCCCTAGCGCCAAACCTTGTGCGGCCTGGAATTAGCCCGATTGGCGGTCGCGCCGCGCTCCGCTGCGCCAGCCCTGATTACATGCCGATTGTTGGCGCGGTACCGCAAATTGCCAACTTCGCCGAGAATTATAAGGCGCTAGGCAAGGACGCGCGCAGCAAAATACCTATTGCGGCGGCCAATTACCCCAATCTATATATTAATGTCGCACACGGCTCGCGGGGATTAACCTCGACTCCGCTGTGCGCGGAATTGCTGGCCAGCTACATTGGCAATGAAATTAGGCCTCTACCTCGGCAACTCTGCCAAGCCTTGTCTCCCGCGCGCTTTATTATTCGCAAGCTCATCCGTAAACAAGCATTATAAGGAGCATCAAGGGCCTACTGGCGAAAGCCTGTGCAGTCTGTATGATGGAAATACTACCCTGACAATGAAATTGCCATGATCAATGCAGTTCGGCATTTGCGCCGTTTAGCTCCCCATACCACCCTGCGCTTAATTGCCTTTTTAAGCCTGCTACTTAGCCCCTTAGTAACCTTGGCAGCACAAACGCTGCCCTACACACTGGAAACAAGCTATCCACACCAGCCCGCGCTATTCACCCAAGGCCTAGAGCTCTACCAAGGTCGGCTATTTGAAAGCAGCGGTTTATATGGCCATTCAAAAGTCGTGTCACGGGTTTTTCCGCCCAAACCCGAAGACAGCATCACTGGCACCGTACTACCCAGCAACCTATTTGCCGAGGGTTTAAGCTTATACCGCGGCAAACTGTATATGCTCACATGGCGGGCGGGCAAAGGTTTGATACTCGACCCCTACCATTTCAAGCTACTTGATGTCTTTGACTACGCGGGCCAAGGCTGGGGCTTATGCGCCAGCGTGAATAAAGATCGCGGTGATTTTCTGGTAATGAGCAATGGCAGCGATCAGCTGCAATGGATTGATGCCAACACCCTAAAACTCAGCCACAAAGTGAGCGTTAATGACGCTGGACAACCAGTGGATCAGCTTAATGAGCTGGAGTGCCACGGTGATTACATTATTGCCAATCAATGGCATAAATCGCATTTACTCATTATTCACGCCGTTACTGGCAATGTATTGGCCAAGTTGGATCTCAGCGCCCTCGCCCTCGATGCCGCCAAGTCCGCCACGCTAGACCCAGAGGCCGTTCTCAATGGCATCGCCTATGACCCTGGCGACGATAGCTGGCTAATCACCGGCAAACTTTGGCCAAAAATTTATCGCATTAAATTTGATCTGAGCAAAGTCAAGGATCTACAAAAAGCAGCTGTACGATAAGTCATAGGCAAGGCCTTTTTCACCGGCTAGAATGCTAGACTTATTTGATACGCCGCCCCACCCACTGGAATTTGGATAAAGCATGACTCAAGCAGCGCCTGTCGCAACAGCTAATAACACTTCACCAGCAGCCTTCCCGAGCTTTACCTTAATCAGCAGCGAAGAAATACCCGCACTTGGTGTCAGTATCGCTGAATACCAGCACATTAAAACCGGCGCCAGCCACTACCATATTGCCAGCGACAATCCTGAAAATGTATTTTTAGTGGCGCTGCGTACCGTGCCTAAAGATTCTAGCGGCGTAGCCCACATTCTGGAGCACACTGCGCTGTGTGGCAGCGAAAAATACCCTGTGCGCGACCCATTCTTTATGATGATTCGGCGCTCACTGAACAGTTTTATGAACGCCTTTACCAGCTCAGACTGGACCGCCTACCCCTTTGCCAGCAGCAACCGCAAAGATTTTGAAAACCTCTTGCAGGTGTATATGGACGCGGTGTTTTTCTCGCGCCTGCACCCCCTAGACTTTGCGCAAGAAGGCCACCGAGTTGAATTTAAAGAGCCGGGCAACCCCGAATCCGAACTCGAATTTAAGGGCGTGGTGTTTAACGAAATGAAAGGCGCGATGAGCTCTATTTCTAGCCAGCTCTGGCACACGCTCTGCAAATACTTATTTCCCAGCACCACTTATCACTACAATAGCGGCGGCGAGCCAGAGGCGATTCCAGACCTCAGCTACGAACAACTCAAATCTTTTTACCAGAGCCATTACCACCCCAGTAATGCAATTTTCATGACTTTTGGCGATATACCCGCCGCGCAACACCAAGCCCGGTTTGAAGAACTGGGCTTGGCTCGATTTGAGGCCATCGACAGCCACATTGCCGTTGGCGACGAAAAGCGCTATCACGCACCGATTCGTGTGCAAGAAAGCTATCCACTGCCCGCAGCCGAAAACAAGGGTGACAAAACCCATATTGTGGTGTCGTGGTTACTGGGCAAAAGCACCCAATTAGAAACCCTGTTAGAAGCGCAATTACTCGCGGGTGTTTTACTCGACAATAGCGCCAGCCCACTGCTTCACGCCCTAGAAACCAGCACCCTAGGCAGTTCGCCATCCCCCATGTGCGGGCTGGAAGACTCCATGCGCGAAATGGTGTTTGCCTGCGGCCTAGAAGGCAGCAGCGCGGCAAAGGTCGACGAAGTTGAAGCGCTAATCTTAGATACTCTGCGCGAGGTTGCTGCGAACAGTATTGCCAAAGACAATGTCGACGCGGTTCTGCACCAACTAGAGCTGCAACAGCGCGAGATTGGCGGTGACGGTTACCCCTACGGACTGCAGCTTATTTTAACAGCACTAGGCAGTGCCACCCATCGCGGCAAGCCAATTGAGTTGCTCAATTTAGACCCCGCCCTGCAAGCCCTGCGCGAGCGCGCTGCAAAGCCCGAATACATTAAGCAACTGGCGCAAGCGCTATTAGACAATCCGCATCGCGTCACCTTGGTGTTGAGCCCCGACGAAAACATTCAAACCCGTATCGAGCAGGCCGAAAAACAGCGCTTAGCCAACATCAAAGCCAGTTTAAATGCCGAGCAAAAACAAGCCATTATTGAGCAAGTGGCGGCGCTAGCCGAACGCCAAGCCATGGAAGAGGATGACAGTATTCTGCCCAAGGTTACGCTCGATGATGTACCCCTTGACATTCCCGCGCTGCATAGCGAGCAAGCCAAATTTGGCAGCCTGCCTTACACCACCTACGGCCGCGGCACTAACGGCCTGGTATACCAGCAATTAGTGATTGCCCTGCCCGAGTTAGGCGATGAGGAGCTGTCGCTGCTGTCGATCTATACCCAAGTGTTAACCGAACTCGGCCTTGGCGATCAAGATTACCTGCAAGTACAAGCCCGCCAAGCACAGGTCTGCGGCGGAATAAGTGCGTTTACCACCATGCGCGGCGATACAAATAATGAGCAAGACCTAAAAGCGTATTTAGTATTGTCCTCCAAAGCGCTGCTGCGCAACGCCGCTGCCCAAACTCAGTTGATGCGCGACACCCTTGAAACCCTGCGCTTTGATGAATGTGAGCGCATTCAAGACCTGGTTAGCCAATTAACCGCTCGCCGTGAGTCTGGCATCACCGGCAATGGTCACAGCCTTGCCATGACCGCGGCCAGCGCCGGTATGAGCCCTGTCGCCAAGATCAACGAAGCCCTTGGCGGGCTACGTGGCATCCGCCACCTAACCAGCTTAAACAAGCGAATCGCCGATCCCGCCAATTTAGCTGAGCTGGCTCAGCAATTAGCCGTCATACACCAGAAAATGCTAGGTGCAGAGCGTCAGCTGCTGATAGTGGCGGAAGACGACCGGCTCGACGCGCTATGCAACGAACTCGACCCACTGTGGCAGGACTTTAACGCCACCACGCTAAGCCACTTCAAGCAACCTGAGGTGAGAGAATGTAAAAAGGAATTTTGGATAGCCAACTCACAGGTGAATTTCTGTGCCAAGGCCTACCCAACCGTACCTTCAGACCACCCCGATGCTCCAGTACTCACCGTGCTCGCAACGTATATGAAAAATGGCTTTTTACACCGCGTTATTCGCGAGCAAGGCGGCGCCTATGGCGGCGGAGCCTCGCAAGACTCTAATATTGCCGCCTTCCGCTTTTATTCCTACCGCGACCCACGCCTGCAAGACACGCTTAGCGATTTCGACAAGTCCATAGACTGGATGCTTAACACCGCAGTATCAGCCCAGGGCTTAGAAGAGGCAATACTAGGGGTGGTCAGCAGTATCGACAAACCGGGTTCCCCCGCTGGCGAAGCTAAACAGGACTATCACAGCACCATCTTTGGTCGCAGCCTGAGTCAGCGTCGCCGCTTCCGTCAGCGGGTCTTAGCAGTAAATGCAGCAGATTTACAACGGGTTTGCGCACTATACCTCCAGAACGAAAACGCTAGTGTCGCGGTGCTAAGCAATGCCGCCAAAGCGGCCGAGTTAAGTGACTGGTTAAGCGTGCAAAATTTCAGTGTCGAGCAATTGCACACTGCAACTGAAGGAGAGTAATTTAGGGGGATCGCAGCGCCGAGGAGCAATTACTCCGGCGCTGCTGTCGTCTTAATGGGGCTTCTCATTAAAATTTGCTGAAATGACTTAAGGCTACTTGTTGGGCAATTGACCAGCTTGAGCGGCAAGCGCCGCTGAACGCATTTTATTATATTCCCGCTTCTGCTTAACGGTGAGTAAGGCATAAAAATCGCGCTGGGTCGTTAATAAGCTTTCAGTGTGAGCTGCGGATAGACGACCGGTTTCATTGCTGAGCCGCTCAATATTGGCGTCCGTTAAACGTCCCAAGTTGGCACTGCGAATATTCTGTTGTACGAGAACAAGTCCTTCCCGAATCCCCCCTGCCGAAATCGAATACTTTTCTAACAGCGCCTTGACCTGCTCTTGCTGGCTCACACTTAAACCAAGCTTAATGGTCAGCTCATCCAGTCTTGCACCGCCAAAGTCGACACCTTGGCTTTGCGCCTGCGCTGGACTAAAGCCCACCATTACGCTAAAACCGAGCACAATAAGGCACACTATTTTTTTTACTCTGTTCATGAATTCCATTCCTAGATTTTTAAAACAATAAAAGGCCTGCACAAACTGTTATTTTGCCCTAGCTCGCCACAGTAATTCTACTTCTGCCGATTCCACTGTCCACACAGTTACATTTAAAACAAGGCATTAATATGCTCAGCATCATAGCCTTTGTAGTGTAGATAACGAATACATTTGGCTCTCGCCTTGGTTTCAGTCGTATCTAAACCAGTGTATTTTTTTTCAAATAAAGCTCGCGCCGCTGCAAACCAATCAACCTCATGTTCACTAAACTGCTGTGCAATTAACTCGTCGCCTATACCCCGCTGGCGCAATTCAGCTCTAATTCGCTGAGGCCCAAACCCGCCCTGCACCCGCAGCCGGAAAAAAGAACCCGCAAATCGACTGTCCGATTGCAAGCCCTCAGCCTCTAGGAGATCTAAAACTGAATCAATTTCGGTGCTATCTGGAAATTTCCGCATCAGCTTTGTTGCCAATTCGCGGCGAGAATACTCGCGCCGCGCAAGTAGATCCATCGCCTTGTGGCGAATATTTTTCGACATAACTTCACTCAAAGTGTGACGTAAGCCTCACTAAATCCTCAAAATGCTACGTAAGCCTCGAAATTCCCTAACTAAACTTCGGCAACTACTTATTTCAATCGAAGTGTGTAAAGAACAAAGTAACTACCAAGGCCGAGAGGGAAAATCTGCGCTGTTCGGCTCAACCTATTATTCACGGAGAATGACCCATGTTAAACAAAATTACTAGCAAACTGGCCAACCTAAAAAATGACGAAAGTGGCGCCAGCGCGATTGAATATGCAGTTATGGCTGCCTTACTCGTTGTAATAATCGTGTTTGGTATTGGCTTACTTGGCTCTGGCAGCAGTGAATCGACAGGTATTGGTTCTGCGTTCAGCACAATCGGTGACAAATTAGAAGGCAGCTGAGTTTAGAATGCTATCCATAGTCCCTCTCCTTGCTATTGGGTATATCGATTGGTTGCATCGTCGAATACCCAATAGTTACTTACTAGTTTTATTGGGGCTAGGTATTTACTCAAATATTGTATTGGCGAGTAGTACTTTAACTGCTGTAATCATTAATATCATCATTGCCCTAGCACTCACTCTACCTGGTTATATCAAGGGAGTGCTTGGCGGCGGAGATGTTAAATTAATGCTGGTGTTAGCACCTTTCTACACACCATTACAATTGCTATTAGTATTCTCGATTGGAATTGGCAGTTTACTATTCTTAATGACATTCCTACATTTCGCGCAGCGAATGTCATTAACAAAAGCATATTGCCCAGCACTTGCCGCTCATCAGAGCCCGTTTCAGCGCGGCTTGCCACTGGGCAGCGCAATCGCTCTAGGAGCACTATACTTAAATATCTTAAGTATTTTTTAAGGCAGCGCCACTTTAAGTGGCAACTTTGTAACACCGAGCACAGCATGGAGCACGACAATGGCAATCCGGAACTTTTATCGCGCTATCCAGCAGCGGCAAAAAGGTGCTGTCGCCATCGAATTTGTGTTCATCTTCCCCGTATTTTTCGTTATCTGCTACGCTATTATTGTATATGGCCTTGCCTTCATGCTGGTGCAGAACTTCACCTACGCCAGCGAAGAAGTGCTCCGTGCGGCCCTGGTTTGCGACGACTGTTCAAGTCCCGAGGAGTGGGAAGCCCAAATTAACACCATCGCCAGCGTAAGATTAAAAAAAGACGATTTAGATGGTCTCCTCGTTTATTCCCCCGACTCACTGAGCTGGTCTAGTGATTGCCGCGATGCGGCTACTCCCGCCGATGGTGAGCCTGCACTAGATGGCATTATATGCGAAGTAATTGTGAGATCTGCGCCGTTGCTAGACGGAATTACGATGCCGGGCTTCGGTAAGCTGCCAAATTTACCTGCTCAACTGACCGGAAAAGCCAGCCTTTTATTTTAGTGTAATCACCCTGCCTCCGTTGCGCTAAATATGATTATCAACACTTACGATTCAGCACAGGGTAATAGCCGTAAGTAGTATACGTAGCACTCACAATAGCAACACTATGACACAGCACTTAGTATTGAGTTAACGCAGTAGAAACGATTAGCAACAACGTTATCGACACCTTTCAGGGACACGACTATGCAAGCAAGGACATTAAAAATCATCGCGGCACTGCTTATTATTAGTGCAGTGTTTATGGGGGTAATCGGATACAAAATAAGCCAGGAAGACACGTCGAAGAATCGCGCACAAGTCGCGACCAACACTTCTTCCCAGCCAAGTGATTTCACCTACGCGCAAAAGCTGCTTATTGTTAACCGCGGTATGGCAAAGGGCGAAATGATCACCGCGGAAGATGTTCAGCTCATACCCTACCCGCTGTTGGTAGAAGATAGTTATAACAAGGCTGAAGACATCTTAAACAAAAAGCTAGAATCAAAAATTCCCGTGGGCGCGGTCATACGTCAAAGTCATTTTGAAAAGCAAAGCAAACTTGCACCACATATTAATGCCGGCTATCGCGCACTCGCTATTAAGGTCAATGAGACCTCGAGTGCTGGCGGCTTTTTACAACCAGGCGACCACGTCGACATTATATTCACCGCCAGAGCGTCGAAAGATACTTATAACAAGAGTATGTCGCGCCGCTTATTACAGAATATTCGTTTGCTTGCCTTTGGCACCGATCTTGAGCGCGACGATAAAGCAGTGGTAGTTACCAGCGGCAAGAAAACGTCAAAGACAAAAGAAGACAAAGAATCGGGCAAAAGCAGTCGTTCGGCGGTACTCGAAATTGCCCTCGACGATATCGCGCTGCTCACTCTAGCGGAAGAAAGTGGTGAATTACGACTGGTTGCCATAGGCGAAACAGATATGCTCGAAGAAAGCCTTGTGGGAGATAGCGAGCCAAGCACATTGGACCCAAACACTACACCAAGCAAGCACATCAGCGACGCTGACAAAACCGCTTTTATTCGTGATGTCACCGGGCTCAAACCGCCGCCAGCACCTAAGTCTGTCTATGTATACAGCGGCGACTCTGTAGAAACCATTAAGGTAAGAAACTAATGAAGGCGAGCGAAACCAAAGGCAAAGGAGTATCCATGATGAAAAACGGAATTATTTTCGGCTTGCTTCTCACGCTCATTAGTGTCGTGCAGGCAGCCCCGTACAAAACCCTACGGATGACCCTAGGCGAACAACAGGCGCTAACAACGCAATACAGTGTTAAACGCAGCGCTATTGGCAACCCCGGGGTCGCCAGCCTTAAAGTACTTAACTCTAAGCAGTTTTTAATTACCGCAAAGCAAATTGGCTCTACTCAATTACTGTTATGGCAAGGTGGTAGCGAACCGACGACCTTTAAAATTGACGTGATCCCAGATATTGCCAGCTCAAGTACTAGCGGTATTGCTATCGATACCGCTGGTGACAAAGTAATTCTTCAGGGAAAAACAAACTCTCTTAGTCAGCACGCTCAGCTGCTAGAGGCGGCGGGAAAGAATACCGTGGACAATACCGTCCAAGCTGGGGCAATCCAAGTACAAACGGATATTCGGATCATTGAGTACAGCCGCTCGCAGCTCAAACAAATCGGTACCGCACTCGCATATGGCGGCGGTGACACCGCTTTGGCAATGGGTGCAGCTGGTTTACTGCCAACGATCTCGGGGATGAGCGACATCGCCTCAGTGATGGGCGGTCTGGTGACTTCCGGAAATAGCTCCTCCATTCTCATTGGTCATGCGGGTAAAAACTTTAGCGCCGCTGTTAATGCGCTCCAGCAAAACGGTTATGCCTACACGTTGGCCGAACCGTCACTAGTGAGTTTATCCGGACAAACAGCGAGCTTCCTAGCAGGTGGTGAGTTCCCATACCCCGTATCCAATCAGAATGGACAGGTCCAAATAGAGTTTAAAGAATTCGGCGTCCGCCTGCGCTTAACGCCAACGATACTTAGCGAAAATAGCATCATGTTGAAAGTTGCGCCTGAGGTAAGTGACTTAGACTTCAGTAGTGGCGTACAAACGAGCGGTGTATCCGTACCCGCACTGCGGGTACGCCGAACCGACACCACGATTCAGCTCGCGCCAGGCGAAAGTTTTATCATTAGTGGCTTGGTAACTCGCAACACCTATAACAACGCCGACAAAATTCCAGGTCTGGGCGACATCCCCATTCTTGGCGCCCTTTTCCGCTCTACTCGTTTCGAGCAAGACGACAAAGAATTAGTCATGGTGGTAACGCCCCACTTAGTGAAACCCATGGCAAAAAACACTGAACTCAGAGAATTGCCTGGCGAAACCTACCAAGACTACACCCCAACATTTACCTCTATGCTGTTTGGCGACCCTCAGAAAGGGTCTAAAGCACAGCAAGCCAAGCCATCCTCCGCCGGTGTCGGCTTCGCCAACTAATTACTGGGTAGGTATAGCGCCATGAGATTAATTGAACGCAGAGCAGTACCTAGCAAAGCTGAGCACAGCGATGACTATGAAAAGCTTAAATCTGAGCTCCATAAGTTTGTTATTGATCGCATTGAAGATGACAAAATCATCTACGATGACAATCAAAAGAAACTTGAAGAAGCTATTTCAGCCTATATTCGTCAGTACTGCCGAATTTATGAAGCGGTCATTGATAGGGAAACCTTCAAAGCTTTAGAAAAACACATGTTGAATGAAATTGTTGGTTATGGTCCTCTTCAAGGCCTGCTCGACGACCCGACCATCAATGACATACTCATTAACGGTCCACGGAACATCTACATAGAGCGCGCGGGTGTGCTTGAAAAAGCCGACATGCGTTTCCTCGACAACCGCCATGTGTTGCGGGTAATACGCCGCATGATCTCACCACTCGGACGCCGCATTGACGAGTCCAGCCCAATTGTAGATGGACGTTTGGAGGACGGCAGCCGTATCAACGCAATCGTTCCGCCACTGGCCCTAGACGGGCCATGTTTATCGATCCGTAAATTCCGAAAGGACCCGCTCACTGCTCAAGAATTATTAGCGACAGGCTCTATTAGCGAAGACGTACTTGAATATCTAACTAACGCCGTTGCCAACAGAACCAATATTCTCATTAGCGGTGCGACCGGTTCAGGTAAAACTACACTGCTCAATATTTTGAGTCAGTTTATTCCCGCCACTGAGCGTATCGTCACCATCGAAGATGCCGCTGAACTGCAGCTCCGCAATGGCCACGTGGTGCGCCTCGAAACTCGCCCCGAAAACAATGAGGGTGTCGGGGAAGTGACCGCCCGCGAACTCGTTAAAAATGCGCTTCGCATGCGCCCAGATCGCATCATTGTTGGCGAGAGTCGCGGCGGTGAAATTCTTGACGTTTTACAAGCGATGAACACGGGGCACAACGGCTCTATGAGCACCGTTCACGCCAACTCCGCCCGCGACGCTATTACCCGCTTAGAAATGATGGTCGGAATTTCTGGTTTCAAAGGTAGCGGCGACCTTATTCTTAAAATGATAGGCAGCGCATTGGATTTAATCGTGCATATTGGTCGCAAAGCAGACGGAAGGCGCTGCGTGTTGCAAATTGCCGAGCTACATGTCGTTAACAACGAGCTTACCCTGAAAGATATATTCATTTACGACGACGCTACCAGAAAAGTTTTGCGCGTTGACGGTGTTAAAAATACTGCGCGGTCACCGGACCCCGCACACATCTGAGCCAAAGGAATAACCGCTATGTTATGGATTGCACTAGCTCTACTTTTGGTTGGACTGGCCTTTGTCGTGCTAATGATTAGCAGCGAATCAAGCGAAGCTATTCCAGAAGATGAGCTTATACCTGAATTGGGGCAAAAACTGCCTGCATTCTTAGAGAATTATCTTGGTAGTAATGGTGTCGAACTGCCACCAAGTATTGTTTACGCAGGTATTGCGATCACCGTAACAGCTATCGCACTTTGCTTTCTGATCCTGCCCGTAAAAATAAATATTATCGCCGCTGTTGGCGTTTTACTGGTGGCGGTATCTCTAATAAAAATTATTGGCGCACAACGACGTGCAAAAATGCTAGACCAGCTGCCCTCCTTCATTAATCAGGTAACTCGGCGGCTGTCTGCGGGGGTCTCTGTAGAAAATGCTTTTGCTGACTCAGTAGAAACACTTGAGCGCCCGCTCGGCACTGTAATGCGTCGCGTAGTACGCCGAGTTCACTTTGGCTACGACCTTCACCAAGCATTTGAACGGGAAGCCAGAGTCAACCAATTAAATGAATTTGATGTTCTCGCCACGGCCTTACGTATCAACGAGCAATACGGCGGCAGTATTCGTTCAATTCTTGATGACATCGTAGACATACTCAGAATGCAGGACTCGGGTAAACGTGAATTAAGTGCCATGACAGGTGAAACCAGAGTTACAGCGGCGATATTAGCGGCCTTGCCACCAGGCATTGCCGCCTATACTTTCTACAACAACCCTAAATTTCTAACCGATATGTGGCAGGACGCTGGCGGCCAACAAACCTTAATTGTCGCGGTCATTATGCAATTAATGGGTGTCATTATTCTGTGGCGTATGATTAAGTCGATAGGCAACTGAGGAACAGATCATGGAAGTACATCACCTCTATTACATTATCGGCGCGGTTATACTTTGCACTGCACCGGTAATATTACTCGCCGTTGCCCATTTGGAAACTGCTGCACCAGGTAAAAACCAAGAGTTTGAATTCAACTCCAAAGATATGTGGCGACAATTGCGGGAAGAAAACACCCACATCGCCTCCTTATCTCAACTTTTACGCCGCGCTGGCTTGCTTAATACCGAGCAACAGGTCAACACGATCTCAATTACCTTAATCGCGATTATCGGCACCGCTATATGCCTTGGTATATATACATATTTCAATGGCACCCCGCCTACGACGATACTGTTTATCATTACTCTTGGCTTTATTTCACTGGTTTACTTAGCCTATTTTTTCCTGAAAAAAATTGCTCAAAGCCGCCAAGAAAAATTAAATCAAGAAACCCTGATTTTGGTTCAAACCACAAGGATGCTATGGCGAGTGGGACTTTCACTACCGAGAACACTGGCGATAATATGCGATCAGCTTCGCAACCTCGCTCCTACCTGTTCCCAAGAATTACAGCTAGCGGTAAATAAAATTGAGTCTGGCCAAAGCCAAGAAGAAGCGCTCTATGAACTTATTGGCTGCACTAACGCCGAGGGTTTCAAGGAATACCTTATCGTTGTTCGCCAACAAGCGATCACTGGCGGCAGTATTGATAAAGCCTTAGACGAATTATATCGCTTACTGCAAAACCGTCGGAAATTAGACTTACAGGAACAAGTTAACAAGATGTCAGGGAAAATGTCCTTAGTAATGATGCTGTTCCTATTCCCAGCACTGTTGATTGTTGTCGCCGGCCCAGCACTTATGTCGATCTCCACAGCAATAGGCAATCTAGGACAATAACGCAGGAGCGTGTGAAATGAAAATACTGACACTTTCAATAACTGGTTTGCTCATTGTGCTGCTAACGGGCTGCGCCAGCACCGCATCGAGCCGCCAAACAAACGCAAGTAACTGTAACGTTCCGACCAGTAAAGAAGAGAGTATTTCTTTAGATTTGATCGAACAGCAGGTGCTAGAAAAACAGTATTATTCCGCTTTAGCCTACTTAGAAAAAGCCTCTGATGCGAACCCAAGGGTTCTGCGGCTCCGGGCAGAGGCACAGCGCAATACCGGCATGCTCAGTGAAGCTTACGTAAGCTACCGAAACCTTAGCTTGACCTGCCTGACCGCCTACGGCCACGCCGGTATGGCAAAGATTCTCGCGACGCGAGGTGATTTGCCTCAGGCCCACCAGCAAATGTTAAAAGCACGTCGTCTAGCGCCAAGTAATGCCGATATCCGCAATGACTACGGCTTTATTTTACTTGCCCATAAAAACTTTAAAGACGCCCAGCGTGAATTTATGACCGCGCTCCAATTACAGCCTGGCCACCCCGTCGCCATTAGAAACATGGTCATCAGCCTGATATTAGATGGTGACAGCCGCACAGCAGTGCGCATGGCGAAAAATAATGGTATTGACTCCACAGAATTTAAATACCTGCTTAGTCAAGCCAATGCGTTCAAACAACCTGCTTTAGCAGGTAGTAACAATATCTATGATGGAGCACCACTATGAAACCAGTAATATTTGCCCTAGCGTTTAGCGCCTTCGCCACGTCAATGCAGACTCTGGCCGAGCCAGAAGTCGTATATACACCAAATACTAAGTTTCAAACAGTGACAAGCAGACTATTAGCCCAGCAAAGTTCTGGTCAAAACGCCAGCAGCCAAGAACAACACCTTAGTGGCAAGGTCAGCACCGAAGTGTATAACCGCTATGTTAAAAGCTTCTCACACCCAATTCCCGAGCGTTTCGGTAGCGACTCATTCAAAGCAGAGTAAGCAATATGCGACCACAGCAAAAGTTAAATCAGTATCACCCTGCTAGGCAAGCGGGTGTCACTACAATCCTCGCGGTATTGATGATGCTGAGTTTATTCACTTTTGTCGCAGTGGTCGCTGACACTGGACGGCTCTATCTTGAGAAGCGCACCTTACAAAAGAATGCCGATTTAGCGGCTATGGAAACTGCACTAATCTACTGCCGGGACCAAACGCTCGATGTAGAGTCTATGACTCTTGCTGACATGTATGTTCTCTCTGCTACCCGTAATGATTTCAAAGGAAACAACACCAATAGCAGCCTTGCGGTTAGCCGCGATGGCAATGCAATTACTGTCAATCTTGCTTATAAGGTACCCACATCACTTTTCGCACAATTAATGCCAACTGGCGACAATGAAATAAATCTGAGTGCCACGGCAACCGCAAAAGCATGCGAGCCAACAGCGCAACTTACCATCCGTAATAGTTTGGTTTCCGTTGACGGAGGGATGCTCAATTCAGTACTGGGTGGACTAACCGGCTCAACCTTGACACTAAGTGCCGCTGGTTGGCAGGGGCTAATAGATGCCGACATAAACTTACTGAACTACTTGATTGAACTTGGTGCAACCGCGGGCGACTACAACTCGATACTTAGCACCAACATCAATCTCCCAACGCTACTGTCGATTGCAGCTGATGTGCTTAATACCGAAGGCAGCACAGCGTCAATAACTGCGGCGAACTCCTTAGATAGCTTAGCCCTAGAAATTCCAACACTGCCTATTACACTGGGAGATCTGATTAACGTTCAGGCGGAGGCATCAAAAGCGTCCCTGAATACCAATATTAACGCTTTTGATTTGGTTCAAGGGCTTATGCAAATTGCAGCCGGAGATAGCGCTATTAGTCTCGATCAGACTGTCAGTGTATTAGGCTTGGTCAATGGAAAAATCGGGGTAAAAATCATATCTCCGCCCCAAATATCGGCTATCGGTAACCCAGAGTCTGACACCATCAGTGTAAAAACGGCACAAGTTCGGGTATTTATATCGCTGACGACAACCCTTCCCTTAGGCCTATCCAATCTTATACCTGCACAAATTGATGTCCTCGTTGATGCCGCGGAAGCAGATGCTACTGTAGATGATTATGTTTGCGCCGCAGATAATGAAAAACAACTGAATAGCTTGGCAAATACCTCAGCTGTATCAGTGAAAGTTGGTAGCTTTGGCAGTACGCCGAGCAATGCCTATGCAAATGTTTTTTCTGGCTCACCGATACTATCACCAACCGCCATAATCCGTATCCCAGCAATACTTTTAACACCAGAAATCCAAATTTTATTTAAAGCAACGATGGATCTCGCGTCTAACTTCAATAATTTAATTATCCATACCAACGACACCGACGAAGAGCTACCGGAAGTCGCTGTAATGCTTACCGATAACGCGTTTCAACCTACTACCGGTGTTAGCAGCGCTCTCGCGCTTACACCGGCCGTCAGCTTCACCCCAGTAATCCCCCTCGTTACAAGTCTCGTATCAGCTACGGTCTCAACCTTAACAAGCAGTTTATCAACCGTGCTCAGCACTCTTCTGACGCCGATAATAAATCCTTTATTAAATACACTCGGCGTGAGTATAGCGGGAGCGGAAATAGGTGCGGCGCTCACTTGTGAAAATGATACCGTAAGATTGGTTAATTGAACTCTGTTCTGCTTTATGTCGACAAGATAGCTGCTTATTGCCATATAATATTTAGGACAGTTTCACAGTAAGCATGTGCGGATTAGTACTCAAAATATTTATTAATCCGATCTAATCACTAAGCATGCGCGCGAGAGAGAAACCCAATCAATATGAATAAAATAACTACACATACCGCCATCTCTCTCGCTACAAACCAGGCTTTTTTCCTATTTGTAGCGGCGTATGTGATTTGCACCTTGGGTTTTATTCACTATCATGGCCTTAGTGACCGTTTTTCAATATTTATGTATATCAAACCGGCTACGCTCCAATTCATTCCAGTCGGAATGATTTTTTATGCCATTTACACATTCCACATCATGATAAAAATTCGGCCCAAGAACTTATTTTTGCATATGTTTTTCCAGCTGAAGTCATCAATGACAAGCTATGTGTTTATCAGAGGAATTTTAACTTATTTAGCAATATGTATATTTTTATCTACAATGACTTCTTTTAAATTCCTAATTCCAGAGATCAATCCATTTAGCTGGGATCTTGCACTTGATAATTTTGACCGAAAATTACATGGGGGTTACGCTCCATGGGAAATACTTCAGCCTTTCCTTGGCCAACCCATAATTACTCGTTTCATTGATATGATTTACGCCTCTTGGTTCATCGCAATGTTAACAGTACTTGTATGGTTTATATTTTTATCAAAAAATGAAATATTACGAAAACGGTTTCTACTTAGCTACCTAATGGCCTGGACGGTAAACGGCACAATTCTAGCATTTATTTTTTCCTCGGTAGGCCCCGCTTTCTTCGAAAATATTTATCCTGCCATTAACAACCCTTACCATGGATTGATGGCCTATTTAAACGTAGCTAACTCTAACTACCCATTATTAGCCTTGGAAGCACAACAGCTCCTTTGGGGTTGGCACTCTAGCGGTGCTGTAGGCGCCGGCGGCGGAATTTCCTCGATGCCCAGCATGCACATTTCCATTGCGACCTTGATCCTTTTTGTATGCTGGCGCACCAATCGTGTTGCTTTCCGGCTATTTGGAGCTATATTTCTACTATTAATTTTATTGGGTTCGGTTCACCTCGGCTGGCACTACGCCATTGATGGCTATTTATCGATCATTTCAACCGCCTTGATTTGGAAAATTAGCGCTTATCTTGTCTCTGATAGCAATTGCCAACATAATAAGCTTATAGACAAGACTGACGTTTGTAGTCCTTGCTAACATTTTTGAGAGGCGCGCTACACTTGGTCATTTGAACCAGCGAGGTATTAAACGGTGACAGTCATTTCGTCCCCGAGCCCAATACCAATGCCGCTAGAGACCAAGTATTTGCCTAATTGCTCTCCGTAAATAGCCTAATCACTGCCAGTTTAAGAGAAGCAGCCATGACGTTTAATGACTACCTTACCGTCCTCGCCAAAAATGATGGCTCAGACCTCTTTCTTAGCACTGGAGCTCCACCCTGCGCCAAGTTCCACGGCAAGCTCAAGCCACTAGACAAAGAAAGCTTTGCGGCTGGCGATATTAAGAAAATCGCTTACGCCATTATGGATGAGGCCCAAATCGAGGAATTCGAGCAAGAATTAGAAATGAACCTCGCCTACCACATACCAAGCGTAGGACGATTTAGGGTCAACATCTTCAAACAGCGCAATGAAATCTCCATGGTAGCCAGAAATATCGTTACCGACATACCCAATGTCGATGCTTTAGGCCTGCCGCCGATATTAAAAGAAGTCATTATGACTAAGCGCGGGCTGGTGTTGTTTGTTGGGGCGACTGGCTCGGGTAAGTCCACCTCCCTCGCTGCGCTTATCGATCACCGTAACACCAACAGTAGTGGCCACATCATTACCATTGAGGACCCTATTGAATTTATCCACCGTCATAAGCGCAGCATCGTAAACCAACGCGAGATTGGCATGGATACTCGCAGTTTTCACCAGGCGTTAAAAAACACCCTGCGCCAAGCGCCTGATGTAATTTTAATTGGTGAAATCCGTGACCGAGAAACGATGGAGCACGCATTGGCCTTCGCTGAAACGGGCCACCTTTGTATATCAACCTTACACGCTAACAACGCCAACCAAGCTCTAGACCGGATTATTAATTTCTTCCCCGAGGAACGGCGAAACCAGCTATTGCTTGATCTCTCGTTGAATTTAAAGTGTTTTGTATCTCAGCGCCTAGTACCCACCGAAGACGGCAAACGAGCAGCCGCTATAGAGATTCTCCTCGGCACGCCGACAGTCGCCCAAGCAATTCATAAGGGTGAAATTGAAACAATCAAAGAAATCATGCATAAATCTGAAAACGTGGGCATGCAAACCTTTGATCTCGCCCTCTTCAATCTTTACGAAGCAGGCAAAGTTTCATTTGCAGAAGCATTGAAAAATGCTGATTCAGCAAACAACCTCCGCTTGCGCATAAAGTTGCACAGCAAGCGCGGTATACCAGCAGACGCTGCAGAAGAGACCGGTAATGACGAGAAAAAACCTGTGTCGGCAATGAGTTTAAGCTTAGAAATGGATAATAACGAAGAGGAACTACCTGAATAGACGCTTTGCTAAGAGTAATACTGCAGTACACGATAACTGCAGTATTACTCTATTAGATTACTACTTCTCAGTGGCAACCGGTTCTTCAGGTGCTTTCTTTGCGCTAGGTTTAGGAAGCATCGCTTCGCGAATCTGCCCCTCGATTTCTGCAGCTATTTCAGGATGCTCACTGAGATACTTAGCGGCATTTGCTTTACCTTGGCCAATTTTATCACCCTTATAGGCATACCAAGCACCAGCCTTATCGACCAAGCCCTGCTTTACGCCCAAATCAATCACTTCGCCAAGACGATAAATTCCCTGTCCGTAAAGGATCTGAAACTCTGCTTGCTTGAACGGAGGTGACACTTTGTTTTTAACGATCTTCACTCGCGTTTCATTGCCAATCACTTCCTCACCATCTTTAACCGCACCAATACGGCGTATATCAAGACGAACCGAGGCATAGAACTTTAGTGAATTACCACCAGAAGTGGTTTCTGGGTTGCCAAACATTACACCAATCTTCATCCGGATCTGGTTAATGAAAATAACAAGGCAGTTAGCGTTCTTAATATTACCGGTGAGTTTACGCAGCGCCTGAGACATTAAGCGCGCCTGCAGACCGACATGGGTATCGCCCATTTCACCTTCAATTTCAGCCTTAGGCACTAACGCCGCTACCGAGTCGATAACAATAACGTCAACCGAACCAGAGCGAACCAGCATATCGGTAATTTCCAATGCCTGCTCGCCAGTATCAGGTTGAGAAACCAATAGATCGTCTAGGTTTACACCAAGCTTTTCAGCGTATTGGGGGTCTAGAGCGTGCTCTGCATCGACAATAGCCACTGTTTTGCCCGCTTTTTGAGCCTCAGCCATAACCTGCAGACACAGTGTAGTTTTACCTGACGACTCTGGGCCATAGATTTCTACGATTCGGCCGTAGGGTAAACCACCGATACCAAGCGCAATATCCAGCCCCAGCGAGCCGGTAGAGACAGATGGCATCACTTCCCGTGAGCTATCGCCCATTTTCATGATTGAACCCTTACCAAACTGGCGCTCAATCTGGCTCAGCGCCGATTCCAGTGCTTTCTGCTTATTGGGATCCATATGTTCTCTACCTTTGTGAATGCTGATATTAAAATGAATAATGGCTGGCTGAACCACTGGCCAAACAACTGTATGTATAATCAGTATTATCAGCCCCATTGTCAATGCCGTACGCCAAATTCTTTAGCGTTTTCAAAATCCTCGACGCCCAGCAACACATACCATTAAGCCACTGCCAGGATTTCATTACTATTACACCTAAAAGTGGCTGTGTTAAAGTGCAGTCCGCATTCAAAACCGCAGCCCGAGGCATCATGATCCCCTGGAAACAACTTAGCACCGCGCAGATCCCCAATAATGGCGGCGAACTTAAATTATCCCAGCGCGGCGATGAGTTCTCTATCCGCCTGTCGGGCGTGCGCGGTGAGCTGATGAACAGTCGAATGTTCAATTCAGAGGAAGCCCTTGCCGATCTGGCCTGTGCGCGGTTAAAAGTGCGCGACGGCAGCGCTGAGGTTTTAGGCGCCGAGATACTAGTCGGCGGCCTAGGCATGGGTTACACCTTAGCAGCGGCACTTCGCGGCGTTGGCGCCAGCACTACAGTTACCGTGGCGGAGCTCATTCCCGCCGTGGTGGAGTGGAACCGCGGCCCACTGGGTGAATGCGCTGGCAATCCGCTGCGCGACGCTAGAGCCAAGGTCCATGTCGGTGACGTTGCCGAATTAATGAACAACAATCCCCGCGCCTATGACGCCATTTTACTCGACGTTGATAACGGCCCCGAAGGACTAACGCAAACCGACAATAACTGGCTGTATTCTCAAGCTGGACTAGACGCAATATTTAACACTTTACGCCCCGAAGGTGTATTAGCGATCTGGTCGGCGGGCGCCGACTCTATGTTCGCCATTCGCCTTAAAAAAGCCCGCTTTAAGGTCACTATACACACTGTTCGCGCACGCCCTGGCAAAGGCAGCCGCCACACTATTTTTCTTGCCCAAAAGCCGTGGCAGTCCGCCGACCGAGGCAATCTATAACAGCAGTATGCTATTAGTGGTTTTTTATACGTTTTGCTATTCTTGCCTAATTCATTAATGCCGCTAGCCAGCCCCTAATTTTGTCCGCCAATTTACGCCGAACACCACAAATTTACCGCCTAACCAACAAGGCCAACATAGAGCAATGATGAGCAAAGCCACTACCAATACTGTTGCCGAAACACAGCACACGCCCATGATGGTTCAGTACCTTAAAATTAAAGCTGAACACCCCAATGAGGTGGTGTTTTACCGCATGGGTGACTTTTACGAACTGTTTTTTGATGACGCCAAAAAAGCGTCCGAATTACTGGACATTACGCTTACGGCTAGGGGCAAAACAGGCGGCAATCCAATTCCGATGTGTGGCGTGCCCTACCACGCTGTTGAAGGCTATTTAGCGAAATTAGTCAAAGCCGGCGAGTCAGTGGCGATTTGCGAGCAAATCGGCGATCCGGCGACCAGCAAAGGGCCAGTAGAACGCGCTGTCGCGCGCATAGTTACGCCAGGCACCATCAGTGACGAGGCGCTACTGGATGAACGTCGCGACGCGCTACTTGTTGCCGCTTGTGGGCACTCGGGCTTGTTCGGCATAGCTGTGCTAGACATGAGCAGCGGTCGCTTTCAAGTTTTAGAAGTAAAAGGTCAAACAGCATTTGTTGGCGAGTTACAGCGCCTGCGCCCCGCCGAGCTACTGGTTGCCGACGATCTCAATGTAGAGGAAATGCCCAAGTTTCCTGGTCTACGTAAACTTCCGCCCTGGGAGTTTGATTTTGACGCTGCAACGCGGGGACTGTGCCAACACTTTGGTGTGCAAGACTTGGCCGGCTTTGGCTGCGAACAACTTACTCAAGGTGTCTCCGCCGCTGGCTGCTTACTGCATTACGTTAAAGACACCCAGCGCACTGCCCTGCCCCATATTCGCCAGCTCAAGCACGAGAACCGCGATGACGCAGTTGCAATGGACGCCGCAACTCGTCGCAATTTAGAGCTGGACCTAAATCTTGGTGGTGGCGTTGAAAATACCCTCGCCTCGGTCTTTGATCGCTGCCAAACCGCCATGGGTTCGCGTTTGCTACGGCGCTGGCTACACCGCCCCCTCCGCAACCAAGCTATTCTGAGCGCACGTCAAAGTGGCGTAGTCGGCCTTATTGATAATTATCAGTTCGAAACCCTGCGCGCCACACTCAAGCAAATCGGCGATTTAGAACGTATTCTATCCCGCGTCGGCCTGCGTTCGGCCCGCCCGCGAGATTTGTCGCGCTTGCAGCGCTCGCTGGCGACCTTACCTGCGCTACAAAGCCAATTAAAACCCTTTGACATTCCCTATTTAAAGGATTTAGCAGAGCAAATCAGCGAATTCCCTACGCTTGCCGATTTACTCGGCCGAGCGGTGGCAGAAAACCCACCCATGGTATTGCGCGACGGCGGCGTAATTGCCGAGGGCTTCGACAGCGAACTCGACGAACTGCGCAGCCTGAGCACTGATGCCGGTGAGTTTCTATTGGCAATGGAGCGCCGCGAGCGGGAAAAAACGGGACTGAGCACCTTGAAAGTGGGCTATAACAGGGTCCATGGCTACTACATTGAAATAAGCAAACTGCAAGCGGGCCAAGCACCTGTTGAGTACATTCGCCGACAGACCTTAAAAAATGCCGAACGCTTTATTACGCCAGAGTTAAAGACTTTTGAAGACAAAGCACTGAGCAGTAAAAGCCGCGCTCTTGCGCGCGAAAAAATGCTCTATGACGAATTGCTAGACAACCTTAATGCCGAGCTGGCCGACTTACAAAATGCGGCACAAGGCTTATGCGAACTAGACGTCATCGCAAACTTGGCGGAGCGCGCTGTTCAGCTTGATCTCTGCCAGCCAGAGTTCAGCAATAGTCCGCTATTGGATATTGAGCAAGGCCGCCATCCAGTGGTAGAAAGCGTGCTCGACGAGCCCTTTATTGCAAATGATCTCAAACTTGCCGATGACCGCCGCACATTGATTATTACCGGCCCGAACATGGGCGGTAAATCGACGTATATGCGCCAAACTGCGCTAATTGTACTCTTGGCCCACATCGGCAGCTTTGTGCCCGCCAAATCGGTAAAACTGAGTTTAGTGGACCAAATATTCACCCGTATCGGCTCGTCAGACGACCTCGCCGGCGGGCGCTCTACTTTTATGGTGGAAATGACCGAGACTGCCAATATTCTTCATAATGCCACCGCCAAAAGCTTGATCCTAATGGATGAAATCGGCCGCGGCACCAGCACCTTCGACGGGCTTTCTCTGGCCTGGGCCTGTGCGATTGATCTGGCCGACCGAGTTCACGGCTTCACGCTGTTCGCCACCCATTATTTTGAGTTGACGGTTTTACCAGAAACCTACCCTAAGGCGGCAAATGTTCACCTTGGCGTCACCGAGCACAATGACCATATTGTATTTTTACACCGCGTTGAAGAAGGCCCCGCCAACCGCAGTTACGGTCTACAGGTCGCTAAATTGGCGGGCATACCACCTAAGGTGGTTAGCGCCGCCAAAATAAAGCTACGCGAGTTAGAATCACAGGCTATTGGCCACACCCAGCTCAATACCGCTGGACCGCAGCCCGACTTATTTGCTCCGCCGCTAAGTGCCGACCACCCGGTGTTGAGCGAGTTAGACGACATCAATCCCGACGACCTCAGCCCACGCCAAGCCCATGAGCTGCTGTATAAGCTCAAGGCCCAGCTGCAATAGCGGGGTTTATAGTGAAACTGGCGTCCTTAATACGTAAAAGCGATAATACACAGCTAAATTAAAGGTAAGACGAAAGCTATACCCATATTTTTCACTGGTGTTACAATACCGCGCTCTGCGAGTAACCCAACCCACAGTCAGGATTTAAAAGGGGCTGACCAAAAATGACTTTTGTTGTAGGCGAAGATTGCATTAAGTGCAAACACACTGATTGTGTTGAAGTTTGTCCGGTAGATTGTTTTTACGAAGGTCCGAATTTTCTCGTCATTCATCCCGACGAGTGCATCGACTGCGCACTGTGTGAACCAGAATGCCCAGTAAATGCGATATTTTCTGAGGATGAACTCCCCGAAGACCAACAGGTATTCTTGGAGCTGAACGCAGAACTTGCGGAAGTGTGGCCAAATATCACCGAAATGAAGCCGGCACCGGCAGATGCAGAAGAATGGGCCAACAAGCCTAATAAACTTCAGTATCTTGAGCGCTAAGCTATTCATGCACAGCTGAGTTAAAATTCAGCACATAAAAAAGCCCGCATTTGCGGGCTTTTTTATTGCCAGTAAAATAACTTAGGCATTTTCAGAAAACAGCGATGCGGCATTAAGGCCATTGGCCTCAAATAAAACACGCATGCTTTTCAGGGCTTCAACCTGTATTTGTCGCACGCGCTCCCGCGTTAAACCAATTTCGCGACCGACTTCTTCCAGTGTTGCGGGTTCATGACCGCGCAAACCAAAACGGCGCACCACCACTTCTCGCTGCTTAGTACTTAGCTCCCCCAGCCAAAGGTCAATGCTGCTAGAGAGGTCTTCGCTCTGTAAAATATCACTGGGGTTTAAAGCTTGGCTATCGGCAAGCGTATCAAGCAATACCTGATCTGAATCCTGCGCCACCGGCACATCAACTGAGCCAACTCGATCCTTTAGGCCACATAACCGCTTCGCTTCAGCTACCGGCCGATCGAGCGCTGCTGCCATTTCTTCGGGAGAAGGCATGTGATCTAGTTTTTGGGTAAGCTCGCGCTCCGCACGCAAATAACTGTTAAGTTCTTTTACCACGTGAATAGGTAAACGAATGGTGCGGGTTTGATTCATTATTGCCCGCTCTATGGTCTGGCGTATCCACCATGTCGCATAAGTTGAAAAACGAAAGCCGCGCTCTGGATCAAATTTTTCTACCGCACGAATTAAGCCGAGATTACCCTCTTCAACCAAATCCAACAGACTCAAACCACGGTTCAAGTAACGGCGCGATATTTTAACAACCAAGCGTAAATTGCTCTCAATCATTCGCTTGCGGCCAGCCTCATCACCTTTTCTAGCTAAACGCGAAAAGTACACTTCTTCTTCTGCACTGAGCAGCGGCGAAAAGCCTATTTCACTAAGGTATAACTGGGTGGCATCTAGGTCTTTTGACTGCCGTCGTGGGCGGCTTAACTTGATTCCTTTAATAGCCTTGTCTTTGGCAACAGCATGCTCGCGGTCGTCATCGTTATTATTATCACTCACTAACACATCGATCACACTTGAGCGGTGATCGTCATTCTCATATACCCGCATCGTCGAATCCTTATTTGGTTTGTTATTACTCGACTAAGTGATACTCCAAGTGTCTTCCGGGTCTGTAAATTTAGCGCCGCGGCAGCAACTTTAAAGGATCAACCGGTTTTCCTTCTACACGAACTTCAAAATGCAATTTAACTGAATCAGTGCCGCTATCTCCCAACTCTGCAATCACCTGACCCACTTTAACTTTATCACCCTCCTTTACCGTTAAACGTCGATTATGCCCGTAAGCACTTAAATAGCGATCAGAATGTTTGAGTATCAGTAGGTTGCCATAACCGACTAACCCACTGCCCGCATATACCACTACGCCACTGCGTGATGCATGTACAGGCTCTCCCATTTTACCTTTTATATCAATACCTTTATGCGCCTGCCCAGTTGCCACAAAAGGACGCACTACTCGGCCATTGACCGGCCAGCGCCAACGTTCATTTGTTCGCAAGGATACGTTTTTTTGCACAGCAATCGACGGTTTTTGAGCAACTGCAGGCGCTGTCCGTGGCGCCGGCGCCGCAGGCGCTTTAGCTTGGGCGCGCTGCTTGACAGGGGCCTGGCTACTCTCCTGTAACAGGATAGCTTGGCCAGGATAAATTGTGTACGGAGAAGCAATATCGTTAGCGGTCGCTAACCCTTTAAGCTCGAAACCATAACGCCAAGCTATGGAGAACAAGGTATCGCCAGCACTAACTATATAATATGGAGGGGTGCGCTCAGCAGGGTTATAACGATCTGAGACAGGCGCGAAACCGCCATTGCTTGAGCAAGAAACCAAACCACAAATCAAGCAGTAAAAGCACAAGAGTCGCAGTAACTTACTCTTCATATTCAGGGCCGACAATCCACAAGGTTAAGCCTTTTTTCGTTTAGGGTAAGCTTCCTATACCGTTTTGACTCAGTCTTTCACGGGCGCTGAGCGCGATGTCACTTTGGTTTTGAGCACAATATGAGCTTTAAAGTCTATGCTATAGAAAAAAATAGTCTTAAAAAGTTAGGCTTTTTTGGCAAATCGCTCTATGAGCAACACTAAAACCACACCACAAGCAGCCAAACCCAGCGAGAGCATTAGCTGAGGATCCGCTTTTTGAGCGTAGTCCCAAGGCAATACATTCTGCCAGCCAGACGCAAGAGACTCACTAAGTAACTGCCCTTCTCCGTCGAGTTTCCACGGCCAAATAATACTCAAGGACCCTACAAGAATACCGCTTAAAGCGGCTAGTAGCGGGCCTCGATGATGATGCATCAACCACGACAGTAACCGCACAAATAGCATTAAGCCCACCCCACAGCCCGCTACGAAACTAAGCAAAGCAACAATATCGATGCTTTTCACCGCATCTATCACTGGCTGGTACATGCCAAGTAGCAATAAAATAAAACTACCGGAAATTCCCGGCAAAATCATGGCACAGATTGCCAGTGCACCAGATAAAAACAAATTTAACGGCGTAGCGGCAATTTCGGCAGGCCGAATTTCACCAATCAAAATTGCAAAGCCCAATCCAAAAAATAGCCAAAGCAACTGCTTGCCGGCACCGGGGATTTGCCGATAAACAATCAGCGCCGAAGCCAGAATTAAACCAAAAAAAAGCGCGGCCAAAGGCACCGGGTATTCATCTAGCGCAAATGAAATAACCCGCGCCAAAGACAGCACGCTGGTTACTATTCCCAGCATCAGGCTAATTAGGAAACTGCCGTTGATATACTGCCAAAATGCGACGGGGCCCGACTTGAACAATAATACAAGTGATTCTAAATTACAGGATTTCAGACTCTCAATGAGCTCATCGTAAATACCAGTGATAAATGCGATAGTACCGCCAGACACACCGGGCACTAAATCGGCCGCGCCCATGGCCATTCCGCGAAGATAAACCGCAGGATAAAATCCCTTCATACAACATCCTATTACTTGAAACAGCGGCACTAAAAGCGCGAGTTTTTACAATTACGACAGTAAACCAGAAAGTAGCGGTACAAAAAGTACCGGCTCGATCATTTGTTGTTGAATACCCTCTTCGGTTTTATCGTAAACATAGAGGGCTTGCTGCTTGCCTTGCGGGCCAATGGGAATCACTAAGCGGCCGCCCATGGCCAATTGCTCGAGTAATTCCTGAGGAACTTCGGCTGGTGCTGCTGCAGATAAAATAGCATCAAAGGGGCCGCGATCTTTCCAGCCCATACCACCATCGGCGTGACGCAGCTGAACATTATTTAAACCCAGTTGCCGCAGGCGCTGACGGGCCTTTTCTTGCAGCGGTCGAATTCGCTCAACACTAAATACTCGGCCAACCAATTGCGCCAATATCGCGGTTTGGTAGCCAGAGCCGGTACCGACCTCCAAAACCCGCTCTCGCGGGCCACTTGCCAGTAACAACTCAGTCATACGAGCAACAATATAGGGTTGCGAAAGAGTTTGCTGAAAGCCGATTGGGAGCGAGCTATCTTCATAGGCACGATGGGACAATGCCTCATCGAGAAAAATGTGCCTGGGTGTACCCCGAATGACATTAAGAACTGCGTTATCTGTTATACCGCGCTCAGTTAAACGATCGATTAAGCGATCCCGAGTTCTCTGGGATGTCATCCCGATGCCTTGCAAATTTAAGATTGTCACCCAGTTTTCTCTGTTAACTTTAATGAACAACGACTCGCACGCCGCCTCTAACTCGCCAGTGGGTAGCTGATTAATTCTCGCACAAGCGCTGTGGCGAAGCAGCCCCTTGGCAGGGAAAAGCTCAGCTCCAGCGACTTATTACCTGTAAACTGCCATTGAAAATCTTTAGCTATCAAGCGCAGGGCCCGCCGCTCAAGGCTTAAACCATGTTTAAGTAGGCCAGTGCAGAAATAGGGATACTGCGCATACACGGTCTCCTCTCGTTCCGCAGCTAGGCCATTTACCACTATACGTCCTGCCTTGCCGAACAATGGCCCAGTGGCTTGAATATCGCCGCTGGCCAAGCGGGCGATGGTTTCATTGTCGCGCTCAGCGCTAAACACACTGCCACTGTCACGCAGGGCATACACATCGCCGTCTAGCCCCGTATTCCAACTGCCATCAAGCACCCGCTGGGCCAGCACCTCGTTAAACAGCAATGACCGCGCCGCCGATAAATACATGCTGCGCTCAAAGCGCGCCGGTTTTATCTCGCCGGCAAACCATTGCCGACAGGCATCGATATTGCCGCCGTGATGACCAAAGCGCTGCTCACCAAAGTAATTAGGGAAGCCCTGTACAAGTACCATCGACAAGCGCTGATTAAGATCGTCGATATCACCTGCTAAATCGCTTAAACACAGGGTGAAATGGTTATAACGATGACTGCCTAAACGCAGCTTTTGGCGGTGACGCCCCTTGCGCAGAATTTTCCAAGTTTCGGACTCTGGCACCTCCCAAGCAGGGAAGTTTTTACCTGGCAGATGTACGCAAAACCACTGGCGCGTGACCGCATGACGATCTTTCTGCCCAGAATACGTTACCGCCTTGGGCTGTACTCCGGCTAAACGCGCCAATTGCTTGGCCACATACTCGGTATTGTCGCCGCGTTTTTCTATCCACAACCAGTCAAATTCGCCGTCGCCACTAAACTCTACGGGGAAAACTTCCTCCACCACAAAATCTTCCGGCTGGGCTTTTAATACCCCGTTTACCAGCGGAGTGCCAAGCACACGGGGCCATTCAGGCAACATTACTACGCTCCAATAACACCACCGCATCAACCGCAATACCTTCGCTGCGACCAACAAAACCTAATTTTTCGGTGGTGGTCGCTTTCACGCTAATCTGGCCCATGTCTAATTTCAAGACCTTGGCAATCGAGGCGCGCATGGCGGGAATAAAACTAGCGAGCTTAGGTTTTTGCGCGGCAATCGTTATATCCGCATTGCCCAGTGCGTAGCCTTCCGCTCGAATTAGCTGATAGCAGTGGGCAAGTAGCTCAGTGCTATCAGCACCTTTATAGCGCGGATCGGTGTCGGGAAAATGTTTGCCAATATCGCCCAACGCCAAGGCGCCAAGCAAGGCGTCACAGAGCGCATGGAGGGCGACATCGCCATCCGAATGGGCAACTAGCTGATATGAACAGGGAATCCACACACCACAGAGATGAATACCCTCGCCCGCTGCCAATTGATGTACATCATAGCCGTGGCCAATACGAATCTTAGTCATTATTGGCTCCTGCCAAAAAAACCTCGGCGATCAACAGATCATCAGGATAGGTGATTTTAATATTGCGATGACTGCCCTGCACCAGTAGTGGCTGCAAGCCGCAGTGCTCCATAGCCGAGGCTTCATCAGTAACCGGCAAACCCTGTTCACGGCAGTATTTAAGCGCGTCACGCAGCGCACCATAGCGAAACAACTGGGGCGTAAGCGCCCGCCATAACACTTGTCTATCGACAGTTTCGGCAACCTCAGTTTGGTCTGTAGCACGCTTCATGGTATCCACCACCGGCGCAGCCAACAATGCACCTACCGGATGCGCGCGCCCTTTAGCTAGCAGCATTTGTATATCCCGCTGACTTAGGCAGGGTCTTGCTGCATCGTGAACTAATATCCAGTCGCCATCCTGCGCTTCACTCAAGCTAGCCAAGGCTAGCTCAACCGACTCGGCACGCTCGGCACCGCCGGTAATCCGCCGCACTATGGGATTAGTAGCGCAGGCTAATTCCGCAAATATTGGATCGTCTGCTTTTAGCGCAACAGCCACACCACGAATTTCGCAGCAGCCCAGCAAAGCGTCGAGACTGTGCTCAATAACGGCTTTGCCATTGAGTTTAAGGTATTGTTTAGGAAGTTCCGCACCAAAGCGAGTGCCCTGACCAGCGGCGGGCACCACTGCCCAAAGCCCTGTAGCGGGCGCTTTATTAATCGCCATGATAAAACCGTTTGTCTGTATGCGCGCTATTATTATTTTTCAACTATTCTTCAACTATGAGATAAAAAGTCTCATTGCTTTTAATTAGGCCCATATCATTCCGGGCGCGCTCTTCAATACTATCAAGATCGTTTTTTAAACTGCGCACTTCGCCGTAAAGCCGTTCATTGCGCAAATTAAGATCTTCATTAACCTTTTTCTGCTGGGCAATATCACGTCGCAAGCTGGTAATTTGCTCCCAGCTACCAGTGCCCGTCCACAACCTAAATTGCAGCAAAACCAGAATGACCAGCAGTAATAAAAGCAGTCGCCGGCGCGTCATCGTGCTGCCATCTCACTCACACCCATACTGGTCCCCAATACCCGCAATTTAATTCAAGGGGCAGCGTTCGCTGCCCAGAGAATAACTAGGCGCGGAATTCGTCGCGGCCTCGGTATGCCGCGCCCAACTCAGCTTCGATACGCAGCAAACGATTGTATTTAGCGACGCGATCTGAACGGCACAGTGAACCGGTTTTAATTTGGCCCGCAGACGTCGCCACAGCCAGATCAGCAATGGTAGTGTCTTCAGTTTCGCCCGAGCGATGAGAAATAACCGCTGTGTAACCTGCATCCTTGGCCATTTTGATCGCGTCCAAGGTTTCAGTCAGCGAACCAATCTGGTTGAATTTAATCAGAATTGAGTTAGCAATTTTGTTATCAATGCCACGTTTTAGAATTTTGGTATTGGTTACAAACAAGTCGTCGCCGACCAACTGCACACGGTCGCCAACTTTGCGAGTCAAGGTTGCCCAGCCATCCCAATCGCTTTCGTCCATGCCATCTTCAATGGAGATAATTGGGTATTTTTGGCTCAGTTCGTCTAAATAACTCGCAAAGCCCTCGGCATCGAATTCTTTGCCTTCACCACTCAATACATATTTGCCGTTTTTGTAAAACTCAGAAGAGGCACAATCCAGCGCCAAAGTGATGTCTTTGCCCAATTCATAACCGGCGTTGGCAACGGCCTCGGCAATCGCTTCAAGTGCAGCTTCATTCGATGGCAGGTTCGGCGCAAAACCGCCCTCATCGCCCACTGAAGTGCTCAGGCCGCGGGCAACTAATACTTTTTTCAGAGAGTGGAAAATTTCCGCACCCTGACGCAGGGCTTCAGCAAAGGTCGGCGCGCCAACGGGCTGAATCATAAACTCTTGAATATCGACATTATTGTCAGCGTGCTCGCCACCGTTAATGATATTCATCATTGGTACGGGCATGGTGTACTGGCCTTCGGTGCCATTGATTTGAGCAATACGCTGATACAAAGGAATGCCCTTCTCAATCGCTACCGCTTTTGCAGCGGCGAGAGACACGGCCAAAATGGCATTGGCGCCCAAATTAGATTTGGTCTCGGTACCATCTGCTTTAATCATGGCATTGTCGATAGCGCGCTGATCTTCAGCGTCCATACCCAGCAACAAATCACGAATCGTGGTGTTGATATTGGCAACGGCTTTAAGCACGCCTTTGCCTAGGTAACGGCTGGCGTCGCCATCGCGCAACTCTAGGGCTTCGCGAGATCCCGTCGATGCCCCGGAGGGTGCACAAGCACTACCTACAGCGCCAGATGCTAGTACAACATCCGCTTCAACGGTGGGGTTACCGCGAGAATCCAGGATCTCATACGCCTTAATATCGACAATCTCTGCCATGTGAGTTTTCTCCGTGTCAGTCTTTATAAAATTAAAAATCTATTGAATATCGAGGGTCGGCAAGGATTTCACAACATCATCCACTGCCTTCATATGTTCTAGGAAGCCTTTAAGCGCAGACAAAGGCAGTGCGCTGGGGCCATCACATTTGGCTTGATCGGGATTGGGATGAGCCTCGAGGAACAAACCAGCGATACCCAAAGCCATGCCCGAGCGACCCAGCTCTGCAACTTGATTGCGACGTCCGCCCGACGCCGCGCCCATCGGGTCGCGGCACTGCAGTGCGTGGGTAACGTCAAAAATCAGCGGCGCACCACCGCTGACATCGCGCATAATTTTAAAACCAAGCATATCGACAACCAGATTGTCGTAGCCAAAATTACTGCCGCGCTCGCACAGCATAATTTTGTCGTTACCGCATTCGGCAAATTTTTCGACAATATTCTTCATTTGTGCGGGGCTTAAAAACTGCGGCTTTTTAATATTAATAACTGCATCGGTGGCCGCCATCGCCGCCACCAAGTCCGTTTGTCTAGCGAGGAAAGCGGGTAACTGAATAACGTCACACACTTCAGCGACAGGGCCAGCCTGATAAATTTCATGTACGTCGGTAATCACTGGAATATTAAAGGTCTGCTTAATTTCCTGAAAAATTTTCAGGCCTTCATCCATGCCTGGACCGCGGTAGGAATGTACAGACGAGCGATTGGCTTTATCGAAAGACGCTTTAAAAACATAGGGAATACCCAGCTCTGCGCAAACAGTCACATAATGCTCAGCAACCGACATGGCCATATCGCGGGATTCAAGCACGTTCATGCCGCCAAATAAAACAAAGGGCTTATCATTCGCCACATCAATACCGGCAACACTTACTACTTTATCTTTCATCTACGTATTTCCTAAATCCCAATTCCGATCAACACACTGTCCAACCGTGTATTACGCTTTGCTATGGGCAAATGCTGCGTTTACAAAACCGCTAAACAAGGGATGCCCATCACGTGGTGTAGAAGTAAATTCCGGGTGAAATTGGCAGGCGATAAACCAAGGGTGATCTGGTATTTCCACCACCTCTACCAAGCTCTTGTCGGCAGACCAGCCACCAACTTTTAAGCCATTAGCTTGCATATTCTCTACGTATTTATTGTTCACTTCATAGCGGTGGCGATGACGTTCAGTAATCAACTCGCTACCGTAAACTGCGCTAACCGCAGAACCTTCAACAAGGTGACACTGTTGCGCACCTAGACGCATACTGCCACCTAGGTCGGTATCTTGATTGCGCTGCTCAACGCCGCCTTCTGCCGTTACCCACTCGGTAATTAAACCAATTACTGGGTCACTGCATTTCTCATCAAATTCGGTGCTATTCGCGCCGCTAATACCCAAGACATTACGGGCAAATTCAATTACCGCGACTTGCATACCTAAACAGATCCCCAAGTAAGGGATCTTCTTTTCTCTGGCGTACTGCACGGTGAGAATCTTGCCTTCCACGCCACGGTTACCAAAGCCACCGGGAACCAGAATACCGTCGACGCCGTCAAGAACGCCTAAGCCTTCTTTCTCAATCGTTTCTGAGTCGATATAACGAACGGCAACCTTTGTGCGGCTGTGGATTCCAGCGTGTTTCAGCGCTTCGTTAAGCGATTTATACGCATCAAGCAGCTCCATGTACTTACCAACCATGGCAATCGTCACGGTTTGATCTTGATGGAGGTCACCTTCAATAACAGTATCCCACTCGGTAAGATCCGCTGGCGGACAGTCTAATCCGAAACGTTCAACTACGAGCTCATCTAAGCCCTCAGCAGCTAACAAAGAAGGAATACGATAAATTGAGTCAACATCTCTCAACGGGATGACCGCACGAGACTCCACATTGGTAAACAGAGCGATTTTATGACGGCTACTCTGATCAATTTCATGATCTGAGCGGCACAGCAAGATGTCAGGTTGCAAGCCGATGGACCGCAGCTCTTTTACCGAGTGCTGGGTGGGCTTGGTTTTGGTTTCGCCTGCTGTGGCAATATAGGGGACCAAGGTAAGGTGCATCAGCATTGAGCGTTTGGCGCCCAATTCTACTTTTAGCTGACGCGCAGCTTCAAAGAACGGTAAGCCTTCGATGTCACCAACCGTGCCGCCAATTTCAACAATCGCGATATCCGCATCACCGGCACCAGCTAGCACACGGCGCTTAATTTCATCGGTAATATGGGGAATTACCTGTACGGTGCCGCCGAGATAATCGCCGCGACGCTCTTTGCGCAATACGGTTTCATACACTCGACCAGCGGTAAAGTTATTACCTTTGGCCATTTTAGCGCGCACAAAGCGCTCGTAGTGACCGAGATCAAGGTCTGTTTCTGCGCCGTCTTCGGTGACAAACACCTCGCCGTGCTGAAATGGACTCATGGTACCTGGATCTACATTAATATAGGGGTCCAGTTTCAACATAGTCACTTTGAGGCCGCGAGCCTCGAGAATAGCGCCCAGCGATGCTGAAGCGATGCCTTTACCGAGAGACGAAACAACACCGCCGGTGACGAATATAAAACGCGCCATGTCATGCCTTTTTGAATAGTGCGATAAGATATAGGGCTGGAAAAAGCGGTGCTTCTTTGCCCCTTGAGATGGGACGTCAGTCTAACAGGAAGGCCATAGCGAAACAATGAAATTAGGCCTCCGTCGCGCGCCGACTCTCTGTTATAATGCGGCTCCAATTGCTTGCACATTCAAGGCCTTAGTACTATGCAACCCATGCTGAATATCGCATTGCGCGCCGCCCGTAAAGCGGGAGACCTCATTTCGCGCGCCTCTGAACAACTCGACCGCGTCCAAATTGAGTCCAAGGGCGAAAATGATTTTGTGACTGAAATCGACCGCAAGGCCGAGCAGGAAATCATTTATCACCTGCAAAAAGCCTATCCCGAGCACGGTTTTCTGGGCGAAGAGTCTGGCGCCTCAGGTAATGCCGACAGCGACTACCAGTGGATTATCGACCCGATCGACGGCACCACCAACTTCGTGCGCGGCATTCCCCACTTTGCTATTTCAATTGCCTGTGTATTCCAAGGCCAGATTGAACACGCAGTGATTCTCGACCCCATTCGACGCGAAGAATTTACCGCCAGCCGTGGTCGCGGCGCCCAGCTCAATGGCCGCCGCGTGCGGGTCACCATGAACCCCGGCCTAGAAGGCGCCCTAATCGGCACTGGTATCCCCTTTAAAGCCCATAACGCTCAGCACCTGCCCGCTTACATGGCCAGCCTTGAAGCGGTAGCCGCTGAAACGGCGGGCGTCCGCCGTGCCGGTGCGGCATCACTCGACCTAGCCTATGTCGCTGCCGGTCGCCTCGATGGCTTTTGGGAGATTGGTCTGAGTAAATGGGATATTGCAGCTGGTATTCTGCTCGTACGCGAAGCCGGTGGTTTGGTCAGCGATTTCAGCGGCGGCGGCAATTACTTTGAAAGTGGCAATATCGTTGCTGCCAACCCTAAGTGCTTGAAGGGATTGCTGCAGGCAGTGCGTCCGCATTTAGAGAAATTGCGCTAGCCTCGGGAGAGGCTTGACGGGAGACGAGAGAGGCAAAAGACCTGCCCTAGCGTCTCCCGTCTCCCGTGCAGCATTAAGCGCCTTTATGGCAAATCATCCACCTCTGCCCCTTCCTTCTCCTGCACGATCAAATCGTCCTGACTGATATTCATGGTCACTAATAAGCTGGCCACAATATAGATCGAAGAATAGGTACCCACGCCAATACCAACCAGCAGCGCCAAGGCGAAGCTGTGGATCATTTCGCCACCAACCACCGCTAGAGCAACCAATACCAATAAGGTGGTGCCAGACGTTACCAAGGTGCGATCTAGGGTTTCGGTTAAAGAAATATTGATAACCTCCGTCGCGTCATGTTTGCGCAGCTTTCGCAGGTTTTCACGAATTCGGTCAGCAACAACAATCGAGTCATTTAAGGAATAACCAATTACCGCAAGAACGGCCGCCAATACGGTGAGATCGAAATCCCAGCCCACTAAAGCGAATACACCCAAGGTTATGATGACATCATGACCCAAAGCAGCTACCGCACCGAGTGAAAACTTAATCTGGAAGCGCATCGCAACGTAGATTAACACCACCACCAAAGCCAACAGTACGGCTAAACCACCCTGCTCCCGAAGCTCCTCACCCACTTGCGGGCCGACAAATTCAATGCGGCGCAAATCAATCTCGCCAGCAGTACCAGCTTTCAGTACTTTTAGAACCTCTTCCCCTAAAGTCGGGCTCATACCCTGTGGCAAGCGCACCAAAACATCGGTATCGGAACCAAAGTTAACTACCACCGCGTTATCGTAACCAGCTGTTTTAAGCTGATCCCGCACTTCCGGTAGGGCGACGGGCTCTTCGTAAATAACCTCTATTAAAGTGCCGCCGGTAAAATCCAAGCCAAAATTCAAACCCTTGAAAGCAAGTAAACCAACAGCTACCAAGACAAGACTAATAGAAAGTACAGTGGCGAGCTTACGCAGGCCCATAAAATCAATAATTTTTGTATTCTCAGACATGTATTTCCCCTAGATCGCCAGCTTAGTGACGCGACGACCGCCGTAAAGCATGTTCACAATAGCCCGTGTACCCATAATCGCAGTAAACATGGAGGTGATTATCCCCAGCGACAAGGTCACCGCGAAACCGCGCACCGGTCCAGTACCTACGGCATACAGAATTACCGCTACCAGCAGAGTGGTAATATTAGAGTCCATAATAGTGACGAAGGCGCGGCCATAGCCGGCTTCAATCGCATGCTGCACAGATAGCCCCGCTTTTAACTCTTCTCGTATTCGAGAGAAAATCAGCACATTAGCGTCTACCGCCATACCCACCGTTAGAACAATACCAGCAATACCCGGCAAGGTCAGCGTAGCACCAAGAAGTGACATACAAGCTGTGAGCAAGACAATATTAAAGCCCAGCGCGGCGACGGCTATAAGACCAAACACTCGGTAGTAAACCACCATAAAGACAGCAACCATACCCAGGCCGATCTTTACCGCGTTAAAACCTTGGGCAATGTTCTCTGCACCCAAAGAAGGCCCAACCGTACGCTCTTCAACAAAGTCGATCGGCGCCGCAAGTGCACCGGCGCGCAGCAATAAGGACAACTCGGCTGCTTCACCCGGCGCGTCTAAACCGGTAATCCGAAATTGCACACCTAAAGCATCTTTAATCGTCGCAAGGCTTATAATTTTCTTCTCGTCGTAAGGCACTTTAACGATCTGCTCTTTACCGTCAGCATCCATCTGGTAATGAGTACGACTCTTGCGCTCAATAAACAACACCCCTAAACGGCGGTTGATATTGTGGCGAGTCATGCGGTGCATCAAGGTGCCGCCTTCACTGTCGAGAGTAATACTTACCTGCGGCATACCGTTTTGGTCAAAACTGGCCTGCGCGTTGGCAACACGCTCACCGGTAATCACCACATCGCGCTCTAGCCACGCGCTCGGTTCGCCAGGGCCAGGGTTGCGAAACTCAAATTGCTCGCGATCTGACACCGGCGCATCGTAACGGGCTTCTAATCTGAAATCGAGATTGGCTGTTTTACCCAAAATACGCTTAGCTTCTGCTGTATCCTGAATACCAGGTAATTCAACTACAATGCGATTGCGACCCTGACGCTGCACCAAGGGCTCAGACACACCAAGCTCATTCACCCGATTACGCAAGGTCGTTAAGTTTTGACCCACGGCGTAATCTTCAATCTCTTTACGCTTTGCTTCACTAATCAAAGCGCTGAGATAAAACGAACTATCCCCTGCCGGCGAATCCAGACGCTGACCAGTTAATTCTGAGTATTCTTTACGAATTAAGGAAAGCGCAGAATCACGAAGCTCTTCCGAGGTAAACTTACCCTTAATAACGCCGTCGTCACCCAAGCTGATAAAACCGCGCACACCTTCTTCACGCAATTTCTTTTTAATGCCTGAGTTGTAGTGTTCAAGCCTAGTCGCGATGGCTGAATCGGTATCGACCTCGAGTAAGAAGTGCACACCGCCGCTCAAATCAAGACCGAGCTTCATAGCTTGCGCACCAAGATTACTCAGCCACTCTGGCGTGTTGGAAGCCAAATTTAAGGCCACAATATAACCATCGCCCAAGGCGCGCTGTACCACGCGCTGCGCACTCAGCTGCACTTCTGCGTCATATAAACGAATCAGACCACTTTTACCTGATTCATTGGCCTTCTCGCCAAAGTGTTTTATGCCACTAGCTTCCAAGGCCGCCGACAAGCGCTCCATTTGAGCTTGATCAATAACCACACCACTGCTTTCCCCAGAGATCTGCAATGCGGGATCTGGACGATATAAATTAGGTACTGCATAAAGCAAACCAAAGCCCAAAACCGCCACAATAAGCAGATTTTTCCAGAGCGGATATTTATTTAACATTGTATTTCCACCAAAACCGCCTGTTGCGACGGTGTCCGTTTAACACTGGGCGACACACCCCTAACACCCCAACTTAAACACTTATAAGAAAGCCGGTAAAAACCGGCTCTCTTTAAAAATTAACTCAATCAACCCAAACCCGAGCATTGCGGAATAGGCGCATCCAGCCACTGTCTTCCACTGAGTTATCGGCAATCCAAGAATTCTGAACCGTGCGGAACACCCGCTCTGGATGCGGCATCATTATCGTAACGCGACCATCGGCGCTACTCGCGCCAGCAATACCAGCTGGTGAACCATTAGGGTTCGCAGGATACTGCTCGGTTACTGCCAAATTGTTGTCGATATAATTCAGAGCGACCTTGCCCGCCTGCTGCAAATTAGCGAGCTGAGCTGCATCGGCAAACTCCGCCCGACCCTCACCGTGAGCAATCGCAACAGGCATATGCGAACCCGCCATGCCCGCCAGTAATATGGAGGGTGATTCTGGAATTTCAAGCTGCGCAACCCGCGCCTCGAACTGTTCTGAGCGGTTGCGCACAAAACGCGGCCAAAATTCAGCCCCAGGAATCAGCGAATGCAAATTCGACATCATTTGGCAGCCGTTGCAAACACCCAGCGAGAAGGTATCTTCACGCTGGAAATAGGCGGCAAATTCATCACGCGCCCGCGCATTAAACAATATGGTTTTTGCCCAGCCCTCGCCCGCGCCCAGCACGTCACCGTAAGAGAAACCACCGCACGCAGCCAAGCCCTTAAAGTCGGCCAAGCTCACTCGGCCACTGAGAATATCGCTCATGTGCACATCAACCGCGCTAAAGCCAGCGCGATCAAAGGCCGCTGCCATCTCCATTTGGCCATTAACACCCTGCTCACGCAGAATTGCTACCCGTGGCCGCACCCCAGTTTTAATATAAGGCGCGGCAATATCGAGCTGCGCATCAAAGCTGAGCTTGCTACTCAAACCTGGATCTGCTTCAACAAGACCATCAAACTCTTGCTGTGCACATTCAGAATTATCCCGCAGCGCTTGCATGCGGTAGCTAAGCTCCTGCCACTTGCGATGCAGCTCTAAACGTTGGCCGCGCAATACGTCCTTGCCTGCAAAACGCATCTGCACGTCATTGCCCGCCACCGCACGACCGATATTTTGAACAAGATCACCTAGACCGTGCTCCGCAAATACCGCCATTACAGCGCTAAGATCACTCGCCTTAACTTGGAGTACCGCACCGGCCTCTTCTGCAAATAAGGCGCCGTGAACAGAGCCCGCTGAGCCCAAATCCACATCCAAGCCGCAGTGGCCAGCAAAGGCCATTTCCAGCAGAGTGATTGCTGCGCCACCGTCGGAACGGTCGTGGTAGGCAATTATTTTTTGGTCTTCGAGCAATTGCTGCACGGCGTTAAAGAAGCCCGATAGCAATTTAGGGTCGTCAATATCCGGTGCGGTATCACCAATCTGCTGATAAACCTGCGCCAAGCAAGAACCACCGAGGCGCTGCTTGCCTGCGCCGAGATCGACCAGCAGTAAAGCGGTATCGCCCAAATCAGTACGCAATTGCGGGGTAACCGTCTTGCGCACATCACTCACCGGACTAAATGCGGTGATAATTAAGGACATTGGCGCGGTAATGGCTTTGTCGGCCTCATCGTCACGCCAAGTGGTGCGCATTGACATGGAGTCTTTGCCAACCGGAATAGTAATTCCCAAGGCTGGGCAAAACTCCATGCCGACCGCTTTTACGGTATCAAACAGCACTTCGTCTTCGCCGCCGTAACCCGCCGCACACATCCAGTTGGCCGACAGTTTTATATCTGACAGCTTTTCAATGCGCGTGGCAGAAATATTGGTGATGGCTTCGGCCACCGCCATCCGACCAGACGCAGGGCCATTAATCAGGGCTAGCGGCGTGCGCTCGCCCATCGCCATGGCTTCGCCGGCATAGGAGTCGTAACTCACCGTGGTTACTGCGCAGTCCGCAACGGGCACCTGCCAGGGACCAACCATTTGGTCGCGATGAACCTGACCGGTAATTGAGCGATCGCCAATGGTGATCAAAAAGCTTTTACTGGCGATGGTCGGCAGTGCCAGCAAGCGATCCAAGGCTTCATCTGCTTTAATAGCCGCGGGATCAAAACTCGGTAAGCTTAGCTTTTGGCGATTAAATTCCCGGTTCATCTTTGGCGGCTTGCCAAATAGTATCGACATCGGCAGATCAACGGGATTATTGTCAAAATAGGTATCGCCAAGGCGCAGGCGCTTATCGCTGGTGGATTCACCGACGACCGCGTAAGCGGCCCGCTCACGGGCGCAAATTTCTTCAAAGGTCGCTAAATCTTTGGGCGCAATCGCCATCACATAGCGTTCTTGGGATTCATTACACCAAATTTCGAGTGGCGACATACCCGGCTCGTCATTCGGCACTTTGCGTAGATCAAAATCACCGCCGCAGCCCCCGTCTTTAACCAGTTCAGGAAAGGCGTTAGACAAACCACCGGCGCCAACATCGTGAATAAAGGCAATCGGGTTGCCCTCACCCATGGCCCAGCAGCGATCAATCACCTCTTGGCAGCGGCGTTCCATTTCTGGGTTTTGACGCTGTACTGAGGCGAAGTCGAGATCTTCGGTAGAGGCGCCGCTACTCATCGACGACGCCGCACCACCACCCAAACCAATCAGCATGGCTGGGCCGCCCAAGGCGATTAACTTATAGCCGGCGGGGAATTCAGTTTTAATAACATGTTCGGCTTTAACATTGCCGTAGCCGCCTGCAATCATAATGGGCTTGTGGTAGCCACGCCGCTCTTGGCCATTGGCGCCAAGGGCATTTTCTTCAAAGCTGCGGAAGTAGCCGCATAGATTAGGCCGACCAAATTCATTATTAAAGGCAGCGCCACCAATGGGGCCTTCCAGCATAATATCGAGCGCAGAAACAATGCGACTGGGCTTGCCGTAGTCCGCTTCCCAAGGCTGCTCGTAACCCGGTACCCGTAAATTGGAAACACTGAAGCCAGAGAGCCCGACCTTGGGCTTAGAACCACGGCCCACCGCGCCCTCGTCGCGAATTTCACCACCCGAACCAGTGCCTGCGCCTGAAAAAGGCGAAATCGCAGTTGGGTGATTATGAGTTTCCACCTTCATCAGAAGATGAATATCTTCCTCGTGATAGCGGTATTCAGCACTGCCAGGTTCTGGGTAAAAACGACCGGCGCGATGGCCTTTAACTACGGCAGCATTGTCTGAGTAGGCACTTAATACGTCTTCGCCGCCAAGCTCGAAGGTGTTTTTAATCATGCCAAACAAAGAATGGGATTGCTCTTCACCATCAATAGTCCAGCTAGCGTTGAATATTTTGTGCCGGCAATGCTCTGAGTTCGCCTGCGCGAACATCATCAATTCAACATCGCTTGGATTGCGCCCCAATTGCAGGAAGCTTTCCAGCAAATAGTCGATTTCATCCTCGGCCAAGGCCAAGCCTAATTCGCTATTGGCCACCGCTAAGGCCTCACGCCCGCCGCTAAGCACATCAACCGCCTGCATGGGTTTAGGGCTCTGCCGACTGAACAAAGCCTGCGCCTCGTCAGGACTGGCCAATACCGACTCAACCATACGGTCGTGAATTGCGGCAAGTAGTGCCTTGCGCTCCTCTTTCTGCAGGGGCGTAGCAAGATCGACCCGATACAAAACCCCCCGCTCAATACGGGCGATCATATCGAGCCCGCAGTTGCGGGCAATATCGCTGGCCTTACTCGACCACGGCGAAATGGTGCCGGGCCGCGGCACCACAAAGAAGCTCAGGCCATCACCCTCTACAAATTCGGCGCGCGGCCCATATTGTAAGAGTTGGCTTAGTACTGCAGTACGCTCACTATCGAGCGCCACCGCGGTATCTACCAAGTGAATATATTGAGCGCTCAGTCCGCGCAGGCTCGGAATATCACCTGTCAAACTGGCCACTAATTTAGCTATGCGAAAATCTGAAAGCGCCGGAGCACCTGGAATAATGAGCATTCGGGGCGACAACCTTGATCGAATGGATTGAAGCCGGCCATTGTAAAGGAAATACGCAGGAAATTTTATCCCAAATACTCTTTATGGTGCGATCAATCGCTAAGCGATACAATCGAGCCCCATATTATCGGAGCAGCACACTTGCCAGATTGCCCCAAAACACGACGATTTCTACTGCGCGCACTGCTGTCAGTGCTTTTTATCGGTTTATTTACACACTGCAGTGAAAATAGCGACAAACTCCAACAAATTCGCAAAGATGGTGTATTGCGGGTATTAACACGCAACGGCGCCACCACCTACTACGAAAGCCAGGGTGCTCCAGCGGGGTTTGAGTACCAATTAGCCAGGGCTTTCGCCGATCACCTAGGGGTTAAACTCGAAATGATCCCTGTAGTAGGCCTCGATGAAGTATTTACTGGACTCGCCGAAGGCAGCGCCGATATCGCAGCCGCTGGCTTAAGCATCACCCCAGAACGCCAAGAAACCTTAGTCTTTGGCCCCAGCTATTTAAGTATTAAACAGTTCATCATCTACAACCGCGATCTAAACGAGCCCATAAGTAGCGCCGCAGATTTAATTGGCAAGCAAATCCGGGTTTTAGGCAATACCGCCCACGTCAATGTGCTTAAGGAGCTAAAACAGGAATACCCCAATTTAACGTGGGCAGAAAGCCGCGACTTCGAAACGATAGACTTACTAGAGCAACTTGCCGACGGCCAGATTGACGCCACCATCATCAACTCCAGCGAGTTTTATGCAAACCGCGCCTTTTACCCCAGTTTTCGTATTGGCTTTAGCGCAGGTAAACCCCGCAAATTAGCTTGGGCTATCCAAGCAACGCACGGCAACGCCGGCTTGACCAAAGCCATCGCCGATTTTTTTAAGATAGTGACCGACAATGGCAAGCTAGCCCGCCTAATCGAGCGGCATTTTACCTTTAATGAGCGCCGCACATTTATTAGCACTCAAACTTTTTTACAGCTCAAAGAAGAACGCCTCCCTGAAGTAAAAGGCATGATCGAGCAAGTGGCTATTGAATACGATTTAGACTGGCGCTTACTCGCCGCCATTAGCTATCAAGAATCACACTGGGACGCTGAAGCAAGATCACCGACAGGGGTCAGAGGTATGATGATGCTAACCCGCGCTACCGCTGAAGAACTAAACGTCGACAACCGCCTTGATCCGATGCAAAGCCTAAGAGGCGGCGCTCGCTACTACAAAAAATTGCTGAGTAGGCTACCTAGCGGCATAGAACCTTCAGATCGCAGTTGGTTTGCATTAGCAGCTTATAATATCGGCCTAGGTCACGTGGAAGACGCCAGAGTTATTACTGAGGCCAATGGTGGCAACCCCAATTTATGGAATGATGTACGCGAAAGACTGCCTCTGCTCCGCCAACGGAAATGGTATAAACCCACCCGCTACGGCTATGCGCGAGGCGACGAAGCCGCTCGCTATGTGCGCAATATTCGCGACTATTATTCACTATTAACTTGGGATGAACTGAATCGCTACCGAGTACCGCCGCCACGCATCGCCGCGGACTATTTACCGGCAGAATTCAACCGCGGCTTTGATGCGATGTGAACCTGCAGCTTGCGTTAATCAAGGCAAACTGCAGCTTAATGCGGACCGATACAGCCTACCTAGCGTGTCGCCATCGGTATAAGTTGTGCAGCGGGTTTATAACCCGGTATTAAACTACCGCTTTCCAAAACAATGGCCGGCGTGCCGGTCACCCCCATGGCCGCACCTAACTGGTATTGCGCCGCTATCGGGTTGTCACATTTCTTAGGCGCAACCACACCACCCGTCTTCAATGTATCCATTGCCGCCTTGCGATCATCTGCACACCAGGCTGATACCATTTTATCGTAGGTTGGCGTTCCCAAGCCCGCTCGCGGATAAGCCAAATACCGCACTTCGATTCCTGCAGCATTTAACTGCGGCACTTCTTGGTGTAGCTTTTGGCAATAACCGCAATCAACATCGGTAAACACATAAATCACTCCCTTAGGCTCGCCCTTGGGACTAAAAATAATCATATCCTCACGCTTAACGTCACTCAGCCATTCCTTGCGCTGAGGAGCGAGCTTCTTCTCTGCAACGCTCTCAATACCTGCAGCGCTGATTTCAAACATATCGCCAACAATAAAATATTTGCCATCGGCGCTGGCGTAGACTTTTGGGCCATTTTGCATGGTAACCAAATAAACCCCAGGCAATTCCGGACTGGCCTCAACATTGCTAATCACAATATCCGGTCTAGTGGCTTTAAAGGACGCCTTAATTGCCGCCTCAGCTGCCTTATCTACCACAACGCTTGCTGCCTGAGCATGACTCAGGGGTAATATTACGCCCGCCAAAACTAAAGCGCGCAGCGACCGACCAACTATGTATTTCATTAAATTATTCAAACAAGATCTCCAAAATAACTTCTTAGTACTGCCAAACTAGATCTTAAGAGCATCACCCAGCTTACAAGTTCAGCCTCTCGCGGCAGCTTCGGTCCATTTAAGCACTAGGATAATCACTACGCACACGCATTAATCTACGCCTGCGATGCAATATACATCCGCGCACCATGCCAATAACAGCAAGCCAATAATAATTGCACGACAGGCAAGCGAGCGCCATGATTTATCAAAAATGTTGTAAAAACGTAACGTGGCATTAAAAAGATTCGTCTAGCGCAAAATAACTACAGGAGATAATGCGTCGGCAAGATTATTCGGTACAGAGGATTCTGATCAGCTAAAACAAAAAAGGCAGCCAATGGCTGCCTTTTTGCGGAACAAAGAAAAAATTAAGCTTTGGCGCCCAACTTCTCTTTGATACGTGCTGCACGGCCGCTCAGCTCACGCAGGTAGTACAGTTTTGCTTGGCGAACGTCACCGCGACGCTTAACTTGAATGCTTTCAATCAGCGGGCTGTAAGTCTGGAAAGTACGCTCTACACCAACACCGTGGGAGATTTTACGTACGGTAAAAGCAGAGTTCAGGGCACGATTACGAATGCCAATAACAACGCCTTCGAAAGCCTGAAGACGCTCACGGGCACCTTCCTTGACTTTAACCTGAACGACAACGGTGTCACCGGGGCTGAATTCCGGCAGCTCTTTGGTGGCCTGCTCTGCTTCCAGTTCGGCAATAATTTTGTTGGTGCTCATGGCATGCTCCTAAATTCAAAGGTTTGTAGCTTCGCAGCTAGATGTCAATTAATCGTCAAGCTCACGGATAAATTCCGCCAGCAGTTTATTTTGTTCGTCGCCAAGCTCTACTTTTTCAAGTAAATCTCTGCGCCGTAACCATGTCCGACCTAGCGACTGTTTCAGCCGCCAGCGTCGTATCGCTTCATGATTGCCACTTAACAACACGTCTGGCACCGCCATATCGCGGTAGTGCTCAGGCCGCGTGTAGTGCGGACAATCCAGCAAACCTTCAGCAAAGGAATCTTGCTCTGCCGACAAATGGTGTCCGAGAACACCTGGCAACAAACGACTTAAACCATCGATCATCACCATGGCAGCCAACTCACCGCCACTTAATACGTAATCGCCAATCGACCACTCTTCGTCGACTTCGCTGTCAATCAGGCGCTCATCGACACCCTCATAACGCCCCGCTAACAATATTAGCGAAGGCTTTGCCGCCAACTCAGCCAGTCCGGCTTGCGTTAGCGGTCGCCCCTGCGGTGACAGATAAATCACTGTCGCGCCTGGCGCTACCGAAGCCTTTGCGAGCGCAATTGCTTGCTGCAGAGGCTCAGTCTTCATCACCATACCAGGGCCGCCCCCATAGGGCCGGTCATCCACAGTCTGATGACGATCTGTGGTGAAATCCCGCGGATTACAACACGTTATACTTAGCAATCCGTTCTGAACTGCTCGCCCCGTAACGCCGTAATCGCGCACTGCGGCAAACATCTCGGGAAACAGGCTAATCACCGATATTTCCACGACACTGTCCCCTATGACTCAGCCTTTATGGCCCAGCCCTGTTGGCCCAGCACCCTTACCAGCAAACCTAAGCCCCTAAAATTAGAACTCAGGGTCCCAGTCCACCGATATCACCTTGGCATCAAGATCGATATTTTTTACAAACTGTCCCGGCACATAAGGAATCAAACGTTCCTTATCGTCGATACTGCCCGCGCACTTACGTACCACCAGCACATCGTTGGCACCTGTTTCAAGGAGGTGATCCACCTCACCCAGCAAACAGCTTTCACCGGAGGACAGCAGCGTATTAACCTTGAGGCCAATCAACTGATGCCAATAAAAATCGTCTTCTTCTAATGCCGGTAAGGCGTCTCCAGCTACAGCCAGCTCTAAACCACAGAATGCAGCAGCTGCATCGCGGTCATCTACACCCACCAAGTGGCCGACGATGCCTTTGCCGTGAGGCCGACACTCGTCAAACTCGGCGCGCTGCCACTTTCCAGACTTGCAAAAGTAAACATCACTGTAGCCAAAAAAATTACTTAAGGGATCGGTGAATGAATGTATCTTCACCCATCCTTTTACCCCGTAAACCGCTGTAATCTTAGCGATTATCACCCGGCCTTGCGGGGCAAGCGCTGACATTTAAGCTGCAGCAGGTGCGTCTTTCAGCAACTTTGCAACGCGGTCAGACAGTTGTGCGCCCTTAGACACCCAATGCTCAACGCGCGCATTATCGACACGCAAACGCTCTTCATTACCACGGGCAACCGGGTTGAAGAAACCAACGCGCTCAATAAAACGACCGTCGCGTGAAGTGCGGCTGTCAGTAACTGTCAGATGATAAAATGGGCGTTTTTTAGAACCACCACGTGCCAAACGAATAATGACCATTCTTGTTCCATTTCCTAGCATTTGGGCAGGCAACAAACGCCTGCTTATCGAAAAATTCGAAGCATTTACTGGCCGAAGCCATAAAGGCGCGGAATTATAAGGGAAATAAGCGATATATGAAACACTTAGCGCAGTTTTTCTTCTGAGCGCAGCACCCTAAACATAATTACTGCTAAGCCACCAACACTCAGACCTTACAAAAACCTAATAAATACAATAATTTCAGTATATTGAATCACTTTTGTGAAGCAAAATGTAGAAGTACTGCCGCACCAGCATAAAATCTGAATTAGCCACAGCGAACAACTCACCCCACAAAAGACAGTTTACATCCCGGGAAAACGACCACCACCTGGGGGCATCATTCCGCCCATGCCTCGCATCATATTGGTCATACCACCCTTCTGCCCCATTTTCTTCATCATCTTAGCCATCTGCTTGTGCTGCTTAAGCAAACGGTTCAGATCCTGAATCTCGGTACCAGAACCAACAGTAATACGACGCTTGCGCGAGCCATTAAGTAAATCTGGATTGCGACGCTCCGCTGGAGTCATCGAGTTGATAATAGCCTCCATACGGGTAAACATTTTGGTATCCATCTGGCTTTGAGCCATTTGCGCCATATTGCCCATGCCAGGCAATTTATCGAGCAAACCTTTCATACCGCCCATATTTTGCATTTGCTGAAGCTGGTCGCGAAGATCTTCCAGATCAAACTTCTTACCTTTCTTAAGCTTCTTGGCCAGTTTTTCGGCTTTATCTTTGTCGAGCTTCGATTCTGCCTCATCGATCAGCGACAGAATATCGCCCATACCAAGGATGCGCGAAGCAATACGATCAGGGTAGAAAGGGTCGAGGGCATCGATTTTTTCGCCAACCCCCATGAATTTAATTGGCTTGCCTGTAATATGGCGCACCGACAATGCCGCGCCACCGCGGCTATCAGCATCCGCCTTGGTCAGAATAACCCCCGTGAGGGGCAACGCCTCGCCAAAGGCCTTGGCGGTATTGGCAGCGTCTTGGCCGGTCATCGCATCGACCACAAACAAGGTTTCCACCGGCTTTATCGCGGCGTGAAGGTCCTTGATCTCGGTCATCATATCAGTATCGATATGAAGGCGACCGGCAGTATCCACAATAAGCACATCATAAAAACGCAGCTTAGCTTCAGCAATCGCCGCTTGCGCAATTGCGACCGGCTTCTGATCAATATTGCTTGGGAAAAAACCAGCACCCACGTCGGCAGCCAAGGTTTCTAACTGCTTAATTGCAGCCGGCCGATAAATATCGGCACTAACCACCAATACTTTCTTCTTGTGCTTCTCTTGCAAAAACCTGGCTAACTTGGCTACCGAGGTCGTTTTACCCGCACCCTGCAAACCCGCCATTAAAATAACCGCCGGCGGCTGGGTCGCTAAATTAAGGGCTTCATTTTTAAGCCCCATAATCTGCTCCAGCTCTTGCTGAACGATCTTAATAAACATCTGACCGGGGCTTAAGCTTTTGCTCACCTCCTGGCCCACCGCGCGGCTGCGCACCGCCTCAACAAAATCTTTTACTACCGGCAGAGCAACATCTGCTTCTAGCAGCGCCATTCGCACGTCGCGCATGGCCTCGCTAATATTGTCATCGGTCAAGCGCGCCTGCCCAGTAACATGGCGCAGGGTTTGCGATAAGCGTTCCGTTAAATTCTCAAACATGCTTAAACTCTCTCAATCTCTTAGATTCTGCCGGTAGCATAAGGAAATCGCGGTTCGAGTCGACATTCTTGCGTGAACCCGCTTACAATCCTATTCACTTGTGCACCTAGAAATACGCAGGCTTTACACGATAGCGCAGCAGTATAACCGAGTCTCAAGACAGACCCAACGCTCAGTGCACACATCAACGACATATTGGCCATACCGAACCTATGAATCTATACAGCAGCATCGCAGCCATCACGCTCTATCTTGTTGCCGCGGGAATTCAATACCGCTTAATTAATTCGCCAATCAGCTACCGCAGCCTAGCGCCAGGCCTGCTCGCCACCCTGTGCCATGCTCTTGCTGCGTTTACCGCCATTTCGACCCCGGCTGGCATGGACCTCGGTGTCATACAGGTTTTATCTCTTATTACCTGGCTTATTTGCCTTATTACCCTCAGCGCCAGCCTGCGCAGGCCGCTGCACAATTTATTGATTGCACTCTACCCTCTTGCCGCAATTAGTCTGATCGCAGAATTACTGATACCAAGTAAACAACAATTACTAGATCACCAGACCCTTGGAGTATTAAGCCACATCCTGCTGTCGATACTCGCCTACAGCATGCTCACTATTGCCGCAGTGCAAGCCATTGTACTCGCCCTGCAAAACAGAATGCTCCGCGACCACCGCTTAAAAGGACTCCCCAGTATTTTACCCCCCCTGCAAACCATGGAAGCCATGCTGTTTGAATTAATTTGGGCAGGGTTCGTACTTTTAAGCTTGGCCATTACTACCGGCACAGTCTACGTAGACGACATCCTCGCTCAACACCTTCTTCATAAAACAGTGTTTTCAGTATTGTCTTGGGTGTTACTTGCAATTTTATTATGGGGTCGCGCCGCCCTTGGATGGCGCGGCAATATCGCCATACGCTGGACGCTATGGGCCTTTGCCTGCTTATTGCTGGGCTACCTTGGCACCAAGATTGCTCTCTCGCTAATCATTCATTAATACCGAAGCTGAGATTACGCTTGTCGTGCCCCACATTTTTCTTCAAGATTGGCACTCATTTCATATTAAGGGGTTCTGGGCTTTTTGAACGAGGCACCGCTGGGTCTTCTCTTTGGCATATTAGCTGCACTGATCATTCTGTCCGGATTCTTTTCCGGCTCCGAAACTGGAATGATGTCCCTCAACAGATATCGTCTGCGTCATCGTGCCAAATCCGGTCATCGCGGCGCCAAGCGCGCATCCAAACTGCTTGAAGAACCCGACAGCCTGATCAGCACGATCCTGATTGGCAACAATCTGGTCAATAATTTAGCCGCCTCGATAGCCACCATTCTTGCGATTCGCATGTACGGCGACAACGCCGTAGTGCCAGCCTCAATACTGCTAACCTTGGTATTTTTAATATTTGCGGAGATCATCCCCAAGACCATTGCCGCCTATAAATCTGAAGCCGTTGCCTACACCGTCAGCCACGTTTTACTGCCCTTGAAAGCCTTATTGTTTCCGGTGATTTGGCTGGTCAGCCATGTAACCCACTTTGTATTGCGCCTAACCCGCATTGAAAAGAATGATGGCTCGGAACACATCGGCCTAGATGAATTGCGCACCATCGTTGGCGAGGCCGGCCATCTCATACCCAAGCATCACAAAGGGATGCTGATGAACATCCTCGATCTCGAACAGATCACCGTCGACGATATTATGATTCCCCGCAACGAAGTATTCGGCATTGATATCGACGCCAATACCGACGCCATTATTCGTAAATTGCGCGACGCCGAATTCACCCGCATCCCGGTTTACCAGAACGACATCGATAACATTGTTGGCATTCTGCACCAGCGCGACATTATCAGCAGCGTTGACGAGCAGGGCCGGGTGCAACGCGACGCGCTATTACAGGCGGTTCGCGACCCCTACTTCATTCCAGAAGGCACGCCACTAAATACCCAGTTGTTTAATTTTCAGAAACAGAAACGTCGACTCGGCATTGTAGTTGACGAATACGGAGTCATGCAGGGTATTGTGACCTTAGAAGACTTGCTTGAAGAGATTGTCGGCGAGTTTACGTCTAACCTCAGCACCGACACCGAAGACATCATTCATCAGGCCGACGGCAGTTATTTAGTCGACGGTACCACCACAATTCGCGATATAAATAAAAGCATGAAGTGGGAGCTACCCACCGATGGCCCCAAGACCCTCAATGGTTTGCTGCTTGAGAAGTTAGAGTCCTTCCCCGAGGCATCAGTTGGCGTGTCTATCGGCCGCTACCGCTTTGAAATAATCGAAATGAAAGGCAACCTTATTCAATCGGTACGCGCTTACGTTAAACCCAAAGCACGTCACTAAGCGCCGCCAAGCAATAACGCCGCGCTAACTACCGTAGCGCGCGCGGCAGCGCTGACTAGCAAGCACAATCACCTCGCGCTTAGCGGCATTATTCAACTCCGACCAATCACCAATTTCGCGCAAGCTGCGATAGCAGCCCATGCAAATGTCTTCTTCATCCAACGCGCACACCGACACACAAGGAGAGGCGACCGGCTTTTCTTTAATTTTGACACTCATTTTTCTGGCGTCATTTGCGGACGTAAACCGGCATTAAAACGCTGACCATTCTCAACGTAATGCGCTGCGGAGAGGATCAATGCCGCCTGCTCCTCCTCAGTCAACAAACGCTTAACCTTCGCTGGCGCACCCATAACCAAGGCGCCATCGGGAATAACTGCACCTTCGGTAACCAGCGAATTTGCGCCAATTAAACAGCCCTTACCAATTTTGGCGCCGTTTAAAATCACTGAGTTAATACCGATCAAACTACCGTCGCCAATCGTACAGCCGTGCAACATAACTTTATGTCCTACGGTCACGTCGTCGCCAATATGCATTGGAAAACCGCCGTCGACATGCAGCACCGAACCATCCTGAATATTGCTGCGCGCGCCGACCACAATCTGATCTACATCGCCACGAATGACTACATTAAACCAGATGCTGGCCTCGTCTTTGAGCACCACCGAACCAATAACAGTGGCATTGTCAGCGACAAAATGACCGTCACCCTCTAGTCGCACTCGGCGCTCACCCAGTTCATATAACATTGCAATTCCTTTCATTCTCGCCAGCCTGACAACAGCTTAACACCGACGCGCAAGCGACAAAACTCAACTTAGATTTCAACAAGTGCAGAAAACTCATAAGCAGGCTCTTCATAAGGGTGCGCCGCCACCAGCGCCGCCTTCACAGCACTCGCGCTGCCGGCCGAACAAAGGGTTTCCACTCGGTACTCAGCAACAGACTCAAGACTACCCAGTTCGCCTAAAAAGGGCGAGCTCCCGACCATCGGCCGAAACTGGCCCTGCCCCAACACCTGCCAGCAACAGTGCTCGTAATTGCCCTGCTGGCCAGCACCTGCCGCGAATACCGCTTGCTTCACCTCATCGAGGTGGCTAGCCGGCACAAAAAACACCAATTTAAGCATTGGGCTCATCATCAGTATCTGCCTGAACCCCAACGACCTGCTCAGCCTGGTCGGGCCGCACCTCTTGGCTAGCGTAATACTCCGCCGCAAATTGCGCTAAGCGCCCTTCTTCAATCGCGAGGCGAATCCCCGCCATGTGATTTTGGTAATAGCGTAAATTATGAATGGTGTTCAATTGCGCACCGAGTATCTCTTTGCACTTATCCAAATGGTGTAAATAAGCGCGACTGAAGTTTTGGCAAGTATAGCAATCACAGTTCGCATCCAGTGGCGCGATGCTGGTCTTATGCGCCGCATTGCGAATTTTAATCACCCCAGTAGAGGTAAACAAATGACCATTGCGCGCGTTGCGGGTCGGCATTACGCAGTCGAACATATCCACGCCGCGCATAACGGCTTCGAGAATATCCGAAGGCTTGCCCACGCCCATTAAGTAGCGCGGTTTATCGGTGGGCAAATGATCGGCAAGGGAGTCCAGCACCTTCAGCATCTCATCTTTAGGCTCGCCAACTGACAGACCACCAATGGCATAACCGTCAAAACCCACTTCAGCCAAACCCGCGAGGGATTCCCTGCGCAACTCAGGGTACATGCCGCCCTGTATTATTCCGAACAGCGCCGCGTCATTGCCTGCGTGCGCGGCCTTACTGCGCGCACCCCAACGCAGTGACAACTCCATTGAAGTGCGCGCCTCGGCCTCGGTTGCAGGGTACGGTGTGCACTCATCAAAAATCATCACAATATCAGAACCCAAATCGCGCTGAATCTGCATCGAGGTTTCCGGATCAAGACAAACACTGCTGCCGTCGACTGGCGATTTGAACGACACGCCAGCTTCAGTGATCTTGCGCAACTTACCCAAGCTCCACACCTGAAAGCCGCCGGAATCGGTTAGTATCGGCCCCTTCCAGCCGATAAAATCGTGCAGGCTACCGTGCGCTTTAACCACCTCGGTACCTGGTCGCAAGCTAAGATGAAAGGTATTGCCCAAAATAATATCGGCACCGATCTCATGGATATCCCGCGGCAACATGCCTTTTACCGTACCGTAGGTACCCACTGGCATAAACGCTGGGGTTTCGACCACACCCCTCGGAAAATCCAAACGTCCTCGCCGCGCCAGACCATCGGTGGTATCTAGCTCAAACTTCATCCGGCACTCGCTCATACTTTGCTTCCTGTTGTCGCGGCGTCGCAGGCGGGGTACACCAGCATGGCATCGCCATAGCTAAAAAATCGGTACTGCTGCTGCACAGCCTCATCATACGCGGCCAGTACCGCCTGTTGCCCAGCAAACGCACTAACCAACATAATCAGCGTTGACTCTGGCAGGTGAAAATTGGTAATCATTAGATCAACACTTTTAAAACGATAGCCTGGGTAGATAAAAATTCGACTATCACCCGCAAACGCGGCGATCTCGCCTGACTGCGAAGCTGACTCTAAGCTGCGCACACTCGTCGTACCCACCGCCACTACTCTGCCGCCACGCGCGCGCGTCGCGCGCACTTGCCCACAAACGGCCTCATCCACCTCAATATATTCGGCGTGCATCTGATGATCGCGAATATCATCTGCCCGCACCGGTTGAAACGTACCGGCACCAACATGAAGAGTCACGAACGCAATCTCGACCCCTTTATCAACACACTGCTGAATCAAGGCTTCGGTAAAATGCAGACCGGCGGTAGGTGCAGCAACGGCGCCATCGCGACTCGCGTAAACGGTCTGATAGCGCTCGCGATCTTCAGCGGCATCTTCCCTCTCTATATAGGGAGGCAGAGGCATATGGCCCAAGCGATTTAAAACCGCCAGTATTGGCTCGGCAAACTCCAGTTCAAATAACGCGCCTTGACGGCCTTGCACGACAACCACATCGCTGCCCGCTGCCGCTTCATTGTTAGCGGCCAACAGCAACTTCGCACCCGCCTTCGGCGCCTTACTCGCCCGCACGTGCGCTAAGGCGCGCCGCTCATCAACAATCCGCTCAATTAAAATCTCAACCCGTCCGCCACTTTCTTTACAGGCAAATAAACGCGCGGGAATAACGCGGGTGTTATTAAAGACCAGCAAATCCCCTGCGCGAAGATAATCTGGCAAAGATTTAAATTGCTGGTGCTCACACTGCCCGCCGCTGCCGAGCACTAATAAACGACTACCGTCACGCTCAGGCATGGGATGATAGGCAATAAGTGCTTCGGGAAGCTCAAAATGGAAATCGCTGCGCTGCATAATGTCGGTATTCAATAGAAAGGGCGCAAGATTAGCGGAAATTGGCGATGGACTCCACCGCCGACCAAATTTCAGTAAATAAGCCCTGTATTTCGAGATATATTAAGAAAACTGTAATGGTCGATTGACGCCACGAAAAAGCTTGCTATAATCGCGCCCCAATCACATGCCAGTGTGGTGAAATTGGTAGACACGCTAGATTCAAAATCTGGTTCCTTCGGGAGTGGCGGTTCGAGTCCGCCCACTGGTACCATCTTTAGAAAATCTTGATATTTTTAAATATCAGCACCCCCAAGACTAGGTTTTCCAAACGGGAAAACCGCCACAGCCTTTCTTATCGCTAAATTTAATTGCTAGCTAACAACACGCCAACACTTTCCAAGACGCCCTACTGCCTTTACACTCTTGCGCACCAACTGAATCGTGTAACGATAGCATAGTGCCGGACGTTGTAAGTAAGCAAGGCAAAGTGCGACAGCCACCCACTCGCGGTGAATGCTATTGTGATACTTCCCGACAAAGCTACGCAAACGATGCTTTTACGCACCATATAAACACCCGCGCAGCAGCTACAGGACAAGCTTTCGAATGACAACTAAATCCACTTCTTATTTATTATTAACGCTTAGTGCATTTACCAGCGTCAGTTTGGCTACAGAACACGATGCGAAAGCCGATCCAGAAATTGTATCGGTCACCGCCAACCGCATCGAAAAACAGCTTAAGGAGCAGAGCGTAGCAATCAGTATTATCGACAAGCAAGACATCGATAATATGGGCCACACCCATATCAGCGAAATTCTCAGCCAAACTCCCGGCGTGTGGGTTAGTCGCGGCAACGGCCAGGAACACCTCACCGCGATTCGTTCGGCGGTACTCACCGGCACCGGCAGCTGTGGAGCATTTTATTTTGCCGAAGATGGCATTCCGCTGCGCGCACCAGGCTTTTGCAATGTTAACGGTCTCTTTGACGTAAACGCCGAGCAAGCCGAGCGCATAGAAGTTATTCGCGGCCCAGGCACCGCAGTTCACGGTTCCAATGCCTTAAACGGCGTGATCGACGTTATTAGCGCCGCACCTAGCGCTGAGCCGGAAACCCATTTTTCCCTTGAGGGCGGCCCTCATGAATACGGCCGCGTAAAATTCAGCCACAGCGACACCAGTGGCAAACACGGCTACCGCCTGAGCGCTCAAGGTAACCACGACGACGGCTACAAAGATGACTCTGGCTTTGATCAACAAAAATTGAATTTGCGTCATAACTATCGTGGCGACACATGGTCTATTCAGTCCCTACTGGCAGCAAGCAACCTGAACCAAGAAACCGCGGGCTATTTAATTGGCAAAGATTCCTATAAAGATAGTAGCCGCAAGCGCGAAAACCCTAATCCCGAAGCCTTTCGCAATAGTAAAAGCCTACGGTTTTACAGTCGCTTTGAGCGCGAAGGCGACAAAGATTCACGCTTTGTTGTAACCCCTTATTTTCGCGCTACTGAGATGGAATTTTTACAGCATTTCCTGCCAGGCACGCCACTAGAAGAGAATGGTGAGCGCAGCGTTGGCGTGCAAACCGCCTTTTATCAAAATTACAGTGAAAACGTCACGCTCTACAACGGCTTCGACATGGAAGTGACTAAGGCCTATCTTGAGCAATCCCAAGCGCAGCCGAGCTTTGCCTCCTTCCCCACCGGCCAGCAGTACGACTACGATGTAGATGCCTTATACAGCGCGTGGTTTATTGGCGGCGACTGGCAGGCAGCAGAGCGCACCAAAATTAATTTTGGCGCGCGTTACGACATTCAATTCTACGATTACCAGAACAATATGCTGAGCGGCAATACCGCCGCCGATGGCAGTGCCTGTCCGTCTGGTACCTGTCGCTACGCACGGCCAATCGACGACAAGCAACGCTTTCGCAACAGCTCATTTAACCTAGGCCTCATACAAAGCATCAGTACTAACACCGACATTCTCGCCAATGCCAGTCACGGCTTCCGCGCACCTCAGGCTGCCGAGCTATACCGCCTGCAGGCCCAGCAACTCAGCGCCGAACTCGATGAAGAATCCCTTAATAGCCTAGAAGCCGGTTTCAGGGGAACATGGCCCACCCTGAGCTACCGTGTAGCCTTGTATTGGATGCAAAAAGACGATGTTATTATTCAAGACAGCGACCGCCGCAATATCAATAATGGCAAAACCCTAGATCGCGGTATTGAAGCCGATTTTAACTGGCAGCTCAGCCCTAGCTTGCAATGGCAGCTGCAAGCCAGCTATAGCAAACACCAGTACGGCAACGATGCGCTTGCGCCAGAAGGCAATGAGCTTGATACCGCCCCCCGCCAATTGGCAAGTACGCGCCTCCGCTGGCAGCCCTTTGACGCCACCACAATTGAGTTTGAAGTACAGTATTTGGGTGAATATTTTCTTGATGGCAACAACGATCATCGCTACCCAGGCCACACGCTTGGCAACTTGCGCTGGCGCCAGCAATTAAGCCAGCAACTGTACTCCGTACTGCGAATTAACAACGTAAGTGACGAAGATTACGCCGAACGCGCAGATTATGCCTTTGGTAACTACCGTTACTTTGTCGGCGAACCCCGAGCAGCCTACCTTGAACTGGGTTTAGACTTTTAAAACACCCTAAATACGGCCCGTTCGGGCCGTAAATACACTTTTTGTGTGATCTTAATCACAGCTATGCAGCCTCCCTATATAACGACTTAATTAAGTCGTTATATTAAAGATTCACTGGCAAACTGAGATTGTGCAATGAGTTTAAGCAGCCTTGTCATACTCGCCTTCGCTCTATCTTTTGGCAGCGCGCATTTCGCACACGCCGAACGAACCACAAAAAACACATTAAGCTCGCTGACGACCATGTGGGCCGCTTTACATTTTAATAGCAGTGAAAAAACCGCAGACACCAGCCCTTGGCCGGCGGCAAAAAAAATCAACACAAAATTTAAGTTCGACACCCAGCCGGCACAATTGCAGTTTCGCAAAAGTAACAAGCTGGTATTCAGCCTCAGCCCCGCCGGCTTATCTTTTGACGCCTCATTTTAAGCGTTTGTATATCTGCGTAGTCTAGTTCTACATCATGAAAATGCCGCTAGACCAACCGCCTTACGCACTTTAGCCAGCATTGGCGCCGCATGCGCCCTCGCCTTTTGGGCGCCCTTTTGCAGCTCTGCTTCAAGCAAGCTGCTATCCAGTAGCAATGTTTCATAACGCTCACGAGCAGGCGCCACATGGGAGTTAATCAATTCAAACAATTCTTTTTTGGCCTGTCCCCAGGCAATGCCATCGGCAAATTTATGGCGCATTTCCGCTACTTGTTCAGGATTGGCAAAAGCTTGCCAAATCTCAAACACGGTTGAACTATCAGGATCTTTGGGCTCGCCAGGCTCCAATAAATTGGTTTTGATCTTATTAATATGCTTTTGCAATTTCTTTTCTGGCAAAAATAATGGGATGGTATTGCCGTAGCTTTTACTCATTTTACGACCGTCTAAACCGCTGAGCACAGCGGCATCTTCACCAACCACGGCCTCTGGCAACACAAAGGTTTCACCGTAAAAATGATTAAAGCGCTGGGCCATGTCCCGCGCCATTTCGATATGCTGAATCTGATCCCGCCCCACCGGCACCTTGCTGGCATTAAACGTTAAAATATCGGCGGCCATTAAAATGGGGTAACTGAACAACCCCATAGTGACACCGAAGTCGGCGTCTTCACCCTTCTGCTCATTGTCCTGCACCGCGGCTTTATACGCATGAGAGCGGTTCATCAGCCCCTTGGCGCACACGCAGGTTAGGATCCAACTCAGCTCGGTGATCTCTGGCACATCAGACTGGCGGTAAAAGGTGGTGGCATCGGTATCCAAGCCCAAAGCCAACCAAGTTGCGGCAATTTCACGGCTAGACTGATGAACCACAGCGGGATCATGGCTTTTAATTAAGGCGTGATAATCAGCAAGAAAGAAAAACGCGTCGTATTCACCGCGCTGGCTCTCTGCGATAGCCGGTTGAATTGCGCCCACATAATTACCTAAATGCGGTGTGCCGGTGGTGGTGATTCCGGTAAGTACCCGCTGCTTGCCCATAATAATGTCCTATGTATTTTAATTCAGGGCAGCCTCGCCCTATGCGTAAAAGCGCTTATGATACTGACTCACCAGCGGCATGTCACCGCAGAGGAGGCTGCCAACGGCTGCACTCCGCTTTCGGCGCGCTAAGTGATTAGCATATTTTGCAGCAATTGCCGATAAGCCGGAATTAACACCGGCCACGTTAGCGCCGACACATCAACCAGCGGTAGTTCGCCACGAGTTTTCCTACTCAGTAACTGCCCCAATTTTTGCACCGCCCCCCGCGCTTCCAAGACAATTGCGTCTGCGCCATCATCCTCGCTACTTAAATAGCGATAGTCCTCGGCAAACCACTCGGGATAGCACAAGCGATCCGGCACCAAGGGTACACAGCCCGCCGCCACCGCCTGCAAAACCGCCAAACCTTGGAAATCGTGAATAGCTGTCGACAAAACCACATCGCAGGAACGCTGTAAATCTTGGTAGTGGTTCCCATCGGCGACAAAACCAAATTGTTTTAAGACTAAGCACGCGCTGTTTTCCACGCACTGTTTGATCGCATCAAATTCTGGCGGACGCTGGCGAAACTGCTGGCCGGCAAAGTAAAAATCGATAGCCAAGCCTTGCTTGTCGCACTCCATCACAAGCGCTAGCAAGCGGCTTGGGCCTTTATCGTATTCCCAGCGATGATTCCACAACACGTTAAGCCTGTCGCCGCTGACACGAACTTGCCTAGGCTCGGCTAGGGGCTCAATTCCCACCGGTAACACCACCGCCTGTGCTAGTTGTGAGCGAACTTGCTCGCGCGGTACAAAATCTGGAAGCTTTGCCAATAACTGATCACTGCCATCGAGCAGAGTTTGACGATTATAGTCGCTGTTAAATATCACTTTGTCGGCAGCTAAGGCGGTGTATATATTTAACATTTGCGGTTCAAGCCAGTCGCGCTGCTGTTCACTTGCCGGATAGGAAAATTGATTTTCGTGAAAATACACTAGAGTCGGCCAGCGGCAAATCTCTGGCACTAGCCCCCGCAACGCCGATAAATCAGTCATCGACGTTGCCAAAATCAGATCATAATCCGCCGCCAAGGTATCGCGATTTAACATAGCCCACGACAAACTATTGCCGCGAACTCGCCAGCTAAAATACCGCGGCGGCAAGGTGAGTACCGTCCATTCCACATCGGGCATATGGCGCATTAAGCCATCGAGCCAGCTGCGATGACTGTCGGCATGATAGGCCGATAAAACTAAAACCCGCATCAACCGGCTCTACTCCTAAACAAATAAGACAGTGACCAATAAAGCAAATTGACCCTAGCACTGGCCTCTATTACTCTCTTGGCAGCAATTTTCATCAGTACAGAGATCTAACTATGCACGATTATAATACCCTGCTGTGGGAACAAGCCGACGGCGTCGCCAAAATCACCCTAAACCGCCCCGATGCAGCCAATAGCCTAAACATAGAAATGGCTCGCGAGCTAATGCTGGCCGCAATGCGCTGCGACGAAGACAAAGATATTCGTGCTGTGATCCTTACCGCCAGTGGCAAAATGTTCTGCGCTGGCGGCGATGTGATGAGTTTCCATCAAGCCGGCGATGATGTTGGCCTATACATCAAGGAAATAACCGCCTACCTGCATTCTGCGAACGCGCGTTTTGCCAGAATGTCAGCGCCGCTGATTGTCGCCGTTAACGGCACTGCCGCCGGCGCGGGCTTTAGCTTGGCTATTTCCGGCGACTTAGTGCTTGCCGCTGACACCGCCAAATTCACCATGGCTTACACTGGCATCGGCGCCAGCCCCGACGGCAGCTCTACCCATTTCCTCCCTCGCCTTGTTGGCCTACGCCGCGCGCAAGAACTAATGCTGACCAATCGCGTACTCAGCGCCGACGAGGCTTTAGACTGGGGCATGCTAACCAAAGTCCTTAGTGGCGATGACCTCGCCGCAGAAGCCGACGCCCTCGCGCGGAAAATGGCGGCAGGTCCGAGCATCGCCCACGGTGAGATCAAATCTTTACTGCTGTCGAGCTACAGTAATACCTTAGAGACTCAGCTGGAATTAGAAAGCCGCGGCATTGCCAAAGCGGTTGGCAGCAGCCAAGGCAAAGAAGGTCTCAGCGCCTTCGTCGAAAAGCGCAAAGCCGACTTCAATCGCGACTAAGGCTGCGCCACCAACTGATACTGGCGGTCGAGCTCTCAGTACGCACCGCTCAATCGCCGGTATTTACGCTCTCTAGGCCATAATACGCCGTCAATACCTTAGCCAAATTATACGCATCCTGACTGCCCGCCAATTCGCGAATCGAGTGCATCGCAAAAGTCGGCACGCCAACGTCCAAGGTTTTAACCCCAATCGCCGCCGCCGTCAGTGGTCCTACGGTGCTGCCGCAGGCCATATCGCTGCGCACCACAAAGCTTTGCACTGGCACCGCTGCATCGCCGCACAAGCGGCGAAAGAGCGAGCTGGTTCCGCTGTTAGTTGCGTAACGCTGATTTACATTGTTTTTAATTACCGGCCCCGCGTTAAGAAGCGGACCGTGATTGGCATCGTGGCGGTCACTGAAATTGGGGTGGATACCGTGGGCGTTATCCGCAGAAATCATCATGGAATTGGCCATTGTCCGCTGCCAGCTAACTTCATCACCCGCAATGCGTCGCAGCACCGACTCTAACATTGGGCCCTGCGCCCCGACCGCCGACTGGCTACCGACCTCTTCATGGTCATTGCAAACTAATACTGTGTGGCTATTGGCATCGCTATTTAACAGCGCTTGCAAGCCAACAAAGCATGACAGCAAATTATCCAAACGCGCGCTGGCAATAAAGTCGCCATTCCACCCCACCAAGGCCGCCTGCTGACAGTCGTAAAAACTTAATTCGTAATCCAATACTTTAGCAACGTCTGCAAAACCTTGCGTGGCAAGCTCGGTGGCAATAAGTGCGCGGAAATCTTCTTTATCTGCACTCTGCAACAACACAACAGGTAAATCTTTTTGGGGGTTCACGGCATGGCTATTATTCGCCTCGCGATCTAGATGAATCGCCAAGCTCGGAATCAGCCCCACAGGACGCGTAATATTGAGCAGGCAACTGCACAATTCACCCTTGGCATTTTCGTAATTTACACGACCCGCCAAACCAAGATCTCGATCAAACCAAGGATTAAGTAAAGCGCCGCCGTACACTTCCACGCCAACTTGAAAGTAACCGTGACGATGCAACTCAGGATTCGGCTTTACCTTAAGATTGGGGCTGTCGGTATGTGCGCCGACCATGCGCCAGCCGCGCTGCTGCAAATTGCTCTGTCCACAGCAAAACGCAACGACCGAGGAACCATTACGCACCACAAAATAGCGACCACCAGGCTTTAACTTCCACTCTTCCCGCTCGTCCAATGCTTCAAAACCAGCTGCCCGCAAGCGCTTTAGCATCGCCTCAACAGCATGAAATGGAGTTGGGCTTTGATCTAGAAACGACAATAAACCGTCATTAAATTTTTGCATATCACTCATCCAAACTAACCGTTTTACGCCTTTTTTGCGCCCTGCTGTAAAGCCAATAATAAACTGGAGGTATCATAACGGCCGCCATTCAAATTCTGTACCTGCGCATAAAACTGATCTACAAGTGCAGTAACAGGCAAACTAAGTTTGCGCTGACGCGCTTCGTCGAGCACATACCCCAAGTCTTTGCGCATCCAATCCACCGCAAAACCAAAATCAAATTCACCCGCCAACATGGTTTTAGCGCGATTATCCATTTGCCACGACTGCGCAGCGCCTGCGCCAATCACATCGACGACCGCTGCCATATCTAGCCCCGCCTGAGCGCCAAAATGCATACCTTCGGCCAAGCCCTGAACCAATCCCGCAATACAAATTTGATTGACCATTTTAGCCAGCTGCCCAGAGCCCGCTGGGCCGAGCAGCTGGTAACGCGCGGCATACGCGGCCAAAACCGTCTCTACCCGCGCAAACGCGCTGGCATCACCACCAGCCATAACCGTTAAGCGACCGTTGACGGCGCCAGCTTGACCACCAGATACCGGCGCATCAATAAAAGAATGACCGTAGTCAGCGGCTAATACCGCCATCTCGCGCGCTAATGCAGCCGAGGTAGTGGTGTGATCAACGACAATACCACCCGCAGCCATAAGCGCAAACACCCCCTGCGGCCCAGTTAATACTTCGCGCACATCCTCGTCGGCGCCAAGACATAGCGCAACCACCTCAACGCCCGCCACGGCCGCAGCCAGACTGTCGCTGGCCCCACGCCCATATTGTTCAGACCACTGCGCAGCCTTGGCTCCACTTCGGTTGTATACCGACAGCGCGAAACCCTTCTCTTGCAAATGACCGGCCATGGGATAGCCCATTGCCCCCAAGCCTATAAAGCACACCTGCATTATTTGAGTCTCCAAGGCACTGGCTTCCAAATATGGTAATTACACATTTTAGCAACCTTACGTAGCAATACTTAATTCGCCAACACCGCAAACAAAATCGCCGCCAAGATCACCCTATAGATTGCGAAGGGCATCATACCCATACGTTCAACCCAGTTCATAAATACGTGAATACAGGCATAGGCGGTAGCCGCAGATACCGCAAAACCAATAAACAAATATCGCCAAGGCACAGCGGCGCTACTTTGTATTAATTCCAAGAGTTTGTAAGAGCCCGCTGCGGCGATAATCGGCATCGACAATAGAAAAGAAAAGCGCGCCGAATCACTGCGGCTTAAGCCCATCATTAATGCAGCGGTAATGGTAATCCCCGAGCGTGAGGTGCCGGGAATTAGAGCAATTGCCTGAGCAAAGCCAACAATCAGCGCAATGCGCAAACCTATATCAGCAAGGTGACGACTGTGTTTGGCGTAGCGATCAACCACACCCAAAATAATGCCAAAGACCAGGGTGGTTGTAGCTAGCACATAACCAGTACGCAAATTAAGCTCAATAAAATCATTAAAAATAAGCCCAGCAATCACCGCAGGGATCGTTGCGACAATTACCATCCATCCCAAGCGACTATTGTCGCTTTGCCCGCCGCCAAGCAGGCTGCCAAACCAATCCCCTAAAATACCCCTCACCTCAGCTCGGAAGTACCACAATACCGCCAACAGCGAACCGACATGCACTGCTACATCGAAGGCTAAGCCTTGGTCTTCCCATCCAAATAAGGTTTGCGGCAGCACTAAATGCCCAGAACTTGAAACCGGCAAAAATTCAGTGAGCCCTTGAATCGCCGCCAGTACTACCGCTCGAAACGCATCCATTGTTGTGATTTTCCTTAGTCAAATATTAGCTTTTTTGCCAAGCGACACTGTCGCGTAAATAAACCGGTTGCGCCTGCTCTGCAGTGCCATAGCGGCCAGCGGCAAATTCACGCGCCGCCAACCGCAGTACCGCGCTAGCCCGAGGATAAACATCTCTATCAATTGTCGCAGGAGCCTGGTCTACCGCAAAGCGTGGGGCATAGCCCCAGCCACTGCCGACACCGATCAGGCGCGCGGCTACGTCTGCAATCCTTACATCTTCTGGTGGGCACAGTTTATCTGCGATCAGCACATCCGCAAATCCCGCCGCAACTTTATATTGCCCCCAATACACTTCATCCATACGTGCATCAAGTGTGGGCAAAACAACATCGCCGTCGCTGAGTTGATATTCCAACAAGGCATGCTGAGCCATCGCTTGCAAAGTGGACACGCCGACAACCGGAAGATCCCGTGCAAATGCCAAGCCCTGTACCACACCTGCGCAAACTCGCAAACCAGTAAAAGAACCTGGCCCAGCGGCAAAACCAATCGCATCAATTTGACCAAGATTAAGCCCCGCCTCAGCGAGAATCTGGGCTACCATGGGTAATAAAAACTGGGTGTGGGCCCGGGGCAGCATTCGAAAATCTTCTACTTCCTTGCCCTGATGCAATAAGGCAACCGAACACGCTTCTGTTGAAGCCTCTATCGCGAGTAAACTGCTCATGAAGAAAAAACCACTGGAAAAAATCAGAGTAAAATGAATGCCCAGAATCATACCACATTGGGATTATGCGCTTCATAAATTAGCGCAGTATTAAAAACAATGACGATAAACGAAAACAGTAATTATCACCCCGAATCGATCACCGCCGTCATTCTCGCCGGCGGCGCTGGCAGACGCATGAACAATCAAGATAAAGGCTTACTGCAATGGTATGACACCCCACTTATCGAGCATGTTTTAAAGACTGTGCCGCAAGATATAAAGCGCATTATAATTAGCTGTAACCGCAACCAAGATCGCTATCGACACTACGCCGACACAGTTATGGACACCATCAGCGGCTTCCAAGGGCCACTGGCAGGGATTTATGCCGCTTTGCGAGCAGTGCATACGCCCTACGCCTTCATCTTGCCCTGCGACAGCCCCTGCCCGCCGCTAGACCTGCTCGCAAAACTATACCAAACGCACCACAAACACCACGCCGACATCACTTACGCCAGCGACGGCGAACGCGACCAGTATTTATTCGCCTTACTCAATACACAGCTGAGCGACAACTTAGGCGGCTACCTCGCCAGCGGTGGCCGCAGCGTTAATCAGTGGTATCGCCAGTGCAATTCTGTCAGCGCCGACTTTAGCGGCCAACAACAGGCTTTTCAAAACCTCAATACCATTGACGACATTACGTCACAAACTTAAAATTCAGGCACAAAAAAGGGAGGCTAAGCCTCCCTTTTTTGTTTAACAGCAAAGTGTAAATTAGCTGCTTGGCGTTTCAGTTGCAGCTGGTGCACTTACTGGGCTTTCTACTGGCGCGGCTGCCGCAGCTTTCGCTTTAGCTGGAGCGCGCTTTACGCGAGGCTTTTTCGGTGCTGCAGGCGTTTTTACCACAGCTGCTTTCGCTGCCTTTGGCGCGGCTGTCTTTTTCGCTACAGTTTTCTTAGCCGCGGCCTTTTTAGCAACAGCGGGTTTTGCTGCAGCTTTCTTGGCTGGTGCCTTTTTAGCAGCAACTTTCTTCGCTGGTGCTTTGGCTACTGCTTTCTTTTTCGCAGGCGCTTTTTTCACAGCGGGAGCAGCTTTAACGGCGGCTGCAGCCGGTGCTTTCTTAACTGCTGCTTTTTTAGGCTTACTACCATTAATTTTAGCGTTTAATTGTTTAACCGCTAATTTGTGCTTAGCGAGTAATTTCTTCTCAATTAAAGCAATTTTGGCTTTATTGGCTGCTGCACGTTTCTTTTTGAAACGCTGTTCAAACAATTTAACTGCTTTTGCCAAATCGGCATCGGCCTTACTACTCAGAGCCTGTGAACGCTCAGCCACTTTCTGTTTAATCGCTGTTTCAGAAGCTTTGATTCTGGCAACCGCTTTAACATTTGCTAAATCTGCTTTGCTCGCAGCTGCTTTAGCACGCGCGGCTTTCAGTTTTCCATTTACTTTATCAGCAGCGGCAACTGCACGCTTAACTGCATTTTTGTCTGCAGCACGAGCGGTTTTTTTCGCCTTTGCCCGAGCAGCTTCAATTTTAGTTTTTGCCGCGGCTAAAGCGCGTCTTTCATTGGCGACCATGGCCTCAACTTTCTTTAAACCTTCCTCTGCTTTGATAACGAGAGGATTTACTAAAGCGACATTTTTACTTCTTGGTTTACGTTTAGCAGGGGCTGCTTTAACGCGGTTTTTTTTAGCGGCTGGCATCATTAATTCTCCTTGGCGACGACGATGCTGATTTAATTGTAGTAAAAATAGCACATAAAATAACCAACGCAAAAAAAAGTCATTGATTTACGTACAAATTCTTACTTTTTTACGAAAATAATTGGTTTTTTTCTTCAATAAATGACTTGCTGAGAGAAATCATCAGTTTTTGATGCGACTCGCTGTCATTTAGACAGGCGACATAACGAAATGCTTCGCCGCCATTTTCGATAAAATATTCATGCACTTCACCGTCTATTTCTTCTAATGTTTCCAAACATTCAACGGCAAAAGCTGGACACATAACATCTATTTTTTTCAAGCCAGATTGCGCCAAAGCAATAACGGTTTTGTCGGTATACGGTTGCAGCCATTCGGCTTTCCCCAAGCGCGATTGATAGCTCAGCTGCCACTGATCGTCATTCAAATTCAATGCTTTTGCCAGAGCCGCGGCGGTCTCTTCGCAATGTTGTTGATATGGGTCGCCCAACTCAACATTGCGCTTAGGAATTCCGTGAAAAGACATAAGCAAAAGCTCGCCTTGGCCTGACTCAGCCCAATGCTTTTTAACCGTTTGTGCCAAAGCGTCAATATAAACTGGGTGGTCATGATAGCTGCGCAACCAAGACCATTGGGGAATATCGCGATAACGAGAAAACACACGAGTAATTTCATCGTGTACCGCCGCCGTCGTCGTGGCCGAATACTGTGGAAATAAGGGCAGGAAAAACAAACGCTCGCACCCAGAGGCTAGCAGCTCTTCAATAGCAACCGAAATCGAAGTTTGTCCGTAGGTCATGGCCAAGCGAAAGTCGATATCCTGCTGAGGATAGCGTTCGGCAACCTGTTTAGCGACACCATCGACCAGCCGTTGTGAAAAATAGCGCAGCGGTGAAATATCATTCATCCATATTTGACGGTATGCCCGCGCCACCCTAGGGGCCCGAAACGGCAGAATAATCAAATAAAGAATACACAGCCAAATAATCCGAGGGACTTCTACCACCCGACGATCGGAAAGAAACTGTTTTAGAAATATCCGAACCGCCGCTGGGGTCGGCGCCGTCGGCGTACCTAAGTTTACAAAAACGATTCCTGACTTCATGTGTTCACTCACTTTTAAAATGACGAAGAAGGGGAAATAGAGCCTGATTAATTAGTAACAATAAAAAAAGGGCACCCGCAGGCGCCCTTTATTAAGACTATGATAAAAATTTAGTCTGCGAGCGCAGCGAACACTCTACGTGTAATTTCATCAACCGAGCCCACACCCTCGATTCGCGAGTATTTAGGCGCATCGTCACCTGTTAGGCTGCTATAAAAGGCGACCAGCGGTTTAGTTTGCTCGTGATATACGTTTAAGCGATTACGCACTGTATCTTCGTGGTCATCTTCACGCTGTACAAGCTTTTCGCCAGTAATATCATCCAGCCCTTCTTGCTTAGGTGGATTGTAAATAACGTGGTATGTACGTCCAGAACCTTCATGGCTGCGACGACCGCTCATCCGCGTCACGATTTCTTCGTCGGCAACGGCTATTTCGACCACATTATCGATATTCACACCGGCAGAGATAAGCGCTTCTGCCTGGGGAATAGTTCGTGGAAACCCATCAAACAGAAAGCCATTACTGCAATCCGCTTCTGTAATACGCTCTTTAACCAGCGCAATAATGATTTCATCCGATACCAAGCCACCGGAAGCCATGACTTCCTTTACCTGAAGCCCCAATGGGCTACCGGCCTTAACAGCCGAGCGCAACATATCACCGGTAGAGATTTGCGGTATGGCAAATTTCTCGGAAATAAACTGTGCTTGAGTACCTTTACCTGCCCCCGGAGGGCCCAATAATATAACGCGCATAGCGGGAAACTCCCCAATAATATCAAATTCATAGCCTGCGCCGTAGGGGCCGCCGCAGCAAAAGCGCACAACGATACACAGCAATGGCCCAGCACACAAGACTTATGGCGCTTTCTACGACCAAAGCACAAGACCGCAACCCCTGTAAATCACGCCAAACTTCCCTGAAAAAACAAAGAATCCCCTTCTAGCAGAGGACTAATATCGACGCCACTTAAGTGTTCGATAGAAATATAGCAAGGCTCAAAGCGAAGTCCTGCCATTCAAAAGCAGCGTATCCCATCATATAACTGGCCTATAACGCAGCCGACATGCAGGCCCTATATCCCAAAGAGTTCCTTAACAATTAGGAATAGTATTTACACCGATAATGCTAGCAAAAAAGCACCCTACATAGGTATGCTTTATTTATGGGCGGCTCATTTCAGTTCCGCCCCCGGATGACAGGTATCGCGTTATGAAAGTACGAGAATTGTTATCTCTATGGGAAGAAACCGCAGGCGGCACGCTTACTGCTGATTGCTACGAAGTTCGCCTTTCCATTAAAGACGCCGCACGGCTCAATGCTTTGGCCGAACTATACCCACGCCGCAATATAGAGGAGCTTATTACTGACCTGTTAAGCGCGGCTCTCGATGAGATGGAAAGCGTTATGCCCTATCAGCAGGGCTCTAAAGTCGTTGCCACAGATGAACTGGGCGATCCGCTGTACGAAGACATAGGCCCAACCCCCCGCTACCTTTCCCTAACGGAAAAACATCTCAATCGCTACAAACACCAAGAAAACCATTAAATTTAAACCTTGAAATTAGGGCTGACCTTGGCTCACCAAAGGCCAGCCTGCTACTTGCAAAACCGTCCACACAAAAGACTGTCGCTATTCAATTTAAAGACCGGTCGCCTTCGCTTCCTGCCAAAACAACTCCAACTGACTATTTTCTTGTCCTTTTTCACCATTATAGCCAGTGTCGCGACAACGCTGTTCAACAAACCGAAAGCGGCGCTCAAACTTACGACAGGCGCCACGCGTCACCGCTTCGGCATCCAACTTTAAGTGGCGGGCTACATTAATAGCCGAAAATATAACATCGCCCATCTCGTCCGCGATTTCCTCGGGATCAGCAAGCGCTACCGCCTCATCCAACTCATCGATTTCAGCTCTAAGCGCGGCTATAACATCGCTTAATTCCGTCCAATCGAAACCCGCTTGCGACGCGCGCTTTTGCAGCTTTGCCGCACGAGTGAGCGCGGGCAGCGCCTTGGGCACATCATCCATCGCGCTGAGTTGGGATTTTTGCTCGCGCTCTTGCTGCTTAATTTCTTCCCAGCGCGCGTTAATGGCTGCGTCTGCCGGCGCATCGGCATTCCGCACTGACGTCAGCTGACCATCGGGGAAAACATGGGGATGACGGCGCAGTAATTTAGCAACGATGTCATTTACCACATCAGCAAAACTAAAATCGTCAGACTCTGCCGCTAACTGACTGTAAAAAATCACCTGAAATAACACATCGCCTAGTTCTTGGCGTATTTGTTCGCTATCACCCTGCTCGATGGCATCAACTAACTCGTAAACCTCCTCAAGGGTATGAGGCACCACACTTGAAAACGTCTGTTTCAAATCCCAAGGACAACCGGTTTCTGGGTCGCGCAAGCGACTCATTAGGTACTGTAAATCCGCAATAGTGTAGCTCACGATTAGTTTTCTCTAATTCGTCTAACCGCCACCACATTCGGAAGGCCATTGAGACGGTTAAATAAGTCAGACAAGGTGGCCAGATCGCGAATTTCAAGACGAATGTTCATAGTTGCCATATGATGAGCGGTATCAGTAACGGTACTCATTGAGATAACGTTAACTTTCTCGGTGGCCAGCTGCTGCGTGATATCTCGCAACAACCCCTGGCGATCATAGGCTTCTAACTCGATATCAACGGGATAGGTTTCAATTTGGGCGTCGGCCCAATCTACCGCAATAATTCGCTGGGGCTCTACGCTCTGCAATTGCAGTAGCTTATTGCAATCCTGCAAGTGGACGCTAACCCCCCGACCGACAGTGATGTAACCCGCAATAGCTTCACCCGGCAAGGGTTTACAGCAGCGGGCGAAATAGGTCATTAAATTGCCGACACCACTTATTCTAATCTGACTACCATCATTACTCTTGGTACTCGGCGGCCGCAATTTCACAAGGGACTGGCTGGACTCACCCTCTCTACCCGCCAGGTTATGAGCGGCTTTAATCAACTGGAATGTACTTATTTCACCTGCCCCCACGGAGGCGTACATATCGTCAACACTGGCGCAGTGCATTTGATCGGCCAAATACTTGTAGTCGATGCTATTCAACGCTAGGCGTTTAAACTCTTTATCTAGCAAAGCTCGACCGGCAACGATATTGTCCTCCTTAGCCTGTAATCGGAACCAATGCTGGACCTTGGTTCGGGCTCGTGAGGTTTTTAGATAACCCAAATTACTTTGCAGCCAATCGCGGCGCGGCTCGCTGTCTTTACCCGTTAGAATCTCTACCCGCTCACCAGTCTTTAGCGTATAGGTGAGCGGAACGATACGACCGTTGACCTTGGCGCCTCGACAGCAATTACCCACCTCTGTATGAATATGGTAGGCAAAATCCAGTGGCGTTGCGCCATTTTGTAAGTTAACTACATGCCCGTCGGGAGTAAAAACATAAACCCGATCTTGGGTGTGAGTAAATTGTTCTGCTACGTCGCTGCTGCTGCCACTCTCCTCATGCCAATCCAACACTTGACGCAACCACGCAATTTTTTCATCGTAGCTATTACTGGTTTTTGCACCTTTGTCGGTACCTTTATACATCCAGTGCGAACACACCCCAAATTCAGCTTCTTCGTGCATCGAGCGGGTGCGAATTTGAATCTCTAAAACCTTGCCATCAGGGCCTATAACTGCTGTGTGTAAGGAGCGATACCCATTATCTTTGGGATTGGCGATATAGTCGTCGAACTCATTGGGAATATTACGCCACAGACCATGCACCAAGCCTAGCGCCGCATAGCAAGACTTGGTATCTGGCACCAACACCCGCACCGCTCGAATATCGTAAACCTGTGAAAAGCCTATGCCTTTGCGCTGCATTTTTCGCCAAATACTGTAAATATGCTTAGCGCGACCCGCAATATCGGCCTGAATATTATCTTCCCTAAGCGCCTTTTCTAACATCGCAATAGCATCGTCAATATAATGCTGACGATCGAGACGTTTCTCATCGAGCAATTTTGCTATTTTCTTATAAGCAAGCGGCTGCAAATAGCGAAAAGATAAATCTTCGAGCTCCCATTTGATATGACCGATACCCAAGCGATGAGCTAGAGGCGCGTAAATATCGGCTACTTCACGCGCAACCCGATAACGCTTGTCTGGTTTGTTTTTTACCGCCCGAATTGCCGAGGTCCGCTCCGCGAGTTTGATAAGTGCAACGCGAACATCATCAACAAGTGCCACCAGCATTTTGCGAATGGTTTCACTCTGGGCCTCGGACTGGCCAAGCACAGGAGCGTCTAACTCGGCATTAACTCGAGAAATTGCCGCCATCCCCAGCACGCCGTCAACTAATTTAGCGACAGAACGGCCGAAATCACGCTCCAACTCCGCCAAGCTCAGGCGATTTTCACGCACCGCTCTGAACAAGGTCGCTGCAATCAAGCTGTCTTGATCGAGATGTAAATCAGCGAGAATTTCCACCATTTCCAATGCGGTATAAAAACTGCTTAAGCCTTCTGCCTTTGGCGCATCAACTGGTGTGGGCAACGCCGCACACGCTTCGGCAACGCCCATCGCTCGTTGTAATTGAGCAGGGTCAATAACCTGAACATCTATAGGTAGCCGAGCAATCCAGTTCGCTATATCCACCCGACCATTATCTAATAACGGAAAATCTTCCCTTACTTTAACCATTAGTTCCCACCAGTTGCAGCATAGACACGCGCTAGGGCCTTGTTATTTTAAGGCCGCGTCAAAAACACCGGTCGATAAATACCGGTCGCCGCGATCACAAATAATAGCGACAATAATCGCATTTTCTACCATCTCACTAATTCGCAGCGCACCCGCGACCGCCCCTCCCGATGACACCCCGCAAAAAATACCCTCTTCTGCGGCCAGTGCGCGCATCGTTGTCTCAGCCGTTATTTGGTCCATGTCGATGACCTTATCAACCCGCAGCGAATCGTAAATACTTGGCAAGTACGCCTCGGGCCAACGTCTTATCCCAGGAATACTAGAACAGCCATCCGGTTGCAGACCGATGATCTCTATTGCTGGGTTTTGCTCTTTCAAATAGCGAGACACGCCCATAATGGTGCCCGTTGTGCCCATCGAACTGACGAAGTGAGTGACGCGACCGTCAGTTTGCTGCCATATTTCAGGACCTGTACCGTCGTAATGTGCTCGGGGATTATCGCTATTGGAAAATTGATCGAGAACCTTACCCTCTCCAGCAGCCTGCATTTCCAATGCCAAGTCTCTAGCACCTTCCATTCCCGACTCCTGGGACACCTCCAGCAATTTCGCACCATAGGCCGCCATCGCCAACTTGCGCTCCACACTCATGTGGTTGGGCATGATAAGAATCATCTTATAGCCCTTGATTGCTGCCGCCATGGCTAGGGCAATGCCGGTATTACCGCTGGTTGCCTCTATTAATGTATCGCCTGGCGAGATCATGCCGCGCTGCTCAGCATGATCAATCATACTCATTGCCGGCCGGTCTTTGACCGAACCCGCGGGATTATTCCCTTCTAACTTGACAAGTATGGTATTGGAGGTCTTGCCCGGCAAACGCTGCAAGCGTACTAACGGGGTATTGCCTATATATTGTTCAATAGTTGGAAAGTCTTTCATAACAAGGGCTTAAACCTCTTTGTCGCTTAATGCAGTACTACACTAGCCCAGCAATTTCGCACTTCTGCCCCAGCGTCATTGCAGCACTGCTAACTCTGCACAATAATAGCAGCGTCCGTATTTTTCGGTCATGATAATACCACTCCAACCCCAGAAGGCTCCACCAAGCAATGCCCAGGCGCTTAGGAATACGAAAACTAATTTTGGTTATGGGCCTGCTGCCGGTGTTGGCGCTATCCCTTGGCATGAGCGCCTATCTGATGTACAGCCAGATCCACGAGCTGCGCAACATCATGACCGAGCGCGCCAAAACTTCCAGCGAGCACCTCGCCATTATTGCTGAGCACATGCTGCTAAGTGATCACGGAGCCACACTCCAGCAAATTGCCACCACCGCACTAGAAGAACCGGCCGTTAGAGCAGTGGGGATTTACGATGCCAATTTAAACCTTATCGCCCAAGCCGGACCGCGCTCCGACCTACCCCAGGCACAAATTGCTAAAAAGCAGCCTACCGCCCAACTTTATTTTTCAGATGATGGCTTGATAATCCTGCAACCCATCATTAAGTCGAATAGCGAAAATGACGCGCAAGCCGCGCCCTCCGGCTGGGTAGCTATGCAGTTTAATTGGCAACACTTAGAGATCCGCCAGTATCAAACCTTGCTAATTGGCACCACCTTTTTAATCTGCGCGTTTATTATCTGTATCACGTTAAGCAGCTATATCAACCAAACGCTAACACGGGATTTAAATGCGCTCCGTCAAGCCGTTCGCCGCATGGCCAGCGGCCCCAAAAATTTTCATGCCCATGTTCCAGGCAATGACGAGTTCAGTGAAATTGCAGAAGAATTAAATTTACTGAATAACGCCCATCAGAATGAATTACAAGATTTGCAGCGCAGTATTGAGCAGAGCAATACAGATTTACGCGAGACTTTAGAAACCGTTGAAGTACAAAATATAGAGCTCGACTTGGCCCGCCGTGAAGCCCTTAACGCCAGCCGAGTTAAGTCAGAATTCCTTGCTAATACCAGTCACGAAATTCGAACTCCACTCAATGGCATTATTGGCTTCAGTAATATTCTATTGAAGTCTGAACTTGAAATTCGTCAGCGCGAAGCTATTGAAACCATTCACAGTTCAGCCAATAGCTTGCTGACCATCATTAATGACATTCTCGATTTTTCCAAGCTCGAAGCCGGAAAATTAGTTCTCGACAGCGCACCAGTAAACCTCCGCGAAGTGATTGAAGACACCTTGCAATTACTCGCTCCTGATAGTGCTGGAAAGCAACTTGAATTAATATTAACCATTCAAGAAGGCACGCCGGAAACCGTTTTATCAGACGCGCTACGACTCAGACAAATACTTACAAATTTAATTAATAACGCCATCAAATTCACACCCGCCGGCCACATACTCGTCAACGTCCAAAGCATTAGCAATGGTGAGCAGCACGCCGCCGTAACCATCCAGATCAGCGATACCGGCATCGGTTTATCCAAAGATCAGCAGAAGAAAATTTTTAAAGACTTTGGTCAGGCCGATGCGTCAATAACCCGGGAGTATGGCGGCACTGGGCTCGGCTTAGTTATTGTCAAAGGCCTTATAGAGCAAATGGGCGGCGAAATTGGTATTGAAAGCGAGTTAGGACGGGGTGCAACCTTTTGGTTTACGATTAACTTTACGATCGTCAACAATGCCATTCGTATGCGCGACTTCAGCGCCCTGCGCGGCAAGTATCTTGCACTTTACGACCCCAGCCCCCTGCATGCCCAGTCACTACAGATGTTATTCGACAACTGGGGGCTAAGTACTATTCATTGCACGAATATTAGCGAACTACAAACTGACTGCGACTACCTAGTTATCAGCAGTGATGAGCAAGACGATACCACTCGGCAATTCATTGCTAAGCTAGACCGCCCAGCTATTATCCTCAGCCCCTATAGCCACGATGCCGATGAACACCAAGATCACCGTTATTTAAACAAACCCATTTCACACATTAAATTATTCGACGCACTTAACCGTGAAACAAAAAACCCAGCCCCCGGTAAAGTTAAGCAGTTTTCTTCAACGTCGGTATTGGCAGTAGATGACAACCCGTCAAACCTGCACATCCTTGCGAGTTTTTTAGCGGATTTAAACGCAGTAACGACAATGGCAAAAAGTGGTGCCGACGCAATTCAGCGCTGCCAAGAAAACTGCTTTGACCTTATATTTATGGATATTCAGATGCCACATATGGACGGCATCGAAACCAGCCGCTATATCCGCAGCACAGGCTTAAATCGAGACACGCCAATTATCGCGCTATCGGCTTACTTGGCGCCGGAAAACCCCGTACAGCTTCGCGAAGCAGGTATAAATGATTATCTCAGCAAACCAATTACTGACCACCAACTCGCTGAATTATTTAATCGCTACCTAGATGAAAGTCGAGCAAGTACAGATTCTCGGCCAGTAGATATAGCGCAATGCCTGAAACTGGCAAAAGACCGGCCCGCCTTGGCCACAGAAATGTTGAGCATGCTGTTAGCAAGCCTTCCCCAACACAAAACTCATCTATTAACAGCCCAGCAAGACGATGACCGCAACGTTATTGCAGACATCACCCACACCCTTAAAGGTGCTTGCTGCTATACCGGCACTCCGGCCCTAAATGCAACGGTAATTCAGCTTGAGCAAAGCCTCAACGACCATCAAGCTCTCGATACTGACATTGCCAATTTAGCGACGGCCATAGATGAGTTATTACGCTGGCAGGATGAACATGAACTCGACGCTGTATTTGACAGCTAAGCTATTTGGCCTTGCTGGCGGGCGCAAATAGCGCCCTGCTGCGTAGCGGTTTACCGCCTAACAATGGAAGCAAAGCCAGGCGAGCAAGACGCTTAGCGGCTGGCAAGGTATCGCGATTAAACCCACCCCGCGCGAGTTGCAATAGAACCTCACCGGAAAACACCGCCTCACTCGCCTCTTCAGCTAACACCAAACCTTCTCCCACTAAAAAACGATAAGATTGCTCGGCTACAATAGCCGAGCCGGTACGATGACAAACCGAAAAATTTAGCCCGTAGCCCAAAACGTCCAACAAGCCAAATTCAAAGCAGCGTAAACTTGTCTCAAGGTCCTCGCCAACCGCAAGCTGGGTGAGGCACTGAGTATATAAGACAAAAACATCAATTTGTGGGTCATGCTGATGTAGCAGGCGCTCCAGCAATTCATTTACATACAAGCCGCAAAATAACGCTTTGCCTTGCAAGCTAAAGGTCTGTTGATGCTGGGCATCAATTAAGGATTTTAATTCACCTCGCCCCTGCCAACTAACACTAACAAGATTAAATGCCTGCAGGGCCGCTCGCCAAGATTGCCGCGAACGACTTGCCCCGCGCAAGCCTTTGGCAACGCAGGTAAACCGCCCGTAATTTGGGCTAAATAAATTAACTAAGGCGCTGGTGTCACGGTAAGGGCGAATATGTAAAACAAAACACAGTTCGCCTTCGACACGATTCATAATTACTTCAGATTAATATCGGTATAACCGAGGCTGCGCAGCGCACGCTCATCGTCTGACCAGCCTGATTTAACCTTTACCCACAGGCGCAGCATGACCTTATTGTCAAAAGCCCGCTCCATGTCTTTACGGGCTTCCGTGCCAATTTGACGAAGACGACTGCCGCCCTCACCAATAATAATTTTTTTCTGTCCGTCGCGTTCAACTAAAATCAGAGCACTGATTTCAAGTAAGCGTGGCGATTCAGTAAACTCTTCGATTTCCACCGTCATTGAGTAGGGAATTTCCTCACCCAACTGACGCATAATTTTTTCACGCACCAGCTCCGCCGCCAAAAAACGCTCGCTGCGGTTGGTAATTTGATCTTCTGGAAACATATGGATACTTTCGGGCAAAAAGCGTGCAATAACTTTCTCAAGTTCTTCACGATTATGACCCTGCAGGGCGGATACTGGCACTACGTCGGCAAACTTGTATTTACTCTGCAAATTAGTAATCAAGGGCAGAAGCTGCCCCTTATCATCAAGCCGATCGACTTTATTAATCACCAGCACGACTGGGCTACGCGCATTCTCAAGTATTTTCAATACGAGATCATCGTCATCGATCCAACGATCGCGGTCTACCAAAAACAAAATAAGATCCACATCTTTAATCGCTGAACTTGCCGCCTTATTCATATAGCGATTAAGTGCTTTTTCTTCCTTCAAGTGCATACCGGGGGTATCAACATAAATCGCCTGGACCTCCCCTTCGGTCTTAATACCAAGCACTTGATGGCGTGTCGTCTGGGGTTTACGCGAGGTGATACTAAGCTTCTGCCCCAATATATGATTCAGCAAAGTTGATTTGCCGACATTTGGGCGGCCAATAATAGCCACATATCCACAGCGCTGTACGCTCATCTCGGTATTCTCTCCACTAGCACTCATTCTACTTCCTTTAATGCCAACAGCACCTGTTCGGCGGCTGCCTGTTCGGCTTTGCGCCGGCTACTACCTGAGGCAGAAACAGACGAGGTTAATAAGCTTACCGAGCAGGCCACCACAAAAGTTTGCTGGTGGTCAGCGCCAGCCGTTTCAATTAGTTGGTAATTCGGCAAAGGTTGTTTGCGCGCTTGCAATAATTCCTGCAACCGCGTTTTGGCGTCTTTATGGCTAGATTCTGGATTCAAGGCCGATAAGCGCGGTGCAAACCAAGCCAGCACCCGCTCCCGACACACATCAAAACCAGATTCTAAATAAATTGCACCGATCAAGGCCTCAACTACATCCGCAAGCGTTGATGCGCGGCGCTGGCCACCACTGTTTTTCTCACCGGCACCTAAACGCAAGTAACGCCCCAAATCAAACTCAAGGGCGATCGTCGCAAGGGTTTTTCCGCTCACTAAAACCGAGCGTATGCGACTAAGGTCACCTTCATCTATGCCTGGAAAGCGTCGATATAGGGCTTCTGCAATAATCATATTCAAGAGCGAATCGCCTAAGAACTCAATTCGCTCATTGTTATCGGCACTAAAACTGCGATGGGTCACAGCCATCGTCAGCAAACTAGTATCTTTAAACTCATAGCCAATCTTTTGGCAGAGCTGGTCGAGGCTAGCTAAGCTCAACTGTGAGGTACCAAAAACTGGGCTTCATCAAAGCGCACCACAGCGTCGACATTAAACATGAGGGGCACTCGCTTTTCATGGCGAGCATCAATAAGCACCCCTTTTTTATCGGCGCTAATTTTAATATCTCTCAGTGAGATCGATTCAATACGGTTGGTAATGAAGCGGCTAGACAACTCCTTTCGAATCCCCGCTGGGGTCGCATCACTGCTACGGCTCTCACTCGCGACATCATCAATAATGCGCTTTAATGTCCAGTAGTCCACATAAATAGGCGCCAGCCGCACGGTTACCGTGGCAAAAAACAACACCACCCCCAACACACATAGGGCGGCAAGCATACTCATACCCTGCTGCTTTTTTCTCATAATTGTTTCCTACTCTCGCTAGCGAATTCGGCCCACGCGATTAAAGTTCGGCAAATCATTAAACGACTCCCAGTGCATCCAGATCGCAAAGGCCTGACCGACAATATTCTGTTCGGGCACCTGGCCCCACACGCGACTATCACTACTATTATCGCGATTGTCGCCCATCATGAAATAATGACCAGGCTTAACGGTAGTAACAAAATCACCGCGATAAATCCGCTTATCGTGATGAACTAAATGGTCGACATTATCCAACTGTTCTTTTAGCACTTGAGTTACTGGCTGTAGCGGCGGCACTTCCGCCAGCAAAGTTTGCTGAACGGCCTCATCATTAATATATAGCTGTTTATTAATATAGCGTATTTCATCGCCAGGCAGGCCCACAACTCGCTTTATAAAATAGCGATTATCGTTTGGCGGGAAAAACACCATTACATCACCGCGCTTAGGTTCACCCACCTCAAAAATTTTGGTACCCACAACCGGCAGACGCAGCCCGTAATTAAACTTATTAACAAGTATATAATCACCCACTTCCAAGCTCGGCACCATTGACGCGGACGGAATTTGGAAGGGTTCGATTACAAAGGAACGTAAAACCAACACCACAAGCAGCACTGGAAAAAAAGATCGTGCGTTTTCAGCAATCGGCAGCGCACCACCGAAATCAGCTTTGAGCGACTCTTGATCTTGTTTAATGAAATAAGTGATGTACACCGCCACTTTACCGGCGCTGACATAAGCTTGGCGGCCTTTTTCAAAAACAAAGCGATCAAGACCACCGATTATTCCTGCAATAATGGTCAGTACTACTAGTGCTAAGGCAAAGTCGCCGTCCTTAATAAGTACGACACTGGCAATCCACGCAAACCAGCCAAGCAGCACAACTCTATAGCTCCACTCCAACCAGCTTGGCAGGGCTTGTTGACGCAGGCTTGCAGCATCACTCGCGGTGCGCTTTTCAGAACACCATTGCAGAGCCTGCTGCATTTGCCTGCGGCCCTTAATTTCTTGAAATAACCATACGACTAAAGATAGCGCCGCAACAGAGATCAGAATCAAATTTACCATGCGGCTATTTTCCTTTAACCATCAATATTGAGCACAGCTAAAAACGCCGACTGGGGGATTTCAACATTACCCACCTGCTTCATGCGCTTTTTACCCGCTTTTTGTTTTTCTAACAGCTTGCGTTTACGAGACACATCGCCACCGTAACACTTTGCCGTCACGTTTTTACGCAGCGCTTTAACCGTTTGCCTAGCAATTACCTGACCGCCAATCGCCGCCTGAATAGCCACGTCAAACATTTGTCGTGGAATCAATTCCTGCATTTTTTCAACTAACGCGCGGCCGCGGCTCTGGGCGATATCACGGTGGACAATCATTGCTAGCGCATCTACTCGATCACCGTTTATCAACACATCAAGTTTTACTAGATTAGCAGCTTCGAAACGCTCAAAACTATAATCCAATGAGGCAAAACCGCGGCTTACTGATTTTAAACGGTCAAAAAAGTCCAGTACAACCTCACTCATCGGAATTTCCCAATTAAGCGATACCTGCTGCCCTAAAAACTGCATGTCTTTCTGGATACCGCGTTTCGATGCACACAGCGTTATCACATTACCCAAGTGCTCCTGTGGCACCAGAATATTTACACGTGCAATCGGTTCGCGAGTTTCTTCAAGCTCACCCGGATCAGGCATAGACGAGGGATTATCGACCATGACTATTTCGCCATTTTTCTTTAGGACTTCATAAATAACCGTCGGCGCAGTGGTAATCAGATCTAAATCATATTCTCGCTCTAGGCGTTCCTGAATAATTTCCATATGCAAGGTGCCAAGGAAACCACAGCGGAATCCAAAACCCAGTGCATCAGAGCTCTCGGGCTCATAAAACAAGGACGCATCGTTCAGTGTTAATTTACTGAGTGCATCGCGAAAATCTTCGTAATCTTCGGTCGAAACAGTAAATAGACCAGCATAGACCTGCGGCTTTACCTTTTTAAAACCCGGCAAAGCTGGCACAGTTGGTGTTGATGCATGGGTAAAGGTGTCCCCCACCGGCGCACCGTGAATATCCTTAATACCGGCGATAATAAAGCCTACCTCACCCGCTTTAAGAATGCCGGTCGAAGTCTGTTTGGGTGTAAAGATACCCACCACGTCGACAATCTGTGGTTTGCCCAAGGTCTTGCTGATGATTTTATCGCCACGCTTGAGAGTGCCATTTTTAACGCGAACAAGAGAAACAACACCTTGGTAGTTATCGAACCAAGAGTCGATAATAAGCGCCTGCAAGGGTGCATCTGTATCGCCAACTGGCGGCGGTATTTTAGCAACCAAATGTTCCAGCGCTTCGTGAATACCCATCCCAGACTTGGCAGACACCGCTACCGCCTCGGAGGCGTCAACACCGATAATCTCTTCAATTTCGTGCTTAACTTTATCGGGGTCCGCTTGGGGCAAATCCATTTTATTAAGAATAGGTAAAACCTCAAGGCCCTGCTCTATTGCCGTGTAACAGTTAGCCACCGACTGTGCTTCAACACCCTGAGCGGCATCAACCACAAGTAACGCCCCCTCACAGGCCGCCAGCGAGCGCGAAACTTCATAGGAGAAGTCGACGTGACCTGGCGTGTCGATGAAATTTAACTGGTAGGTTTTACCGTCGTCAGCCAGATAATTAAGGGTGACCGATTGGGCTTTAATGGTAATGCCCCGCTCCCGCTCAATATCCATGGAATCGAGAACCTGCGCGGACATTTCACGCGCGGTCAAGCCGCCACAGGTTTGTATAAAACGATCCGCTAAGGTCGATTTACCGTGGTCAATATGGGCGATGATAGAAAAATTACGAATCAAATCGAGACTAGGCACGCTCGGTTTATACCTCAGGGCTACGAAAATAATGAAAATTCAGGGCCGCGATTGTAGCGCAAAGGCAGGGTTGTAAGCTATGAATAGACTTAAACTGAATAGGAGGAATCGTATACCGACACCGACTGAGCGGTTACAGATGGCTTTTTTGCCAAAATCTGAGGTTGATATGCTGGATTATCGCTAATCAAGCGCGCATGAAGCCCGAGCAGTACCATGCCCGCCACAAAACCAAGCAAGGCGCCAATTGCTGCAGCAACGTCACCCACAAAATAATGACTAACCCCTGCCATCGCCGCCAACATCGTAAATAAAGGCAACAAATACACGACCATTGCACCGCCAACTAAGGCGCGCTCTGGAATACCAATCTCAAGCTGATCGTCCAACTGAAAATCATCAGCACTTTGCCCACCAAGCTTAACCCGCAACTGGTTCCGACGACCGTCCAGCGCCTTGTTCATCAATCCCTGGCCACAGCCCTTTTGCGCGCTACAGCTGCTACAGGTACTGCGCTGAATTGTTTCGACCCACAGCGCATCCTGATCGATACCCACAACACGCCCTGTTTCGCTAATCACTGCACAGCCCACGTTAAGGATTTTGCCACCTGCTTGGCCGTTAACATGGGCACTTCACCTACCACCGTAGCAAAGCGGCCCTGATCAGGAAAAGCTACCGTATAACTTACCGAGGCGCCGCGACGCATGCCGCCTTCGGCAATAACTGCCTGCCCCGCCTCGGTGTTCACCAGTGGCTCCACAAACACCGACATCACTGCCAAGCCGTCTGTATAGGTCATCGCAGCTTCGTCGTTGTTTTCCGATTGCGCCAAGGTAAACCCAGCTGGAATCCAATTTGGCTGCCAGCGACGCGCTATCGCCTGCACCGCGACGCCATCCGGTTTAATATCACGATGCTGTACTTCACGCGCGTCAGCAACTACTGGCTCATCAGCAGAAATATTCAAATCCAGCATAACGTATTGAAATCGTTCTAAAACCTTACCCTGCTGGTTAACAATATCCGAACGCAAGAGCAAACCGGTTTCTTTATCGAGAGATAATTTATAGCCCAAGCGATAAACGTCACGAGGGCGAATCATCAGCGTAACGGCTTCTCTACCGGCAACACGCGCCGCACCTTTCACATCGAGATCGTAATAACGATAGAAGCCCTGTTCCTCTTCGCCGCCAAACAGGCGAATTAATTGCGGGCCAGGATGAACGCAGTTGATGTCGTGGCCGTGATAGACCAGATCCTGATGACTCCCATCAAGGGATTCAAGAGATTCAAACTCTTTGCCATCGCGAACAGTATGGGTAATACGATAGCTATTCAACTGATCGCCCACCTGATAACTAACAATTGCGCGATAATTGAGCTCGCGGTGACTGTGCGTCATCTGGTTAAGTAACTCGCTGCCTACTCCAGCGCTGAACTCCTGACTTTCCGCGTCAGACTCCAAGCTAATGGTATAGGCGCTACCAAACATCAAACTCATCGCAACAACAGCAAGCCGCAATCTCACGCTATTTAGACTCCTGAGATACCACGCGGGCATAAGAAACCATGCCCTGACCATTATTAAACGCAGCCCGATCAGTATGCTTGCGCAAATACGCTTCAAAACGCTTGCGCGCCTCGGCATCATCATTAAGCAGCGGACCAGCAGGTGACCCCTGAGCCTGAGCGCTAACTGCCACACCACCAACTGCCGCAGAGGCTGTAGCAGGATAAACTCGGCCGCTCATGCCATTATTATCGGCAAGCTTAGGTGTTGCGCCGCCGAACATATCGCCCCCCATTGAGCCCACAACAACTACCGTGGCGACGCTGGCCGCGACAGCCAAACCAGAAATCACTTGTTTCCAGCTGCCTATACCGCCCTTCGCCGTTTCGTCATCGGCAATCTCAGACATCACCCGCGCTGAAATATCCCAGCCGGCGAAACGCTGATCATCGCCTTTCACTAGCTCTTGGCCACGATGCAGGTCAGCCCATTCGCGACGAACCATATTTTGGTCTGCACTAAGAATACGCCGCAACTCAAGCTCGTTGGTCTCACCATCCATCAGTGCTGACAGTGATTCTCTAACGGTATCGCTCATACTTCCACCTCTTCGCCACTAATCTGGGCCTTAATTCGCACATCCACTGCCTCACGGGCACGAAATATTCGTGACCGAACCGTACCCACCGGGCAGTCCATGACCGATGCAATATCTTCATAACTTAAGCCATCGAACTCACGCAAGCTCAAAGCCGAACGCAAATCCTCGGGTAGTGCCTTAATCGCATCCTGGACCACCTTTCTAAGCTCTTCACCGTATAGATGGTTCTCCGGTGTTTCGATATCTTTGAGGGCGGAGGGGCCATCAAAATACTCCGCATCGGCGGCATCAACATCCACACCCGGCGGACGGCGGTTGCGGGCAACCAGATAGTTTTTAGCCGTGTTAATGGCAATCCGGTATAACCACGTATAAAAAGCACTGTCTCCGCGAAACTTGGGCAGGGCTCGATACGCCTTAACGAAGGCTTCTTGAGCGACGTCCTGAATCTCATCGTTATCTTTCACGTAGCGTGAAATCAAACCAAATATCTTATGCTGGTATTTAAGAACAAGGAGGTCAAAAGCGCGTTTGTCGCCTTTTTGCACTCGCTCAACCAGCTGCTGATCCGTCTGTTTAGGCTGGGCCATATTTGCTCACCGTCAGCCCTTCGGCAGCATCTGTTGAATAGACCGTGATGGTCAAAAGAAGTTCTGTCATCGTATCCCTTTTCGGCAGTTAAACCTTTTTATGCGACCAAACTGCAGGCAAATATTGGTAAGGCGACGGCGTATCAGTATACTTTGCGCCAATTCACATCCCAGCGGCATATTATAGCCGCACTGTGGCAGGAGCAAATACCAGCAATGAACCATTACCACTCCCACGACGTTCTGGTGGTAGGCAGCGGTGCCGCAGGTCTCACTCTGGCGCTCCATCTTGCCGCCAGCGCTCGCATTGCAGTTATCTGCAAGGGCGAACTTAATGCAGGCTCTACCTACTGGGCACAAGGGGGAATTGCCGCCGTTCTTCACGACGGCGACACCGTTGACGCACATGTAAGCGATACCCTCATCGCTGGCGCTCAGCTCTGTCACGAGGACAGCGTGCGCTTTACGGTTAAAAATAGTAGTGACAGTATTAAATGGCTACTGTCCCAAGGCGTTCAATTTAGTCGCTATGAACAACACGGCGACGCCTTCCATCTTACCAGAGAAGGCGGTCACAGCCAGCGTAGAATCATTCACGCCGCAGACGCCACTGGCCGCGCGGTATCAGAAACACTGACGCAGCGCGCCCTAGAAAATCCAAATATAGAAATTTTCACTGGGCATGTCGCCATCGACTTAGTGGTGCGTAACAATCGCTGCCACGGAGCCTACGTGCTCAATAGAGACAGCGGTCACGTCGGATTGTTCCACGCCAAAGTAGTGGTTTTAGCAACTGGCGGCGCTAACAAAGCCTATCTCTATACCAGCAACCCCGACGGCGCCAGCGGCGACGGTATCGCCATGGCATGGCGCGCGGGCTGTCGAATTGCCAATATGGAGTTCAATCAGTTTCACCCAACTTGCCTCTACCACCCCAAGGCAAAATCCTTTTTGATAACCGAAGCCATTCGCGGCGAGGGCGGCAAACTGCTGTCTGCCACGGGTGAACGCTTTATGTTTCGCTACGACGAACGCGGCGAGCTAGCGCCCCGCGACGTAGTGGCACGGGCCATTGACCATGAGATGAAGCGCCTCGGCAGCGACTGCGTCTATTTAGACATTAGCCATAAGTCCTCAGAATTTTTGCTTGAGCACTTCCCTACCATCAAAGCCCGCTGCCTTGAGCTCGGCATTGATATTGGTCGCGAACCAATACCGGTAGTACCGGCAGCCCACTATACCTGCGGCGGTGTAATGGTCGACCAAAACGGCCGCACCGACATCCCTGCGCTATACGCCATTGGCGAAACTTCTTTCACCGGCCTGCACGGCGCCAATCGCCTAGCCAGTAACTCGTTGCTGGAATGTTTTGTTTACGGCACATCGGCGGCCAAGGACATTCAAGCACAGCTCGATAGCCTGCCATTACCCGAAATAGCGCTGCCGTGGGATGAGTCTCAAGTCACTGACTCCGACGAAGACGTAGTCATATCTCACAACTGGGATGAGCTGCGCCGCTTTATGTGGGATTACGTGGGGATTGTGCGCACCAATAAACGCCTGCAGCGCGCCTTAAACCGCGCCGCCCTGCTCCAGCAGGAAATTGACGAGTATTATTCCAATTACAAAGTAAGCAATGATTTGCTTGAACTGCGCAACCTTGCAGTGGTTGCCGAGTTGATTATTCGCTCAGCTATGGAGCGCAAAGAGAGCCGCGGCCTACACTTTACGCTTGACTACCCTGAGACCCTCGACACTCCAGTAGACACCATTCTCACCCCAAAAAATTACAGAAAGGTGCTCAATTAAAGGGGATGAGACAGCCGCGCAAAGCCGGCTACTTGACGCAAGCGACGAAAAACCTCGGGGTCTAACTGATCAGCCAAAATACTGACATTTACACCCCGCCCCGCCAAATCGCGAAAACGCAGCACCACCAAATAGCGCAGAATCGTAGCATCCAACCATTCCACACTTTCAAATTTTTGCGCGCCTGGACATAAAATCTGCCAGCGATTATCTGCAAATTTTAGCAGGGGCACGGCATCTGGAACGGCAAAATCAATATACCGCCGCCAATAGTAACGGGCGCTTAAAACTGCAGCAAGCAAGCCGAGCGCTGCTAGCGCACTTGGCAAAATCACCAGCAAAACCCCGCCCACCAAGCCGTGTACCAGTAATAGATAAGCGGCAAGCCAGCGCGAGGGCTTTAACTCAAGAAGCAGAGGCTTTGGCGTACGCATTGATCATTCGTACAATTTTCACGAGCTCTGGATCCTCAGGCTCAACGCGGCCCAGAAACCAGCTAAACAGCTCTGTGTCTTCACACTCTAGCAGCTTAATAAAGCGCTGCTGATCCTCCTCATCAAGGTCACGAAAGCGCTTTTGGACAAAGGGCTCCATAACCAGATCTAATTCCAGCATGCCACGACGGCAGGCCCAGCAAATTCGCTTGAACTCGTTTTCCGAAACCATTATTTTCCACTACGTCACTGCCCGCTTAAGCTAACTGCGCGCAAAACGCGTATTATAGCGTCAATCTGCGCTCAGCACACAGCAGTGCAACTCAGCCACGCATTTAATCTCGACAGCGATACCATTGAGACACTATGAACACATTTTGGCAGTACCTCAGCACCCAGCACCCAGCCAGCGAAATCCGAGACGGTCGCTATTGGCAAACCGACGTTCAGCCGCAAATAAATCCAGACCTGCTACAACTCAGCCCGCTCAGTCAATATGGCTTTCTCGCCATAGAAGGCCCAGATTGCAGTAAGTTTTTGCAGGGCCAAACCACCTGCGACTGGCGAACAATAAGCACCGAGCAAGCTTCGCTAGGCAGCTACTGCAATATAAAAGGCCGCATGGTCATTAGCTTCACTGCCGGCATGGCCAGCCCAGAAATAGCACTGCTGCGGCTAAGTGCCGACACCGCAGACAGCGGCCGCGACACTCTCGCCAAATACATTGTTTTTTCCAAAGCCAAGATCCGCAATGCCAGCGACGAGCGCGTTGCCATCGGTATTAGCGGTAAATTGGCCCGTCAAAATTTACAGGCTATTTTTGAGCAGCTACCGAAAAAAGCAATGGCACAGGTCAGCAGCGACAAGGGTATTGTTGTGCAGCTAGACGAGGCTGGTGAGCGCTTTGAATACTGGGGGCCCTGCGACCAAGCGACCGATATTTGGCAGCAACTCAGCCCAACTGCTCAAATTTGCAATGCAGACTACTGGGAGTCGCTTAATATCGCAGCAGGTATCGGCGAGGTCTGCGCTAGCAGCCAAGACATGTTTATTCCGCAAATGCTGAACTACCAAGTGATTGGTGGGGTCAGCTTTAGCAAAGGCTGCTATACCGGCCAAGAAGTGGTTGCCCGCATGCAATACCGCGGCAAACTCAAGCGCCGCCTTTATAAAGCAACAGTTCCCGCTAGTGGGCTTAACTACCCAGCGGGAACGGAATTATTTGGTGGCGACGCCGAGCAAAGTATCGGCAATTTAGTGAGCATGGTCGGTGGCGATCAGAGCAGTGCGCTCTTGGCGGTGCTAACTGAAGACGCCGTGGCCGGTAAGCAAATTCATTTTTCCGACAGCTCAACGCTACTCACGGTAACTGAACTACCCTACGCCATCCCCAGTAAAGACTAAGCCTCAAACTCGCTTTAAGGCCATGCGCGTGCCGATATTCATCACCGGCACGAGCAAACGGTCATAGCAAGCGGGAAACAGGCGCTGAATTTTATCTAACAACCACGCATCGCTACCGATCAACACTCGCGCCTTAGACTTCTGCATACCGCGCATGATTTTTTTAGCAGCCTGCTCTGGACTAGTCGCCGCAATGCTGTTAAATAAAGCAGCGGTTTTTTCGCGATCCTCAGCCTTGCCGGTTATCGAGTGCAGATGCCGACCGTTATTGGCGATATTGGTTTGAATCCCACCAGGGTGCACCGTCACCACGCTTACCGAGGTGTTCCGCAAATCTTGCCTTAGTGATTCAGAATAGCCGCGCACCGCAAATTTTGCCGCATTATAAGCAGACTGCGACGGCACCGACATCAAGCCAAACAGCGATGAAATATTGACGATACAGGCCTCTGGGCGACGTAACAGCTCCGGCAAAAAAGCTTCGACGCCGTTTATCACCCCCCAGTAATTAATATTAAACAACCACTCCATTTGCGCCCGAGGTTGATCTGCCGCATGGCAACTTAGCGCCACCCCTGCATTATTAATCACCCCATCGACCGCGCCAAAATGGCCCTTAATTTCTACAACCCACCGCTGCATTGCAGCCTGATCACTGACATCTACCTTGGATAGCAGCAGGTCGGCTGCCACGCCAAATTCTCGCAATCTTTGCAAATTAGCATCATCAACATCAGAAGCTGCAACTCTTGCGCCACCGGCAAGCAAACCTTCAACTAAGGCGCGGCCGATACCCGACGCCGCACCCGTAACCGCGATGACTTTATTCTTAAAATTTTTCACCCGTACCCCCTTGCACTACATCGCTAACCCAGCGCCGCTAGCTCGTCGCCAGATTCTGATTCACAAGCACTCGCGCTGCCTACCTCTATAAATTCGTATTCCACACTCGCAAAATGACGAGTGCGCAAGCGATACTGCCACGAGAAGCTCGGCCACAAAGTGGTGTTTTTACCGTCGGCAGTTAAATACCAACTATTACAGCCAGAGGTCCACGTTGTGCCCTTGAAACGGCGCTGCACATCTTCATTGAAGTTCTTTTGGACCCCAGACTTTACATCCATATATTCATTGGGATTGGCGCGCAAGGCCCGTAAATACTGCAAAATATAATGAATTTGCGACTCGATATAAAAGATAACCGAGGTATTTCCCGGCCCCGTATTCGGGCCCATGATATACAACAAATTTGGATAGCCAGATACGGCCACCCCCTTGTACGCTTGGGAGCCTGTCGCCCAATCATCATTGAGTTCCCGCCCAGCTAAGCCCCGCACTGGCATCGGCGCGCCGGACACTGGCACTTTAAATCCGGTGGCAAGCACAATAGCATCTACCTCTAGACGGTTACCGTCACTACTGTAAATCGCAGATTCATCAAGATGGCTAACCCCTGCACTCAGCAAACTCACATTCTTTTGCGTCAGCGCTGGATAATAATTATCAGACAACAGCACTCGCTTACAGCCCATCGCATAATTCGGCGTAAGCTGTTTTCTAAGCTGAGGATCAGCGACGACCTTCTGCAAATAACGCCGTCCCATTGACTCGCCAAACCGCGTTAGGAAACTGTCCCACATAAACGCCGGCACCACACTTTCGGCCAGTAAATATTGCAGACTTCTAATCACTTTTTGCAGAACTGGCCAACGCCGCAGTCGATCCTGCCGAGCCGCACTCTGAGGACGGTCAAATTTTGGCATAACCCATGGCGGCGTGCGCTGAAACAAAGCAAGTGACGCGACCTCAGGCTGAATCGCCGGCACCACCTGAATAGCGCTAGCACCGGTACCGATCACCGCAACGCGCTTGCCCTCAAGCGCATAATCGGGATCCCACTCAGCGGTGTGCATAATTTTGCCGCCAAACTTTTCAATGCCCTCTATTTCTGGGTATTGAGGTATATTTAGCGCGCCTATCGCCAGCACCACCGCACGCGCCTTGGCGTGTTGGTCATTCGCCAAGGTAATTTTCCACAAGCCAGTGTTTTCACAAAAATCGAGTGCACGCACCGCGGTGCTAAACTTAATATGCTTGCTTAACTGATACTTCTTAGCGCAGTGCTGCAAATAGCGATGTATCTCTTCTTGCGGGCCGTAGCTGCGCCCCCAATCTGGGTTGGGCTCAAAAGAAAAGGAATACAAATGCGATGGCACATCACAAGCGGCACCAGGATAAATATTGTCGCGCCATACGCCGCCAACATCTGCCGCTTGTTCATAAATCACAAAATCTTGAACACCTTGCTGCTGCAAGCGGATCGCTAAACCAATACCGCCGAATCCGGCACCAATGATGGCGACCTCCCGCACAGCGGTGGCATCATTATTATTAGACATAGTCATTCTCGCTTCTAATTAGCGCGCCAAAAATCGTGCAATACTCGGGCGGTAATGCCTGGCACCTCCAACATAGGAAGGTGACCAACTGCAGGTAAAACCATGGCTTTGGCGCCTGTAATCCGTTCGCAAAACACCTCGGCACAGCTCGCATCTAACACTTGATCGGAATCCCCCCACAACACCAAGGTTGGCGCAGAGATCGATGGCAACTGGCGGTAAGTATCCGCAAAAGAGTCGACCAATTTGCAGAACAAAAAATCATTGGGCATTTTGCGTTGACTCATTACCCCGCCCATCAATAATGAAAAAAGCAGACCAAGCAAGCGCCGCTGGGGGTGCAGGACAATCGCAAATAATTGCCACGCGTCTTTAGCGCGGGTCGGCGCCAAATAATTCACCCCGGCGGCAAGCCCACTTTCCAATTGGGTAAGATGTTTGCCAGGGGCGCCCACCGCATTCATTAAACACAACTTCGCGACTAAACTTGGGTGCCGAGCTGCAACTTGCGCAGCGATTGCGCCGCCCATAGAACTACCCACGAAATGTGCACATTCAATACCTAAGCCCTTCAACCATGCGGCCACCCTGTCGGCTTGTGCAGCAAGATGGTAATCGGCACTGGGCACAAAGTCGCTTTGCCCAAAACCAGGAAGATCCGGCACCAACAGGCGGTATTTCTTAGCTAATTTACCAGTAAGAAATGCCCAGTTTTCTTTATTAGAGCCAAAGCCATGCAGTAGCACCACCACCGGACCTGACAAAAGACCACCCACCCAATAATGCAATTGATGACCATCAACCTGACTATATTCCGTTTTAAGCCCTGCCTGCAGTGCAAACAATGGCAGCATACGCTGCCATAAACTGGTCCTAGGACGCCACGCCCGCACCAAAACGGGATCCACTGTGCTTAGCGGGGTTTTGTGAAACTGTTCACTTAGCTCCTTAAACAGCACAAGCGCCGCGTCATTTTCTTCCCTTTGGGCATTAGCACCTGTCATGCTGCCGCACCCGCACCCGCGACTGCGCCATAAGCATCAACTTCCGTGACCAAGGCATCGACACCGGCAAGGAAGTGGGCATTATCGTGATCCCAAGGATGAAAACCTGGTTTAAAGTAGTCGAGCCAATCGGGAATAGTACGACGCAGGACCCCCGGCGAGCCCCATAGAAAATTAATCACACCAAGCCAACCACGTAAATTAAGCGCTTGCCCCTCTTTACGCACGAGACCGATATGAAAAGGAATCACCATCAACCAAAAAATAAATGTTGCCGTTAACAGCGCAGTACAGCGCTGAATGTAGGCCAATAAACCACCACCGGTTACCTGTTGAAACACATCGTAGGCAACGGCTTTGTGCTCGGTTTCTTCCAGCGCATGCCACTTCCACAGCGCGGCAAACCGCGGCTCAGCATTCTTAAGAATACGAGGCTCACTAAGCACCATATTGGCTAGAATCGCAGTTAAATGCTCAAGCGCTATTGTTCCAGCAAGTTGCGATATTTTGGGTGTAAAACGAGTAAAAAAGCCGAGTAGACGCACAACAATTCGGCCGTAGCGATCCGCAGGTAGACCTTTATCAACTAGCGCTTGGTTATACTCTTCATGCTCGCGCCCGTGCATAGCTTCTTGCCCAATAAATCCGCGCACTGATTCTTTTAATTCGGGATCTTGAATACGGCCTCGGTAGTGGCGAACACTGTCGATAAAAAACCGCTCCCCGTCCGGGAAAAAAATAGATAAGGCATTAAAAAAGTGGGTTATATGAGCACCACCAGCGTGCCAATCACCAATACGCTCTTTAGGTAGATTAAATTCTAGATTACGACGCACGGGCTGAACTATTGTTTTGTTGCGACCTTCCATAACACACTCCTTTTTAAAACCATTTTATTATGTAACACTTAATGATGTAACAGTATATGTGACATCATTCAGTGTCAAGCTTTTTGGTTGAATAATGAGCAAGTAATTAGGTGTTGAGCAAATTGCCGCTATAGCGAAATACACCATCACGGGTATTAGAGGCGAGCCATTCAGAAGGGGTTGAAATTAGCGTATTTTGGCCGTGCTACTTGTGTGCGCAGCGCCTTGAGCGTTTCGTAAGGGTTGTCGACAATTTGACTATTCACCAAGCCCGACGGCAAGCCACCACCCGGATCTAAATGCAGCTGAAATACCACCTTGGTCTGAATAGCGTCTAGGGGAGTCAACTCGAAAAAACCATTAACCTCACCCATACGCACAACACCGTCAACGCTTGGTAGCGATTGCTGAGCCGCCGCCGGCAATTTATCAGCGACGACCGAACTTAACTTTACAGTTGTAACACGACTCTGCGGGTCTTGACTGATTTCATTGCGCAAAATCATCTCTCGATCTTTGGCAGGCCACGGAAAGTCATTTTGCAGGTACTGGTAGCGATCCAATAGACTTGCTTTATAAAGCAGTTTCGGCGCTTTACAGTTATACATCCACTGCACAAAATTGGCGGTATCATCCAATACTGCCATCAGCTGATTAAGCTCCGCATTAATAATAGTTTCACCGCGAAAAGCCTTGTAGTCCGAACCCGCGATCACCGCAGTAAAGACCTTTATATTATCCGCGTCCTTGGCAAGTTCCCATTCAGCAGCATGAGCAACACCCGTGGAAAAAATCAAACCGAGACATAATAAAATATTTTTTAGATTTAACATTAATTCAGCACCAAGCAATTAAATTCGAGAGCAACAGCGCTGACTAGCAGCACTGCCCCAACTTACATACGATAGGTAAACTGCATAGCTATTGAGCGAGGCGGCTCTAAGAAGCCCGTGTGACTAGTAGCGCCGAAAATAGTCTTAGACAAAGGCGTATCGGCGGCATAAACAATAATCACTTCGTCAGTGAGGTTTTTACCAACCAGCGCCAACTCCCAGTGTTTGTCGATCGCACCAATACCCAAGCGGCCATTTACTTTAATAAAACCATTTTGTTCAACCCTCGGATCTAGGTTTGAAGATGGGTTGTACTTATCCGTAAATACAAAATCCAAACCCATACCAATCCCCAAGGTTTGGCTAATTGGTCTTACATAGCCCACCAAAAAAGTACCCGACCAATCTGCAACATACTGATTACTCATACCTGTGTAATCACAATTCACGCCATTAGCAGACGTCGGCGCTTGATCTTGCTGACACTGACCATTTTCAAAATCGGTAAATTCAAACTCCATAACCGCGAGCGCTCCACCAAGGCTCAAGTAATCCGTTAACTGCCAGCGACCATCCATTTCAATACCCATGGTAACCGCCTCTTTGGCGTTACCTACGTTGAAACCAAGGGTGCCATCGAAGATACTGATCTGAAGATTCTCGTACTGGGTATAAAACGCGGCAAGGTTTATCTCCGCTGCGCCATCCAGCAAGCCCGTTTTCAGACCCAGCTCGAGACTGCTCGCCTCCTCCTCTTCGTATTCAAACGTGCCTACCAAAACCCGCTGGTTCGTAATTAGCGCATTAGGATTCGCAGGCGTCGGCTCATCGCTTGGCGACATATTAGAGCGCGCATCAAAGCCCCCCGCCTTAACACCCTTGGTAGCAGTAAAGTAGGCCATGCCGTCTGGCGAATAATCCCACTGAAAATTCAACAGTGGCGAGAACGAGTTTTCGGTACGGCTCCCGCGAAGATCGTGACGCTCAGCAGAAAATGAGATAGCAGAGACCGTATCGACCTCGCCAATCGGCAGTGAATTACCATCCAAATCAGCCAAATCAAGCTTGCGCCGACCGGTTTTTTTCTCGAATGTTTCGCGCCCACCCAAGGTCATCCGCCAATCGTCACCGAAGTGAAAGGTGGCTTGCAAAAAAGCAGAAAAGATATTTGATGTACTTAAAAACTGCCGCGGAGCAGTTATATTTTCAACTGCATTGCCGGCGTCGCCAACACCTGCAATCTCCTCTAGCGAACCGCCTAGTGGATTAGGGTCGATATCACCGCGCGCACCGGCTTCGGTGTAATCAGCGGCATTAAGCAGCTGCACCACCACATCGGAGTCTTGAATTAATTTATCGCGAAAATCGAGTTCATTACGCTGCAAGTAGATGCCACCAATGTATTCAATATCCTCTCCAGCAGGGGAAACCCAGCGCAGCTCTTGGCTGAACTGAGAGTAATCTTCAGCCAACTCTAGCTTAAATAATTTAGCGGGGGTCGCATCACAATCGCAGAGATCATTGTATTCATAATGCAGATAGCCTGTGATGGCAGTAAACTCATGGCCATCTTCAGTAATATTGGTCAGGTTTAATGTTAAATTAGTGGTGTCGTTATTACTGTAGTTACCATTAGTGGCCGATTTATAATCTTGATAATTATTGCGAACTGACTCATCGGTATCCACATTTACAACCCCAGGGAACTGGGTATCATCGAGAATTTCTGATTCGGTACGGCCGGTAAACAAAAATACATCAGAGGTCGAGGGCTCATCATTAATAATCTCCCCCTGACGACCTAGCGAGTCGAAACTACCAAGCTCCACTTTCAAAGCAACCTTGGTCGCGTCAGTTGCCTGCCAGTTCATTTTTAACCGATAGGTTTGCTGATCGTATTGAGGGCCATCTATATTTTGGAACAAGTCCTCCATAAAACCGCCGTACTCACGCAAGCGAGCAGAGAAACGCACACCAACCGTGTCCGTCAAAGGGCCAGACAACATCAAGTCATAGACTTTTTCGTCAAAATTTGGCTCGAACAGCGTCGAAAGCAAACCTTCAAAGTACTCGGTAGCATCAGCCGTAATTAGGTTCACAGCACCGGCTATACTATTTTTACCATGCAAGATGTTTTGCGGGCCGCGCAACACCTCTACCCTTGCCAAGTCGAGAAATGGCGCGCGAGCTAGCTGCGCTCGGCCGTAATAAATACCATCAACATACATACCTACCGATTGCTCAAAGCCCTGATTCATGCCGGTGCCAATACCCCGGATATAAATATCGGTGCTAATACCACTCTCGGTAACGGTTAAATTGGGAACATATGCCTGCAAATCCTCCATGCGATTAATGCCAGCTTCCATCATTTTGTCGCCGCCAATTGCGCTCACCGACACTGGAACATCTTGCAAACTTTGGGTGCGGTGCTGGGCGGTGACCACGACCTCCTCGAGCATCGCCGCATCGACCGCCGATGGCAAAGCACAAACAATAAACGGCCAGCACAGAGCTGAAATGGAGCGATTACTCATAAGAAACCTCTAATCGATTATTTTTATATGACTTGAATATATGTATCATTTATTAATGGGACATTAATATTAGATTAAAAACTAGTCAAGAATTTTATTTACAGTGCCACCATTAACAAGCGGTAACATTGGCTGATCCGACAAAGCAGCGATGTCAATCACCCCATTAATTGCAATTCACGCGGGCTTTAGTGAGAATCAAGACCTGAACGAAGACACAGCCCCACCACGGCGGAGACGCAATAGCAGTCACAATGAAATTTCCCGAAGAAACGATCAGCACCATGGCGCAACTTTTACCGCAGGCCAACCCTCTGGCTGATGCCAGCCCCGAGCCCGAAACCCAGCGCGACTACTCGGTTGAAGAGTTAGCCATTGCCGCCAACACCACGGTTCGGAATATCCGCGCCTATCAAGATCGCGGCGTACTCCCACCTCCTGCGCTAAATGGCCGCAAGGGGGTATACAACAACCACCATTTATCGCGCCTACGTCTCATCGCCAACCTGCTAGATAGGGGCTACACCCTATCCTCAATCAAAGAATTGCTGGCGGCATTAGAAGAAGGTGTGGGACTGAGTGAAATACTCGGCATCGAGACCGCCGTTAACTCGCCGTGGACCAATGAGGCACCGACTACGCTAGCCATGACCGAACTCGCCAAGATGTTTGGTACCAAACTCACCCCGTCGGCAATTAAAAGTGCTCACGATCTCGGCTTATTCAGCGTCTCTGGCACTCAAATGCGTATTTCTAGCATGAGCACCCTCAAAGTTGCCGAAGAACTCTGCGCCACCGGTATTCCGCTAGATGAATTACTGGATATATTGCGAATGATGCGGGGCAATGTGCAAAGAGTGGCCGATGAATTCGTTAAATTAGTCTCTCAGCACGTACTAGAGCCCTATGCTGAGCAAAAACTGCCACCAAAAGAAGAGCTGCCTAAAATCGCCGAGCTTATTTGGCGACTCCGGCCGCTCGCCGAAAAGGTCGTCGATGCTGAGCTTGGTCGCGCCATGGAGATTGCTGCCAGCCGCTTTTTGGCCGACACTCTTGAAGCCATTATGGTAGACATGCCTAAGGAATAAGTTGACACCCTGAATCTACTGACAGCGGCAGCTGCCAGTTGATCGGCTGCTGGCCTTTGCCACACAAGTACGTGTTAGCCTGTGAAAAATGCCCACAGCCTATAAATCCGCGATGAGCCGACAAGGGCGATGGGTGAGGGGCCCGCAATACCAAGTGACGCTTGTCATTGATATTTGCGCCCTTCTTTTGCGCTTGGGCGCCCCACAACATAAATACCACGCCCTCGCGCTCAGTGTTTAGGGCGTCGATAACCGCATCGGTAAAATACTCCCAGCCGCGATTTTGATGAGCGCCCGCCAGCCCCTCCTCTACAGTAAGTACCGTATTTAGTAACAGCACTCCTTGCGCAGCCCAGCTTTCTAAGCACCCGTGCATGGGAATGGGTATCTCAAGGTCACGCTCCAGCTCTTTATAGATATTCTTCAGTGACGGAGGAATTTTCACTCCCGCCAACACCGAAAAACATAAGCCATGGGCCTGCCCTGGCCCGTGATAAGGATCTTGACCGAGAATAACCACTTTAACGCCGGTAAAAGGTGTTTGGGAAAAGGCGGAAAACCACATAGATTTCGGCGGGTATATCTTGGCGCCAGCATTTTCGCGTTCCGCCAAAAAATGTATTAAAGCCTTGAAATAACCCGTTTGACATTCCTTGCGAAGCTGCCCTCGCCACGAGAGTTCCAGTTGTTTTATCATAATTAACCAATTTACAAAATCGTGTTCGCAGCACATTTAGACCAATGCAGACCGATACCGACATAAAGGCAACTACCCAGCGAACCCATCTCGAGTTTAGCCCCACATCCGCAGCCTAGCAGCCGTCGCTTTTCACCCCTACCTACGTTTATTAGCATATCTCCGCCATCAATTCAGGCTTCGTTTACTATACCCACCTAGGTATACTCATTGCAGTATAAATTAAACGATACAAGTCTATTAGCCTTTGATAAGATTCCCAAAATTCACACCGGTGCGAAAATGAGCATTCCGAGTTTTACCCACAAAATCGCCATAACTTCACTTGTGCTACTAGGCATCGCCACCGCAGGCATTCGCTACCAATTCATCAACTATCAAATTGGCCTAATTCTATTTAGTTTTGCAGGCTTGCTAAGTTTTTGTAGCATCTGCGCCTCAGCCCTATTTACTCGGCGTACCACAAATCCTCAAGGGCGTCGTAAATTAAGCAACGCAGCTTTAATCGCCCTGCCCGCCATTGCTTTTTTAAGCCTCAGCCTATTTCGCGGCGCCGGAGCCCCTTTAATTAATGACATCAGCACCGACACCCAGCGGCCACCCGATTTTCTTAAAGCGGCCGAAATACGTAAGCCAAAAGATAACTCAGTTATTTATACGAGCACCAATGTAGCACTACAAGAGCAGGCCTACCCCAAGATCAAAACCCACCAAACCTCGTTATCCGTTGCACAAGCGCATAATCTAGGCTTAAAAATAGCTAGCGAAATGGGATGGCTGGTCTATTATCAACAAGAAGGCCATATTGAAGCTCAGTCTCGTAGTTTTTGGCTTGGTTTTATCGATGACATTGTCGTCAGGATACAAGCCACTAGCACGGGGGCACGTATAGACTTGCGGTCTGCATCACGGTTTGGCAAGGGAGACTTGGGTGTAAACGCCAATCGAATTACTGTCTTTTTGGAAAAATTCAGCTTAAATGAGCAAACTGAAACAGCCAGAACAGCAACATCCACCCAGCAATAGACGCGGAAGCCAACCAAAAAATGCGCTCGAAACGGGAAGATTTGTGAAAATACGGAATTCAACAAGAAGTATCCCTCGCTTACGACTGCCTACGTTTGCCCTCGCTAGCTGCCTAGGCTTTTTATTATTGAGCCAAACAAGCTATGCCGAAGTATTCCAAACAGCCTTGAACAACGCTGGAGTAACGATATTAACCAATACCGAGGTGCGCAGCGGTGAGCTCAACACCAGCAGCCTTCGCGCCATATTCACTGTTCGTAAACGCAGCTGGGACGACAAAACACCGATTAAAGTTTTTGTCCTCCCCGACCAAAATCCACTGCATCAGCAGTTTTGCAAATCAATACTGAAGATTTACCCCTATGTACTGCGCGAACAGTGGGACAGGCTCATCTTCAGCGGCACCGGCATCCCGCCAACGGTAGTTGAGAATGAACATCAACTGCAGTTAATGATTGAATCGACACCCGGCGCCATCGGTTATGCCTCTAACAGCCCAATCGACGTCGCCGATATAAGCAATTTTTCCGCCAACCTGTTCGTTCTTCGAACAAACAGCGAGCAATAAACAATGCCTCATACAATCAAAACCTCATCTCTAAGTGCATTACTCAGCCTATGCACACTAAGTATCGCTAGCCTAAGCCAAGCCCTCCCCAATAATGACTTACAGGTGCACGGCTTTATTTCCCAAGCTTACATATTAAGTGATGGTAATAATTTTTACGGCGACAGCCAGCGCGGCAGCACCGACTATATGGAAGCCGCCATTAACAGCACCTGGCGAGTCACTCCAAACCTGAATTTCGCCGGCCAAATACTCAGCCGCGATGCGGGCAATACCGATAATGGCGACTTAAAAATTGACTTTCTGTTTGCCGACATTAAAGCGGTGGAAAACGATATGTCTGGCCTTGGTTTTAGACTAGGCCGGGTACGTAACGCCTTCGGCTTTTACAATGACACCCGCGACGTGATATTCACTCGCCCTAGCATTCTTATGCCCCAAGCTGTTTATTTTGAGGGCAACGGACTGCGAGAGTTATTGTTCTCGGCCGACGGCGCTCAGCTTTACAGCTATTGGGATGCCGACGAAAACTCTACCACCTTCACGTTTACCCTTGGTCGCACCAAGAGCCTATCAGCCGACATTATTAAGAATATATTCGGCCAAAGCTCAGCCATCATCCACAAAGGCGAATTAAAGAATCCAATCTTTGCCCAATTACAACATTCCAGAAATGGTGGCGACAGCAAATTCGGCATTTCCATGTTGAATGTTAGTTTAGCGCTGAATTCAATTAACCCAGCTAATGGCGACGTCAGTCTCGATGCCAACGGCTATGTGCTATCGGCACAAAAGAACCTCGCCATGTGGACCTTTACGAGCGAATACAGCTTAATTTCAGTCGAGTATCAAATTGGGCAAGCCTTTAGCCAAGAAATTGAAGCAGCTTATATACAGGCACAGTATCGTTTAAATCACGAGATAACCCTAACCGGCCGCTATGAAATGAGCGTTCTCGACCGCGACAATCGTAATGAAACCGACAGTCATAACTTGGTATTTGGGGTACGCTGGACCCCAGCAGCCAATTGGATCATTGATGCCGATGTATACGGTATCCGCGGCACATCAGGAATTCCAGGCATCGACAATGCAGGCAATATGCCCCTGGCCGAACGCACCGAAATTTTTGCGGTAATGGTAGGGTATCGATTCTAAGCGTGAAAAAAACTACAGAACTAACAAAACCCGACTCAGCACCGACAAGCCCTACGGTAAAATTAGGCTTGCAACGCAAGCTCAGCGGCGTGTTATTTTTTGCAGTAGCCCTTGTTATGGGCGGGCGCGGCTACGTAAGCTATGTACAAACCGTTCAGACTCACCGCGCAGCAGTGACCGAAAACCTCGACCAATTAGAGGAAACATTCAATGCAATTAGCGACCGTTCCAGTAATGAATTATTCCGTTTAGCAGACCAATACCCCATTCCCAGCAAACAAGAGATTACCGAGGGCAGTAATACCCCTCCCTCGTTACTATCCGGCATTGAATCGATCTATTATTTTAATAGTAAGGGCGAGATTTTGTTTACGTCGATTCAAGACGGATCAACAATTAAGCCCAGTCCGACCCAAATCACTAATTCAGTAAATTTACTCAATCGTAACCACCGCCCTATTTCAAAACTGAGCTGCAATAAACAGTGCTTTCAAAGTGTTTTTATTCCAATTATCACCAATGATGGCCGTGAACTGATTATTAATATTAATCGCTCAGCCGCGCTGCTGACCCAAGACTTTTTTGAAATTACCCGCGCCGACATTGCCCTAATGACAATGACCCAGCAGAGAAACTCCTTAGCACTGAAAGAGTTAATCGCGGCCAGCCACGCCACGAGCACCAGCGCAGTAATTACCAATATTATTGAAGCAACAAAGATTCTCCCAGGCGAAACCAAAGATTTTTTTGATATTTCCGCTAGTAGCTTTTACAGCGCCCGATTTCTACCGTTAAAAAATAATGACGACAGCATTACCTATATTGCCATCATCAAAGATCAGTCTCAGATTCAAGCGTTAATTGTTCAAGCCATCAAAGACATCTTTTTCTCGACCCTGATCACCCTATTTCTAATCATTATTCTTATAAGCCTTATTTTAAAACCCTCACTCGACCGCTTAATGCGGCTGGCCAAAATTCTACCAATGCTTCCAGAGGGACGCTTTGCAGACGCAAAAAAACTGTTAAACCAGCGCCATTCTCGGCAAAAATACTCAGACGAAATAGATATCCTCCAAAATACTATCGGCGATGTAATCGATTCCTTAGAAAGAATGGACGCGAGCGTCAATCAGCATCGCGACGAACTTAAATCAAAAATCGAAGCCCTTACTGAAGCTAAGTTTTTTACCGAAATGCTGCTCGACACCTCGCCGCTGGCGGTAATAATTCACGACACCAAAGGCACTATCCGCAACATCAACAAAATGGGCCGTGAATTAACTGGGCAAAACCTAAAAGCACCCGTTAATGCAAACATCAATACCTGGGTAAGAAACGAACATCAAAGTAAATCACTCTCCTCCAGCCTACAAAGTATTACCGACACCACTGGCAAAAAAATGCAGGGCCAAATGCCATTTTTTACCGATGATGGGCGTAAGCTCTATTTTTTGTGGACTCATACCTGTCTGCACGTTAACGACGAACCACATATTTTGTCGATGGGCATTGATATTACCGAACGCAAAGAGGCCGCCGAAAGCCTCCACTGGCTAGGGCAGCACGACCGTATTACCGGTTTGCTTAATCGCAGTAGCTTTACCGAATTAGCAAATGATTACATTCACAAGCACCGCGACGAAGATCTGATCGAGCTGGTGATGTTCGACATTGACGACTTCGCTATTTTCAACGACCGCTTCAGTTTCGATGCCGGCGATCATTTACTCAATGAATTAGCAGCCCACTTAGCTCAAGTACTCCCCGAAGACTGCCCGATTGCACGAACGGGATCCGGTGAGTTCTGCGCAATTGTCCATCACTCACTGGCCTCAGGAAAATCCGTTAAGGACCTTAATCTCGAAGCGTTAACCCGTTACGCTTTTACAAAGGGCAGCCTCACCGAAGAAATTTGCGTTTCGATCGTAGTCGACAGCTACGACGAGGGCTTAAGCGGCATCGACGAGCTCATTTCGAACACCACGTCAACCATGGGCAAGGTAAAAAGCAAGGTACGGGGCAGCCTCTACTATGCTGCTGAATCAGACGACACCAGTCGTGTATCTCGCCACGAAAAATATCGAATGAAAGAACAATTACAAGCAGCCTTAAGCGGCAATCGTTTGGTTTTGTTTTATCAGCCTATTCTCGACCTCAACACCAACAGCATCAGCCACTGCGAATGCTTGGTGCGAATGCTCGATGACGAAGGTCAATTTATCTCGCCGGCACAGTTTCTTGGTATTGCCGCAGAATCAGGGATGATGCCACGACTTGATTTTTCGGTAATGGAAAAAGCCATGCGCCAGCAGCGTGCGTGGGAGGATTCTGGCATTACCACTGGATTGAGCATTAACATCACTGCGCCGACCTTAGAACAACCCGACTTTGAAGAGCGCTTGGCAGAAATTTTGAAGCGAACTGGCGCAAACCCCGATCGCTTAATATTTGAAGTTGTTGAAACCGACGCACTAGAAAGCATTAGTGCAGCTAGGAAATTATTAAACAATTTCAAATCTGTGGGTGCAAAAATCGCCTTTGACGACTTCGGCATTGGATTCACATCCTTTGAATACGTACGTGAGCTGCCGGTTGACTATATCAAGATTGACCAATCCTTTATTCGCTTTATTCATGAGCGTGAAAGTGATCGAGTACTAGTTAAATCCATGGTAGAGATGAGCCACAATCTCGGCAAAAAGGTCATTGTAGAAGGTGTTGAAAATAGACAATCACTAGATATCGTACTCGACATGGGCGTGGAGTATGTGCAGGGCTATTATGTTTGTCGACCGATGCCAATTAGCGCTCTGGATCTATCACTAAGCATCCGCGACCTATAATAGACCTATAGGCCGGTTCAAAACGAACCGCCCTATACAAATACTACTGGGTGCGCACCCGCGCCACGGCATTCTTCCAGCCAGTGTAACGACGCGCTCTATCCACTTCGTTCATGACTGGATCAAAGCCGTCGGCGGACTCCCACAGCTCGGCAATTTCGTCTAAGGATTGGTAAACCCCCAACTGTAAGCCAGCCAAATAGGCGGCGCCGAGTGCGGTGGTTTCAGTAACCATTGGCCGCTCACAGCGGCAATCCAGGATATCAGCAAGACGCTGAACTACCCAGTTATTGGCAACCATACCGCCATCTACCCGCAGGGTCGCAAAGTCTGCGCCATCGCCACGCATCGCTTCGAGTAAATCCCGAGTTTGGTAACACACCGATTCCAAGGTTGCTCTGGCAATATGCGCAATGCCCGTATCGCGAGTAAGCCCAAATATACCGCCCCTCGCGTCTGGGTCCCAATATGGCGCGCCCAAGCCGGTAAAAGCTGGCACCATGTACACGCCATTGGAGCTGGCTACGCTTTCGGCCAACGCCTGGGTTTCTGACGCGGAACCTATTAAATGCAGGCCATCGCGCAACCACTGCACGGCCGCGCCGGCGACAAAAATACTGCCTTCTAAGGCGTAAGTGACCTCACCATTGATTCGGTAAGCCACAGTTGTCAGTAATCGGTGCTTCGATGCCAGAGCTTCGGTGCCGGTGTTCAACACCACAAAGCATCCGGTCCCATAGGTGCTCTTGACCATGCCGGGTTTAAAACAGGCTTGGCCCACAGTTGCCGCTTGCTGGTCACCAATCAAGGAACAAACTGGAATTTCTTTGCCAAACCACTGAGGATCACAGCGACCAAAATCGTCACAACTGTCTTTAACTTTTGGCAACAATACACGTGGAATTTTAAACAAACCCAGTAATTCATCGTCCCATTCTTGGCGATGAATATTAAATAATAAAGTTCGCGACGCGTTCGTTGCGTCAGTGGCGTGTTCAGCACCATTTGTTAAACGCCACAGCAAAAAGCTGTCGATAGTGCCAAAGGCCAACTCGCCCGCTTCCGCGCGCTGCCTAGCACCGGCCACGTTATCTAAAATCCACGTTAGTTTAGTTGCAGAAAAGTAGGGATCTAATAATAAACCGCTGCGCTGGGCAACCAGCTCTTCGAGGCCCTGTGCTTTTAGCCCTGCACACTGACTGGCGGTACGGCGATCCTGCCAGACAATCGCGGGGTAGATTGCCGCGCCGGTTTCCCGATCCCACACCACGGTGGTCTCGCGCTGATTGGTGATGCCTATACCGGAAATATCTGAGGCGCTAAGACCCGCTGCGGCGATCGCCGCCTTACAGCTACTCAGGGTGGTTTGCCATATTTCTTCAGGGTCATGCTCCACCCACGCATCCTGCGGGTAATGCTGACTAAACTCCCGCTGACCAACTCCGCAAATTCCGCCGCGCGCATTAAACACAATCGCCCGCGAACTGGTTGTGCCCTGATCAATTGCCAGTATATAAGTATCCATATTTCATCCGATGCTTTGTGTACTTTTATAGCGACAATAATGGCAGAGCGTCCCCCGCGAGACCAGTCCAAACGCTACTCAGCGCGAGACTGCAACTGCCGAAACCGCGTAATTTATAGATCCACCAGGAAGTTAACGACGCCACTCGCAATTTAAAAACGCAATACAAAATCGGTTTTATTGCGCGGCGCACCCAAAAATTGGCTTAAGCTTTTATATAACAAACTTTCTGGCGCTGGCGTTAACATTAGCTGCCCTTTGAGACGGCCATTATTCATTAGCTGGACCTTGCCCCGCACCCGTGTAGGGTTATTTTCATCCACCACCGCGGCAAGTAGGCCATTCTCACAACTTAAGGTCGCCGCTACCGGCGCAATATCACTTATACCATCGATATCACCAAGCAGCGACGCCAAGGTAAACGTACCGCTTATACCCACACATCCGGTATTAGTGATGCTGGCCTCCGCTAACTCGACACTCAGGCCGCCGTCAAAACCCATACTGGGCAAATTAGCTACCGCCATCAACTCAGCAATACCGCCCTGCGCCGACACATCGCGCAGGCGCAGCGTATTATTCCCGCCAACACCAACATTGGCATGGCCTTCAACTGGGCCAGCTACGTCAATCGCCAATGGCACGCCGCGAAATAAACCCACTAATGATAACTGCCATTGCAAGTCCGTAACCGTTATATCGCCATACTTAGCGGTGTCTACTCGGCCTCGCCACACACTGCCACTAACGGTGCCCAGCTCCAGCTGTGGCAGTTTTTTAAGGGCTAGATCAGTCACTAACCACGCGGGGCTAGTAACGAGCAAACACAGCACAAAGAATAGGCCGCCACACACAAACCACAGCCAACGCCTCATCCCTCACTCCCCACTGATGCCCGCAAAGAAATATTACCCGGCACATCTAATAAACTCATGTTCACTGAATACACAGTCATTCCCGACACCGACAGGGCCTCTATCAGCCGCACGGCACTGCTGTAATCGGTATTCGCCACCCACAAACTATAGCGGCCGGAGGACTGCGGTTCGATACGATTCACATTAATTGCCAGCGCGGCGGCCGCGCCAGTAATTTGCTGCTGAGGAGAGCCCGCCCCCGAGCTAGCCTGTGGCACTCTGCCTCGCACCGCTTGAAATTGCTGGGCGGCTTGCTGCATCCACACATAGGCGCTGCGCCGCTGCTCTACGCGCGATTCAGCATTACTACGCGCATTTAACAGAGGCTGCCACAGCAATAACCACACCATTAATGGTATAGCCAGCACAACGCCGCCAATCAGAATGACGCGTTCGCGCTCTGAGCGGCCTTCGAGTAATTGGTTTAGTGCTTTCATTGGCTGGCACCTCGTATACTAATCTGCCCTGCGATACCTACATCCTGTTGGCCAAAAGCGCCGCGTTCCACACTCAGACCTTGCGCCTTTAAACTTGCCAACCACTGGTCAATGGCTTCATAGGAGGCGGCTTTAAGTACCAATTTCATTACCGCGGGATCATTTTCATAACTCAATTGGCTCAGCGTCACCCCAGGTTTGAGCTTGCTGGTGGCAGCTACCTTGTCTAGCCAAGGCAGCATATTACCGTTGCTGCCACCCTTCTCAAGGGCATTTAATTGGCTGCGCATTTGACTCCGTGCGTTTACTACTCTGGCACCGGGGAAGGTCTGCTGGTAAACCGTGTCCATACCTTGACTTAAGACCTCAGCCTCGCGGTTAAAGTTGTACGTTTGCAGCGCCAAACTCAGCCAGTGCAAACCAAGTAAGGCCCCCGCCAATATTAACGGCCAACGCAAGCGGCCCAGCGCCTCGCCACTTTCGTCCCGAAGAATATAAGGGCCGCTCAACAGTGACAGCGGCCAAGCTTGGAAGCCCTGCGCAAAGGCCTGCAACCGAGTTTTACTGCGTTCAACGATATGGTCGCCCGCCGCCAGCGCACTCCCATCACAATCGCCGACGCAATAAACCCGCAGAGGCTCAACACTAAGCTCCTCACCGAGCACTTGCTGCCATACAAAAAAGTTGGCGCTGCGCATACTCGCAGGCTGGCCATGGATATTCGCCGCCACGGTCTCCTCGTCCATCACCACAGTATTGGCAGGCAATACCGCGTAATCAGGCAACAGGGCCTTAACCCGTAAACCACTGAGGCGGAGAGTGTCCAAACAGCTTTGCACCAACTTGCGATCGGCAATTAATACGCTGCTAGCTTGTCTCGCCACTAAGGTGCCCGCCGCAATATGCACGTCGTCAAGATCGGCACACAATTTATCTTCTAGCTGAAACGGCAAGGCAGTCATACCGACTCGTCCGCCCTTAGGCAAAACCACCTTATGCGCGCTGATCGCTGCGCCCGGCAACAAGGCGTAACACGGCACCGCGCCGCAGCTCTCAGCCAAGCTAGGCAACTCGCCGCTATTGGCTAATACGCCTTCGGCAATCACGCAGTGACGTTCACTGTCCCAATGCAGCCACGGCACTGTAGCCTCTAAATCGAGGGGTAAATCGAGTAACAACAGCGCGCTCAAAAAACTTCTCCATACTCACGGGCATAGACAACTGCCTTGCCATTTTTTAATACCATTCGACTGTACAAATGCAGCTGGCGCTGCTCATAGAAGACATCTGCCAGCCCTTTAAAATACCGCGAAGTTACGCCTAAACCCTGTAAAAACACAGTCGGTAGAGGCTCCTCCGCAGACAAGCCCAGTTCACCGACAAAGCTGGCAACATCGGACCAACCCTGCTCAGGGCGGCGCTCTAAGACTGCCTGCACTGCCTCAACACTCAATACATTACCTACCGCTGCTGCAACTAATGGCGCTTGCGCCGTCGTCACGGTATTAATATTCAATACCGTATTCGCCTCGGGTAATGCGCAGAGATAAGGGCTTATACGCGCCTGCTCATCATCTTCAAATTCAGCGAACAATCCAAGTTCACTAATGGAGTCTATCAAATTATTTGGCGGCAAATAGGGGTAGTCTTTAGCGGTATAAGTTAAGTCCTCTGCCCCGTATATTCCCTCTGGCGAAAAATCCTCATCTATCCAATCTTGAGTGCGGCCAATAATAAACTCAGCTCGCTGCGGTGAGATATCCAAGTTAGTTAACAAACCCGTAAAAACCCGCTCCGCTGTGCTTAATTCGGCGCTAGCACTGCTGTCTGCGCTCTGTTTATACAGTGAGTTTATATTAAAGCAGGCCTGTTCATCGCTAATTAAACCTGCGATGGAACCACCATCAATCGGAAAAACAATATCTTTACGCGCCCAATCTTGACCAAGGTTAACCACTGTTTCGCCAGCGATATCTTCGAGTGCAAAAACCGCAATTCGCTCGCCGCCCAATGCATACCAATAGGCCTGATCCATAATCCGCTGATTTAATAAGCGCTGACTGCTATAGCGGACGCCGTCAATTAAACCAACGGCCACGACCACCATCACTGCTACAATCAGCAGTACCATCATGAGCGCGGCGCCGCGCTGATCTTTACGCGCTAAAGTTGCCGGCTTCCGTTGTTTAGCCGTTTGCCATTTCACAGCAATGACTCCGGCAACAGCACATTCAGGCGAATATCTGGCCACGAACCCACGGTGCTGATTAAGCGCAGCGCTTTGGGCTGAGTGGCATTAATCTGAGTGCTCGGCGGCCAGAAGGTCGACCAACGCTCGCCGTCATACAATTCCACCACAAAACTGGACACATCATTTAATAAGACCTGCCGCTGCCAGTGGGTGTTGCCGGCAGGATCGGCCACCCCGGCGCTGTAGCGTATTAATTCTTTGTCTTCTTTTACATAGCGCACCCGCTCCAAGGTGCTGCCTAGACCTCGCCCTGGCAATACTCGTCGCCCACCATGCACAAATTCCAGTTCACTGTCTTCGCCGATCTGTTCGGCAACAATATTAGCGGGCAACACATCGCCCTGCTCATCGCGGGGTATACGCTGACTAATTTGCTCTATATCACGGCGGAAAATTGTCAACGCCAGTGCCAGACGTTCTAACTTCTGTTGACGTTGTTCGATATACGCCTGATTTTCAAGCGAGCTATTCAGTAATAATGAGCCCGCGGTACCGAGTAAGGCCATAATACCGATGGCAATGAGGAGCTCTACAAGGGTGAAACCACTCTGCCGCCGCGATGCAGTTTGCATATTCATTTACGTAAAAACGCCGAGCGCGTGGCAAGCACATCGCTGGAGGTTTGGAGGCTAACACTGATATCCACGCGCCGGATACTCGGATGCGGCGTTTGCTCCACACTGCGCTGCCATTTAAAATCAAATCCCGCCATGCTTTCCTTGCCACTATTATTATTGCCGTAGCCGTCGCGCAGAATATCAATTAACACATTACCAGCAACTAAATCGGCAAACTGCCGCTCTTCCAGCGCCCCTATATTGCGGGCACTCTCAGTGAGACTTTTAGTTAGGGTCACGGCGGCTGTAGCAAAAATCATTAGTGCCACCATTATTTCTAAGAGGGTAAATCCTCTTTGCCTGCGCCGAAGAAACACGGTCATGGCTGCTCAACCGTCAACTGCTCATCAAACGCCAAAGACTCTGAACCACTGGTAGATAGCAGCCACTCAAAGGGCGATATTTGGCCGTCAGACAGAAACACCAGCTGCGGGTTAATTTGTTGCTCACTGGCGTCTTCATCAAGGCGAGAGGGTTTGCCAATATCTTCACTCACCACTTCCCCGCCCACACTCAGCTCGGTTTGCACGCGTTCATCGAGCTCAATATTCTTAGCCAGTACGCCCTGCACAATTTTTTGCCAACCGTCGGCGGTGAGTACATAGAATTCGCCGCGCTGCCGCTGCCATAGCAGCCCTAAACTGTGGCCGCTAAATACCGCCTCGGCGCGCGCACTACGCAAACTGCCAATCAATTTGAAGCGCTGTTTTTGCAAGAGCGCGCCGCCGTCGCTAGAGGGTAAAGTCAGCGCAGCCACACCACTCAATAAACCAATGATGAAAATTACCACCATTAATTCAAGCAGTGAAAACCCCGCCTCACTCCTGCCAGTTGACGATGTCACGGGCGAGATCTTCTCCACCTTCTTCCCCATCAGCGCCGGTAGAATACAAATCGAATGGCCCGTGCTCGCCCGGTTGGATATACACATAGGGCGTTCCCCAAGGGTCTTCAGGCAGACGTTTTATATAGCCATCGCTGCGATAATTTTTGGGCTGGTTACCAGTTTCCGGCTTTTTCACCAGCGCCTGTAAGCCCTGATTGGTAGTAGGGTATACATGGTTGTCAAGCTTATACATATCCAAGGCCTGCTCTAGCACCGAAATGTCAGCCCGCGCTTTTTCAACCATGGCGCGATCTTGGTTTTGCAAAACATTGGGAGCAACCACTGCAACCAATAAACCCAAAATCACGATAACAACCATGATTTCAAGTAGCGTAAATCCCGACTGGCGGCTCGATTTGGCACCGCAGGCCACATTTCGATTTGCTTGCACCTTAAATATCTCCACAACTAACTCCTAAAACTGTGTCAAATTATTTAGCTGTAATATCGGCAGCATTATCGCTAAAACTATCGATAAAACCACGCCACCCAAGACCACAATCAGCAGCGGCTCAAACAAACTGACAAACATCTGCACCCGCGCTTGTAGTTCGCGCTCCAAATTAGTCGCGGCGCGCTGGGTCATCGCTTCCATCTCACCACTCGCTTCACCGCTGGCGATCATATAAATCGCCAGCGCTGGAAGTTGCGCTTCATCCTGAAGACTGCGGCTAAAACTTTTGCCCTCGCGCACCTGCTCGCGCACCAGTGCCATACTCTTTTTTAAGTGAGTATTACTTAGGGTGTCGCAAGCAACCTTTAAGGTCTCTAAAAATGGCACCCCAGACGACATTAAAATAGCTAACGTTCTCAGCATTCTGGCGGCGTCTAGCTCCAGCATTAGCAAGCCCCACAAAGGGAGCTTTAATATAGCGCGGTCAGCCTGCAAGCGCCGCTCGGGTGAGCGCAGCCACCAGCGGCTAAAAGCCACAAGCGCAACAATTCCAATTAGAATATACAGCCAGTTAGCCAGTAGACCGTCGCTCAAAGTAATCAGAACCCGAGTCAAGGTCGGCAACGCCTGGTCGTAATGGGCAAATTGCGCTGTAACCTTGGGCACCACATAACTCATCAGTGCGCCCACCACGGCGAGGGCAACCAAACACAGTACCACCGGATATAAGGCCGCCTGCACAATCACGCCGCGCAGCTTTTGGCTGTCTTCGGTGTATTCCGCTAATTGATCGAGAATTAAACCCAGGTCACCAGATTTTTCACCGGAGCTAACCAAGGCGCGGAATACGGGATTAAATACCCGAGGATGTTCATTTAAACCGTCGGCAAGAGAGTGACCTTCCAGTACCCGCGCCCGCAAATCGAGTACAACTCGTTTTAGATATGGCTTGCGAGTGTGCTTGGCGGTGGCGGCCAGCGCCTCTTCCAAGGGAATGCCCGACTGAATCAGGGTTGCCAAATGGCGCACAAACAAAGCCAAATCAGCAATACCGACCCGCGCGCCACCAAAGGACTTGCGCGCATTATCGGCGCGGGTTTTGTCGCGGGTTTGCTTTAATTCGATGGGAAAGAGCTGCTGATCGCGCAGCATCTGCCGAGCTTGACGCCCAGAGTCGGCTTCGATCATACCCTTTTTATTGGCCCCAGCACTGTCGAGGGCACGGTACTCAAAGGCCGGCATTGCTGCCCTCGCGAACACTGCGCAATAATTCGTCGAGACTGGTTTGCCCGTCTAACACTAAACGGCGGCCCTCGCCCATCAAGGACGGCATATGATCGCCAACCTGACGCAAAATATCTTGTTCGCCAGCGCGATTATGAATCAGCTCAGCGACCTCACGATCGATAACCAACAGTTCGTAAACACCCTGGCGGCCGCGGTAACCGGTTTGCTGACACTCGTCACAACCGGCAGCATTGAAGGCATTCTGCCCTTCTAAGCTCGAGTCACCCAACAAACGCGCTTCAGCTTTATCCAGCACAATGGGATGACGGCAGCTTTGGCATAATTTTCTGACCAAACGCTGAGCGAGTACGCCTTTCAAACTAGAGGCAATCAAGTACGGTTCTACGCCGATATCAACCAAACGCGTCACCGCGCCCACCGCTGTATTAGTATGCAAGGTCGACAACACCAAGTGACCGGTTAAGGACGCTTGCACGGCGATCTCCGCAGTTTCTTGATCGCGAATTTCGCCGAGCATCACCACATCGGGATCTTGACGCAAAATAGCGCGCAAGCCCCGCGCAAAGGTCATACCGACCTTGGCGTGAACCTGTGTCTGGCCAATGCCTTCAATATCGTATTCCACAGGATCTTCAACGGTGAGAATATTCCGGCGTCGATCATTGAGTGCCATCAAGCCTGCATACAAGGTCGTGGTTTTACCGGAGCCGGTTGGACCTGTAACCAAAATAATGCCGTTAGGTTGCTGCAACAAATCTTTGAGGGTATCGAGGGTGCGTGGCGGCATGCCGAGCTGCTCTATGTCGATACGCGCAGCTTGTTTGTCGAGTAAGCGCATTACCACTCGCTCGCCGTAATTTGACGGTATGGTAGATACCCGCACATCCACCGAGCGGCCCGCGATTCGCAGCGACACCCGACCGTCTTGAGGCACCCGCTTTTCAGCTATGTCGAGCCGTGACATGACCTTGATCCGCGACACTAACAACGGTGCCAAACGGTGGCTCGGGGTTAACACCTCCTGCAAAATACCGTCGACTCGCAGCCGCACCGACATGGTTTTTTCATAGGTTTCGATGTGAATATCAGAGGCATCCCTCTTTAGCGCTTCGCCAAACAAGGCATTAATTAAGCGAATAACTGGCGCGTCGTCTTGGGCGTCGAGCAGGTCTTGGGATTCGGGTATTTCTTCAGCAAGGCGGTCTAAATCCACTTCGCTGGAAATATCACCCATCGCCGACATGGCATCACCCTGCTGACGCTGAAAGGTTTCATTAATTTTGTCTTGTAGAAACTTCTCTTCGCACAAGCTAAACAGCAAGGGCTTGGCAATAACCCGTTGCACTTCGGCAAGCGCAGCGGGCGGAGTTTGCTTGCAGCATAAAACGCTAAGCTCACCTTGTTCGTTCTCTTCTACAAGAACCCGATTGCTGCGCGCAAAAGCATAAGTCAAGGTTTGAGACATATCAGTGAGCGGCCTCATTGGCGCTGACCAATTCGGGCTTACTGGCACAGTCGTCCGCAGACTCGCAATTCACATCGACACCAGTGTCGACCGGCTTTTCACCTTGAATTTCACTGCGTTTATCTTGGGGCGCATAACCGCGTTTCTCTACTGCTTCTTCAGCGGGAGACATCGGTGGCGGAACAGGTTTATGGGGCAGTATATCTGCCGGTGAGGCATCCATACCGGTCCACTCCGGTAGCACCGCAAGATCAGTGAAGGGGAATAAGTTAATACCCTGTTCGGACTTCACCAGCTGCTCAGCTCGAATAAAGTTGTACTTGCGAGCACTTAAATCCGAGAGCGTTGCCTGATCGCGAACAATCGTGGGGCGAATAAACACCATCAAATTACGCTTTACTTTACTGGTGCTATCAGAGCGGAACAAGCGACCCAAAATGGGTATATCGCCCAACAGTGGCACTTTTGCTGATTGCTCAGTTACTTGGTCATCGATCAAGCCACCCAGTACAATGGTTGCACCATCGTTAACCAATACTGAGGTTTTTATGGTGCGCTTATCGGTAATAACATCGGCCGCATTATTTGATGGGCTCAAAGAGGAAACTTCCTGTTCTATCGTAAGCTGAACAGCATCTCCTTCGTTAATCTGCGGGGTAAACAATAGTTTAATACCCACTTCCTGACGGCTAATCGTCTGGAAGGGGTTGGTATTAGTTGAGCTCGCAGTAGAGCCGGTAATCACCGGTATTTCCTGACCAACTAATATAGACGCCTCTTCGTTATCTAAGGTCAATAAGCTAGGTGTAGACAAAATATTTGATTCTGAATCACTCGCCAAAGCGGTTAACAAAGTAGCAAAGCTAAATGCACCATCTCGCAGTTTACCCAAACCAATCGCTGCGCCACGCACGCCACTGGCAGCGGCAGCGGCCGCTTCTTCACCAGCAAGCAAGCTAATAATTCCCGGAGTGCTGCTGCTACCCGAAGCGCCACCGCCAAAATTAATGCCACCGGCCGGCTGATTACTGCCATTGCTGCCCTTAAATAACCACTGCACACCCAGCTCTTTGGCGCGATTATCTGACACTTCGATAATAATTGCCTCCACCAACACTTGGGCGCGGCGAATATCAAGATCGCGAATTACCGATAGCAAATCAGTAATGATATGGGGGCTGCCTGACATCACAATAGAATTCGTTTGCTCGTGGGCCTCAATATTTATCAATGACGAGGAAGCGCCACCTGCGGCGGGACGGCCTGCGGCCTCATCGCCTTTTACGATAGTATCGCTAATACTTTTTAGTACAGGCGCCAAATCAACTGCTTTTGCATATTTGAGGTATTGCACGCGAATATTAGACTGGGTACTCACCTCACTATCGAGATCAGCTACCAAGCGTCGCAAATAGCTGCGCGCCTCGTCGTCACCAAATAGAATTAAGGTATTAGTACGCGAATCTGCTGCCACCACCGGCTTAGATGCACCACGTTTGCGGGTCTGTTGGGACAGTACCTTGCTAAGAACACGCTCGACTTCTTCAGCAGAGGAATTCTTTAAAACCACAGTTTCCATCAGCTGTGAATCGACTGAGTTGATGGCATTAATAATCGACATCAAGCGCCGCACATTGGATTCACGATCGGTAATAAGAATAATATTGGAGTCGGCGTAGCTAGTAATAACACCGACCTTATTGTCGACCAGCGGCCGCAGTGACTTCACTAACTCGTCGGCATCGGCATTTTGTAGCTGGGCAATTCGCGTAATGATGGATTCACTACGACCGGTATTGCCACGGCCGAGCTGCACTTCAATACCTTCTATTTTTGCAGCTTGGTTGGGAATTACCTTGAGAATTCCGTCGCCAACCTCGATCGCCGAATAACCTTCGACGCCCAACTGTAAAAGAAATATTTGATACAGTTCTTCGGCATCGAGTTTGCGGTGACTCTGCACAGTGATTTTACCTTTCACCCTGCTGTCCACAACGATTGTTTTGCCCGTTAACTTGGCCACGGTATCGATAAACTCGCCAATATCGACATTTTGCATATCCAGTTCAAAGCGCTCGGCCATGGCCGTGCCAGACAAAACAATGAATAGGCTAAATATTATGCTGATTTTCAAGAACAAGGATTTCATAAATCAAATCTTTTGGTGAGTATGGTATCTGCGCGTTTTATCAGCAGCTCGTAGGAACTGGTGTTTTCCATCATTTTCATTAATTCTGGTGGCGACATATCGGATAACGATTGACCATTAACCGATAACACCACATCGCCGGGTTCAAGGGACAGCTGCGAAAACAAACGTCCATCCCTACCCGGTTTTACTGCATAACCCGTCACCTTACCGCCGTCCATTACCGGATTAACGGAGAAAAACCGAACTAACTGCAAAGGACTATTTTGCACGGTATCGCGAGGGTCGCCAACCAATTCGCGGATACCAGGCGTAGTCAAATCGACGTTCTCAGCATAGCTCGCGCGCGGTGCCCCGGCTGTTCGCAAACCCGCCGCGGCGGCCTTTTGATCCAGCTCTATTTTTTCCTGTTTACGGTTGTTTTCAATAATAATGTGGTCAGCTAATACCGCCAGAAGTGTAACGGTACCCGGCACGTCGATTTTCTCGCCAATGCCATAGGCCTTGGTTTTGCTGCCGTGACGCAAAACCGCCACGCCGCGCTCATCATTACCAGCAACTAAACCAATTACCGTGATTTTTAAGGCGCTGCGGCGAATATCTTTTTGAATTTCAGCCCCTGCAACTGGCGTGCTCGGCCTAAGACCAAACAAGGGCACCGCCAACAGGCTCTGAACATTGTATTGCTGGGCAGAAGTATTGCTGCTCGGCGCATCTACCTCGCCGGCAATGGGCAATCGAATCTCGCGAAACATACCCACCAATTGCCAGCACAGTCCCGCCAGAGTGGCCAAAAGCACAGCAGCCAATGAGACCGTCAACCATTTGGCCAACCGAGGGGAAAACAGCTTTATTAATGTCACAGACTGATCCACGTCTCAGACTTTCCCCATCAAGGTCACGAAGCGCCGAATACTAGCCGAATTATATGACATTTTTCTTACAATCATCCTTAGTAATAATTAGAGGCCAAAACCCTGCACAACAGCACAATTCCGCTGTGCTACATAAAATACTTAGCCCCTAGGGCTGGTGCTATTTAAATACGCAGTGCTTTGCATAATCAGCGGCTTCATTTCCGGTCCAGTCGCCCTTCGGTTTGTTTTCCATGCCTGCACACCAAGCGTCACTACCGATCTCTGGCGCGCAAGCGGTCATCAAGGTCACCGACACCAACAAACCAAGCAATGTTATTGTTTTCTTCATGGCAAATCCCTAGCAACACATATATTTACTGAGTGTAACAGAGGCCGACACCCGCAAGCACGGCCCACCATCCATTTAGCCTAAAAAACCGCTTAGACTTGGACCATCTCAAAATCTATTTTACCGATACCGCAGTCGGGGCATTCCCAGTCTTCGGGCACATCAGCCCACGCGGTGCCTGCGGGAATACCGTCATCAGGCCAGCCCTCGGCTTCGTTATAAACAAAACCACAGATAACGCATTCCCACTGTTTAAATTCGCTCACACACATCTCCTTAAAATGACCTTAGCGCCCGCTCATCACTCTCATCAGACCGCTCAATTTAACGCCGAGCAGCCAAACCGAGGCGTATACTATCGAAATAACAAGCAAATTATTAGCATCAGCTAATATAAGAAACTTATTTTAATGCAAGCCGAGCGCTTTTTTTCAAAAACGCAATAATAGCACTCGATCCCGCCCTTCTCGCTCCAAGGTTAACGCCACTTGGCTGCGCTCAGACAAGTCCGAATAAATATCGGTTAACGCTTCTTTAGCAGACAATGCAATCCCATTTACCGCTTTTACGCGATCACCAGACTGTAAAGCCAACAACTCAAACAAGGCCTTATCGTCGCCAGGCGCAAGATAGTAGCGTCGCCCGCCAGTGGCCTCGACCTGGACATTTAGCTTTACCCGCCCGCGCAGCGACAGCGGTCGCTTATATAACCGCTGATGATAATCGGCGAGTAAAGCCATTACCGCCTTATTTTGCCGCAAATCAATAATGACGGGTAAGTCCGGAGCAAATTCGGCGCCAACAACAGGCCGCACACTAAGCTTATTGTTATCAGCTGGCACCCCAGCCACACTCAGCAGCGCATAACTGCCGCAGTTATCGATCAACACCGAATCATCAAACAGTTCTCTCAAGCTTACGCAGGGCGGCAGCAACACATCGGTGTTACGCACACTCTGTCGCTTGCCGTCGATCCACATTAGCGCAAAGCGACCCTGCTGATCGGCGCTAAGCTTTTGTAATTGCAGGGTGCTTTCAAAATACGGATCCTCACCAAACAGGTCGGCATTATCAGCATTGAAAATTAACGCTTCTTCACTTGCGGCATTTCGAACCGGAGACAGCCAAGCTAGCATCGCTAACACAAGCCCTGTAAATACCCCAAAGCCCAATGCTTGCAGCCCTTTTAACAACACACCACCCCCTATTCACTTAGCACTGCACTAAACAACACCAGCCTTTACGCAACAAGTCACTATCTAGATATTTTTCTCCACAGCGACCACTGATATACAATAGCGCTTTTGGGCAATGAACCCTGCTATGGAATTACATCTCGCGCCGATGGAAGGCGTTGTCAACGCTCGTATGCGCGCCCTAATCACCGCCGTCGGAGGTATAGACCGCTGCATTACAGAATTTGTTCGGGTCAGCGACCAACTGCTGCCACCCAGAGTATTCCATCGTCTCTGCCCTGAACTTGACCACGGCGGGCTAACCCCCAGCGGGGTACCTGTTTACATTCAATTACTTGGCGGCGAACCTGGGCCAATGGCAGAAAATGCTGCACGGGCAGCCAGTCTTGGCGCACCAGGCATCGACACCAATTTCGGCTGCCCAGCTAAATGCGTTAACCGCCACCGCGGCGGCTCGGTATTACTCGACGAACCAGAACTTTTGTATCAAATAATAAAATCCATGCGCGGGGCAGTGCCTGACAACATCCCAGTTACCGCAAAAATACGCTTAGGCTTTAAGGACTCCAGTCGTTTGCATGAGATTGTCTCCGCCATTAGCGAAGCTGGCGCCAACGCGCTAACCATTCACGCCCGCACCAAGGAAGACGGCTACAAACCGCCAGCACACTGGCAGTTATTAGCCCAAGTGCATGAGCTTACTACAATTCCTATTATTGCCAACGGCGAGGTATGGAGCCCCGAAGACTACTCCCGCTGCAAAGATCAGAGTCGCTGCGAGCATGTTATGCTAGGCCGCGGATTGCTCGCACGCCCAGACCTCGCGCTAGAAATTAAATCGCAATTACGCGGCGAAGATTATCAACGGCACGACTGGCGCGCAATAATGAATTTAGTAGAAGCGCTGTTCGAAGACAGCTTAATGAATTGCGCGCCGCGCCATGTTGGCGGGCCAATTAAGCAATGGCTAGGTTATTTGCGCCGTGAATACCCAGAAGCACAGCAACTATTCGAGCGAATCAAACGGCTTAACACACCCGCTGACCTCAGCGCCGCGATCAGTGAACACCGCAGCCATTTAGCAATGGCTGCGTAGACTAGCTTAAAGCAAGTAAATGACTAGCCAGCCAGTTTATTTTTTAAGTAGTTAAACTCGTCAAGCGCACCAGCGTCAGTTTGCGCCACAACAAATTTCTCAACTTTACCACCCACCAGCGGAATTTTCGCCTTGCAACGGTGATCAACGATATGCTCACAGCCTGTTGCGGTAGCCAATAGCGAGCACGTGGCTTTTAACTCGGCCGGCTGCCCTTTTATAATAATAGACAAACTACCAGCCCAACCATTAGGCTGCCGCTGCCAAGTTTCAACAAAGTCTAGCGATTGCTTTGAATTAAAAATCTTAGCAAGTACCGATGGCAGTTCACGCACTACTTCGCGGTGCATGCGAACAATCACTTGGTCCTCGCCCACCTCAACATCACAGTCGGCACTCAATTCGCCAAGCGCTATACACCGCTCCACCCGAAAGTCGGGGTCGCACAACAAGGCCCAAACTTCGTCTACTCCACAATCAAACTGACATTTCACCGCCATATCGCACCCTCATGTATTTATCAATTTTATTATTTAACTGATTTACTTCAAGAGCTAGCTTACCCCAATGGCGATATGGCGACTATTATTGAATTTACCTTTCAAATACAAAACGATGCACGAGCATACCGCCGAACATTGCCAGCAAAAAAACAAGGAATGGCATGGCTCCAGTAAGCAACGCCACCAGCGCAGGCGCAGGACACAGACCACTCAAACCCCAGCCCGCCCCAAACATAACAGCTCCCAGCACAAGTTTGGCATCCACATCTTTTTTCGTTGGCAGAGCAAAAACCTCTGCAAAGCGCGGTCGTTGCCGCTTAAGTACAAAGAAAAACCCTGGTGTTGCAATCATCAAAGCTGCACCCATAACCAAAGCTAAGCTCGGATCCCAGTTACCACTAATATCTAAGAAATTCTGCACCTTAGCGGGATTAGCCATTCCCGAAATAGTAATTCCAGCTCCAAACAAAGCACCGGCTAACAATACAATTAAGCGACTCATACGCCCTCTCCTAACAAATGGCGAATCACGAATACGGTTACCCCACCACTAGCCATAAACACCATGGTCGCAACCACAGAGCGCAGCGAAAACCGAGAAATACCGCACACCCCATGACCGGAGGTACAGCCACCGCCCATCCGCGTACCAAGCCCGACTAACAAGCCCGCAGCAACCAACACGGGCATGGAAGCCACACTCTGCACGCCAACCAGCGCCCCGCTAAAATACGCCGCGACAATTGCGCCAAAGAACAAACCAGCCAAAAAACTCAAGCGCCAGCTACGCTCACCACCGCTCTCAGTCAAGGCACCGGCAACAATGCCCGAAATTCCGGCTATTCTCCCCATCGACCACATTAGCAAGACCGCGGCGCTGCCAATCAAGCAGCCCCCAGCTATAGCTTCCCACGGCGTAAACATCGTGCTTTCAACCATATTACTCACCCTTCAATTGATTCTGTGCCCAGCACAACCTGATGCAATAATCGTGTGCTGCCTAGCAGGTCACAACTATACCCCTACCGGTATAAATATACCACTTGTGACTCCACTAAACACCAGTACTGAGCCCCAAATCACTATTCACTCCTCGCGCCCTTTTATAGCAGACAAAAACAAAAAAGCCTGCAGTTGCAGGCTTTTTTCAAAAAAATAATATCGCACTACGCGCTAACATTATGCCGCGTAAGCTCCGCGCCAAGATGATGAGACTTCCCCTTGAACTTAGCCTTACTATTCGACAAACGACTAAATTCCTCCTCCTCATAAAGCTCCAATATCTGCGCAAGCTTACGACTTATCTTGGTGCTAGCACGAATCATCTCAAGCTTAGGCCAAGTCGCCCGCTCCCCCTCAAGAATATAAAATTGCAATTCTTTGGGCGTCAACTCGGTAAGCAGTTTGCGCGGATCAAAAAAGCGGTAGCGTGGAATAATATTGATATCGCCAGTGTACTCCTGATTAATTACCGAATAGATAATATTGCTCATTCGCCGCACACGAGGTGAATTTTTAAAATACTTTCGCGCGACACTGCTGCCAACCTTAGACACTTCTTTAATTGTACGACCACCGAGCTGGCGCAGCGACGTTAATAGGCCGCTATTCTCACTCTTTGAGTCGTGAAGCGCCCACAGCACAATCGGATTTGTTTGACTTACAATAAAATGATTCACCCCATACAAACGCGCCAAACGCTTGGCGGGCAGATCATCACTCACAGAGCCGTCTATCCAGCGCCGGGTGGCCAAATAGGGCTGCGGGTGACCATGTACATTCTTAGCCTCGAGCATAACGGGGGGGTAGATACCAGGTACTGCACAAGATGCCAATACAGCTTTGCGAATATAAACATTCGGCGATGCAATCGCATTGAGTAAGCGCGATGTTTGATGCACGTCAGATGGCGAGATGGAAATATTGATATGCCGCCCCGTCATTTCAAATGCTTCTTGAAATGTAACATCGGGAACTAATTTGGCAATTTTCTCTTTTAAGAGCTGGTGGTTAATCCGCGGCGACGACTCGGTCAGCCGGCCATTGACCAGCTCGACCTCTGCCAATAAAACTTTGCGCAAATTATCAGCATCAAGAAAATGTTTTAACTCGTCGTCGGTACGGGTGCCCAATACCGCAGCAATCAGGGAGCCGGCGCTGGAACCTGAAATCACATCTGGGAGCAGATCTTGCTCAACCATCGCTTTAACAACACCAACATGAAAATTGCCCAGCACCGCACCGCCACTGAGCATTAAAGCAGATTTACCGTAACATTTATTAGCTCGGCGAAAGAAGTCTAAGCGCTCTAGAAAGTTTGGGTGATCGGAATCAAGCTGGGCGAGGTGATCCAAGGAATCGTTAATCGCGTCCACATAGTCATGCACTAACTGCTTAGTGCCAAATTTAGCTCGAGCATACAATACAGGCTTACCCATGCCACCCATATTGCCGTGAATACCCTCGTTTAGAGAGAACAGTAAGCCAATATTGTCGTCATTTTCACGAAAATACCGCAAACGTTCGAGACGGGAGCGAATGGAGGCATAGTCATAAAGACTGGTCTTGTCGACTTTTTTCCAGTGCTCTCGACCGGAACAGCGATCATGCTCTTTTGCCAGCGCTTTCCACTCTTCGTAGCTAGTCGCGTGGCGCAGCTTATCTTCCAGTTTCTTCACATTAGGTCCTATTCGGCTCGATACTGTTGCAAGCATCAATAAATCGTAATATCACTCTAATCAATCATTAAGGCACTGGCTATAGGTGTTTCTAAGTAATTGACGCCAACTTACTAAAAACTGGTATATGCAGGCAAGATTACCGAGTTTTAACGAAGAATACGATGTCTTAAGCGCCAAGGCCCATTGTCGGCCAAGCCAATCGAACAAGGGCCGCACCAACATAAACATATACCTTCAATATTGAACTGATGCCTAAAAACCCCAATAAACTCGGAATCAAGGATAAATATCCTCTATATTTAGGTCAAATAGGTATAAGAAATACTAGGTATCACCAAGCAAAGGCGTATCAATGAACAGTGATTTAAGTCGTCAAGACATCAAGATTCTCAGCATACTGCAAACCGATGCGAGTAAAACCTCAAGCGAAGTCGCCGACATTGTCGGTATGTCGCAATCACCCTGCTGGCGAAGAATCAATCGCATTGAGCAAGATGGCCTAATTCGCAAGAAAGTTGCTGTACTCGACCGCCATGCACTGGGAATGGATTTAGTCGTCTTCGCCACTGTAAACCTAACCACCTCGGGGCGGCAAAACCTCGTTGAGTTTGAGAAAGCGGTGAGTAATTTTGACGAAGTCGTCGAGTGCTATACCATGACTGGGATATGGGACTATATGCTAAAAATTATCGTTAAAGACATTCGTAACTACGAAAGCTTTGTCCGCGACCGACTACTTTGCCTGAGCATGATCCGCGAACTACACTCCCATATTGCGGTGACAGAAATCAAAAATACGACCGAGCTGCCGCTGCATAGCCAACTTTAAGCAGACTCAAACCTTAGGGGGCGATAAGCCGAGAACGGCTTACGCAGTCTAACGTATCAACGCCTGACCACCATCGACCGGCAGGGTATGACCGGTGATATAGCTGGCATCCGGTCCACACAAAAACACCACCACGCGGCCAATATCCTCTTCACAATCGCCCACCCTCCCCAGTGGAACCGTGCCAAGAAACGCTTCAACGTCATCACTACCGCTCTCTACCCAGCGATTCATCGCCGGCGACATCGCCAAAGGCATAATACAATTCACCCGTATATTGTCTTCACCCCATTCGCAGGCGGCGGCGCGACTGAGGGCGCGAATTGCTTCTTTAGCTGCCGCATAGGCGCCAAAACCGGCGGAGTCGGGACGCATGGCCGCAGAGCTGGCAAGATTAACAATACAACCATCGCCTCTCAAAAAGGGGTAGCAGGCTTTCATTAGGCGAAAAGTCGCCAGTGGGCCAGAATCCATTCCCTCTTGATACTCCTCGTCACTGACTTCTAACAAGCGCCCAAGAGGGATGATTTGCGCGTTATTAACAAGAATATCGATGCCGCCAAATTCATCAACAATCTCCATTACCGCCGCGTCGATATCCTCAGCTACCATCACATCGCATACAAAGGCTTGCGCCTCACCGCCGCGATGGTGAATTTCCGCACAGGTCGCCTCTAACTTTGTTAAATTGCGTCCCAAAATGGCAACCACAGCACCCTCTGCAGCAAGAGCAAGCGCTATACCAGCGCCAACCCCCTGGCCACCGCCAGTAATTACCGCTATTTTATTTTCGAGAATAGCCATATTGCCCACCCCACTTACACCCACCAAGCCCACACGTTGCCTGCGACCCATACCACTGCGCCAAACAAGACTAGATTACATCAAGCACTTTACTCAGAATAATAGCCGCCAATGACAAACTATCCACCACTTCGTATTAAAGATTTAACTTTAGACGGTGTTTAAGGGCGAACCAACGCGAGGCCAATAGCAGGCCTAGCCAGAATGATGAATAACGACGAGCTAACGCCGCGCTCAAAATGATATAGCCGATTAGCCTAAAGCAGGTTGCGCGGCGGCAATTGTGATTGGGTTTGAGTCTGTAAAGCCTGAGTTTGCAAAACTTGGGTCGGTGTTGGAATTGCCTGAGTCTGAGCCTGCTGGCTTTGCGCTTGCTGGTTCTGTTGATTCCCACCACGCATATCGACCGCGTTTGCCGCGAACAATGCCCGATCTTCAGGCGATTCGACCCGCGACACATCTACAGCAACCGATAACACCTGTTTACTACCACCGCCAAAAACGACACCTTTCAAGGGCGTAACATCTGAATAATCGCGCCCCCAAGCCGTAGTAATGTGCTGATCGGCGGGCATTACGTCATTGGTAGGGTCAAAATCTTGCCAATCATCACCGGGGATATAAACCGAAAACCATGCGTGCGAGGCATCCGCGCCCGCCAATTTCACCTGTCCAGGTGGCGGCAAAGTTTCGAGATAACCACTAACGTAGCGGGCGGCAAAACCAAGCCCGCGCAGCGCCCCAATCGCCAAATGGGCGAAATCCTGACATACCCCTCGACGATTGGCCATGACGTCTTTCAGCGGCGTAGCCACAGTTGAAAAACTAGGGTCGTATTTAAAATCGTTAAAAATCCTCGAATTCAGCGCACTCACCGCTTCGAGAAAAGGTCGTTCAGGGCTAAACAAATCCCTTGCAAAGTCGCTTAACTCATTGCTAACCGCGATCATTGGCGAATCAAAACAAAACTCAGAGGCCTTCACATCCTCGCTGCTAATGCCATTAAGCAATACCGAGCGAACCTCTGCACAGGTAATGCCGCCACTGAGCAAACGCGGTTCGGAGGGCGCGATTTCAACTTCGCTATCAACAATCACCTCCAAACTGCGATGTGGTTTTTCCACGGTAAAATGGCATACCACGTTGCCAAAATAATCCACCCGTTTAATCTTACTGGCAGGGGTCGGTACGATGCGAATATCGCTGAAATTAACGCGCTGACCATTGCACTCGCGCGGAATAAGATAAGCCACGTTATAGCCCTGATTCACCTGATCGGCGTATTCGTAGCGTGTTGAATGTCTGACTCGGTATTTCATTCCATTCCCCTACCACTCATTTCAACGGGCTGCGGCCCTGCCGCATGATCGAAGTAACGGTCAGCCAAGGCTTGCGATGCCGCCTTAAGATCCGCATCGAGCTGCTTGAGCAATCCACCCAGATTTGCGTGCTCACCGGTGCTTGCTTCGCGCACCGACAATTCATCTAAACGCGTCATTAGCAAAGTATTGGTCGCCCGTAAAATACAGCGCATATCTTCACTTAGCTGAATGGTCTTATTGGGGCCAACCACCTCGTCCAAGTGATTACGTAAACTTTCTAGCTGAAACATCACCGAGCGTGGATTCTCACTGTCGAATAACAACAGCTCCATCCCCTTATCTAGACGGTAGCCGCTGCGATAATAGCGTTTGTATACAATACGTGATTCCAAACTTGCCAGCACGGGTTTTAACAGTGAGACGTTCTGAGCATCCCGCACATTTTTTACCAACGTTCGGCTGAGTAGCTCCACGGTCTTCTGCGCCCGCTCTAAACGACGCCCCATTTCCATAAAACGCCACGCTCGGCCCCTAACCATGCTTTCTTGGCTAAGCCCTGACAATGCCAGCAAGCTGGTAATCAGTGGATCCAACAATTCATCGGGAGCCGCTTGCAAACTGCTTTCTAAATTCTTGTTCAAAAACTCCATGCCATCGCGAATATCGTTTACTAGGCGCAGCATATCGTTAGACAGCAACTCCTTAACACCATCCGCCGAATGTAGAATTGCTTCCAAACAGTGGGCGATACTTCCCGGCCGACCGCGATTGGAAACAATATCCAGCAGCTCGTGCTCTGGCGCGTCAAAGTCGGCCGCTTTACCAGTAAACCCCGGATACGTGCCGGTAACATGGGTTACCGAGCACAGCAATACCCGTCGACTCTCCGGCGACAAGGGCTCAATACTGTTTAGCTCTTCAAAGGCAGTTCGCACTAAACGCAAACCCGACTCTGCCCGCTCGGCGTAGCGGCCAAACCAAAACAAATTGTCGATAACACGGCTGGGCAGGCTAAAGTTACGATCCAATGCTTGGGCCTGCCGCGCCAATTTTTCGGGTTCAAAAACACTGTCTTCGACCTCTGGCTCAGAAGCGAGAATCCAAGTGTCTTTACTACCACCACCGTACTGACTCACAATATGCTGAGTATCGGTATGACTGCCAATTTGAGTCAGTCCACCAGGCATTACGGAATAAGAACTGCCGCTGGCCACAGTAAAACCGCGCAAGACCAAAGGTCGACTACTGAAAACCTTGCCATCTAGGGCTGGTGTCTGCGACGGCCGAACCGCACTCTGGGCGACGTAATCTACTGGGTTAGCCAGAACTTGGGCATACAACGTTTTGCGCTCTTCAGCATTTAGTTCCGCAACAAACACGCTGTGCCGCCCTGGTACTCGACAGGTATGGCGAATCAATAAATCGTCAAAATGCGCTTTAACATACTCTAAATCGGCGGCATCACCGCACCACCAAGTAGGCACCGAGTTCAAGCGCAAATCTCGGCCTAGGAAATGACGGGCTATAGCGGGCATATATTTGGCTAACACGGGATTTTCTAAAATACCGCTACCCAGCGGATTGGCAATAACCACTCCTCCCGCTCTGGCTACTTCGGTTAAACCCGGAATACCCTGACCAAAACTCTGCCGCGACACCACCGGATCAGCCACGCTGTCGTCAATGCGGCGCAACACCACATCAACCCGTCGCAAGCCGTCGAGTGACTTCAGCCACAGCGCGCCTTTGCGCACCGTTAAATCCCGCCCCTGAACCAGGGGATAGCCGAGGTAATTAGCCAAATAGGCGTCTTCAAAGGAGTTTTCTTTAAACGCCCCTTGGGTTAAATAAACCACCAAGGGCGCGTCTTTTGTTTGGCTCAGCTCCGCCAGTTTACGGCGCCACTGCAAAAAGAAATTGGATAAACGGTGAACGTGGGCGTCGCGGAATAAACTCGGCATCACTCGCCGCAGTACAGTGCGGTTTTCCAGCGCATATCCGGTACCTGAGGGCGCTTGGGTACGGTCGCCGATCACCAGCCACTCACCGCTCGCCGAGCGCACAAGGTCAGAGGCGTGGAAAATTAGCTGATGCTCTCCTGGCAGCCGGATACCGTCACAAGCTCGCAAAAATCCTGGATGGCTAAACAACACCGCCGGCGGAATAACTTTACTGGTAATCAGGCTGCGCTCGCCGTACAAATCACTGAGAATTAAATTCAGCAACTCGGCACGCTCGCGCAAGGCATTCTCGATGCCCTCCCACTCTTGGCTAGACAATATGAGTGGCAGTAAATCGAGATTCCACGTGTGGTTGACGTTGAGCTGACCTCCGGGGCTATAACTAGCACCGTCGTCGCGCAAAATTCGCTTGGCAGTACGCTGCCGCTCGATTAACGCTTCCATACCCATAGCATTCATTACCCGCATGGGATAATGCCAGTGTTCACGGGTCTGGCCGTCTTTATCGACAACCTCGTCGTACTGCTCATGCTGGGGAGTGTAAACAAAACGGTCAGTTAACATGGATGCGATGCCAAAATACAAAGATCAATAAAAGGAATTTCCCAAGAGCTGGGAACACCGCTACCGCGCTATTTCGAGTTTATTTTAAAATTGACAAGACATCGCCATTCGCAAAATAAACTGTGCTTTGCCACCAGCAGTAAATCACAAGGGCGGAAGACTACCGCAAGTACCCAAGTCGAGCAAATACTGGGCCCTGCGGTATTGCTTACTCACACCCAAGCTAAGCTGGCTGGAACCATGTATCTTGAATGGCTGAATGGATAATAATAGAGCTTTTTTCTAATTCTGTCAGATACGCAGGAAAACCCTCTGATACGTCAGTATAGTCGCTGCCCTTGGTTACCGTATCAGTTAACGCCTTCAAACTTTTAATAACCGTCTCATTACTGGGCAATAAGTCCGCCGAATCCCGCATTCTGAGCAGTCCACAACGAACTGAGCGCGGAAACAACTCATCTTCTAGCAAAAAGCGCGCGGCATCATCGCCGTTTACGGCTACTTTCATGGTCCGCCGATATGGCATAGTGGCATTTAGGGTACCCAACACGCTCCCCCAAACCACGTCGAGCACATGATTGGTATCACTCTCGATAAAATCGCTAGACATACTGGCGCCGGCCTCAAGAATACGAATCGTCATATCGGCCCGTTCTAAGCTGCGCCCCATATTCAAAAAATGCCATGCGGCGTCACGGCGCATAGTGTCAGCAATCAGACCGTTAATCTGCTGGCAGGTTTTAACGATTTCACCCAGAAACTCGTGACGATAACGCCGACTCAGGCCCTGTGCCATATGTTCATTAACATAAATTTGAAATTCATTAATTAACTCCCAGCTCTCTGGTGGCAGCATATCGCGGGTGGTGCGAATATTCTCGCGCACCATGCGCAGCGAGGACGCCAGCGAACTTGGGTTACTAAGGTCTTCCAACAAAAACTTCACCACACGCTTCTCGTCTTGCACAGTAAAGCGGCGGTTGTATTCGACGTGGCTGCCACTGGCGATAACCAAATTGTGCCAGCTTATACCGGTGTCTCGCGGCAGATCAAAAAGCAAACTTGTGTACACCTGAATAAGGCGCGCCATACTCTCAACCCGCTCGAGATAGCGACCGAACCAGTACACTCGCTCTGCAACTCGCGACAGCATCATGATTTAGCCCTCCCCTCAGCCACGATCCAAGTATCTTTACTGCCACCACCCTGTGAGGAGTTCACTACCAAAGAGCCTTTAACTAGCGCCACTCGAGTAAGCCCGCCCGTGGTCACAGCAAGGTCTTTGCCCTGTAGCACAAAGGGCCGCAAATCAAGATGGCGCGGCTCAGCTTCGCCGGGAGCGGTGAGTACCGGCGCCGTCGACAATTTTAACGTCGGCTGAGCAATGTAGTTACGGGGGTTCTCTACTACCAATTTCCGAAACTCCTCATGATCCTTTTTAGTGGCGTGAGGCCCCACCATCATGCCGTAGCCACCCGATTCATTGGCGGGCTTAACCACTAATTTTTCTATATTGGCCAGCACATATTTCAATTGTTCGGGGTCGTCGCAAAGATAAGTTTCCACATTGGGCAATATCGCCTCCTCGCCCAAATAATACTCAATCATTTTCGGTACATAGGCGTAGACCACTTTGTCGTCGGCCACCCCAGCCCCTGGTGCATTAACCAGCGCCACGTTGCCCGCCCGCCACGCGCGCATTAAGCCAGGCACACCCAAAATAGAATCGGGTAAAAACGTTTCTGGATCTAAGAACAAATCATCTATGCGACGGTAAATAACGTCGACCCGCTCTAGACCAGAAATCGATTTCATGTACACACAATCATCGTCGTCTACGAATAAATCACTACCCTCAACAAGCTCTACACCAAGCTGCTGGGCCAAATAGGCGTGCTCAAAATAAGCGGAGTTGTAGATACCCGGCGTAAGAATCACAATCTCGGGCTGGCGCACACGGCGCGGTGACACCGAAGCCAACATATTAAAGAGTTTAGTTGAATAATCGTCGACTGGCAGAATATCGTTAGTCTCAAAAAACTCCGGCAACACGCGTTTACTGACCTCGCGGTTTTCCAGCATATAAGCCACGCCAGAAGGTACCCGCAGATTATCTTCTAATACATAAAATTTTCCGTCTGAATCGCGCACAAGGTCGCAACCACAGATATGCGCCCAAACCCCTTTAGGTGGATTGATCCCCACACACTCTGGCCGAAAGTTTTTAGAGTCTTTAATCAAGTAAGCGGGCAATACGCCATCTTTAAAAATTTGCTGATTGTGGTACACATCGTTAATAAACATATTTAAGGCTTTAACCCGCTGTTTAAGGCCGTTGGCGGTGTGCTCCCACTCTTTTTCGCTAATAACACGAGGAATTAAATCGAAGGGCCAGGTCCGATCGATATTTTCACCATCGGAATACACGGTAAAACTGACACCCATATCGCGAACAGTGCGCTCGGCCGCTACCCGCCGACTTTCCAACTCTTCGCGGCTGAGCGCGCCAAGGAGCTTAACTATTTTCCGACTTGCAAGCCGAGCTTTGCCCTTGTCGGTAATCATTTCGTCAAAAAAATCACCGGATGGATAACGATCCCAATCTATTCCGTCAGATTCTTCGTGTTTCTTATCTCTCATTTGCATCGTATCCAAAGCATTGTAAACACATGGCCTAACTGGGTGGGCGCCATAACGGTGCACTCCCCGGTCGTGCAAGGCCACACCAAGGAGCAAAAAACATGATAAGTCATAGACTTGCCCCATTTACTTACATAGTGACTAGCAATAGCTAAGCCAAGTCGCACAACAATAGGGAGGCTCATTTAGATTCATCACTACACCTAGACCTCATCGCCTACTCTAACGCCAAACATATCAAACAAACTATTTAGCCAAAAAAAACCTCCGTCACCGTAAGTGAAGAAGGTTTTTAGAACTTTGCCAGAAATAAGCAAAAGTATTATCCCTGCCTCACAGCAACAGTCTTCGAATATCAGCAAGTAGCTCACCCATAAAGGTGAAAAACTGTCCTGCATCAACGCCATTAAGTGCGCGGTGATCATAGGACAAAGACACTGGTAGCATCTTGCGCGGTTCAAACTCACTGCCATTCCACACCGGCTTTATCGCCAGCTTAGAGACGCCCATAATTGCCACTTCAGGTGCATTGATAATAGGTGTAAAACCTGTACCACCAATACTGCCAAGGCTAGAGATTGTAAAGCAGCCACCTTGCATATCCGCCGGTTTCAATTTGCGCTCCTTGGCCTTTTTCGCCAGCTCAGCAGTTTCTGCCGCAAGCTCCCAAAGCGATTTTTTGTCCACATCACGGATGACCGGCACCATCAATCCTGCCGGCGTATCAACGGCAATACCAATATGAATGTACTTTTTGTACACCATATTTTCCCCGTCGGCACTGAGTGAGGCATTAAACTTAGGATGCTCGCGTAATGCGACTGCAGCCGCCTTTAGCAAGAACGGCAGCGGCGTTAATTTAACACCCCGCTGTTCCGCCTCGCGCTTTAGGCCAGAGCGGAAATCTTCTAGCTCACCAATATCCACTTCATCGAACTGCGTGACATGAGGTAAATTCATCCAGCTGCGATGCATATTGGCAGCAGTGAGCTTATGCAATTTAGTTCGCGCTTGAATGTCAATTTCACCAAATTGGCTGAAATCAACATCGGGGATCGACGGTAGCCCAGCGCCACCTATCGTAGCACCGGCGCCTTTACCCTTGGCCAAGTCCTTAACAAATTGCTGCACATCCTCTTTGAGGATTCGAGCTTTAGGGCCAGTTCCCACCATTTGTTCAAGTTCTAAGCCGAACTCCCTTGCCAATTTCCGCACCGCAGGGCCTGCGTACACATCAGCATGACTGGTTACTGTAGGTTCGGGCTTCGCAGCGGGCGCTGCGGATACTGGCGCAGGCTGGGCCGCTTCTTTTGCCGGTGCTTCCGCCACAACGGCCTTGGCTTCGCTCACATCGGCCGCCGCAACTTCCCGCTCAATTTCAGCGATTTCTGCACCCAACTTAGCGCTGTCACCGACTTTCATTACAATTTTAGTGATCTTGCCGCTAAACGGCGACGGCACTTCCATAGAAGCCTTATCAGACTCCAACACCACCAGTGAGTCGCCTTCACTAATCACGTCACCAACCGCAACACACACTTCGATGACATCAATGCCATCACTGCTGCCCACATCTGGCACTTTAATCATTTCCCGTGCCGAGCCTTTTTCCTGCTTAGCTGGCTGAGCCGGCTCTGCTACCGGCGCTGTTTTTTCCGGCGCGGCTGACGCAGCGGGAGTCGCCTCTTCTTTCGCTTCAGCCTTAGTCTCAACCTCTAGCTCAAGAATGACGTCACCAGCTTCGACGGTCCCGCCCTCTTTAAGGCTAATGCTTAAAACCTTACCCGCCATGGGTGACGGAATCTCCATTGACGCTTTATCTGATTCTAAAACCACGAGCGAGTCTTCTTTGGCGACCACATCACCGACCGCCACACACACCTCAATAACATCAACACTGCCGCCACCGAGGTCAGGAATTTTTACCGTTTCTTTAGCCACAAAAAAATCCTTCTCTATTAATTAGCGATACAGTGGGTTTGCTTTTTCAGTGTCAATACCGAAGGCTTTAATAGCCTTACTGACGACACTTAATGCAATTAAACCATCGTCTGCCAAAGCTTTAAGGGCAGCCACCACAATATAATTACGATCCACCTCAAAATGGGCGCGCAGTTTGGCGCGGGTATCTGAACGGCCATAACCGTCGGTACCCAAAACCACATAGCGCGATTCAATATAAGGCCGCAATTGCTCGCCATAAGATTTAATATAGTCGGTGGCGCAAATAACCGGTCCCTGCTGGCCGCGCAGCTGCTCAGTAACATAGGGCACCCGAGCATCACTTTCTGGGTGGAGCATATTCCAGCGTTCGCAATCCAAACCGTCGCGGCGCAGTAAATTAATACTGGTCGCACTCCATACATCGGCTTCGACCTTATAGTCGGCCTTAAGCATCGCTGCGGCAGCTTCAACTTCACGCAAAATGGTACCGCTGCCCATCAGCTGAACTTTTAGCTTTGGCTTTTTAACAGCACTTGGCGCAAGGCAATACAGACCTTTAATAATGCCATCGGCGCTGCCTTCTGGCATATCTGGATGAGCGTAATTCTCATTCATCACCGTTACATAGTAAAAGACGTTTTCCTTGTCTTGATACATGCGGCGCATACCGTCTTGAATAATCACCGCCAGTTCGTGGGAGTAGGTCGGGTCATACGACACACAGTTGGGTATCATATTCGCCATTAAATGACTGTGGCCATCTTGATGCTGCAGACCTTCGCCATTCAAGGTAGTGCGTCCAGCGGTTGCGCCCAGCAAGAAGCCCCGCGCTTGGGAGTCACCCGCCGCCCAGGCCAAATCCATAATTCGCTGAAAGCCGAACATAGAGTAGAAAATATAGAACGGAATCATCGGGTAGTGATGATTGCTATACGACGTCGCCGCCGCCAACCATGCCGAGAAGGCTCCAGCTTCGGTAATACCCTCTTCCAAAATCTGACCTTGCTTGTCTTCTTTGTAGTACATGATCTGGTCAGAATCATGAGGGGTATAACGCTGGCCCTGAGAGGAGTAAATTCCTAGCTGGCGGAACATACCTTCCATACCAAAGGTGCGCGCTTCGTCGGGCACGATAGGCACAATGCGCGAACCAATCTCTTTGTCTTTCACTAAGCTCGACAGCATTCGCACAAACGCCATAGTCGAGGAAATCTCACGCTTACCGGTGGCTTTAAGCTGAGCACTAAAGCTATCTAGCTCTGGAATTTTCAAGGCTTCAAAATCAGCCTGACGTGCGGGTAAGAAGCCCCCAAGTTTTTCCCGACGCTTGCGCATATAGACCATCTCAGGGCTATCTTCGGCGGGGCGGTAATAGGGAACCGACTTCAAATCCTCATCACTGATTGGCACCCCAAAGCGATCTCGAAATTTCTTCAGCTCTTCTAAATCGAGCTTTTTGACCGAGTGGGCCTCGTTCTGGGCTTCGCCGCCCTCACCCAAGCCATAACCTTTCACGGTCATCGCCAATACCACGGTCGGGCGCCCTTTAGTTTCCATCGCTTTAGCGTAGGCCGCATAAACTTTATAGGGATCGTGACCACCGCGATTGAGATACATAATATCGTCGTCAGACAAATCTTTAACTAACTCAAGCAACTCTGGGTATTTGCCAAAGAAATGCTCACGGGTATACGCCCCGCCATTGGCCTTATAGTTTTGCAGCTCGCCGTCAACCACCTCGTTCATGCGCCGACGCAGTAAACCAGTCTTATCTTTTTCCAGCAATTTATCCCAGTGGCGGCCCCATATAACCTTAACCACATTCCACCCTGCACCGCGGAATACGCCTTCTAACTCTTGAATAATTTTGCCATTGCCCCGCACAGGACCGTCGAGGCGCTGCAAATTACAATTCACCACAAACACGAGGTTGTCGAGACCTTCACGGCCTGCCAAGGCAATTGAACCCAAGGATTCCGGCTCGTCACTCTCACCGTCACCCATAAAGCACCACACTTTGCGATCGCCGTGATCAACCAGACCGCGACTGTGCTGATACTTCATTACGTGGGCTTGGTAAATTGCTTGAATAGGGCCTAGACCCATGCTCACCGTAGGGAACTGCCAGTAATCTGGCATCAACCAAGGGTGTGGGTAAGACGACAGTCCGCCGCCGTCGACTTCGCGACGGAAGTTATCGAGCTGCGTTTCATCAATGCGACCTTCAAGATAAGAGCGCGCGTACATTCCGGGCGAACTGTGGCCCTGATAGTAGATTAGATCGGCCTTTTCACCACCGCGGAAAAAGTAGTTAAAGCCCACATCGTAGAGGGTCGCCGACGACGAGAAGCTGGAGATATGACCACCCAAACCTTCGTTGTTATCGTTGGCGCGCATCACCATTGCCAATGCATTCCAGCGAATCATAGAGCGAATTTTACGCTCCATAAATAAGTCACCAGGCATTCGACGTTCATCATTGGGCTCTATGGTATTACGAAAGGAGGTGGTGATCGCCGAGGGCAATTGGGTGCCGGCACGGGCTGCATGCTTGGCCAAGCGTTTCATTAAAAATGCGGTTCGGGCACGACCGCCGTTTTTTAATACACCGTCTAGGGCTTCGAGCCACTCTTGGGTTTCTTGGGGATCTAAGTCTTCGCGCAAATCTTGGTCTTGGTACATACACAGTCCTTAGCAGTAACAGTGGGCTGTCCAGACCAGCAAGCATTAAGCTTGAGAGTGTTCCGTTTACAAAGGCGCAACGCAGAGCGATCAGCTCTCGATGTTTGAATCCTGCCTGTTAGTGACGGTTATCACCTGGTCCGGCTGGGCTAAGCACCGACCTTTTGAGTCAGCGAATACCCGAATAATAGGTTTTATTTACTCTTGAGTTACTGGTTTTCAGTAACTCAAGGGCAAGAGATTTTTGCAGCTTCACAGCCATAAATCAACAAAATACTACCATTTATTATATGAATATTTTATGACGAAACCATCAAAAACAATGACATACCCAAGTTTGATAATACATCGCTTTGCTCGCACGGCCTATTTAAAGGAATAGGCCGGCAACTTCGCCTTAAACTGATCACCGCTATCAATTACTTCGCCCTGCGGACGTGCAGCAGGCCATTTCCCCGCAGCATAAATTAGCAGCCCGCGCTGGCTGTCTGCAGCCAAATCGCGTTTCACTGCCGCCAACCAATCGGTATAGCTTAAGTCCGTCAATGCAGCAACCAGCAAGTCTCGGCTGTCAAAACCCGAATAATTCTCTAGCAAGTCCTGCCAATGGCGCCCCGCTGACTCCCAGAGATTTTCAGGCTGCTCACCCAGGCGTTTAATAAGCCCAGCTTTATGCTGTTCAAAAGTGGCTTCATCAATGCCCCCTTGCAGCCAGTCTTTCAGGTAACTGTTTATCTCCTTTTGCAAAGTAGCTGAATCCACAACCGAAGATTGCACCAGAAATATCAAACCACCCACTTCGCGCTGGGGATAAACACTGGCGCTCACCACATAACCTAGCTGTTTCCGAGTACGAAGCTGGTGATAAAAATCTGCACTGAGAATTTGCGCCGTTAAACCCATCGCAACTCGCGCCTGCTTACCGGTTTGCGCGCTTTGCAAATACAATAGCGCGGCACTGTCATCGTGCTCGGCAGGCAATTCACGCAGAGAAACCCCAGCCGGCAAATGACTAATATGCTGCAGCGGCACTTGACCGCCCTGACTTTGGGGTAAAACCTTATTTGCCACCGCCGCAAGACCTAAGGCTTCTTGGCGATCGAAATTGCCATCGAGCAACATTCGAAGCTGCAGCGATTTCAACACTTCACTAACATGGGCCGCTACCACTGGCATCGTCAAATTGCGGGTTGCCGCTTCGTGAGCAGTCAAACTCGGGGTTTGCCGATTTAACAGCCGCGGCAATTCACCGATTAACTGCCGATAAGGCGATTGTCTAGCGGCGTTTTCAAACTGCCGCAAACGCTGCGCCTTTAAACGTGCAAAACGGCTCTCTTGCCATACCGGCTGTTTCAGGGCCGCTAAAATTTGCTCTAGCAACTCGCCTTGTTTCTGGTTAAAGCCGCCAATACTGATTTCTATACCACGCCAATCCACACCGATATCAAAATCCAAACCAGCCAGCTGGGCGGGGTACGTGAGCTCATTGAGTTCGTCCTTCACCATGCGCAGCCACATTTCGGTCTTCGCTAAAGCCGCCACATCGCCACTGGCCTGCGCAGAAGACAACAACAAATACAAACGCCCCTTAGGCAATTCAAAGACATCATCGGTATTTAACCACAACTCAAGCGACGCATCGGCTATCTGCACCGGTTTTCCGTCACCCTCACCCGCCTTTAAACTAAAGTCCGAGGCTACAAATTTATTTTTTGCCGGCAGGCTTAATTGCCCCGACACCCCAGGACGCAGCGCCGCTAACTCGGCCGCAGTGACTGGCCGCTTGCTATAAGCCACTTGATAGCGAGGAACCTCAATATTGGTTTCTAAGCCTGGCGCGACCAAGGTGATAAAACTGTTTTCTGGTCGCATCGCCGCCAAAAATTCGGTTAGCAATTTAGGCTGATAATCATCCATTAGAAATGGCGCGCGCATCACTTCCGCCGCAGGGTATTTCTGCAGAGCCATAGACAATTGCACTACATCATTTATCGGCGCTGGTTGGGCGCGGAACATAAAACCTTGAATTGCCAGCCCAGCCTGTTCGGCAAAGCGCCACCGTTCAACACCGCCGTCGCGCAGCTGGGCAATACTCTGATAAATCAGCGCCACAATTTCATCTGTATGCTTTAAACCGGCCTCCGTTAGCGCCACTTCAATGCCAAACATCGCGCCGCCTTGGTAGCTCAAACTCTCACCGGCACTTAAACTATCTGCCCAGCCCTTGGCTTTTAAGAGCGACAGCAAACTGCCCTCCCCCTCGTGACCTAGGATATTGCCAATATAATTAAGCGGCTTACTACGCCAGTGAGGCTGTGCATCGGCCACCGGAAAATTAACCGACAGTGCACGGCGATTTTGTACCGGCTCAATATTTATCCAGCGGGGTAAATCTTCAGATTTAAACAGCGGTTCGGCAATAGATGTCAGCTCGCGCTGCTGATTTTTCACACCAGCAAATTTTGGCAACACCATCGCTTCTAGCGCATCGAGAGACTCTCGACCTATCACCGTCAAGCTCATGATATTGGCAGAGTAATTTTTCTGATAGAAGGCCAACAACTGCTCACGCAAAGCCTGCTCATCACTGCTGTGCAAGGTTTGCAAATTGCCTACCGAAAATTTTGCAAAGGGATGCGCCGGATTGACCTGCGACTTAAATACCGCTAACTCACGACGACGATCGTCTTTGATGCGCGCGCGATACTCAGAATTAACCGCCTTTACTTCGCGCCCGACATACTCGGCGTTAAACAGCGGGCCCACGAAAAACTGGGCGAATTGATCCAGAGCGGGCTCAAGTGAGTCTGCGCTAATATCAAAAAAGTAATTGGTGTCTTCAAAGCTGGTAAAGGCGTTATGGCTACCACCATGAGCGGTAATGAACGCTTGATACGCGCCGGCCTCTGGGTATTTTTCGGTCCCCAGAAACAGCATGTGTTCAAGGAAATGGGCCAGCCCCTGATAATTTTCAGGATCTTGGCGACTGCCCACATTTACATCAAGTGAGGCCGCCGCCTTATCTGCGCCAGCATCGGATATTAATAAAACTTTGAGACCGTTCGGCAATTCCGTGTAACGATACTCGCGCTGATCGCTGAGCGGCTTGGCAACGACTACCGGCTCCTTTGCGCTGTCTAACCATGTACAGGCTGAAAACTGAAATACGAGGACAAGCAAAAACGCCGATTTCAAATATCTCACAAAGCTTCCTTATAAAAAAACAAATAAGCACACCATCTACAGCTATTACGCTGCCGGTGACTCAAGGTTCTGTGGCGCTGCGCGCGAAGGCCGCGGCCACGCGTATAAAATGGCCTTCACCAACGTTGCTAGCGGGATCGCAAAAAACACCCCCCAGATACCCCAAATGCCACCAAATACCAGTACCGATACAATAATGGCGACTGGGTGCATATTCACCGCCTCAGAAAACAACAGCGGCACCAGCACATTACCGTCCAAGCCTTGGATCACACTGTAAACCATGAACAGGGTAAAAAACTCCCCACCCCAACCCCATTGAATATAGCCCACCAACAAGACCGGCAAGGTGACTACCGCCGCGCCAATATAGGGGATGACCACCGACAAACCCACCAGCAAAGCTAATAACGCCGGATAATTCAAACCAATGACTTCAAAGCTGATGTAAGACACTACGCCCACAATAACAATCTCAACGGCCTTACCGCGCACGTAATTCGCGACCTGCACATTCATCTCTGACCATACAGCACTCAACAAGGGCCGGCGATTGGGAAGAAAGCTCGACAGCCAGCCTAAAATAGCAACTTTGTCCTTTAAAAAGAAAAACACCAAAATCGGAATCAACACGATATTCAGCAACAAGCCGACAACATTGGGCAACTGAGCCAATGAGAAACTTAGCAAGTATTGACCAGCGGAGCCGAGCTCTTTACTGGCAATGGCCATCCACTCACGAATCTGCTGCTCGGTGACAAACTCCGAGCGTTCGGGCAAGACCAGCAATAAATGCTGGAGCTTACGCAACATGGTTGGCAACTCTTGAAACAAATTAATCAGCTGCTGCCAAACCAGTGGCAATAGCACCACCAAAACCCCGAAAAACACACTTACAAAGATTGCGTAGGCCACTGTGATAGACAGCCATTGCGGGGCGCCCACGCGACTTAAGCGCGCAATAATACCCTGCATCATAAACGCTAGAACAATGCTGGCTACGATCGGCACCAGCACATTGCCTAGGGTGAGCATCAACACCAACACCGCTACGATGAGTAACAGTAGAACGACTGTTTCTTCCTCTGCAAACAATCGATCAAACCACGAACGAACAATACCCAGCATGAAGCGGTCCTTACAAAATGGTACGAGGGTGGGGTTCTACTTCTTTTTCAACAAATAACGGTAGTGCGCATCCAGCTCTTCGCTGAGCAACAATGTATTACCACTTTGCTGGGCAAACACTTCAAAGTCGCGCCAAGAGCCAACATCCGTTGCCAGCACTTCCAGCACTTGCCCAGTTTCCATACGATTTAAAGCTTGTTTCGCTTTTAACAATGGCAGCGGACAATCTAAGCCGCAAGCGTCTAAATAGATATCAATATGCGTCATAATTTCAATATGCAATAAGAGATTGTCGCTAGTATAGCCTGCGCAGCATCATGGCCCAAGCTAGCACTTTTAGGTGATAATGCGGTCATACTGCCAGTGCTCTTGTATTATCAAGGGCCATATCATGTCATTCCTATGCAGCTGGGTAAGGATTATCTGTGTTCAAACGTACTTTCGGCATCAGTCTTTTTGTCTTCGCTAGCCTCGTCTTTGCCGACAATTCACCCAGCGACAATCTTCCTGATCTTGGCGATGTCACCGCCTCACGCTATTCGGTTCAGCAGGAACACGACTTGGGCAGGATGTGGCTAAAAATGTTCCGTAATAGCGTAAAAACAGTTAATGATCCGCTAATGCAAGACTATCTCGAAGGCCTACTCTATCGCCTCGCCTCCAATAGCGAGCTCAAGGACCGCCGTCTTGAAACGGTAATTGTCGACAATGCCAGCATTAACGCCTTTGCCGTACCCGGCGGCGTAGTTGGCGTGCACAACGGCATTTTTCTGTATACCGACAACGAGGCGCAACTCGCCGGCGTGCTGGCCCACGAAATTGCCCACCTTAGCCAGCGCCACTTTAGCCGCTCATTAGATAACGCCAAGCAAAGCACCATACCAACCCTCGCAGGCTTACTTGCCGGGGTAGTTTTGGCCGCCACCGCCGGTGCCGACGCTGGCATTGCCGCCATTACTGCCACCCAAGCGGCCGCATTAGACAGCCAGCTGCGCTTCAGTCGCCAACACGAGCAAGAAGCGGACCGACTCGGCATGGAAACCCTGTCACGGGCGAATATGGACCCCAATGGTATTCCGTCCATGTTCGTTAACATGAATGCCAATATGCGCTACGCCCGCGCAAAGCCACCGGAGTTCTTGCTGACCCACCCGCTTACCGACAATCGGATCAGTGACAGCGCCAACCGCGCCCGCCAGTATCCCCGCAAGGTGTACACCGACAACCTTAACTTCCAGCTAATGCGGATGCGCGCCGCCCTGCAACACAGCAACAAACCCGAAGACTTACTCAAAACTTGGCAGAACGACACCGGCATTAACGGCGAAGCCCGCCGCTACGGCGCGGTGATTGCCCTACTTGAATTAAATCGCTGGGCAGAGGCCGACGAACAATTAGCACCACTGCTCAAAGACGACAGCGGCCGTATTGCCTACCAATTGGCCAAAGCCGATGTACTACTAGGCCAAAAACGCTACAACGACGCAATTGAACTGCTGCAGAATCAATTGGTGCTGTCTCCTAATAACAACCCCTACACCATTAAGCTCAGCGACGCTCTCCAGCGCGCCAATCGCTTTGAAGACGCCGATCAAGTGCTGAGCCGCCAATCGCGGGAGCGGCCTGAAGACCCTAATCTCTGGTATCAATTGGCCGAAGTGCGGGGACTTGCCGGCAACATTCTTGGTGTGCACATCGCCCGCGCCGAATACTTTATTTTACAGGCCCAATTTGAGCGAGCCAAAATGCAGTTGCGTTACGCCTACGAATTAACAGCAAACAATAAAATCCAGCAGGGTCGCATCAAACAGCGCCTGCGCGACATCGCTGATATGGAAGAGAAGTTAAAAAACCTGTGAATTAGTCCATTTTCACAGTTTACAGCGGGCTTTAACGCGCAGTTAAAGCCCATAAACGCTATACTTCGCGCATATCATTAAAACGGCCACACCATGAAATTACTGATTCGCAACCTCAACCGCACCACCACCGAAGCCGAGCTACTCGACCTCTTTGAAGCTTACGGCGCAGTGCAATCACTGCAACTAGTCAGAGATGAAGACGCAAACCTGTCCAAGGGTTTTGGCTTTGTAAACATGCCCAAGGCCGGCGAAGCAAAAATCGCCATGCAAAACATCAATGGAAAAATTATCGGCGGCTTTAAAATCCGTGTTAAACGAGCAGAAATCCGTGCTGAAGAAACTGCAAGCGATGACCTTGAAACTACGCCAGGCGCTGACCTCAACAACAATGACTAAGCCAGCCAAAGGCACCACATCACCGCCAGCGCCAAAACCGGGTTCAAAAGACCCAATGCACGGCATGACCCTAGAGATGATAATCATTCAGCTTGAACAGCAATTTGGTTGGGAGGAGCTGGGGCGGCGCATTAAAATTAAATGCTTTACCGACGAGCCCAGCGTAGCGTCTAGCCTGAAATTTTTACGCCGCACCCCATGGGCGCGGCAAAAGGTAGAGGCGCTGTATATTCGCAGTAAACGGCCAACGAAAAAGGCTTGATGCCGGAAGTCTGGTGTCGCGAGCCACGCTTGAAAGAAAACGGGAGACGCAAAAGAATGCTCTTAAGCGGCTTAGTGAGCTAAGCGAATAAAAGCGTCTTCCGTCAAGCGTTTAGCCAAGCTCAGGATCGCCCCAAGCCCTGCAACGTTACCGGCACCCCATTCAAAACCGCATTGCCCGACAGCTCATCAATATGCATTTCATCGGTTAAATCATTCACACTCACGCCAGCGTGAGCCTCGGCCTCAAGCCATTGAGTACCGCTGCGATTATGCCCCCAGCCGTGTGGGATACTAATAACACCAGGCATCATTTCGTCGCTGATCACTGCAGCAAGTTCAATACTGCCTACCCGCGAGCTAACCCGAAGTTGCTGCCCATCTTCCACCTTTAGGTGCATCGCATCGTCAGGGTTGATCAAAACCGTACAGCGATCCTTGCCTTTAACGAGGCGGTGGCTATTGTGCAACCAAGAATTATTGCTGCGCACATCGCGACGACCAATCAACAAAAATTTATCGATGCCCGCTTCGCGGTTAAAAAATCGGGTTTTTACCCGCGTTAAGTCCTTTAAGAAAAATTCCGTTTCCAAATGAATCTTGCCATCACGATGATAGGTACCCCCTGCTGGCGCGGGTTTTAATGCACCTAAATCGATACCATGGGGAGATTTTTTAAGCTTGCTCAAGTTCATCCCCGCGAAGGGGTTGCGGCCACCACCGTAGGGGCCCTTGCGCAACAATATGGCCAGTAAACCAGACGGCCCCATACGCCTAACTGCTTTACGAGCCAGCTTGTCTTTGAGGCTGTGCGGGGGCTGAAGCCGGTCCTGCAGATCCAGCAATATTTCCCAGTCGTGGCGGCCATCTTTGGGCCGAGGAAATAGTGCTTCGGCGTAACGGGCGTTATTGCGTACCGCCAGTACATTAAAAATCACATCGTAATGTTCGCGCTCTAAGGGGCTAACCGGCGGTAAAATAAAATCGGCGTGACGGCTGCTTTCATTAATATAAAAATCAACTGCCACCAGTAGATCCAATTTGGCAAACGCCCTATCCAACTGTTCGCCATTGGGCGTCGACAACACCGGATTGCCGGCGATTAGTACCATACCCTTTATTTGGCCGGCGCCGGGTGTGGTAATTTCTTCGGCCAGGGTCGCCACTGGCAGCTCACCATTAAACTCAGGCAGCCCTCGCACGCGACTGTGGTAGCGACCCATATTGCCACGACCGCTCTGGGCCAAAATATCTACCGCGGGCGTGGTAAACATCAGCCCACCAACACTATTTAGCCGCCCTGTTAATATATTAAAGAGCATTATCAGGTACTGAGTTAAGGTGCCAAACTCCTGAACCGACACGCCTAAACGCCCGTACATGACCGGCTGCGAAGCAGCGCAAAAATCCTGTACCATACCGCGAATCACCTCGGCAGACATACCAGTCAACGGCGCGACTTGCTCAGGACTATAATCAGCAAATATCGACGCGAGATCAGCGGGATCTTGGTCAAGATGCTCTGCGATGGTGCCCGGCTCCACTAAATTATCGCTAAACAACACGTTGAGCATGGCGAGCAGCACCAGCACATCGCTGCCAGGCCGCACAAAATGATGGGCATCGGCCAGCTCTGCCGTCGCCGTTCGGCGAGGATCAACCACCACCAATTTGCCACGTTTGCGTACATCTTTCAGACGCTGCTTAACATCAGCCACACTCATAATACTGCCATTAGAGGCCAGTGGATTGGCACCAAACATTAAGAAGTGATCGGTATTATCTATATCGGGCACTGGAATCCGCAGCTGGTGACCAAATAATTTCCACGACACGATATGATGCGGCAACTGATCTACCGAGGTAGCCGAAAATTTATTCTTGGTTTTTAAGGCCCGCAACACGCCGCCGCTCATTAGCAGCGAGCCTGTGTTATGAACATTGGGGTTCCCAAGATATACGCCAAGCGCATCGTGACCGTGCTCGGCCTGTAGACTGGCAATACGCGCGGCAACCTTGTCCAGCGCATCCTCCCAGCTCAGCTCCTGCCACTCGCCGTCTACTTTATGCAAGGGACGACGGATGCGATCGGGGTCTTCATATAAGTCTTTAAGGGCAATGGCCTTGGGGCATATATGACCACGACTAAAGCTATCATCTTCATCACCTTTTATTGAGGTGATTACACCGTCTTCTAGCTTGATTGCGATACCACACATGGCTTCACATAAATTACAGGTGCGGAAATGCGTTTTGCTGGCAGACATACAGATACCCTCGATTCGGCTATTGTTATTGACTAGGGTTTACCACTGCAATGTTATCAGCGATTACACTAATTTACCTCTTTATTCCCAAAGCGAGCAAGAACTGCCACCATATAACTAGGCACATAATTTGCTAAGCAATTAATTATGAATAATGACTAAGTAGATGCGATGAAACACATTCTTAGCCAAGATGGCGATATTCTTAACGCCCTAGAAGAAGCCTGCAACGCACTAGGCATTGATCTTAAAGATACGATGCACAAGCTTGGCTTATCGCCCTCGCTGCTACTAGCACCTGGCAAACTCGTTCCCAGTTTATTATTTGGCTGCATCTTAGAGGCTATAGCGCGAGACTATCACTGCCACGATCTCGCGCTGCACGTTGCCCGCAAATTACAAGCGCCACACCTGGGGCTAGCCGCTCGCCTTATGTCGCTTAGCACCACCCTGCGTAGCGGTTTAGATAAAGCTCATCTATATAGCGCCTTTTACCAAGACACCAGCCACTGGCAGCATAAAATCGACAACGATCAGCTGATCTTATTTAAAACCTCCACGCGTTCCAGCTGCGAACACTGGCGCCAGCGCAATTTATTTGGCATTGCACAAATGTTTATGCTGCTAAAAAATATGTCGGGCAGACTTTGGCGACCAAGTAAAATCAGCTTTAGCAGTAAGAGCCTTGGGGGACATTTTTCGGATACTTTCCAGCAGTTTTTCCAATGCGAGCTCGCCTTTGAACAAGCCTATGATGCCATCCACATTCCAATTGACGCATTAGAATTCAGCGTCGCCACCTGCGATGTAAATTTTATGCGCGGCATGGAAACCCAAATTAAAATATTGCAACAGGGCCTCCAAGAGAACCGCGACTTTATCGGTCGCGCCCGCTTAATTATTGACCAACGCCTGAGCTTTGCCGGCTGCAGCCAAAATGAACTCGCGTTTTATATGGCCATTACAGAAGATCAACTAAACGCTGAACTAGCGAAATCCAATATCAGTTTTGAACGATTGCTCGAACAACAAATTGCAGAAAAAGCACGTTATTATTTAAGCGAATTCAAAGCGCCTCACAAACTTATTGTATCGGCGCTGATGCCATACGACGAAGCGCGCTTAACGGCCTTATTAAAAGCAGATATATAAACACGAAATCAAAAAAAACCGGCGCATTTATGCGCCGGTTTTTTTAAGCTCACTACCTAGTACTCAAGAGCAGCTAGGCAGGCGGTAGATCTTTACGCTTTAGCATCTTCGATTTGATAGTATTCCATCAAAATTTTAGCCACTTCTGGACGTGAAAACTCAGGTGGTGGCGCAATGCCATTGCCCAACATTTCACGCACTTTAGTGCCCGACAGCAACACAAAATCTTCTTTGTCGTGATCGGGTGCATCACGCATCATCACCACTTTGTCTAATTTCTTAGAGTAAGCGGTGTGGTCGGCGCGGTAAATCTCAATATCCATGGCACCAGCGGGAACTTTCTCGTCGAAAATAGTCTGGGCGTCAAAGCCGCCGTAGTAATCGCCAACACCAGCGTGGTCGCGACCAACAATCAGGTGGGTACAGCCACAGTTCTGGCGGAACAGTGCGTGTAGCACCGCTTCACGCGGGCCAGCATACAACATATCAAAGCCGTAACCGGTGATCATTACGGTGTTCTTAGGGAAGTAAACTTCAACCATTTTACGGATAGACGCATCGCGAACATGAGCTGGAATATCGCCTGGTTTCAGTTGACCTAACAGCATGTGAATCAAGATACCGTCGGTGCCCAGATCTTCCATGGCCATACGGCACAGTTCTTCGTGAGCGCGGTGCATTGGGTTGCGAGTTTGGAAAGCAACCACCTTCTCCCAGCCACGCTCAGCGATTTCATTGCGAATCTCAACCGCAGTGCGGAAGGTATCTGGGAAATCAGCTTGGAAGTATGAAAAGTTCAGCACCTGAATCGGGCCAGACAACATGGTGTTGCCCTGCGCTTTAAAGGTCTGCACGCCGGGATGCTTGTCATCCAAGGTGCCGAAGATGTTCTCGGCCATAAAGTCGATTTGTTCGCTGCTAACCACTTCAACCGCGTCAACGTCCATGATCGCCAATACTGGATTGCCATCAACGTTCGGGTCGCGCAAAGCAATACGCTGACCAGCAGTAATGCCCTGGGCATCTTTAGTCAGGTTAACAATCGGTACGGGCCAGAATAGGCCGTCGGTAGTGCACAGGTCCTTCGCCACCGCCAGTGAATCGGCAAGGTTCATATAGCCTTTTAAGGGCGTGAAGTAACCGGCACCCAGCATAACCGCGTTAGCTGCAGCAGCAGAGCTAACCAGCAGTGACGGCAGGGTCTCCGCTTCGGCATTCAGGGCATGGTGTTTTTCAGTGTCGTATACAAATAAAGGGCTAAGTTCTTCGGCGCCATGGGGTTTGATCATTTATAGATGCTCCGTTAGGTGGTCTAGTACGGTATTAAAGTAATTCGTTCTTACAGCTGGGCTAAATGCTGGACGGGAGATGGGAGACGCTTAAAACCAAAGCAGTTTTGCGTTTACCGTCTCCCGCCCAGCGTCTCCCTTAAATAAGTCCGCGCGCTGCCAACATTTCCAACAGCACTGCCACTTCTTCTTCCAAGCTCTGCTCGTGGCTGTTTAATACCAGCTCAGGCTTAAGTGGCGCTTCATAGGGATCGGAAATACCGGTGAAGTTTTTAATTTCGCCGGCGCGGGCTTTTTTATACAGGCCTTTAGGGTCACGCTCTTCCGCTACTTCCAAGGGTACATCAACGTGAACTTCGATGAAGTCCATATCGCCAGCCACGTGCAGGTCGCGAACAATATCGCGATCGGCGCGGTAAGGGCTAACAAAGCTAGACAATACGATAACGCCAGTGTCGACAAACAGCTTAGAAATTTCGCCAATGCGGCGGATATTTTCAGTGCGGTCTTCGGCGCTAAAACCCAAGTTTTTGTTAATGCCCAAGCGGATATTGTCGCCGTCTAAACGATAGCAAAGATGGCCTTTGTCCATCAGGGCTTTTTCTAATGCAACGGCAACGGTGCTTTTACCGCTGCCAGACAGGCCGGTAAACCACAAGGTGGCACCTTTTTGCTTTAACAAGGCATTGCGGTCTTCACGGCTCACTTCGCCGTCGTGCCAATGTACATTGGTTGCTTTAACTTCAGTCATGTATTCAACTCCGCTGGGCTGCTGATCATCAAATTATTTATCGAATAACCTGTCTTAAATTAAGCGTGGGTCTGCCTAGCTCGCTTAACTCTGAGGGCGCCATAGTAAAAGCATTTTTATCACAAGTAAAACAGGATATTATTATAGTCAGTATTGATTTTATCGATACTGACTATTCGCCATCACCAAGGTCAGATACCGATGAATTTCACTATTCGCCAATTAGAGATTTTTCTCAGCGTTGCCAAATTTCAAAGCGTGTCCAAGGCCGCCGACCAGCTACACCTATCGCAATCAGCCGCCAGCGCCGCCCTGCAAAGTTTGGAAAAAGCCTATGGTGTCACCCTCTTCGACCGCCAAGGCAACAAGATTAAACTTAACGCCATTGGCCACACCCTGCGCAAAAAAGCTGAAACCCTGTTTGCCCACTGCCAGCAGTTTGACGACGCTCTCAAGCTCCACAGTGAAATTGGCCACCTGCGGGTGGGCGCCAGTTTTACCATCGGCAACCATTTGGTGGTGCGCTACCTCGCCGAGTACCTGAACCAATACCCCGACGCTGACGTGCAATTCGACACTGCCAACACCCCCGAGGTCGTCGCCAAGGTACTCAATTACGAAGTTGACGTAGGTATGATCGAGCGCGAAGTTCAGCACCGCGAGCTAGAACTCATCCCTTGGAAGGAGGACGAGCTAGTGGCATTTTGCAGCGCCACCCACCCCTTGGCGCAAAAAGGCGTGCTCAATGACGAAGACATAAAAGCCGCCCGTTGGATTTTGCGGGAACCCGACTCCGGCGCGCGCCACACCTTCGACCGCGCCCTAGCCGGCTTACTTCCAGAAATTGAAATTTACCGTGAATTCAAACACAACGAAGCCATTAAAAGTGCCGTAGAATCCGGCCTCGGCATAGGCTGCCTGTCCAAAGTGGTATTGCAAAATGATTTTCGCAATGGCGATTTAGTGCCCTTAAAACTCGCCAATCGCGATATGACACGAATGTTTTACTTTGCCCTACCCAAACAGCGCCACAACAAAACAGCCGTCGAATTTTGGGTACATTTGTGTAGCAAGATGGGAGAGTAATCGCGCACTACTTGACGGGAGATAGGCGACGCAAAAGAATGTTCTTAGCCACTTACTGAGCGTCAGACATCCGACTCGCCTTTAGCGTTTATCATCTTCCGTCAAGTATACCGCAACACGATTTCAGACATCCGACGTCCGCCCAAGCTCCACTGGCGCCCGCCCTTCCCGCACAGCCAACTGCCAGCCTAAGCCATCGAGCAATTCACCATCCTCATCTAAAGGTGGGTATGCCAAACCATTGGCGCGGCAGTACTCGCTCATTTTCGGTTGCGCCCACTCAAACAAGGTCCGCTGATAGACGTCATCGTCGAGACGGCACTGCCTGTAAAGCCCAGCTAGCTGCCGCTGGCGCTGTACCTCAGCCAAGATTATTCCCGCCGCTACCGAAACATTAAACGACTGCACCATGCCCATCATCGGAATGGTAATAAATGCGTCGGCCAACTCGCAGCCTGCGGGGCTCACGCCTAGTTTTTCTGCGCCCATCAAAATTACTGTCGGTTTCGTGTAATCCGGCTCGCGAAAATCAAGCGCGCCCTCGCCCAAATGCGCAGCCAACACTTGATAACCCTGTGCTTTAAACGGCGTTAAGGCAGCTGTTACATCGGTCTCGCGCTCAACCTTAACCCAGCTGTGCGAACCCATAGCAGTACCGCGAAAGGCCTTGTAGTCTTTGTCGGGAATAACACAATGCATACCGCCAATACCCGCCGCATCGGCGGTGCGCACAATCGCCGAGAGATTACGGCTTTTGTGAACATTGTCAGTAACAATCGTAAGATCCGGCTGGCGGAATTCTAAAACCTGACGCAGGCGTTGGAAGCGTGCTGCGGTCATTGTTGTGGCCTCAAAATAAATTGGGCCGTTAGCTTACAGCAGCACAGGTATTGGGGAAACACTGGGGAGATGCTAGATGGAAGACCTAAGACGCAAAAACCAAACCGCGCACTGATTTTTGCCTAAGCGCCTCCCCTTTCCCGTCAAGCATTACGCTGTCACAGCCAACAGTAGATGCTAACAATGCCCTGCCTTCACGTCTGACGTCAGACACCCGACCTCCGACTAAGCTTCTATCACCGCCATTGTCAGTCGCGACACACACGCGGTGTTATCGTCTCCATCGGCAATCCGAATCTCCCATACTTGCGTGCGGCGGCCGACATGCACGGCTTTGGCTACGCCAGTAACTAAACCACTGCGCACCGAGCGAATGTGGTTGGCGTTAATGTCTAAACCCACACAGACGAAGCCAGACTCACAGGCTAAATTAGCCGCGAAGCTGCCCAGCGATTCAGCTAATACCACCGACGCACCGCCGTGGAGGATGCCAAAGGGTTGATGGGTGCGTTTGTCTACTGGCATGGTGCCGGCAACATAATCGGCGCCAATATCGATAACCTTAATATCCAATATCTCGCAAATGGTATTTGCCATCATTGCATTAGCTTCGTCTAAACTAACGGTGTGTTTCCAAATACTCATATCAATCCTCAACAGCACATGGGGAAAGCAGGCAGTAAATTGCAGCAGAAAATATCCACTAGCATTACAAGTTGACTCTGCTAACATAGGCAGAATAATAACCACCTTATCTTTCGGAGGATACCCCATGGCGATGATCCCAAGAACTGTTTACGAAGAAGAGCATGAATTGTTTCGCGGCTCTGTCCGCAAATTTTTAGAAACTGAAGCCGCTCCTTACCACGCCCAGTGGGAAAAAGACGGCCAAGTCGATCGCGCGCTCTGGACCAAAGCCGGGGAGCAAGGTTTTCTCTCGCCTAGTGTTGCCGAAGAATACGGTGGTGTTGGCGTCGATTTCCGCTACAACGCCATTGTTGACGAAGAATGCGGCCGCTCGGGCCTAACCGGTATTGGCTGGGGCTTACACTCAGACATCGCCGTGCCCTACATAGAGCGTTACGGCAGCGAAGCCCAAAAGCAAAAATACCTGCCTAAATGCGTTACCGGTGAAATCATCATGGCCATCGCCATGACCGAACCCGCCGCCGGCTCCGATTTACAAGGTATTAAAACCACCGCTGTTAAAGACGGTGACGACTACATCATTAACGGTTCTAAAACCTTTATCACCAACGGCCAGCTCGCAGACCTCGTGATTGTGGTTGCCAAAACCGATCCTAGCGCCGGCGCCAAGGGTATTAGTTTATTCTTGCTTGAAGCGGGCACCCCCGGTTTTAGCAAAGGCACTAACTTAGAAAAAGTCGGCCTTAAGGCTCAAGACACCTCTGAACTGTTCTTCCAAGACGTGCGCGTGTCTAAAGATCAGCTGCTGGGCGAAGAAGGCATGGGCTTCATCTATATGATGCAAGACCTGCCTCAAGAGCGCTTGAATGTGTCGATACTCGCCATTGCCTGCGCCGAAGCTATTCTTGAGCAAACCATTGCTTATGTTAAAGAGCGTAACGCCTTTGGCAAAACCGTGGCCACATTCCAAAACACCCAGTTCAAACTAGCCGAATTGGAAACCCAAGTAAGCGCGGCAAGAGTCTTCCTTGATCGCTGCCTAGAACTGCATATTGAACACAAGTTTGATTCTGTAATGGCCGCCAAGGCAAAGCTACTCACCACTGACTTGCAATGCAAAGTAGTTGATGAGTGCCTGCAGTTGCACGGCGGTTACGGCTTTATGTGGGAATACCCTGTGGCGCGCGCGTTTGCGGACTCACGGGTACAGCGCATATACGCGGGTACAAACGAGGTAATGAAGCTAATAATTGGTCGCGACCTACTAAAGTAAGCACTCGCAGCCAAACATCAATAAAAAAGGGGCATTACGCCCCTTTTTTATTGAATATCAGAAAGCGTCTCCGCTCAAATTGCCTGTAAAGCCAGCAAACTACTTTGATCCACCTGAATTAAACCGCGTTTTGGCCTATCAAGATCAATAATAATAAAGACAATCATTGCAATTAAAAACGACACCATCACTGTTGGCGCCATCACCCGCGCACCGCTCAAACCACTTGAATAACCCAACATCCCCCCAGAAGCAATAAACACAACAAACAGTAATAACAACACAACTTCAGGAACACGCATCTGCTGCAAGGCATTACGTTTACCTTGGCTATCTATCATTTCATTCAAAGAGTTAACGAATGCTCCAGAGGTCACTGGGCGTGGATCAGCATTGGTTGCCATCACCGCAAGCGCCCAAAGTTCATTTTGCAACACAGCAATATCCTGGTTATATTTTCTGCGCTCGACAGCGTGACTAAGATCAACTTTGCCAATACCAATACGTATTTCAACATAGCGCGCCAATAGTATGCGAGCCTCTTCGCGAAATTGCTCGGGCAGCAACTCCACCCTTAGGCCCGCGGTACCAATCGCATTCGCCTCATCAATCAAGGCCTCACTACGACTATCAAAGCGCTGCATCGACATACTAAAAGTAAAACCGAGCAATAAAGCCAGCAAACCCAAGATGCTACCCTGTATCGAGCCCGTCAGCGTTTTCACCTCGGAGTCAGTACTGTGCTGCACAAAGCGACCTACTCTAAAGCCCATCTCATTTAGACAAATAATGAGGAGAAACAAAACAGCGGTGATAATCAAACTATCGTAATTGTATAAAAAGGGCTGCGCCATGGTATTTCCCAAATTGCTGACACGGTATAAGACATCGATGATACCGCCCGCCAAATCCTAATAGCGGGCGCAACATCGGCAATTGGTGGTCTAAAGATGTTGAAAGTTCCGGCGCTGAAAATTAATTTGGTCAACGTCAAAATTTAGCGGGTGGGAAGCCTAATAACAAATCTTCCGTAAATTAAGCAGGTCGCCAAACAAGCGTTTAAGCGTAATAATCTACGGCGAGTGTCTTATTCATCGTAACGGTCGACATATCCAATTGGCTAGGCGATTCTTCCTCCTGATTATCTGTACCGGCCAAACCAGCCCCCTGCGCTCGTGATGATCCATCTCCCTGCCCTGCTGACTCGCCAGCAAATTGCTGATTGCCATTGGTGGCGGCACCGTTACTCAAATTCGGGTTGTGGCTGATTTTCACCTCGTCCAAGCGCAAACCTTGCTGCTCTAAACCGCTTTGTAAGCGCGGCAACATTTTTTCAATCAAATCACTGGTGTCGCCGTTCTGGGTTTGAAACTGCACCGAGGTATTGTCGCCCTGCATGGATAACTGAATATGAATACTGCCCAGCTCAGCGGGGTTCAGCTGCATGGTTGCGGTGTGAACGCCGTTATTCATCATCATGCCAATCCGTGCGGCCATAGCCTGCCCCCACGCGGGGTTGTCGACCAAACTTTGATTCATTGTTAAAGCGACCGGCGCCCGTGGCCCTGCGCCACTGGCACTACTTAAGCTGTTTTTCAGCTGCGACAGAGCCGCCAACTCAGCAAAGTCTTCCTCCGCAGTAAAGCTTTCAGTTTTCAGGCCCTTTGCCTGCGCCAAGCCAAGACCTTCACCGGCGGCAACCGCGCCCTGCAGTGCCGCAGCGAAGCCGCCTGCCGACGCTGTCTGGGAGCCCTGACTATTAACACCAGCCAAGAGCAGATTCGACTTAGCCTGGTTTTCACCTTGGAGCAGTTTTTCCTGTTGCAATAACAGTTGATCTACCGCCTGCTGACCGCGATTGCCGCCGTTCAAACTGCTATCGTCAAAGCCTTTAGCAGTACCAAGCTGAGTACGCGACCAGTCGATCTGGACCTGCTGCCAATTCACTAGGGCATTTTCTGCATCGAGATCGGCGTCGGCATCAGTCAGCTCGGCCCCAGCTGTCATTTGCGGCGTAATAAGCGGCAAGGCTTTGCCGGTAAGCGGCAAGGCTTTGCCACCACCGTCTTTGAGCAATAATGCGCTGGCGGCAGCCTCGGCGTCGCTGGCCACTAACTGAGCTTCGTCTGCATCCACCGCTGCACTTGCGCTTTGCTGAGGGTCGGCAGCGCCGCCCATTTTACCGGCAAGTAGTTGATTGAAGGGCAGTTGCGAGCCTGGATTACTCGAATTTTCCGCCTTTACAGAAGCGCGGCTCTGTTGATTTACGTCGCTGCTACTCAGCGCTGGCAGTGAGCTAGACGGCATAGTCGGTAACCTATATAAATTTAATTAGCGCCGGCAGCCCCTAGGCGAATTTCCGGCAATATTAGAATTAGAGCAAAGCCTATGCCATATCGCTGGACTGGCGTGCCGACCACACAAAACGCTGGCTGCTCAGGTCATCTGCTTGGCGCTGCTCTTCGGTATTGAGCTGCTGCTGTTCTTGCGCGCGGTAGCGATCGGTCAGTTTTTCTAAACTCATGGCGCGACAGCGGCTGTCCATCCAGTTTTGACGTTCATTGTTCAGATTAAGCTCGGCGCGTTCTACAGCCTCGGCCTGCTGCGCGATAGCCTTGGCGAGCTTGCTCATAAATTGACGGGTTTCTTGTAAGCGATTTAAATCTAATTTTTGGGCAGCTTGGTTGTGACTGGTATCCGCGTACTCGCGATAATACTGTTTCAGCTCATCATGTTTTTTTTGTTGGTGGTCGTAGTGCTTTTGGCTTTTCGCAAAGCGCTTGGCCTGCTCCTGCTCCTTACGCTCGGCTAAAGCATTCACAGTTTGCATACGCTGGGATTTTTTCATATAGCCACCTGTAGCTTATGCGTCATCTAATAAAACATTCAGCTGATCAACGGAACTGTCAAAGGGCTCTGCTTCATCATAGGCCTGTTGCAGAAATTTCACCATGTTTGGCCAAAGCGCCACGGCGTGATCCAAACGAGTATCACTGCCCCGCTGATAGGCGCCAATCGTGATCAAGTCGCGATTCTGCTGGTAGAGCGAGTACATTTGCCGAAAATAACGCACCTGCTCTTGGTGACTCTTATCGGTAATATCGTTCATTGCTCGGCTAACCGAGCGCTCAACATCAATCGCCGGAAAATGACCGGCATCGGCCAATGCCCGCGACAGCACAATATGGCCGTCAAGAATTGCCCGTGCCGAATCCACAATCGGGTCATTTTGGTCATCACCCTCGGCCAATACCGTGTAAAACGCGGTGATCGAGCCGCCACCAACCACACCGTTACCGGCGCGCTCCACCAGTGCAGGCAAACGAGCAAAGACCGAGGGCGGGTAACCCTTGGTAGCTGGGGGCTCGCCGGTGGCCAATGCAACCTCACGTTGAGCTTGCGCGAAACGGGTGAGGGAATCCATTAGTAATAACACTTGCTTGCCCTGATCGCGAAAATGCTCGGCAATCGACGTGGCCAGCCACGCACCGCGCATCCGCATCAGCGGCGGATGATCCGCCGGTGTCGCAATTACCACCGCCCGCTTCATATCTTCGGTACCAAGAATACTGTCGATAAATTCTTTCACCTCGCGGCCCCGCTCACCAATGAGCGCCACCACCACCACATCAGCCTCGGTAAAGCGGGTCATCATGCCCAGCAGTACACTTTTACCCACCCCGCTGCCAGCAAACAGCCCGAGTCGCTGACCACGCCCCACGGTGAGCAGTGAATTAATCGAGCGCACGCCAACGTCTAATGGTTCGCGAATAGACTGGCGCAACAGCGGATTAATGGGCGTGCCATTAATCGAGCGAGTTTGGTGGCAGTGTAACGGGCCTTTGCCGTCGAGGGGTTTAGCGGCGCCGTCGAGCACCCGCCCTAATAATTCGTCGCCAACAGGAAAATCTGAGCCCTTGGCAATGGGTATCACCCGAGCATTGGGCATTACCCCACGCAGCTCCCCTGTCGGCATGAGCAGAATTTTATCGCCCGCAAAGCCCACCACTTCGGTTTCCAGCCAATCGCCGTCAGCGGCCTCAACAAGGCAGTAACCGCCCACAGGAGCCTTACAGCCCTCAGCCTCCAACATAGTGCCCACTACCCGCTTGAGCTGCCCCTCAACAATAAGCTTTTCACCACCGCTAAGACGCTGGCGGTACATTGCAAACCGTTGCTGCATTTGCTCGCTAGATAGATTACTCACCGCTAACCCCGCGTTCATTGGTATCTGCAGCGCGCTGCGGCACCATGGTCTCACCTAGCATTTCAGCTACAACGTGCTGAATACGGGTCTCAAGCTGCTCGTCAATTCTAGAGTGATCGCTGTTAATTCGGCAGCCGCCGCGACTTATTGCGGGGTCTTCAATTAATCGCCATGCGGGGTCTAAAGGCTCGTTGCGATCTTCGTGCAAGCCGCGCAGCACCTCGGCATCTTCGGGATTAAGGAATATCTCAAAGCCACCGTTACTTAACGGCAGCGCTGCAACTGCTTTGTGAATAAGGTTTTCAATTAACTCGGGGCGCAAACTCAACTCGTGGCGCAATAATTGTTTTGATATGGCCAAGGTCATTAAAAACAGCTCGCGCTCTAGCTCGCTGTCGATCCACTTTTGAGGTTCACGCAATGCAGCTAAAGCCAGCTGTAGTTGCTGGCTTTGCTCGGCCAGTAGACGCTGAGACTCCTGCTTGGCATCATCCATACCCTGCTGAAAGCCAGCGTCATAGGCCTGCTTCCTCTGCATTTCAATGGCATTTTTAACATCTTCAGCAACGATGGTATCGTCAGCCATACGCGGCTCATTTACCATTGGTTCCGAGCGTTGCGTGTTAACTTCCGCGTGGGGCCGCTGAATACTGGTCGCATTAACTTCCGGAGGCTTCCAGCTTTGGTAGCCCTGGGCATTATCGCTGCTATCGGTTACTGCAGATGAGTCACTAGCACCATCGGTTTCTATAACCCGTGGCACAAACACTTGAAACACATCTGCCATAACAGCCTCTTTGTTGTCTATTTAACTGCCTATTTGGGTAATTATACTTCAGCGCTAGACATAATCGTCGCTGCCACCGCGACCCAAGTCGATCTGCCCCGCCTCCGCCAATTTTCTGGCAACCGCGAGAATGTCTTTCTGTGCCGCTTCCACATCACTTAGCTTCATTGGCCCACGAGCGTCCATATCTTCGATCAACATTTCACGCGCACGCTTCGACATATTACCCATAATTTTGTCACGCACACCCTGGTCAGCACCTTTCAACGCCATTGGTAAAATATCGGAACTCACTTCGCGCAGCAGTAACTGAATACCCTTGTCGGGAATATTAATGAGATTGCTAAACAGGAACATCAGATCTTGAATTTTCTCCGACAGTGACTCATTTTTCTTGGCCACCGACTCTAAAATTCGCGTCTCTGCTTCGGGGTCTAGGCCATTCATAATACCCGCCACGGTCAAGGCGCCATCAATTTTGCGGTTTTTAAAGGTAGTGGTTACCGACAACTTTTTCTTTAACACCGTCTGTAACTGACGCATTGCGGCTTGCGGTATGGTCTGCATATTAGCAATACGCATAACGATGTCGTCTTGTAAGTCTGGGGCCATCTGCTTTAGCACTGCACCAGCCTGCTCTTGATCCATATGCGCCATAGTGATGGCGATAAGTTGGGGATGCTCATCTTTTAACATATGCAGCAGCGCATCGGGCTCGAGCCAGCGCAGCGAGTTCATCTCTTGGGACTCTTCGTCGCCAAGCACGCGATCAGCTAAGGTCGCACCCTTCTGCTCACCCAAAGTAGACGTGAACAGTTTACGCACATAGCCATGCACGCCAACCCCTAAAGAGGTTTCAGATTGCATCGCCATTCTAAAATCATCTACCACGGCTTCAGCGCGCTCATTATCTACACTGCGAATAGCCGCCATCGCGGTGCCAATCACCTCAACCTCATGGGGATCGACAAACTTAAGCACTTTTGCCGCCTGCTCCTCGCCCAGCATCAAAAGAAATAAAGCCGCTTTTTCGCTGCCACTACCACCAGAACTTGCTGCCATATTAGGATTTACCATTTTCTTCCGACACCCATTTTTTCATGACTTGCGCAACACGCTCGGGGCTTTCATTTACCACCGAACGCACTTCTGTCATTTTCTCTTCAAAACCCATCCGGCTACCGAGTTGAGCCTGCGCCATTTGCGGGCCACCGAGGGCGGCTACCGCTGGATGCAAAACCTCGCCGGTAACATTGTCAACCTCAGCACCCGCTGGCAATTGGCCCGCCGCTGCGGCACTCGAACTATTGCTGTGCATCAAGGTACGCATACCTGGCCTAAGCACGGCAAACACAATAATCAGTACCGCCAAGCCTGCAAAAGATTGGCGAATCAAGTTCGCAAACCAAGGTTGCTCCCAAAAACCCGGCGCCGACATTTCATCATCAAAAGCATTTTGCGGTTGAAAATCGGCCGACACCACTGTTACTCGGTCGCCGCGATCTGCATCAAAGCCAATTGCATCGCGCACCAACAGGTTCAATTTTTCCAGCTCTGCGGCGCTTATCTCTACCGACGTGGGCTCCCCCCCCTCCTCGACCGTCGAACTCCGGTTCGCGACCACCACGGCCACCGACAGTTTTTTAATTAAACCGGTTGGCGTTGTAGTGTGATTCAGCACTCTTTCAATTTCATAGTTGCGAACAATAGAGCGACTACCACCGTTATTGCCACCATCACCTTCAGTGACCTGGCCACCAATGCTCGGCGGCTCATTAGTTAACGAACCGGGAATACCTTTTGCGCCAGCATTACCCGCGGCGGCGCGGCCCTGTTCATTAATTTGCTCGCTGCGCACCACTTGGCGGTCGGGGTTCCAGCTCTCGCGGCTTTCTTCACCAGTAGAAAAATCAACATCTGCCGACACCTTAACCCGCACCTGCCCAGCATCGGCCAAGGGGCGCAATAAATCTTCAATGCTGTCTTCGTAGGCACTTTCAATACGCTGACGGTAGCTAAACTGCCGTGAACTCAAACCCAAGTCGTCTTTGTCGCCCTGCTCAGATAGCTGATTACCCTGCTGATCTACCACAGTCACCTGCTCTGGCGACAAGCCGGTAATACTCGACGCCACTAAATTCATAATGGCATTTACATTTTGCTTGTCGATGCTGCTGCCTGGGAAAATGTCCAACATTATCGAGGCGCTGGCGGGCTTGCGATCACGCACAAACACCGACTGCTTAGGAATAGCTAAATGCACCCGCGCCTTACGCACTTGGTGCATACTTTCAATCGTGCTCGCCAACTCCTGTTCTAAAGCGTAATGATACTTCTTAGACTGCATAAACTCACTAACGCCAAAACCCTGCTCTTGCTCAAGAATTGCCATACCGGTGCCATCGCGCATCACACCCTGACCAGCTAGTTTAATTCGCGCGTCATGAATTTTTTCTGAGGGAACCATAATAGAGCCAGTTGGCTCCTGAATTTTATAGGGAATACCCGCAGCATTTAGGGCATCGATAACCCCCGCGGCACGCTCAGGCGCAACATTGGCATACAAAGTACGGTAATCCGTGCCCTGCGACCACATTACCGCTGCCACCCCAATTGCCACACTGGCGGCAATACCCACCAGAATTAGCAGCTGACGCAACACATCATTTTTTGCCAAATCGGCGAGTAAACTCGTCAGCGGATTGCTTTTCGCTTCAGCCATTTTAATTACCCACCCTCAGCACACTTCGCACTAGCAAACGCTCAATTAGATTCAAAAAATGATATGACACACCCCATAATACAGGCATTACATCGACATCCTCATCACTTCTTGATATGCGTCCACAAATTTATTACGAACCTCAACCACCGCCTTAAACGCAACGTCAGATTTCTGCATATTCACCATAACCTCAGCCAAACTCACGTCGCGATCACCGCGTTCAAACGCCGCCGACATCGCACCGGCATTCTGCTGCGTGCTATTCACTGCATCAATCGAGTTTTTTAGCATCGCGCCAAAATTAACGTTGCCAGGCGCATTAACCGCAAAGCTGTCGGCCTCAATCATGCCTGGCCGACTAACGCTAGCCTGCTCCCGCAGCGCGCGAATTTGGCTTAAGATCTGATCAACTTTCATTCCGTCTGACATAATAATGCTCCTTAACCCGTGATGTAGCTTTGTTCGCGCAGCCGCGCCAATTTATAACGCAGGGTACGTGGGCTAATTCCAAGAATTTCTGCTGCTTCTTTTTTCGAGCGACCTAAGCGCAGCGCATCGCTAATCATTCGGCGCTCCTGATCGCGCATAAAACCGTCTAGTACTTTTACGCCGCTAGAATCACGATCACTCATCTCCCGCGACTGCATGTCACCGCCATAAACCTGCTCACCAACAAAGCTCATCCCAGTCTCAAATTGAATATCGCGATCGGTGATTTCATCGGTCTGACGTAAAATCAAGGCACGTTGAATGACGTTATCCAGTTCCCGCACATTGCCGGGCCAGCGATAGCTCATCATTTTCTCAAGCGCATCTTCTGTGAGTACTTTCTCAGCGCATTGGACACTGCTATCCCGGGCTAAAAAGCTCAACGCCAAAGGTAAAATATCACCGCGGCGCGCTGCCAATTCCGGAATATGTAAAGGAAATACATTAAGGCGGTAAAACAAATCCTCCCGAAACATGCCAGCTCTAACCACTTCACGCAAATCGCGGTTACTGGTCGCAATTACCCGCACATTCAAATTTAAGGTTTTGCGGCTGCCCAAGCGCTCCAGTTCACGCTCTTGCAGCACACGCAGTAACTTAGCCTGCAAGCCAAGTTCCATTTCAGAGATTTCGTCCAGCAGCAAGGTACCGCCCTGCGCCTGCTCAAACTTACCGGCGTGGCTATTAATAGCGCCGGTAAACGCGCCTTTTTCATAGCCAAACAACATCGCTTCTAACATATTTTCGGGAATCGCCGCACAGTTCAAGGCCACAAACGGGCCACTGCTACGGTGAGAGTTAGCGTGTATATAGCGGGCATACACCTCTTTACCGGCGCCACTTTGGCCGCTTATCAAAACCGTCGCGTCGGTTAATGCCACACGCGTCGCCATGTCTTTTACCGATTTAGAAGCCGCATCCGCCACAATTAACTCAGTCATGACGCGCACCTCCCAATACCACGCCGCTATTCGCCGCTTTACCGAGACCAGCCAAAATTGCACGCAACTGCTGCCCGCTAAGTGCCAACTCACGGCGACATAAGTCGCGGTAATAATCTGCCGTTAGGGATTTGTGATGCTCGCTTTGGTGGTCAGTATCGCTACGCTTAATCATGGGCACTAACTCTCTTTTTAACTGCGTTTGCATTGATAAAGCAAACGCTGTGCCACAACATTAAAACCTTTAAATACAATGAGTTAAATAAAATTAAGAGGAATAGCCATTTTTTTGGCGATGGAATTTTGGCGGAGCAAGGGACAAAGGGCGTCGGACGTGGGCTTGCATAACGCTTGATGGGAGACAGGGAACGCAAGGGCCGCTCAGGCCAAGCAGCCTGGACTTGCCAGATCGTAAAGTAGCTAGAATTATATTATCGCCATACCGACCAAAGCGGGTGTTGGTGGGCGGAGCGAATAAAAGCGTATCCCCTCACCCGTCAAGTATTCAGCGGCGCTAAGACACGCCAAGTTTTTTCATTTTCTCTGCAAGTGTAGTCCGCTGTAAACCTAGGAGCTGAGCTGCGCGAGTAATCACCCCGCCCTCTTTTCTTAAGGCTTCGCTGATAAACCACTGCTCGATCTCGAGTAGGTAACTTTTAAGATCAATACCTTCGTCGGGAAGTGGCGGTCGACTGCCATTGCTTGTCAATTCCAAGGCGACATCATCGTCATCGTCGCCATGATATACCGCAAGCGACGACATCAAGGCATCTTGGTCATCGCGGCTGGGTTCTAAATCAGCATCTACAACCCCAAATGTTTGATATTTAATGGGAAGGTCCTGAGACTTAACCAGTTTGGCGCTGTGGGTAATCGCCAAACGCTCCATTAAATTTTCCAGCTCCCGTACATTGCCCGGCCAGGCGTGCTGCTGCAATGAACGCATGGCACTGCTAGAGAATTTAGGCGGTGTCATGCCTTTGGCTTCGAGCCTAGCCATAAACACGCTCATCAACGCCGCAATGTCTTGGGGGTGATCTCGCAGTGCAGGCACATCAATCGGGAATACGTCTAAACGATAAAACAAGTCTTGGCGAAAGCTGCCGCTAATCACCATATCGTCTAAATTGCGGTGGGTCGCGGCCAAAATACGTACGTCGCAATGCTGAGTGTGATTACTGCCCACGCGTTCAAAGCAGCGCTCCTGTAAAACCCGCAATAATTTAACCTGCATTGGCAGGCTCATATCGCCAATTTCATCTAAGAATAAGGTGCCACCTTCAGCCATTTCAAAACGGCCCTTGCGGGTCGCAACCGCGCCAGTAAAGGCGCCCTTCTCATGGCCAAACAATTCACTTTCTAATAAGTCGGCAGGAATAGCTCCGCAATTAACCGGTACAAATGGCTTTTCAGCACGATCAGACGCGGCGTGAATACGACGGGCAACGACTTCTTTACCACTGCCAGACTCACCGCGAATAAGGACCAATGTATTGAAACCCGAAACCTGATTTATAAGCTCATCAAGGGCTTGCATGGGTTCAGACTCCATCACTTTAGGACCAGCGATAACACACCTACTCGGAATCAAATTATCATTTTTCTGTACGGAAGCGGTCATGACGTCCCTGAACCTTTTCACAAACATTGTATTTTTATAGCAGCAAGCTATAACAAATACAAAGTTAACGAGCCAGAAGATGAATATAGTATGGTCGTTATGATGGGGACTTGGTCTACAAGAAGGTATACGGGAAAGCCCTAGGTCGCTATACAGCTAACGCCTAGTGTTCTAAATTAACGTCCCTATTAAAAGCACACGCCTCACCACTTATTAATTTAGTCAGAATCATATTTTTAAGCTGTTGATAGCGCAAGTGTTTTTATACGTTGCGGCACATTAAAACAAGTTAGAGGCCTTTATCGCGAGGCTAAAAGGCTATCAGCCGGCAGGCCAGGAGCTAAAAATACGATTTAGGTTTTGAGTGCACAAACTTCCTACTAAGCAAGACTGTGGTTTAAATAGGCATCAACATTACGCACATTTTGGCGGGATTGGTTGGCATCGGTTAGCATTGCGCTGCGCTGGTGGTATAAAACATCGGCTACTTTTTGGTCAATCTCTAGAACGGCTTCAATAACCTCTGCCACTTGCTGACTCTCTGACGGCGAACACGCTTGGGCAAAAAATAGATCCATTAGAGCCCGACGATCAATTTGCTGCGCCACAGCCTCAGCCCAGTCGTTATTGTCGGCCAGCTGCTGAATGCTTTCGCTCATTAACAATATATCGCGAAGCTGCCGTTGACGGGCACCGAGCACCTCAGAACTTCGCAGCATATCAATATTCATTCATCACCTATCATTAGCAGCAAAACACCCGTGCAACACTAATCGAGTGCGGCGGGCTACACACCCGCCAAGTGTATTCCAAATACCGTTATTACACAGTCTCGGCCTGGTAACTTGCACTGGCATTAGCATCTGCACCAGTCACTCCGGCGGGAATTGCATCCCAGGCCTCTTTCAATTCTTTAAGTAAGGATGCCACTTCATCTAAAGCACTTTCATCGTTATTAATATTAGCCAATAACAAACGGCGATTCATATAGTCGTAGAGGTTTTCGAGGTTTTCGGTCATCTCAGCGTTAACGCTGTGATCTAGGCTCATTCGCAGGCCGTCGACAATCGACATAATACGGTCTATGGCAACAATTTTACGTGACACATCTTTGCGCTGCATATGGCCCTTGGCAACGGCTAAGCGGTCTAGCGCCCCATCCATTAACAACTGAATTAAACGGTGCGGGCTGGCAGCCGCCACTGAAGACTGGGCGCCAACGGATGCATATGCCTGGGTCGCTCTACCTGCTGAATAGCTCATTGTTTTTCCTCTTGGTAAGCCCTAAATGCTTACCTTAATTGACGGCTTCTCATGGCTTTTCTTTAGTACTATTTTCGTTTATTTACCGCTATTTACAGTGGAAACTACTTACTTCTTAAACACCGAACCGGGCAAATTATCGAGCTGTTGAGTTAAAAATGTGCCGGTGCTATTTAACTGGCCTAGCAAAGTATCTAGGGCCGAAAATTGGGCCTGATAACGAGCCTCAATCGACGCCACCCGCCGATTCAATGTTTCGCGTTGCTCTGCAATCCGCTCTACCTGCTTTTTCAGACCTTCGGTGCGGTTGTCTAAAATACCTCCACCCGCAGTGATATCACCAATGACTGAATCTAAGCGCGTGGCGTAACCATTGTCACCAGAAAATACCCCAGCGATATTGGCAAAATCAGTATCTAACACGGATGTTAGCTTTGCCGAATCTATTTCAAGCTTGCCTTTATCGCCAGTGGTAATGCCCAGTTCAGCCAAGGAATCTAATTCAACACCCAAACCGCTAACAATCGTACCCATTTCTTGGCGAATTTTGTTGGCCACGCTGCGTGTTGCCGAGTCGCCCTGCAATAAGCCCGCGGTATTCGCCTCGGCATCATAGGCCGTTAAATCATTTAGCGTAGTGATTAAGGTATTATAGCTGCTTACAAAACCTTCGATGCTCTTTTTCACCGACGCGGTGTCGAGTTTTACCGCCAAACTAAAGGTTTCACCGGGCTCAGCCTTCTTAACATCAATTGTTACACCTTCAATCATACCCTCAAATTTTTGGTTAGCACTGTAGGCAGTAAAACCATCAACAATAATTTTAGAATCCAAGGCCGCGGCTTTCTCGGTCATTGGCGACGCATTATTCGGATCAAAAGCTAATTGGTTAAGTCCAGTAGCGCCACTTTCAACAACATCCACTTTAATGGCATTTTCTGCCCCGCTGTTGGTTGATGAAAACACCAGATGGGCGCCGTCTTCATCGGTCACAATATTGGCCGTCACGCCGGTGTTGTCTTCAGCGCTATTAATCGCGTCACGAATCTCTTGCAGTGAATTCGCGCCATCAGCAATTGTCACGGTAAATGACTCTGTACCTTGGGTGAAGGTTAAATCACCGGCACCCACAACCGTAGCGCTGTCTGCATAAGCAGCAGAAGCAATTTTATGCTTAGTCGCCAACTGTTCAACCTGAACAGAATAGGTTCCGGCAGAAGCCGCATCAGTACTCGTTGCAGTAAAAACAGACGTATCAGAAGAGGTTGCCGAACGCTTAGTGAAGGTTTCCGCGTTTTTCAAGGAGCTAAGGCTAGATTGAAAGGTGGTTAACGCCGATTTAAGCGAGCCATAGGCCGATAGACGGGCCTGAATAAGCGCTTCTTTAGAGGCTAAGCGGTTTTCCTGGGGGGCGCGCTCCGCATTTACCAACTGCGAGACAATACTCGTGATATCCAGCCCTGATCCAATACCTGATGCTGTTACCGATGCCATACTGTCTCCTGCACCTGCGGTGCTAAGCCAAATTCTTTGCAGAGCTGAAAATCAATGCCCTACAAACCCTCATGGCCTGTTGTTACTTTTCCACGCGAATACGTGAACGATTTAGCCACTCAAACTCAATAATGCACGTTACGCGCCAATTAAGCCTGATCTTTAATCAAACTGCCGGTGCCTTCAATAAAGGTGCGGGCAATATTCAACAATTCTTCCGGCGGTATCTGCCGAATAACCTCACCAGACTCGGCGTGAATCACCTTGAGAATAGTCCGGCCGGTAGTGTCATCTACCGAGAATTCTAGGTCGCGCTCACGGTCTTTAAGGACTTCATTGAGTTTAGCCACCGCTTGCGAGGTTTTCTCAATATTGTCTGTAGAATCAAACTCCGCCACCAAGGCCACCGCTAAACGGCTCAGCTCAGAGGACGGTTTGGCTTCTTCGCCACGGGCCGCGGCTGCGTTTTCAGCGGTGCGACTTGGCGCCGCCTGGGAAGAATTCGACGTGGTCGGCAAAGCCTTGCCGCCTGACACCGGCACAAACCGGCCGCCAGATTGATTCGCGGCACCGGTATTTGTACTCACCGCTGGGCTTAAATTTTGAGCAACTGCTCCCGCCGCCGCAGGACTTTTGCCCGCCGACTTAGGGTAGCTCGATGCTACCGATGGTAATGATAAGCTCGTATCCATAATGTAACCTACTCACCCTATCAAACAGTTATATCAGAAACACGAACAGAGCCTTTAGGCCCCGTCGTCTTTTCCGTTAACTCCCTGTCTGGGCCGTTAATTCCCGCGCTCTTAGGAGCGCGGGTCCTAGCGGGCTGCGACTTACTGCAGCAGACTCAGAGCGGCCTGTGGTAATGCATTGGCCTGGGCTAAGATCGCGGTGCCTGCCTGTTGCAGAATCTGCGCCTTAGTCAGGTTAGCGGTTTCTGCCGCAAAGTCAGCATCCAAGATCCGACCACGTGATGCAGACAGGTTCTCAGAGATGGTCTGCAGGTTAGTGATCGTAGACTCGAAGCGGTTTTGAACTGCACCGAAGTCGCTGCGTAGTGAGCTAATCGATGTTAAAGCAGAGTCTACCCGGAATATTGCATCGTTCGCACCGTCCACGGTACTTACGTTTACACTATCTAAGGTCTCGGTAGTAACGTTGTAGGGGCCACCAGTCAAGCCTATTGTCGTCCCTCCAGTTACGGTAATGGCCTCTGACGCAGTCAAAGAAACCTCACCAAAGACCGATGCGGTACTTGCAAGTCCGCCCGCAGCAAGGCCACCGCCCAGAGTTTGATCAAAGGCAATGTTACTACCATCAGCTGCGGTTAAAATTATCCCGCCCGCATTAGGTCCAGCTGAAGCGATAACACCGGTTTGATTTGAGTACTGGTTAATCGCATCAATCGCATCTGAAGATGTAAAAGGTCCTGCTGTCTGCTCAGGTATACTAAGAACATTTGTGCCATTTATCGCCAGATCGTATGTTTCCCCAGTTGCTGTCACAACATTAGTAAACACATTTTCAGCGGCCTCCGTTGTCGCTGTCGCTGTCAACCCCGGAATGGACGCAGAATTAATTGCTGCAGCTTTCGCAAAGGCACTAGATGCATCCTGTCCTGAATCGGCATTCACAACATCGGTGCCTATGTATTTCGTACCTGCGGTAGAAGCGCCTACAAGTTGGGCAGTATCGTCGCCCACTTGTATCGATAAGGTACTAGCAGGTAAATCGGCGCTAGTAACAGTACCTGTTGCCGAAGCGATCCTACCAATTTGCGATGCTTTCACACCAGTAGATAGGTTAACATTAATAGTTTCACCGACGTTCGCTCCTACTTGAAAGGCTGCATTACCGAAAGTGCCGTCAAGTATTTTTTGTCCGTTGAAACTGGTCTGACCACCAATCCGATCAATTTCCGCTAATCGCTGAGAAACTTCAGCGTTAAGCGCGGCACGATCCGAAGAAGAGTTTGTAGCGTTAGCAGACTGCACCGCCAACTCACGAATCCGCTGTAGGTTGTTGGTAATTTCGTCTAGCGCGGCCTCACCGGTTTGAGCCAGTGAAATACCGTCGTTGGCATTACGAACTGCTTGGTTCAAGCCATTGATTTGAGTAGTGAAGCGGGTAGAGATGGCCAGACCGGCAGCATCGTCTTTCGCGCTATTGATACGCAGACCAGTAGAAAGGCGCTGCAGCGAAGTATTCAAGGTTTCTTGCGACTTTGACAGATTGCGCTGGGCATTCAAAGAGGCAACGTTGGTATTGATGCTTAGTGCCATGGTAATTCTCCTTTCCACTCTATGCGGTATAAAGACGTAAGTCTTTGATTAAGCACCAGTCAAAGTGACTGTAGTTTGCTTTCAACCCAATTAACGGCAGTGAGGGAGATAACTTTAGTCCTTTTTCACTTTTATATGTTAGAAAAGTAATAGAGAATAACGCCACAAAAGAACATCTAATAAAATCATTGACTTAGACGTCGTATTGAACAGCAACATCGCTCATCCAGATCGTATTACAGGGGATACAATGGTCATCAACGAGCAGTATGGGTTTGTATTTGTTCACGTACCCAAAACAGGCGGGAGCTCATTAACCCAAGCACTAACCCAGTTAGATGGAAATCGTCCAGATTGGGGAAGTCAATCAACAAAGCACGAAACCGCAAACGAATTTTTATCACAACTTCCCGCCAGGATTAATAGCTCGCGCCAACCGCCCTCAGCGTCGCTCAAACTCGATCTTTTTGGCTTTGTACGCAACCCATGGGACCGAACTGCCTCGCTTTATTACTACTTAGTAGAATCTCACCCAGTTGCCCCTACAAAAACCCTTAACAGCTTCGAACAGTTTATTAATCTCATGGACGAAAAAATCGAATGGATTACTAAACTACACTCATATCGCAGCCAAGTTGAATACTTTCAGAATAGCTCTGGTAAAATTATTGCAAATCACATAGCTAAGTATGAAGACTTCGATAATGAGGTAAAGGTAATATCAGAGAACTTAAAGATTAGTTTGGACGTACCAAAACTAAACATATCAAGCAACAGCAAGAAGGATTACAGGCGCTTATATACAAGCCATATGGTCGACATAATTTCTAATTTATATGCCGACGATATTTCGAATTTTGGATACAACTTCGAATAGCTTTGCGGCCAAAAAATCTAGTACTGAACTTTACCACTAACTAAAACTGTGAAAAATTATTCCGCGCAGCGGCTAACAAGCTATTTCGAACCTCAGATTTAAGGATAAATCCACTCGGTACTTTTTCACGTTCGGCTAACATTGCCATTAGGCGTTCGCTTAAGCCATCACCCTGCGGAACCGCGGCATCAGGCATTTGCAACATTTCCAATAAACCGCCAATTTTCGGCGTATTACTCTCACACACCACAAAAGGCGTACCTAAAAAGGCTGCGGCAATACTGTGGTGAAACCTCCCCGATATCAGCATGGAGGCATTGGCAATGGCCGACAACCACTCAGCCTCTGTAGCGGCATAACAAAGTTCTGCGCAGCCTGGTGCTTGTGCCTGAATCCATTGAGCAAAAGAAATATCGTCGGCGGCCATATGCGCACTTGCCCCCAGAAGCAATTGTATGCGGCGACCACTAGCGTGCAGCGTTTTAACAAAATCAACTATTTCAGCGCCCATACTTTGCTGCCAAATTACTGAACCAGCCAGCACAACTGGGCCGCCAGCTAGCAGCGTATTTGGCTCAATGCCAGAGGCGTCGATAAATAGCGGCAAGCAGTCAAATGATTGCTGGCATTTCAGCCCTAACGCACTCATTTGCCGTAAGCTCACCCCTTCTCGAATCGCAATGAAATCGAGCTGCCGGTACACCTGTGCATACAAATTAACGAGAGGCGACTCCTTATTTCCTAGTCCGTCATCGGGATAGCAAGAGTGATTTATAAGTTGAACGAACTTACCGAACCGACTTTTAGCAATATAAGCCAAATATAGTAAGCCTAGGGCCGTAGCATTTTGGCCATGCAAACTACCTTCGCCATTTATGACCACTACATCGGCGGCGGCTAGCTGATTACACAATTGAGCGTTTACGGACTGAAAACGCAAAAAAGCATCATCAAGCTCAAATTCTTCAAAACTATTCGGTAAACCCTGCAGCTGACAGGTTCTGGCAATTGGCACGCCTTCCACCACGTAATTCCGCTCGCGCAAAGCCGCGTGAATTGCGAGGCTAGTACCGCTACAGCCCCAGTGATACCAGTCAGACGTATCATTTAGAAGCAAAGCGAGTTTGGGAAGTCCGGTGGAGTCGCATTGCGAAACCGAATACCGATTTACTACACCTTGATCGTCAAATTCCAAATCACTTAAAGCTTTTGGTTCAAAATCATTGCACTGCCCAAAAACACCCTTAAAGACATTGCTCCAACCGGCACTCCCTGTTGCCGAGCTGCGAAACAATCGCGCAGAGTTATACCAAACACTGTCATCTCTGCCATCGACCCACCGGCGCTCCGGACCTTCGGGAAGCAATATCCAAACCGGCACCCCAAGTGCGCCAGCTAAATGTACGGTGGCATTATCGGCTGAGATAACTAAATCCAGCTCGGAGATCAGAGCAGCCAAGGCCTCTATGTCATTAAAAGCATCTAGGTCGTCGAAATGACATAGGGTATCACCGGCTATTTCGGCTAACTCTGCAAGTTCCTGAGGGCTTGTCCGGTACTGTAGATTCACAAAATTCGCATTTAAAGACTTGAACAAGGGCTTCCAGTACTTAAGATCAATACTACGTGCTGCGACCGCCCGCGTTTCAGCACCGCCACGCCACGAAAAACCGATTTTCAGAGGTTGTGACAAAGCCGAGAGGCGCTCACGCCACGCTCCCCGCAGCTCAGTGTCGGCACACAAGTAGGCTGCCCCTCTAAAATCTGCATCCTTATTTCGAACATAATGCGGCAAATCTCCCGCTGAAATACGGCAATCTAGCGTATTGGCATCAAAGCTATTTTTGGCAACAACGCTCACACTAGGGAATGAGCGAGTAAACATCTGCACTAAACGAGGATCGCACTCCAAGGTGCACTGCCCCGCGTGTTCAGCGAAATCGTTTGCACAAGAGGCAAACATCACTTCGTCACCCAAGCCTTGTTCACAACTAATCAAAACGCGCTGATTCGCGATTTTATTCATTTCAGCATGCGGTAAACCAAAGGAACGAACAGGATTATTTTCTAAAAATGTCGGTGCACTGAAGCGCCAGCGGTATTCCTGCCAACCCTCCGTCCATTGCCCCATTCGCAACAAACTCCCTGAGCGTTTCATGTGCAATTCGGGGTCTGCAGGGTTCAGCGCAAGCGCCTTATCAAAGTGCTGCAAAGATTCAGGCGTTTTACCGATTTTAAAATACAGAGTGCCTAAATTTTTTAGCGCTATTTGGGATTTTGGGTTTAGCTTTAATGCTTGCTCATAAGCCGGCAGCGCTGCTTTTATATTGTCTAGGTCTTGTAAAGCCACCCCAAGGTTTTCATAGGCCTGCGCATAATCAGGTTTTAAGCGGATGGCTAAACGGTAAGCCTCAACCGCTTCACTGTGTTTTTCAAGGCCTTGTAACACCACCCCGTGGTTATACTGATATCCCGCCACTTTCGGATTTAACTTAATTGCGCGCTGAATGTACTCCTGCGCCTGCAGAAGATCACCACTGCTTTGAAAGATTAGCCCGACTAAATGCAATGAATCAGGATGATTAGGCTCATGGCTTAGTACCTGGCTGTAGCCATCGACTGCCTGTTGTAGCTGGCCTTGCTGATGATGAGCTAGGGCTTGATTAAAAACCGATTGGAATTCAGGCGGGAGAACGACTGCATTCTTGATGCTTTTTTTACCAGATTTTTTGGGCTTTTTACTCACTGGTGATTCCTGAGTTTTTTATTGAGTCGGAGGTCTGGTGTCTGACGCCGGATGCTTTAGGGCATTCGCTATCGCTCATTTGGATACCTGCCTACGCAGGTCTGACAGAAATTTAGCACGACGCTTCACCATTGTCGCCATTGGAAAAATGAGGGTCTGCGTTGGGAAGTCTGATGCTGAGTGTCTGACGACAGGCGCTTAAAGGCATTCGCTTCGCTCATATGGATACCTGCCTTCGCAGGTATGACTCGGTGGTTAGCCGTAGTAAGGCGCCAAGACCGGTTTTACGCCCGACGCCAGACGTCTGACGGGGTTTTGCGTCTCCCGTCTCCCGTCCAGCATTCGGCAGCAAACGGCATTCGCTTCGCTCATATGGAAACCTGCCTGCGCAGGTATGACTTGGTGCTTAGCCGTAACCGATTTTGCGTCAGACGTCCGACACCAGACGTCTGATGGGGTTTTGCGTCTTCCGTCTCCCGTCCAGCATTCCGCAACCAAGGGCATTCGCTTCGCTCACATGGATACCTGCCTGCGCAGGTATGACTCCGTAAGAGAGAACATCACGCAAGACCAGTCTTAGCGCCTTCCGTCTCCCGTCCAGCATTCAGCGCCGTTGCCTCAGACACCCGACGTCCGCCCTTCACTTAGAGATAATTAAACAGCGACAAGCCCTGCACCTTACTAAACGCCTGCTGAGCCGCTTGCAATGCCGCTTGTTGCTGGCTAAAACGCGAGATCGCTTCGGCGTAGTCTAAATCGTTCACCAAACTCAGGTTCTCGGCTATTTGCAGGCTGGCGCCGGCGTTAATGTCTGATTGCCGCTCTAGGGATTGCAGACGCGAGCCAATGCCAGTTTGTTTGTTAATGAGGTGATCCATTGCTTGGTCGATATTGCTAATGGCGTTATTGATTTCGCTATTTCGCAGGGCTCGGCCACTATTGCTATTGCGCGGGGTTTCTAGTGATACCGCCAGCGCTTCTACCATAGAGAATAAGTCTTGGCGCTGAGCTGGAGCTATGCTGAATTCGTCGCCAGCCGCCGCAGGGCCTTTAATTTTTACAGACATGCCACCCGCGGCAATATCGCCGCCGTCTTGGTAAGCAGCGCTGCTCACTACTGCGCCACCGGCATCTAGCACCTCGTATTGAGTGTCGCTGACAAAACGAATGGTAAAGGATTCGCGATTAAACTGGCTGAGGTCTGTCACCGTACCAGCATCAATAACCGCGCCGCCGGTATTTGTGGGATTGGTAGCGGTTTGGAATTTGCCATTGCCGTTGAGAATATTCATAAACACTTCAGAGCCTGGGTCGCCGTCTGGCAGGCTGCGGGCAGGGCCAACTTGCAATTGACGCTGACCGTCATCGCCGTTGTACACATAGCCGCTGGTGGTTTTAGAAAACGGGGAACTGCCCTCTTGGTAACCGGCAAAAATAAAGTGACCGCTGCTGTCTTTGGTGTTGGCGTAGCTCAGTAAATTATCGAGCTGCTGGCGCATTTCAGAGGCGATTGACTGGCGAGACTCATTGCTCTGAGTGGCATTATTGGCTTGGATTGACAGCTCCCGCACGCGCTGTAATACATCGATGCTATTGTTAACAATACTTTCTTCTAGACGGAGGCGACTGTCTAGCAGATTGCCATTGCGCTCGTACTGCTCGGTTTTTTCTTTGGCGCGGGTCAGCTCTAAGCTTCGCACGGTGCCAACGGGGTCGTCTGAGGGCGTGAGAATTTTTTGGCCGGTGGCAACCTGCAGCTGAGTTTTAGACAGCTTGGCCTGCTGGCTCAACATGCTGTTGACCCCATTGGCGTAAATCTGACTGGTTGAGATTCTCATACGTCTGCTCTCTGTGTCATTTGCGCTGCCCCGCCGTTCACTGTTGTTATCCTAGCTATTAACGAAACGCGCTCATCAGGTTCTGAAATAAATCATTGGCGATACTGGTGGCCTGTGCGGCAGCTTGATAAGCCTGCTGAAACTTAAGCAGATTGGCCGCCTCTTCGTCTAAATTTACCCCAGATACGCTCTCGTAACGGGCGCGGGTTTGGGTGAGTAAGTTTTCTTGAGACTGCTTATTAATTTGGGCGCTGCGGGTGGCCACAGCAATATCACCGACCAAACCGTTTACCGCGTCTTGTACACTCACCGTACCGCCATTAAGGAGCTTGAGGTTTTCCGCACCGGCCAGTTTTAGAATATTGCGGTTATCACCCACGGCATTGGTATTGGCGCCAATAAAAAAGTGGTCGCCCGCAACCGGGCTGCCGTTAAGCACAAATTGATTGCCGTTAATATTTAGATCAGTGCCAGGTGTATAGCTGAAGCTACCGCTACCATTAACTTGGTAGGTATTGGCATTCAAAAACTCAATATCGACATTGTTTAGTAGATTCGGGTCGCTGCTGTCGACAACATTGGTCTGGCTGATGCTGCCAGTGCCAATATTATTGCTGCCCGTTAAGCTGCGGGTAGCGGCGGCCGCTGCGATGCCCGCGGGGTCAGTTAGTACGATTTTTAAACCGGCGGTGGCGCCCTCGGTGGGCCGTAACACAAATTGATCCCCCGCCGCTGCAGCGCCGTTCAGACTAAATTGCACACCACTAAGCTGGAACGGGTCAGCAACGCTGCCACTACCGGTTACGCCGCTCACGGGCTGACCGTTGGCTTCATCGAAAAATGACCAGCTGCTGCCGTTAAAACGCATTAATACATTGTTGCCGGTCACCTGTGACAAGTCGGTAATTTGCGCCGTCATTTGGGTGGCGCTACTGTTATTAATGCTGCGATGCACGACGGGATCTGGCACCGAGAAAATATCTGCACCTTGATTGCCGCGCAGGTCGATACCGGCGCGGTTCTGCTCGTTCATTGAACTGGCCACTGCCAAGCTAATGCGGCCGAGTTCATTGCGGGTTTCGTCGAGCAGGCCATCGCGAAAATTCAAACTGCCGCCCAAACTACCGCCACTGAGGCTACCGCTAATCACGGCATTACCGCCGCCTAAATCCATTGCGACTTCGATGCGACCAGGCTCAAATACATTAGAAACCGCATTCATTTTTATGGTGCGATCGCCCAGTACCAGCGCCTCGCCATTACCCACAAACACGCTAACCGTGCCGTCGTTTTGCTCAACCGATTTAATGCCAATTAATTCGTTTAACGACAATAAAGCCTGATCGCGCTGATCGAGCAAGTCATTTGGCGTGGTACCGAATTTACCCTTGGATTCGCTGATCAACAAATTGATATCTGCCACCTGAGTAGCCAAATCATTGATATCACTAACCGAGGTACTAATGCGCACATTCACTTCACGGCTAAGGCTGGCGAGCTGGGCCGACAAATCAGCGAAGCGATCGCCCAAGCCCTGGGCTTCGGCGAGCATCAGCTGGCGAGATGAGATCGACGATGGATCGTCGGCCACACCTTGAATACTGTTGTAGTAGCGCGACAGCGACGCGCCCAAACCCAAATTGGGGTCGGCTAGGGCGTTATCTAATTGGGATGCCAACTGGTAGCTATTGTCCACCGCCGAGAACGCCGCTTGGGCGCTGCGCAATTGGCCGGCGGTAAAGTTGTCGTACACGCGGCTTACAGAGGCAACCTTTACCCCAGAGCCAATTGTGGTGCTGCCCAATTGCTGGGGCACCCGCGTGGCGAAGTCTACCCGCTGACGGCTATAGCCCTCAGTGTCGGCATTGGCAATATTGTGACTGGTGGTGGCCAGCGCGCGCTGATACGACACCAGCGCCGACAGGGCATTACCTAGCATGTCACCCATGTGTTACCCCTTATTCATTTACAGTTTATCGGCAGACAAACTGAAATCTTGAATGCTGCTGTTGTGGCTCTGCTTGCTTAGCTGTTGAAGCTTGCTGCGCAACGCCGCGCCCTCGCCACTTATGCCACCCCCGCTACCGTCAGGATTAATGGCTTTAGGACCGCTTACCTCTGAACCATTTGCTTCTGGACCCAAAAGCTGCGCCGAAATTGATTTTGCCATACCAATGCCACCTTGCTCGGCAAGGGTGACCGACAGCTGACTGTCGAGCATTTCTTCGTACATTTTGGTGCTCTCGTCAGAGAACAATCCGCCCTCTGGCACACCGGCGCGCATGCTTTTTAGCATCATTTGCAAAAATAAGGCTTCAAACTGTTTGGCGACCGGCGCAATGGCCTCTTCTTGATTGGCCACCGCGTCGCGGCGCAGCGCGGCCAAACCTGAAAAGTCGTGGTAATTGCTACTGGCTTTAACATCCATCGCCGTCGCTCCTTTAGATCACTAACAGCTCAGCGCGCAGGGCACCGGCTTGGTCTAGGGCTTCGAGAATGGCAACCAAGTCGCTGGGCGCGGCACCAACTTTGTTAATCGCTTTAACAATTTCCTCTAAGGTCACGCCGGCATCTAGCAAGAACATCCGCGAGCCGGTTTCCTGCACGTCAATACTCGACTCCTGTGCCGCCACAGTTTGGCCGCCACTAAAAGCGCCTGGCTGGCTGATATCGACCCGCTCGGTGATCGACACCGTTAAGGAGCCGTGGGTAACGGCCGCCGGCATAACCCGCACATTGCCGCCAATAACGATGGTGCCTGTGCGGGAATTAACCACCACCCTCGCAATCGCCTCAGCGGGCGTAATTTCTAAGGTCTCGAGCATCGAAATAAAGGTTACGCTGCGGTCGGCATTACTGGGACCCATCACCTTAACCGTCGCGGAATCCATAGCACTGGCGGTACCGGCGCCAAATTTGCTGTTAATTTCCTCTACCAGACGATGCGCGGTGGTGAAATCGGCTTTTTTGAGATTCAGCATAATTTCGCCATTGGCCGACATCGCGCTTGGCGCCGCTCGCTCGATAATCGCACCATTGGGAATACGGCCCGCGCTGGGAATATTCACAGTGACTTTAGAGCCATCGGCACCCGCCACACCCAAACCGCCAACCAGCAAACTGCCCTGGGCCACTGCGTAAACCTGACCATCTGCCCCCATCATCGGCGCCATCAACAAGCTACCACCGCGCAAGCTGGCCGAGTTACCAATAGAAGACACAGTTACGTCTAAGGTTTGGCCTGGCTTGGCAAAGGCTGGCAAGCTCGCGTGTACGGTTACCGCCGCCACATTTTTAAGCTGGGGGCTAACGTTATCGGGAATACGCACGCCAAAGCCGGTGAGCATATTGCGAATACTTTGAATGGTGAATTGCGCCTGGCTGGTTTGATCACCAGTGCCGCTAAGACCAACAACCAAGCCGTAGCCCACTAATTGGTTTTCTCGCACACCGGCGACGTTAACTAGGTCTTTAACCCGCTCGGCTTGCGCTAACGGCGCGAAACACACTAGCGCAATACTGCAAACAGCGGCGATTTTGCGCAACGATGAATTTGATTTAAACACTGACATTGCAGCCGTCCTCAAAAGGGTGACAACACAGACTGGAACAAACGCCCCAGCCAACCCATGGAATTAGCGTCGGCCAGCGCACCTTTGCCGCTATAAGTAATACGGGCATCAGCAACCTTGTAAGACGGTATGGCATTGTCGGCACCAATGTCTTCGGGACGGATAACACCTTTAATGCGAATAAACTCTTCACCTTGGTTGATAGTGACCCACTTCTCACCCCGCACTCGCAGGCTGCCATTGCGCAGCACTTCTGACACGGTCACGGTGATACTACCGGTTAAACTATTGCTCTGGGTGCTACTGCCCTGACCAGAGAAATCTTGATCAGACGACACGCCAGTGGTGAGTATCGGTGTGCCGCCGCTGGTGACGCCACGGCCAAACAAGGTCACGGTCGGTACCGAGATATTGCTCTCTTTACCCGTGGCGGTACTTGACGACTTACTGGCGTCGGTTTTCTCTTCGAGAGTGACCGTAATGATGTCGCCGACTTGACGCGCGCGGCGGTCGACAAACAAGGTCATGCCGTAACCAGAGCGGTAGATAGAGCCCATATTTTGGCCATCGTCAGGAGCCACTGGCGGCGCGGCAGATTCGTAGTCGGCAGAGGTATCTTTGGCAGGCGCCGATGAACACGCCGACAGCAGCGCCACCACCAAAACCGCAAATGCAGTCTTGATACGGTTGAGGCCTTGAGTCTGTTGAATGTTCATAAGCATTACCCTGCTATAAATCGCGAATTACAGATTGTTATTCACGTACTGCATCATTTGGTCGCTGGTGGCGATGGCCTTGGAGTTCATCTCGTAGGCGCGCTGGGTTTCAATCATATTCACCAGCTCTTCCACTACGTTTACGTTAGAACCTTCAAGGGCGCCCTGCTGAATCCGACCTAAACCGCTTAAACCAGGTGTGCCGGTTTGTGGCGAGCCGCTAGAGGCCGATTCCATATACAAGTTTTCGCCGCGGGCTTGCAGACCCGATGGATTCACAAAGTCGGCGAGCTGAAAGCTGCCAACCTGCACTGGCGCAGCGCCGCCAGCCAATACCGCGCTCACTACGCCGTCGGAACCAATGGTGATGCTTAAGGTGCCTTGGGGTACGGTCATGCCAGGATCAACCACATTGCCGGTATTGGTAACAATCTGGCCCTGGTCGTCGAGCTGAAAAGAACCATCGCGGGTGTAGGCAATGCTGCCGTCTGGCATTTGCACTTGGAAAAAGCCCTTACCTTCAATGGCAACATCCAAGGAATTATTGGTCTGATTCAAAGTGCCCTGCTGGTGTATTTTTTCTGTAGACACTACCCGCACACCAGTACCGATATGCATGCCGCTTGGCGAACGGGTTTGCTGCGAGGTCTGGCCGCCCACTTGGCGCATGTTTTGATAGAGCAGGTCTTCAAAGGATGCTCGATCACGTTTAAAGCCAGTGGTATTGGCGTTGGCCAAGTTGTTACTGGTTACTTGCATCCGAGTTTGCTGGGCATCGAGACCGGTTTTAGCGACCCATAGTGATGAATTCATAAATAACCCCTTGTTATTCCAAGCGCATTAAGCGGCTGCCGGTTTCAGCAACCGTTTCGGCGGTGCTCATGGCCTTGACCTGCATTTCAAATTGCCGCGCCAGTGAAATCATATTCACCATGGCGTCGACGCTATTCACGTTTGATGCTTCTAAATTACCGGAGCTGATGCGGATATCTGAGGAGGTTGGCGCGCTGCCACCATTGCGCATGCGCATTAAGCCGTCCTCACCCTTCTGCAACTGATTCGGCGCGGCGTCGACCAAGCGAATTCTGTCTACCGTCGACAGTGATTCAGAGCCCTGCCCCAGCGGCACAATCGAAACCGTGCCGTCTTCGCCAATCATCAAGCTTTCGTGCTCGGGAATCGCTACCGGGCCGCCGTCACCCATCACTGGCTGGCCGGCGCCGTTGAGCAGCATGCCGTCGCTAGTAATATGAAAATCACCTCGGCGGCTATAGGCTTCGCTGCCGTCTGGCGCGGTTACCACAAACCAGCCTTTATCGCCGCGAATGGCAACATCCAGCTGGCGGCCGGTGGCCATAATAGAGCCCACCGAGAAATCTGAGGTTTCACCCTGATACACCGAATTAAAACGGGTCGCCATACCAGGGCCTTCAACCTGCTGAGACAGAACGTTCTGGAAATCGCCACGAAAACCCGCCGTGCTCACGTTCGCCAAATTATTGGCGTTAGTGGTTTGGGCCAGCTGCGTATTCTTTGCCGCTGTCATGCCGATATACAGTAATCTGTCCATAAAAACTCCCGATTAATGGCGGCCTAAACCGCCCTCAATTAACGGATATTGATGATCGCTTGGGTTACCGCATCGGCGGTAGAGATCATCTGGGTGTTGGCTTGGAAGTTACGTTGAGCGGTAATCATCTCAACCAACTGCTCGGTCAAATCTACGTTAGAGCTCTCTAGGGCGCCGGATTGCAGCAAACCAAAGTTAGAGGTACCCGCTTCGCCAACCCGTGGACTACCTGACGAAAAGGTCTCTGCCCAAGAGGTGTCACCCTGCTGCTGTAAACCATTGGGGTTGGTGAAACTAGCCATCGCAATTTTACCTAACTGGGTCGACTGACCGTTGGTATAACGAGCCGACACTACACCAGTAGAGGCAACTTCAATGCCAGTTAAGCGACCGGTGGTGAAACCGTCTTGCTGAAGATTATTAACACCAAATTCTTGGCCGTACTGGGTGCTGGCATTAAAGTCGAAAGACAAATTCAAATCCTCCGAGCCCGTACCAGGATCATAGGCTGGATAGGTCACCAAGCCATTTGCGGGTGTCTGCAATACCCCAGCATTACTAAACGAGAGCGTGTTAGCGCCGCCCACGGCATTGTTGTCTACATAGAGCTGCTGGTTCCAGGTATTAGCCGCCGCGTCGCGTACAAAATACAGGGTCGCGGTGTGCTGGGTACCCAATGAGTCGTACACCGTCATGGACGTGGCGTGGTTATAACTGGCCGGCAGAGTTGGATCGAAAGGCGCAACTGTTGGCACTGGTGCATTGGCTGGCAAGTTAACGCCAATCTGGCCGCGCGAGGTTTCTTGGGGCGCATTTTCGTTTACTTCTAACTGTAAATCGCTAAGCGAGCCGGTAGAGAATCCGCCGTTACCCGTTGGTGGAAACACCTGCAGACGCTCCAGATTATTGTTTACCACGAAGCCTTCGCGGTCGACGCTAAAGGCGCCAGCGCGGGTGTATGTCACACCGCCAGAGCCCTTCATGGTGAAGAAGCCTTCACCACTCACCGCGAGATCGAGGTTGTTATCGGTAAAATCAACATTACCCTGGGAGAACTGCTGGGTGATGGTAGCAAGACGAGCACCAGCGCCAGGCGTGGTTTTGGTGACATCGTTATTGGCGGTGGCGTACACATCGGCAAAAGCAGCTCGCGAGCTTTTAAAACCGGTGGTGTTTACGTTGGCAATATTGTGCGCGGTCACATCCAAATGCGATTGCGCTGCGTTTAAACCACTGAGTGCGATACGAAAGCTCATAATGTAACTCCTACTGAGGGAATAGTTTTGTCATTCTCTGAATAGCGCAATCGCAACTCAGCTAATCTCTTTAATTTGTGACAGACTGACCGTACCCAGCCCTTGTACTTGCACCTGAGAACTACCACCGCCCACCGGCACACTGACACTAATGACCCCGCTGCGCATTTCCGTGGTCAGTGCCTCGACTTTGTTGCCGTTTAAATAGTTGGCGCGGATCTGATAATTGCCCGGCGGCATGCGCTCGCCATTTAAGCCAATACCATTCCATTCGAAAGCGCTGGTGCCGGCAGCCTGGGGCCCCATTGGCACCTTGCCAATAACCTCGCCACTGGGCGCCAAAATTTCGATATCTAAGGCCGTGGTGCTGGTGGGCAATTCAACCTGACCTCGCACACTACCGCTGCTAGGCAGCGCAGCAACGCTAGACTCCACGAGCACGTCTTTACCAATCAGCGAGGATGAATCGAGCAGCTGCGCCGAATACAGCGAACCCGTTAGCGCACTGAGGTTTTCGTTCATTTCACTGATGCCACTAACCGAGGTCAACTGGGCCATTTGGCTAATGAATTCGGTGTTGTCCGTGGGTTTGAAAGGATCCTGAGCTTTTAGCTGCTGCAGCATCAACTTCATAAAATCGTCTTGGTCCAGCGACGATGCATCTTTCTTCGTCTTACTGGTCGCGGTCTGCATTTGCAGTTGTTCTAGGGTGCGCACTTCCATTATTCAGACTCCTACTGCTGGCCAAGCTGCAGGGTGCGCAGCATCAAAGTTTTGGTGGTAGAAAAAACTTCAGCGTTATTTTGAAATGAGCGTGATGCCGACATCATATTGGCCATTTCTTCCATGGTGTTGACGTTCGAAGCGTACACATAGCCGTCGACATCAGCTTGAGGATGTCCGGGCTCGTAGCGTTTCATCACTGGCGCATTGCTCTCAACAACGCCAGTTACTGCCACCCCCGCCACTTCGCGCTGCTGGTCCATTACCGTAGAGAACACCGCCTGACGCGAGCGATAGGCCTCGGCCTCGCTACCCGCGACTGAGTCGGCGTTGGCCATATTGCTGGCCACGGTATTAAGACGCATCATTTGCGCATTCATTGCCGATGCGGCGATATCGAGTGGATTAGCCATGATCTATCGGCCTCCCTGAAGTATGGATTTAAGCCCGCTGAGGCGACTGCCCAAAAACGATAGCGTGGCCTGATAGCGCATGGCGTTGTCGGCAAACTCGGCTTGTTCGATATGGCCTTCAACCGTGTTGCCGTCTAGCGATGGCTGATAGGGCTGACGATATTTCAAAGACGCCGCTAAAGCGTCGGCACTGCCATCGGCGCGGCGCTGGTGGCCCGCGCTGGTCACTTTTAGCGCCAGGGTTGGTTGATCCCTAGCTGCCGCTGAATTTGATAAAGCAGTGCGAAAATCAATATCCTGCGCCTTGTAGCCAGGGGTATCGGCATTGGCAATATTGGCGGCCAAGACTTCGTTGCGCTTTTGCCGCAACAGCAGTGCTTGCTCGTGAACGCCTAAGGCTTTATCAAAATTAATCGCCATTTTCTTACCATTTCGCTAAAGTTATTCGGTTTGCAGCCGTTAATCGGTTCAAGGCAGGTTTTCTGCTTTTTGCCGCTTTTGCAATGGATCAAGGCAAAGGCCGTGCCATATAATTTAGTTGTTATTTTTCAATAACTTAAAATCATCAAATTGGGTCACTGCCAAAATAACGGCAAGTTTTTGCCGCTGATCGGCAAAAATCCGGCAAGTGCCATCCGCTTTATTTTTTATACCCCCCGCACGCCACTCAATAAGCAGCAGCCAATCTAGTCACTTATCTAGCAACCAAGACTGGCACAGGCATTGCAGTTATCGACTTACCGACAAATCTTTGACGCGAGCGAATGCAATGAGTGGATTAACAGCCATGGGCCAATACACAACCATGAAAACCACTGCCCCCTGCAAACTGCTATTGGGTATCGCCCTCTGCGTGTTCAGCGCAGCCAGTAGCGGCGCGCCTAGCGAAAGCCACAGCCGGATTGCCGCTACGGCCGAGAACTATATTGCCAGCCGTCATCCTTGGCAGCAGCTCAGCACCATCATCACCGCGCAAAAACTCGACCCCCGCACCAAGCTCAGCAGCTGCCCAGGCAAGCTCCAAGCGTTCTTATCAAGTGGTGCCAAGATCAAACGCAGAACAACTGTTGGCGTGCGCTGTACCGCCGGCGCCAAACCGTGGAAGATTTATTTACCGGTTACCGTAGAGGCCTACGCCAAAGTCATGGTTGCTCGGCACCCCATAGCACCGGGCACCACCATTAGCGCTGGCGACGTGAGCTGGGCAAAACGTGATATCACCAGCCTTGGCTACGGCTATTTACAGTCTTTGGGCGATAAGGGTGGCTATCAAAGCCGCCAGAGTATTGCCCAGGGCGCGGTGCTCACCCCGAATATGGTTAGCGCCAGTAGCATTGTGAATAAGGGGCAGCGCGTTCAACTAAATAGCAGCGATGGTCCCGTTAGCGTGAGCATGATGGGCATAGCCATGCAAGACGGCGCCCTAGGCAGCCGGATACTGGTCAAAAACCTCAATTCCGGCAAGCAGTTAGAGGGTGTTGTAACATCCGAAAACAGCGTCGCTCTCAATTGAGTGATCGGGACAAGTCCCCATGCGCTGCAACGTAAATTCGTGCTAAAGTTCTACCAGATAGTGCCGATACCACAGGCGAAAGCTATTTAAAGAGGATATAAAAATGGTTGACCGTATAGATGGCTCGTCACTGAGTCAGGCCCGCAAGCTAGATGGTGGGCGTACCGGTGCCAGCAAATCAGACAGCACTGTAGCCAGCCCTGCTGCTGCCGACACAGCAAAAGCGCCCCAAGTGGAAACCCCACTAGTGGAGCGCACCCGCGCCCAGGTAAATAGCAGCGACGGCATTGACCGCCAAAAGGTCGAGGCGATTAAAACTGCAATTCGCAATGGTGAATTCACCATCGACGCCAATAAAGTGGCAGCAGCGCTAGTTAATATGGAAGCCCTAACCGGCAGCTGATATGAGCAATGAACTGAGCGACGTACTGCATACCATTCACAGCGAGGCCCAGCGCTTAGAATCACTGCTGGGCGAAGAAGCCCTGATTTTAAAGTTAGCGCGGGAACCTGAGCAGCTGGAGGCGGTAGTTCAGCAGAAGATGGACTTGGTTCAGAATCTCGAGCTTTTAGAAGTGCGGCGCCGGCAGTTAGTCAGTGGCACTGCCGACACCGCGCTAGAAACGCTATGGCAAGAAGCTTTAAACACCCTCAGTCGCTGCCAAGCTTTAAACACCCAAGCTGGCGCCGACATTGCTAGCCAAGCGCGATACGGTAAGCGAGCATTAGAAATTTTGGGGGCCAGCAATAACGACACCCCTATTTATGGCGCCAGTGGCGAAACTCCCAGCACACTCGGTGGCCAACAGCTCGGCAAGGCCTGAGCTGCGTATTTCGAGAACTGTAGCCCTCCCCCCTAATTCACTTCTTCATATTCACAAAACACCGTCAAGTGACTTTTCCATGTAGAGGTGGTTGTCTAATACGCTGTTATAGCTTTTATTGCGTTTTACAATTTTAAAACCCATTTGCTGATATAGACGCAAGGCGCCAGCATTTAATTCCGCGACATCTAAACTCAAAACGGGATAACCGAGTTCGACTGCCCGCGCATCCATGAAATTAATGAGCTGCGCCGCGATGCCTGTGCCCCGCCACTGAGGATTGACCGCAATATGGCACAAGTAGTAACAGCCTTTACGTGGCGGCTTCACCAGACGCAGTTCAAACAATAAGCCCTTTGCAATACCCCGCAAGCCGTACTGAGTAAAAATCGCCTTGGCATTACCTATAAACGTACCGTCGTGGCTCGGTTTATCAAAGCCGCCAATCGTGGCGATCACCTGACCGTCTCGCTCGTACACAAAATGATGACGGTAACTGAACATGGTCGCCGATTTAGCAAACTCAGCGCCTAAAAACTCACGAACATCTGGACCGTGAGCGCGATTAAAAATATGCTCAAAGGCAACCGGCCCCGACAAAAAAACCAAACTGGTAGCGGCTAGGTTGTCATCACTCTGAGCAGGCCGAATTAACATGTTTTTCTCCAAGAATATGGGCGCCGAAAGCGAATTTGGTTTTTTATACCATACTTAATCCGAGCACTGGTGTTTCACACTGTGTGTTGCACGCCACGGCGCTGTAGCACACAGGTTTAACATCGCCTAGCGGTATGAATGACCAGATAAAAGCTCTATGCTAAAAATACCGAGATACTCGGCGCCAATACTAATCAACGTGTACTCAATAACGCCTATTACATTGCAATAAGCCATATTAAAGAGTGAAGCGATGACCCAAAGCCAATCAGCTCAACTTGTTATTTTCGGTGGCACCGGCGATCTCGCCCTGCGCAAGCTGCAACCCGCCCTTTACAAATTACAGCGCGAAGGCTTTCTAGATAACGTCTGCTCGATTATGGCACTGGGCCGAGCCGACATTAGCCATGACGATTACCGCAAACAAGTAAAAACCAAAATGCGCGAATTTTTACCCGCGCATTTTTGGGACGAGCAGCACTGGCAGAATTTTGCTGCCAAGCTCTGCTATGTCAGCTTGGATGTAAATTGCCTTAAAGACTATCATCGCCTCAGCGATTCGATTAACCAGCACGCGGACGCGGCCACCGTTTTTTACCTGGCCACTCATTCTACTTTGTACACGAGCATTTGCCGAAATCTACACAGCATTGGCATTGTTAACGGTCAGTCGAGAGTTGTATTAGAAAAGCCGCTGGGCCACGACTTAGCCAGCTGTACCGAAATTAACCACGAAGTACTGCAGGTCTTCCCAGAGAAAAACATTTTCCGAATTGACCATTATCTTGGCAAGGAAACGGTCCAAAATTTACTGGTGCTGCGCTTTGGCAATGCCCTATTTGGCCCGCTCTGGAATAGCCAATATATCGACAATATTCAAATTACCGTGGCCGAAGATATTGGCGTTGAGGGCCGTGGCGACTTTTACGCCAAAACTGGGGCGCTGCGCGATATGGTACAAAACCACCTTTTACAGCTTTTATGTTTAGTGGCGATGGAGCCGCCCGCCAATCTGCGCGCGGATACGATTCGTGATGAAAAAGTAAAAGTACTGCAAGCTCTTAGACCAATCACTGCCGCCAATGTTAAAGCTAAAACCGTGCGCGGCCAATATATTGCGGGCGCAGTAAACGCCGCCCCCGTCGCTGCCTTTCTCGACGAAACCGGCTTTGAAGACAGCGAAACCACCGAGACCTTTGTCGCCTTGCAAGCCGACCTCCACAATTGGCGCTGGGAGGGCACGCCCTTTTATTTGCGCACCGGCAAGCGCTTGAGCAGACGTTTTTCTGAGATTGTTGTTGAGCTAAAAAAACATCCTTTTAGCTTATTTGAAGGCGACCCCAACGACCTGCCCAATAAGTTGGTAATACGCTTGCAGCCTGAAGAAAACATTACCCTATACAAGGTCAACAAAAAGCCCGGCTTAGGCCGTCAATTAAAGTTGGAACAAGTTGAATTAAATCTGGATGCAGATTTACACGATGAACTACAGGCCCATGAAGCTTATGAGCGACTATTATTAGATGTACTAGAGGGCGACCAAACCCTGTTTATGCGCCGCGACGAGGTGGAGGCCTGCTGGGCGTGGGTAGACAGTATTATTAGCGCGTGGCAGGAAGCAGGTATTAAGCCCAAAACCTATGCGGCCGGCTCTATGGGGCCTAACGCTGCGCTCGCACTACCAGAAAAACACGGGAGAAGCTGGCATGAATAATAAACCCACCCTGATCTTACTGCCCAACCGCGACGAACTAAATACCGTGTTGAGCAATGATATTGGCAAATATTTAAATGCCGTGCTGAGCAAACACAAAGCGGCCAGCCTCGCAGTGTCTGGCGGTTCGACTCCTGCCGAAATGCTCACCCTACTTGGCAAGCAAACACTGGACTGGCCTAAAATTCAAACCTTGCTGGTTGACGATCGCTGGCTCGGAGAGAGTCATCACGACAGCAACCAAGCCATGCTTAATAAAACCCTATTCAGCGGTCTTGCTGCCAATAGCCGCTACCTGCCCCTAAAAAACGAAGCCGCCGATGTAAATGATGGTCAATATGCCTGCGAAGAGCAGTTAACTGAGCTGACGTGGCCGCTGAGCGTCGTTCATCTTGGCATGGGTAATGATGGTCACACCGCCTCGTGGTTTCACGACGCCCCAGAATACCCAATGCTAATGGCCGCCCACGAACAGCACTGCACTGCGGTTCACCCTGGTGCCGCACCCTACTCTCGAATATCGTTAACCCCAGCGGCAGTGTTGAACAGCGAGCGCATTGTGATTCAGGTATTTGGTAAGGCCAAGCGCGATGTGCTGGAGCGCGCGCTGGCCAAAGACGCCGACTTCCCTATTTCGATGGTGCTACACCAGCAGCGCGTACCCGTCGACATATACTGGGCGCCGTAATCAGCGTAGCTAAAGTGACCGCTGGTATAGGCTTTTTAACATTGCTAAATAGCCTTTGCGGTCTTTCGCCAGAGCCTCTTCACTGGGCACAATCCAGCTACCACCCACGCAGTGCACATTGGGCAGCGCTAGGTAGTCGTGGTAGTTCGCTTGGCTTATGCCCCCTGTTGGGCAGAACACCGCATCAGGAAAGGGGCCCGCCAGGGATTTTAACAAGGTGACGCCGCCAATTGCCTCCGCGGGATACAATTTAAAAACACGGTGTTCTTCGGCCATCGCAGCCATGATTTCTGTTGCGGTAGCCACACCAGGAATATAGGTGGTGAGGGTTTTATGGGCCAGCATCGACAGCTCGCGGGAAAAACCCGGACTGATAACAAAATCGGCTTCATCAACGGCGCGCAACATTTGTCTGCGATTTAGCACCGTACCTACGCCAATCCGCGCGTTTGGCATTAGGTCTCTACATAGTTTGACCATTTGCCATGCGTCGGTATGGCGCAAAGTTACCTCAACCGCTGGCACCCCCGCCTCGGCAAATAATTCGGCACAAGCCTTGGCATGATCCAGCGATTTGAACTGTGCTACCGGCATTACCGGCGCGGTTTTATTGACTATCGTCAGTGCATCGTTCATCTAGCGGGTCCTTTACATCTGTATTTCTTAACAAAAGAATACTCTACACGCCTGTCGCGCTAGGGTCGATGCTGGAATCTTAAGAGCTCTGTAGTGGTCTAGAGCGACATCATATTTCCGTCGTTTAATCTAAGGTGCGCTTATAGCGCAGCATGGCCACAGAGCTAACTACCAGCATAAATACCAAGATGGCCGCCAAGTCGTAAACCAATTCTTGGATGCCCGCGCCTTTAAGCATGATACCCCGCACTACCCGCAAAAAATGGGTAAGGGGTAACACCTCCCCAATCATTTGCGCCCAGTGCGGCATACCGCGAAACGGAAACATAAAGCCAGACAAAAGAATCGAGGGCAGAAAGAAAAAGAAAGTCAGCTGCATCGATTGAATTTGCGACTGAGCAATCGTCGAAAAAGTAAAACCCAGTGCGAGATTCGCCAAAATAAAAATTGCCACGCTTAAGACCAGCAAGGCGATACTGCCAATAAACGGCACCGCAAACAGCCAGTGGGCCACCACCAACACAATCACGGTTTGCACCGAACCCACACCGACATAGGGCAGAATTTTGCCGATCATTACCTCAAAGGGCGAACCTGGCATGGCCAGTAAATTTTCCATAGTGCCGCGCTCAGTCTCGCGGGTCATCGCCATGCCGGTAATCATCACTAGCGTCATGGTTAGAATAACCCCCAACAAGCCCGGCACAATGTTGTATTGGGTTATGCCCTCGGGGTTGTAACGGGGATGCACCACCAAATCTACCGCGCCCTTACCGGCCTGCAAATGCGCCAGTGGGCCAGTCAAATCTTTGAGCAGCGCCTGATTGACGATAGTCGATAAGCGCCCCAAAGCATTAGACGCCGCAACCGGATCAGTCGCGTCTGCCGACACCAATAGTTGCGGCCGCTCACCGCGAATTAATTGGCGACTAAAGCCCGCCGGAATTTCGACAATAAAAACCACTTTGCCGCTCGCCAGTAGGTAATCACTGGCGCGGGGGTCACTATTATTAGTACTAATATCAAAGTACTCGGAGTTTTCCAAACCGCTAAGAATACTGCGCACCACTGGCGTGTACTCCGCGGCATACACCGCCGTGGGCAAGTGTTTGGGGTCGGTGTTTATTGCGTAGCCAAATAGCACCAATTCTAAAATAGGTATGGCCAGCATCACCGCAAAGGTCAGCCGGTCGCGACGCATTTGGATGAGTTCTTTGATAAATACCGCGTTAATCCGCGCCAGACTGCGGCCGAAGCGCATCATCGGTGGGCCCTCTTATCGCCACCGCTCTGCTCCATTAGTGCTATAAATACATCTTCCAAACTGGGTTTAATTTCCTGCCACCCATAGCCTTGATCTGCGACCCTGGCGACTGCCGCTTCTAATGCCACGCGGTCGTGGCCACTAATATGCAACGCAGCGCCGTAATACGCCGCGTGTTCGATTCCAGGCTGCACGGCCATCAGTGGCTCTATACCTCGCACGCCCCTGCCCTCGGCCCGGAAGCTCACCAGCCCAGATTGGTCAATAATATCTGGGACGCTGCCCTCGGTAATTAATTTGCCGTGAGCTAGATACACAATATGATCGCAGCGCTCGGCCTCGTCCATGTAATGGGTCGACACCAGCACCGTCATGCCTTGATTAGACAGGCGATGAATTTGATCCCAAAAATCCCGCCGCGCCTGAGGGTCTACGCCAGCTGTCGGTTCATCTAAAAGCAATAACTTAGGTTTATGCATGGTAACGGCGGCGAGCGCCAAGCGCTGTTTCCAGCCGCCAGACAAGGCCCCCGCAAGTTGATGTTGCCGGTGAACTAGGCCGAGCACTGCCAGGGTTTCATCTACGCACTGCCGCCTCTTGTCGAGCTGATAGATACGTGCGACAAAGTCTAGATTCTCGCGCACGCTAAGATCTGCCCAAAAGGAAAATTTTTGGGTCATATAGCCTGTTTGGCGACGAATGGCCTCGGCCTCACGGCGCAAGTCAAAGCCAAGGCAACTACCCTCACCGGCACTAGGCTTTAACAAACCGCAGAGCATGCGAATGGTGGTGGTTTTACCCGAGCCATTGGGGCCGAGAAAGCCCCACACTTGGCCGCGAGGCATTTGTAAATCAACATCACTCACAGCGGCCTTGCTGGCAAAATGCTTACTTAAGCCCCGCACGTCGATGGCTAGCTCACTCATAGCAGCCACTCATAACAAGCTCACATCAACCGGCTGACCGGCGTGTAAGCCGCTATTTGGCGGCAAGCGCGCCTCCACCATAAACACCAGTTTCTCGCGGTTGGCGACGCTGTAAATTACTGGCGGCGTAAATTCTACTTGTTCAGCTAAATAGGACACCGTTGCGCTAAGTATTTCAGGATTGCCGTCTTGATGAATACTCACCACTGTACCCGGCGCAAACTCCACGACCCGGGACTGGGGAATAAAAAAACGAATTTTTAGGCCGTTGGCGGGCAAAAGTGCCAGCGCCGGTGCGCCAGCGGGCAATTGTTCGCCTTGGCGATAATACACCGCAGTAACTAAGCCTGCTTGGCGCGCAACAAGGCTACGCTGCTCAAAACGCCACTGCGCTTTTGCCAGCACTGCTTCAGCAGCGTTTGCAGCCGCTTTGGCCGCAATCAAGGCCTCTTCTCGCGCCGCCAACTTAGCAACACCAATACTCGCTGTGGCGCTATCGACCCGCGCTTTGGCCGCCGAATATTCAGCACTTGCTTTATCCAGCACCGCTTCAGACGTCGCACCTTTGCTTAGTAAATCGCGCAGTCGGCGCAACTCTATATCGGCGAGCGTTAAACTAGTTTTGGCTTCCGCAAGCTGCGCATCCAGACGCTTTAGCTCTTCTGGCCGCGCGCCGCTTTGTAAATCTCGCCATTGCGCTTGAGCCGCGGCCGCACGCTGCGTCGCTTCTGCCAGATCAAAAGCCTGCCGTTCATTGTCTAGGCTCAACAGCACTTGCTCAGCACTTACACGATCACCTTCACTGACGGCGCTACTTGTAATCCAGCCAGTTTCTAGGCTGCTGATATAAATATATTCAGCTTCCACATACCCAGTAAGGCCACTACGTGCGCTGTCGCCGCTACAGCCGGCAAATAACATCGCAAACAGCACCAGCATGCATTCACGTTTTCTCACCGTGTAACTCCTTGTTATGTATTCCCAGCCTGCCAGACCTTGCTGCTAATAAACAGCTCTCGCTGCTACAAGCAATCTTAGCCTATATCACCCGCAAACTAACTTTTCTCAGAAATGAGGCTTCATCGCGTATTTTAAAATCGACGTGGCTATATGCCTCAGTCAGGGTAAAATTGACGCCACATGCGAATCGCGAGCCCCGTCAAACCATGGCAAAAAAAACCGATCCCAGCTTATTACTAGCAGAAACCTACCCATTCACCGTGAGTATAGACACTCAGTTTGGTGATATGGACGCCTATGCTCATCTCAACAATTTAGCAATCGCTGGCTTTTATGAAAGCGCCCGCGCCCGTATGCAACTCCACATCACGGGCCGCAAAGATTTTTTCAAACCCGACTCCGCCGATAAAATCCTATTGATCGAAGCTCGTCTGCAGTACCTCGCCGAGGGCCACTACCCCGAGCCCGTCGAGATCCGCACGGGTATCGGCCATATTGGCAATAGCTCTTACCGGCTACATCAAGCCTTGTTTCAAACAGCCAAATGTATCGGTTTATGCGAAGCGGTAATGATCTATACCCTTAATGGCAAACCCAGCAGCATTCCCGATGATATGCGGAAAATCCTTGAATCCCAACGCATTGCCAACTTTGCGAGCAAGCCCATTCACTGCGATTAACAGGCCTATAACGTGAGTAAACGACAGCTCTGCCCCCAATGCGAGCGCCCCCTGCGCACCTGCCTATGCGATGTTATGGTGGTGCGCGACTGCGCTTACCGTCTCTTTATTCTGCAAGACCCCAAGGAAGCTAAGCACGCATTATCATCTGCACCACTGCTCGCTAAATCAGTCATTGGCGCCCAGCTTATTGTTGGCGAAACCTTTGAGCCTGTGCTAATTCTCGGCGAAAATTGGCAGCGCGACAGCGTATTAATTTTTCCAGATGAGAACAGCATAAGCGTCGCCAACATTCACCCCAATACAATTAAAAATCTTATTTTGCTCGATGGTACTTGGCGAAAAGTTACCCGCTTGATGCATTTAAATCCGTGGTTAAACACCTTACCCCGTTTTGCTATTACCGCTCACAATAATAGCCAATATAAAATAAGACGCTCGCCCCGCGCTGACGGCCTGTCGACAATAGAAGCTGGAGTGTGTGCGCTAAACGAACTCCATGCGCCGCAAGATTACTCCAATATTTTACTGGCGTTTAATAAAATGATCGATTTGCAAATTGAGGCAATGGGAACCGAAACATTCAATAGCAACTATAGCGAGCACTGACCCCCGCCAAAACCGAAACACTTATTTTCATCCTTAAAACAAAAATCTAACAACAGTATTAATTCGCACTGATCTCACTTATATTGCCCGCCCCGCTGCGCCGGAAAACCCGTCGCACCACAAATATAAGGTTTTTTTGTGCCCAGAGTTACGTTCCTTGTTCTATTACTAATCTTCCACCTACCGAGCTTTGCCACTAACAACACCCCTCCGAAAAGCTTTTCAGCAGCCAAAAAAAGCTTAATTCGTCTTTATAAAAACGAACAAGCAGAGCAGAGCTTCTACTGCGACTGCAGCTACTCTGAACAAAAAGTAGGCGGTAAAAACAAACTATTAGCCCATCACAAAAGCTGTGCCTACACACCCCGAAAAAATGCCAAGCGCGCAGCCAGAATCGAATGGGAGCACATCGTCTCGGCTTGGGAGTTTGGTCATCAGCTACAGTGCTGGCAAACAGGCGGTCGCAAGGCTTGTCGAAAAGACCCTATATTTAAAGCCATGGAAGCAGACGTTTTCAACTTGGTGCCTGCCATTGGTGAAGTCAATGGCGACCGCTCAAATTTTGGGTTTGGCATGGTAAGCGGCGAGGCCCGCGCCTATGGTGCCTGTGATATTGAAATCGCCTTTAAAGAGCGGCGTGCCGAGCCCCGACCAGATATCCGCGGCGATATCGCCCGCAGTTATTTCTATATGGCCAAGCAATATGGTTTAAAAATAAGCAAAAAAAATCTCCAGCTTTACGAGGCTTGGGCGAGACAGGACCCTGTCTCCGAGCAGGAGCTGCGACTTGCTCGAGCCAAAGCTAAGTTGATGGGCTGGCGCAACCCATTTATTGACGTAGCGCCAACAGTAGCGATTAGTCAGCCACTACATTGAGCTTATTTGCTCGCCACGCGGAGCAAGACCAAATTTCATGCGATAAGCGCGGGGACTTAATCCGGTTTTACGCTGAAAGAGACGGGTAAACGAACTAGTATCGGCATAGCCAATCCGCAGCATGACCGCGTCGGTAGACAGGCTGGTGGCTTCAAATAATTTCTTAGCCGCCTCAATTCGGAGGTTTTGCAAATAACTATTGGGGGTGTCGCCCACAGCCTCTTTGAAGCGCCGCATCAGGGTTCGAGAGCTGATGCAAAACCGCTGCGCCAAGCGTTCCAAAGAAAAGGCATCACTCAGATTTTTTTCTAAGTAATCTTGAATTTCTAGCATAAGCGAATCGCTGTGCTGCTTCTGTCGGGGCAGAATAAGATACGGTGCCTGCTGGGTTAAATTGGTATCTACCAGCAAGGTTCGCGCGCATTGCGAGGCTACCGCCCGGCCCATATACCGCTCGACCATAATCAGTGCGGCCAACATTTCGGCGCCATTGGCGCCACCGGTCAGCAAACGTCCTTCGTCGACCACCAATTGATCGGCCTTTAATGTAATTTCGGGATAGCGCTGGCGAAATTGTTCAGCAAGCCACCAGCTGGTGGTGGCGCTGTGACCATTGAGTAAACCGCTTTCCGCCAAAATAAAGCTGCCTGTGCAGTGGGTGCAGATAATGCAGTTATTAGCGTATTGTTTTACCAGCCAGTTAATAATCTCACTCAGGGATTCCAGCTTTTTATTCAATTCTCTACCGCCAGGATAGGCCATTGCTGGCACGACGATAATGCTGCCCGTCTCAAGATCGACAAAAGGGCCGTCTACCGCAATTTTAAGATGGGATGCGGTAACAACTGGCTCGCCGCCTAAGGATAAGGTTTGCCATTCAAACTCACCCTCCCTACCCTGATACTGCTCTCGCCAATGGGCGTTAGCGACCATATACAAGTCTTGGGGGTTGGACAAACTACCGGCATAGCAGCCCTCGTAGGCAATAACGTAAACCTTGGCCACTGCAAATTTCTCCACTGCAAAAGTAGTTAGTGTCACTATCAACACTTTTAATGTCAATACTGACACTACCCCCGCGACGCAATAAGCCCTAAAGTGACACTTCGATTTCACCGATAAGAGTGTTTAGCACTATGAGTCTTCCCAAGCTACTGGAAAACCGCCTTCGCCTACCCGCCGTGGTCGCCCCCATGTTTTTGGCCTCGGGGCCGGAGCTAGTAATAGAAACCTGCAAGGCTGGCATGGTCGGCTCCTTTCCCGCATTAAACCAACGCAGCAGTGAAGGTTTTGAAGAGTGGTTAGTCAGTATTAATACTGCCCTGCAAGCCCATGAGCAAGCTACTGGTGAAAAACCAGCCCCCTTCGCAGTTAATTTGATTGTGCACAAAACTAATCCTCGCCTAAGTGCAGATTTAGCGCTGTGTGTTAAGCATCAGGTGCCCATTATTATCACCTCGCTGGGCGCCGCCAAAGAAGTGATTGACGCCGTGCACGGCTACGGTGGCCTGGTTTTTCACGACGTAATTAACGCCCGTCACGCTCGCAAAGCGGCAGGTGCTGGGGTAGATGGATTGATAGCCGTTAGCGCCGGTGCCGGTGGCCACGCAGGCAGCACCAACCCCTTTGCCTTAGTCGCAGAGATACGTGAATTTTTTGATAAAACGCTGTTATTGGCCGGTGCGATTTCGCGGGGCAATGATATTGCCGCGGCCCAAGCAATGGGCGCCGATCTTGCCTATATGGGCACCCGCTTCATCAACACCCAAGAGAGTTTGGTACAGCCTGAATACAAGCAGATGATTGTCGACAGCGGCTCTAGTGACATCGTTTACACCCCAAATATATCTGGTGTATTTGCCAACTTTTTGAAGCCCAGCATCGTTAATGCCGGCCTCGACCCAAATAAACTAGAAGCGCCAAGCCACATCGACTTTGGCGAAGAATTAACCACCGACGCTGACAATAAAAGCGGCGAAAAAACTGGTGGCGCATGGAAAGAGATTTGGTCTGCCGGTCAGGGTGTGGGCGCCATTCACGACACGCCGTCAACCAAAGACCTGATTCAAAAGCTGGAACAGGAATACCGCGCCGCTACCGCGCAGTTCCGCTAAGCAAGTAAGAAAAACCGGTATATCATCGCTGCGGCTTTTTAGGCCGCAGCGATTTTTACTGGTGTAAGAAAGCGCTCTTCGGCAAGCAATTCTGCCACCCGCGCAGTCGTTTCACCGCTTTGTTCGGCGCGGCGAAAAATGCGCTGTAATGTATTGCCGATTGTCTCGACCTGCGCGGCGGACTTGTCTGAAGAGCCCTCTGCCCGCTGATAGTACACATCAATAATGCCCCCCGCGTTAATCACGAAGTCTGGGGCGTATAAAATACCCAACTGACGCAACTGCTCTCCCTGAATAGGATTCGCTAGTTGATTATTTGCGGCGCCCGCAACAATACCGGCCTTAATCACTCCCACGGTTTGCTCATCAAGCACCGCCCCCATTGCACAGGGTGCCAGTACATCTACATCCATACTCAGCAGCTCGCCAACGGCAACAGGCTTAGCACCCAATACTTTAGCTAGGGTTAAATTGGCGGCGTTAATATCAGCAATAAACACCTCAGCCCCCGCCTCTACTAGCAGCGCCGTTAAATGGCGGCCCACCGAGCCCGCGCCTTGAACAGCCACTCGCACGTCGCGCAGCGAATTCGCTTTATGGCGAAACGCCAAGGCCGCCTTAATTCCGCAAAACACACCCTGCGCAGTGTAGGGCGAGGGATCACCGCCAAAACGGCTACCCTCCATCACGCCCGAAACATAACTGGTGCGCTCGCCAATAACTTTCATGTCGGCAACGCCGGTGCCGGAATCTTCAGCCGTAATATATTGTCCGCTCAAGCCCTCGATAAACTCGCCCATCGCCAATAGCAGCTGGCGGCTTTTCTGATTGGCCGGATCGCCAATAATCACCGCCTTGCCGCCGCCCAAGGGCAGGCCCGCCAAGGCTGATTTATAGCTCATGCCCCGCGACAGACGCAACACGTCTTCTAGCGCCTGCTCATCAGAGGCATAGGGGTAAAACCGACAACCGCCTAAGGCTGGCCCTAAGTTGGTATTATGCACCGCAATTATGGCACGCAAGCCGCTGCGGGCATCGTCCTTAAAGGCCACCAGCTCATGACCGTCAAAGGAAGGCGAATTAAACACTGTCATTACGTTCTCCTTGTACCACAAAGCAACTAGCAATCAGGCGGCATTGCCTACATCGACTAATTGCACAACATCGCCCCGCAGCCGCCCAAGCAATTGCTGACGGCGCACGCGGTATTGAGCAATCGCTTGCTCTTTTACGTGGCCAAAACCCCGAACTTCGTCGACCAAAGCAATAATTTCAGTAATGGGTGCCAAGTTATCGGCGTTGATTTGGCCAATAAAACTATCTAGGTCTTGCTGAAACTCGGCGAGCAAAGCTCGTTCATCTTTGCGCTCGGCGCTGTAGCCAAAAATATCCCAAGCACTGCCGCGCAGGCCTTTAAGCTTTGCCAAGTAGCTAAATGCCGTGAACATCCACGCTGAAAACACCCGTTTTTTGGGCAAGCCGTCGCGACCACGTTTAGAGAAGATGGGCGGCGCCAAATGAAACTGCAGCTTAAAATCGCCATCGAAACTGGCTTTGAGCTTTTTCATAAAATCGCCATCGCTGTACAGCCGCGCGACTTCGTACTCGTCTTTATAGCTCATCAGTTTATGCAGCGAGCGCGCTACCGCCTCTGTTAAGTCGCCGGCTGCGCCGCTCACTTCAAGTTCTTTGGAGCGCACTTGCTCGACCCTACGACGAAAGTCTTGAGCATAGGCAAGATTTTGGTACTTAATTAAATGCTGGTAACGGAATTCGATAATGTCATCGAGGTTTTCTAGGGGCTGCCATTGCTCTACCGCCACACCAGCGGCGGCCATTACTGCGGCCATATTGTCGACCGCGCGACGCCCCCACAAGAAGGCTTGCTGATTAAACGCTACCGCGACACCATTGAGTTTAATCGCGTGCTCAATCGCTTCTGAGCTGATCGGCACATAGCCTTTCTGAAAGGCATAACCCAGCATAAAGAAGTTAGTCGCCAAACTGTCGCCCAGTAAATGACTGGCGATTTCTGAGGCCTGAATAAAATCAACCTTGCCCTCGCCCACTTCGGTAACTATGAGCCGCTTCATGGTATCGGCGGGGAATTGGGCATCGCGGTGATAAACAAAATCGGCAGTGGTCATCTCGGTATCGTTAATCACAGCAAAACTGCGCTCGATATTGACCTTGGCGATAGCCTCATCGGAACTCGACACCACCAAATCGCAGCCTAGTAACAGATCGGCATCACCCGCCGGAATACGCACTGCATTGATGTCTTCCTGATGATTGGCAACCCGTAAATGGCTGACCACTGGGCCGAATTTTTGCGCGAGACCAGTTTGATTCATAGTCGCGCAGCCCTTGCCTTCAACATGGGCGGCCATGGCTAACACCGCGGTAATGGTGAGCACACCCGTGCCGCCAATGCCGGTTACCACTAAATTCCACGGGGTATTTAAGCTGGGCAGGGTCGGCTCTTGTAATGCCCCAAAGCCATCGGCACTGGCGGTATTCACGCTTTGCTTTTTAAGCCCGCCGCCTATCACCGACACAAAACTCGGACAGAATCCATTAACGCAGGAGTAATCTTTATTACAGGCGCTTTGGTCGATTTGGCGCTTACGGCCCAGCTCGGTTTCTTTTGGCAATACCGACAGGCAGTTGGATTTTTTACCGCAGTCGCCACAGCCTTCGCACACCGCCTCGTTAATAAAAATACGGCGATCGGGATCGACCATGGTGCCTTTTTTGCGGCGCCGACGTTTTTCTGCCGCGCAGGTTTGCTCGTAAATCAGCACCGACACGCCTTCGATCTCGCGCAGCTCTTCTTCAATACTGAGTAAGTCGTCGCGGTGATTAACGCTTAATCCCGCTTCGCCGGGCGTGTCATATTGTTCTGGATGATCAGACACCAGCGCAATGCGCTTTATGCCCTCGCCGCGCAATTGCAAAATTAACTGCGCTACCGACAAGCTGCCATCAATAGGTTGACCGCCGGTCATGGCAACGGCGTCGTTATACAAAATTTTGTAGGTGATATTGACCCCAGCGGCAACGGACTGGCGAATAGCCAAGCTGCCGGAGTGGAAATAAGTGCCGTCGCCGAGGTTCTGAAAAACGTGCTTATTCTCGGTAAAGGCCGCCTGCCCTACCCAGGTCACCCCTTCGCCGCCCATTTGAGTAAAGGTGATTGCTGGCCGCGAGGGCATCCACGTACTCATATAATGGCAGCCAATGCCGCCAAGGGCGATGCTGCCCTCGGGCACTTGGGTAGAGGTATTGTGAGGACAACCAGAACAGTAATGGGGCGTGCGATTGATAACGCCCTGTTTATTGGCAATCGACTGCTCTTTTTGATTGTAAAAATTGAGGCGCTTTTCGATTTCTTCGCTTTTGTAAAAACGACGAATTCGCGAGGCAATGGCACGCGCCACCATGGCCGGAGTTAGCTCACTGAGGTTGGGCAGTAAGTCTGCGCCGTGCTCGTCAAACTCGCCAATCACACGGGGGCGATCTTCCACCGGCCAGTTATACAATTGGCCGGTAATTTGGTCTTCAATAATCGAGCGTTTTTCCTCGACCACCAGGATTTCTTCCAGTCCTCGCGCAAATTCGTGGGTGGTTTCCGGCTCCAGCGGCCAGGGCATGGCAACTTTATACACCCGCAGCCCGATGGCGGCGGCTTGTTGCTGGTCGATACCCAAATCTTCGAGTGCCTGCAAAACATCGAGATAGGCCTTGCCGCTGGTCACAATACCGAGGCGCGCTTTAGGGCTGTCGATCACAATGCGATTGAGATTATTGGCCCGCGCAAACGCCCGCGCCGCATAGATCTTGTATTTATTAAGGCGCTTTTCCTGCGCCAGTGGCGAGTCTGGCCAGCGAGCGTGTACGCCGTCTTCTGGCATTTCAAAGTCTTCTGGTAAAATAATGTTTACCCTGTGCGCATCTATCACCGCTGATATTGCCGAATCCATATTCTCGGTAATGGCCTTAAAGCCCACCCAGCAGCCGGCATAGCGCGATAGCTCCCAGCCGAAAATACCAAGGTCTAAAACCTCTTGCACATTGGCGGGCGCCAAAACCGGAATTGAGGCGCCCATAAACATATGTTCTGACTGATGCGGTAATGTCGATGACTTAGCGGCGTGGTCGTCCCCCGCCACCGCCAATACCCCGCCATAACGCGAGGTGCCCACCGCGTTGGCGTGTTTGATCACATCCATGCTGCGATCAACCCCTGGGCCCTTGCCGTACCACATGCCAAATACACCGTCGTATTTAGCACCGGGGAATAAGCCAACTTCTTGGCTGCCGCGCACGGCCGTCGCCGCCATGTCTTCATTCACGCCGGGCACAAACTGAATATGGTGTTTATCGAGATAGGGCTTGGCCTGCCACAAGGCCTGATCGAGATTACCCAGTGGCGAGCCGCGATAGCCAGAGATAAAGCCCGCCGTATTTAAACCGCGCTCTACGTCCCGCTGATGCTGAAGCATGGGCAGCCTAACCAAGGCCTCGATACCAGTCATATAGGCACGGGTACTGTCGAGGCGATACTTATCTTCAAGGGATATGTTTAATGCAAATTTAGACAGGGCCATAATCGACACTTCCTGTTATTAACGCCGCAACAGCTTTAATAACAGTCTAGACCCAGCTTGGCGAAGATTTTATTTTAAACACGGCTAGCATCAAATATTTTTGCTTAAATAATGCTCTAAAATGATATTTTGAGTCTAAAAAATACCATTAACAGTCAGAATAAAGCAACTGAATACCAAAATAGACAATCAGCGACGTTGACTAACCAAAAAACGCCTAAGTGGAGGAAATGAGCCTACCAAAACTCAAAACACCCGCGGCCATGCAATGAGCGCGGGTGTTTTGTGACGGTGAGATAATAAAATCGTGGGGGTTAGCGCTGTAGGCTAGCCCTGTGCTTGGCGAGGAAAATTCGGCTCACGCTTTTCAATAAAGGCTTTCAAGGCTTCGCGGTGCTCATCGCTATTGCGGCAGCGCTGAAAGTTCTTAATTTCCTCGGCAATGTAGTTTTCACAGCTCATTTCTTGGGCATTCTTTAGATTTGCCTTAATACAAGCCAAGGCGTTAGTGGGGCCTTCGGCCAAACGAGTGGCCAGTTTAGCCACATCGCTCTCTAATTCAGCGTCGTCACAGACTTTACTCAACAAGCCACTAGCAAAGGCCTCTTGAGCGCCGTAGACCGGATTTAACAGGCAAAACTCCCGCGCCTTGCCCGCGCCCATCCATTTGCTTAGGAAATAAGCGGCCGCAAAATCCCCCGACAAAGCAATTTTGGTATGGGCATAGCCTAGGCTGGCACTGCTGTCGGCAAGCCTAAAATCGCAGGCTAGCGCTAATGACAAACCGCCGCCCATGGCGGGTCCACGAATCATCGCAATTGTCGGTTTGGGCATTTCATGCAGCAACATCGCCGCCTCAGCACCCACTCGCAACAGTACTTCGGTAGAATATTTACGAGTGTGCTCGGCGCCAAGGGCCAAGTTTTTGATATCGGCACCCGCACAAAATGCATCGCCAGAGCCTTCGAGTACCACCGCGCCAATACTGTCATCCTGCGCTGCGTCACGCAGACTGCGGTACAGGGTTGTGATCATATCTTCGTTGATGGCATTTTTAAGTGCGGGACGGCTTAGGGTGACGTACAGCACGCGTCCTTGACGGCGAACACTGACTGGGGCGATATCATTACTCATTATTTTATCCTGTATGTAACTTATTAGCGCTGGCGACACACCTAGCCCTGCTAAGCGAAATCACGGTTAACACTATCGTCTTTTTTGTCCTTAAGCTCAACTCGCGAGCTTAAATATAGGTGTTTTACACAGTCCGAGATCTTACAAACAGCTAACTCACCTGAATCTCGACGCTAACCGTCACTGCTACTTTTTTCACACAAAATACTTTAAGGCTAAGTGATTATTCGTCCAAGTGCGGCTATTCACGCCGCAAGCAACGGCGACATGCACCTCAGGGAAAATAAAGGTTTCAATCATTACAACGCTCTCGCTGATAATACTACCATGCGGTGGTCGTAGCACTTTATGCCGCGCGTCGTTCCACTAGCCAGCAAAAACTATTTTTTCCGGAAATCTCGCGGTGACTGCCCATGCCAGCTGCGGAAGGCCGCAGAAAAGGAGCTTTGATCCATATATCCCAATAAAAAAGCTATTTCAGTGATACTTAGGCGCTCGTCATGTAAATACTGAACTGCCAGTGTGGAGCGCAAATTTTGCAGCAGCTGCAAATACTGGGTGCCGGCGTCGGCCAAGCGCCGCTGCAAAGTTCGGCGCGAGATATTGAGTGATGACGCCGCCCGATCTAAACCGATATCGCCGCTCGGTAGCAGCTTGAGTAAAGTTTTGCGCAGCGCGACGATAAAGTCGTTATCTTCGCCGTCTTCAAACAAATGGCGAATTGGCTGGGCTAGAGCCAACGCCCATTCGCTATCGGGCCGAATCAATACGTAATCGAGGCTGGCGGCGTCTAAGTACAAACAGCTCTTGGCTTTGGCGAAGTGCAAGTTGTCGCCAAATGCCTGCTTCAAGACACTGAGGTCATCTGGCTGCGCGTAATTAAAATGTGCCGCGCGGATCGGAATTTGACGAACACAAGCCGAGTTAACAATGGCCGCAGCAACGGTAAGCGAGGCGTCACTGACATAGCGTTGATTGTTGTTTGGTGGCGTGAGCACTTCCCAGTCGAGGCGAATAAACTCGCCATCGCGGCGCACTTTAAACTCACCAATATCACCTACAATACTCAGCACACTGGGCATAATATTGAGGTATTCGCGAAAAGTGCTGCAGCCGGAGCAGGCGTACAATTGCAGGTTTAAATGGCGAATATAATCTATGCGACCAATATACACACCGATATCTGGAATGCCACTTCGGCGCGCAAACAGCTCATGCAGTGTGTATAAATCTGCCACGGGATAGCGCCGCTCGGCGTCATTCAAGCCTACCGGCGTAAGCCCTACTGCAGCAACAAGCTCAGCAACATTTACACCTAAGGCTTGCGCCGCTTGCAACAAGGCTTTAAATGCAGAGCTATGCACGGTGCGCATGGCCGCGGTAACTGTATTTATGGGTGACGGTTTGGACACAGGCATTATTATTGGCGCAAAAGAAAACCCTAGTGTAAGCGAGCCGAACAGCGCTTAACACTAGTACGCGGAGGTTTTACTGGTCATCGACAAAGTTTCCGAGCCAAATATATGCCGTGCTTAACGCTAGGATAAGCGCCTAGTACTAGCCATAGACCTATACCGTCACTCGACTATAATGTTTTCCGTACACACATTGCCCATATACTTTAACTTGCTCACAGAAGCTTAGCGCTATTAACGGGAGATACTTTGACGTTTACCAGCCTTGCCACACCTAGCTATTCCAAAACGCGAGCGCACATCGTAACTGCCCTTGCCGCAGGCCTAATCATCGCAAATACTGCGCAGGCAGATATAAGCGTAACTGCCCACATATCAACTATTGGCCCCGGAGTGGAATTTGGCTACAAATTCACGCCAAGCCTCGGCTGGCGGGCGGGGTGGCAGCAGTTTGCAACTGACTTTGATTTTAAGCCCGAGGACGAAAACGGCGTGCCCGGTGACGAGCTAAATTACAACGGTAATTTAAATCTTAAAAATGGCAGCGTACTTGCAGACTGGTATCCATTCCAAGCGCGACTGCGGCTCAGCGCCGGCTTGCTACTTAATAATAGCGCCACCAAATTAGTCACCAACTGCCAAACCAATACCTCCGGAGCAGCGCCTATTGCCAGTAATTGCGAAATAGGCAGCGCCAGTGTACCCAGCAGTGACATTGACGAACTGCGGATTGCGATCGACTTTGAACAGTCCATCGCGCCCTACCTCGGTATTGGCTGGGTATTTCAACCTGATAACACATGGTTTCTCAGCAGCGACCTTGGCTTTGCCTACTTAGGCAAAGCCAAGGTCGACATTCAATCGTCAGGCTCCTGTAATACCGCCAGCACCTGCCGCGCGCAATTAGACCAAGAGGAACGGGAATTAGAACACGACATGGAGTCTCTTAAATTTTTCCCTATTGCCAAACTGAGTTTGGGGTACCGGTTTTAAGATTTACTCGCTAACATTTTTAGCACTATAAACAGGCACAGCATAATAATGATTCACCCGCTGTTGAGGGCGCCTAGCAATGAGTACATTTGAGTTTCACACCACCAAGTCTATTATTGTAGAGCGCGACGCGGCGATTAATCTTGCCGCGCGAGTGCAAGCCATGGACTGCGCATCAGCACTGATCGTCACGGACCCTGGTGTGCTTGGCGCGCAACTACTCGACCGCGCCCTAGAAAACTTTAAACAACAGCATATCGCCGTGAATATTTTTTCAGAGGTGCTTGCCGACCCGCCCGAGTCTGTCATTTACGCCGGAATCGCCGCCGCTGTGGCAGCCAATGCCGACTGTATAATTGGCTTTGGCGGTGGCAGTTCCATGGACGTAGCCAAATTAATTGCCCTACTCGCCAGAGGCAGCCAAGAACTGCCCGAGGTCTACGGTGTCAACCAAGCTAAGGGACCACGGCTACCCTTAATACTGGTGCCGACCACCGCTGGAACCGGTTCCGAAGTCACCGCCATTGCCATTGTAACCACCGGCGAAAACGAGAAAAAAGGTGTGGTATCACCCCTGCTGCTACCCGATATCGCCCTCCTCGATGCCCGCCTAACCCTTGGCCTGCCGGCGCCGGCGACTGCCGCCACCGGCATTGATGCCATGGTGCACGCCATTGAGTCTTATACCAGTAAACGCCTTAAAAACCCGATTTCCGACGCCCTCGCTAAAGATGCGCTGCGCTTGCTCTCGGCCAATATTCTCACTGCCTGCGAACACCCTAATAACATTCAGGCTAGGGAGAATATGCTGCTGGGCGCCTGTTTAGCGGGTATGGCCTTCGCCAACGCCCCTGTCGGCGGCGTCCACGCGTTAGCCTATCCAGTGGGGGCGCGGTTCCATGTACCCCACGGCTTGTCAAACTCCCTCATGCTCGGGCCGGTGTTGCGCTTTAATATGAGTGATGCCGAGGCCCTGTATGCCGAACTTGCCGACGTGGTCTACCCCGCTGCCGGCGGCAGTAATTTCCGGCGCGCCAGCATGCTCATCGAGTATTTACAAAATATCCCCGCGGAACTGGGAATAGCCACCCGCCTTAGGGATGTTGGTATTAGCAACCGAGATATTCCGGCTTTAGCTGCAGACGCGATGAAGCAAAGCCGCTTACTGATTAATAATCCCCGCGAAATTCAATTGAACGACGCACTAAACCTTTATAAGGAGGCCTTGTGAGCGATAAGCCCGCCCTTCCTCGCCGCGATGAATACCCTCATTTCTGTGAGATCCAAACCCGCTGGCACGACAACGATGTCTACCAGCATGTAAACAATGTGATTTATTATTCGTTTTTCGACACCGCGGTAAATCAACATTTGATTGCCAGCGGCGCCCTCGACATTGCCACTAGCGCCGCTATTGGCCTCGTCATTGAAACCCAGTGCCAGTATTTCTCCTCGGTGAGTTTTCCCGATCAAGTAAGTGTAGGACTGAAAGTCATTCACTTAGGCAATAGCAGTGTGCGCTATGAAACCGCCTTATTTCGTAACGACGAATCCACCGCTGCCGCCAAAGGCCACTTTGTACATGTGTATGTTGATCGCAAAAGTAATCGCCCTGTAGCAATACCTGATCCGGTCCGCGAGGTTTTAAAAGGGCTGATGACTAGCGCATAAAGCTACGCTAAAACTACTTTATGAAAATGGATTCGCTGGTATGCTGACATGGAAATTAATGGAGTTATTTTTATGTCTGATCCCTTACAGCAGCTTATCGCGCTACTCACCTTAGAGAAGATTGACGAGAATCTATATCGGGGCCAGTCCGAAGCCACCGATTGGGGCCGAGTTTACGGTGGCCAAGTAATTGCCCAGGCACTTTCAGCAGCAGCTCAGCAGGTAGAGCCCGACCGCCACATTCACTCATTTCACTCTTATTTTCTGCGGCCAGGAAACCCCGATTACCCGATTATTTTTGAGGTAGAAAGCAATCTAGACGCCGGCACTATATCTAACCGCCGAGTAAAAGCAGTGCAGCGCGGCCAGCCAATTTTCTTTATGACCAGCTCCTTCCAGCTGAATATCGACGGCTTTGACCATCAGTCGACAATGCCTGAAGTACCGCCAGCCGAAGAACTGCCCAAGGAACTAGAGTTATCTGCAGAGGCAATAAGCCTGGCGCCAGAAGAGTGGCTGCCAAAATTTAATGCTGTGCGCGCCATCGACTTTCGCGCCGCCAGTCATAACGACCCAAACCACCCCAGCACAAGCAAACGCATGTGGATGCGGCCCAACGGCCCGCTGCCAAACAACCGCTGTATTCACAATTACTTACTAGCCTATGCCTCTGACTTTTTCTTTTTATCTACCGCCAGTCAACCTCACAACATCCTATTTATGACCGATGACATGCGCATGGCCACCATCGACCACAGCATGTGGTTTCACCGCCCCTTCGACTTTAACGACTGGTTACTCTACGACATGGACAGCCCCAGCGCCTCTAATGGACGAGGTTTTGTGCGCGGTAAAATTTATGATCGAGCCGGCCGCTTAGTCGCCAGCAGCACCCAAGAAGGCATTATGCGTAAAAAACGTGGCGCCTGAAGCCAAGCCTACGCCCTTTTTATCACCATGTTCAATTTGTCAGCAAGTGCCGGATTAGATCGCTAGTGACAGGGACGCCGCCAGAGTATAAAAATGGAGATTTAAGCGCGAACAAATGCTCATCTCACGCATCTCTGCCGTCTCTAATTCCAAACGCTGTCATTATTCAGCGCTTCCTTAAGCATTGCTTAATAATTGAGGTATAGCCTGCAGGCATTGTGGTAATAATAAATGGGATTCCCAATGCTTATACCTCGGCAAACTCCGGCAGTCATACTGCTAACGGTTTTAGGTACAAGTAGCTGCCCGCCCGCTTTCGCCCAAGATAGCAACAACTTTGAAGCTAAAAAAGAATGTTTGATAAAACAGGAGAAACGAAATAACGTTAAATATCAGCCGCACAATTTAAATATGCCAGAACCGGCTATAGATAAACCCAACAGTACTGCCTCCACTAGCAATCGCCCCCCAAATATAGGCACGATCAACATAGTGGTTAAACCTATATTTGACGAAGAAAATCCAAAAGAAAATAATTGGCTGTTTCGCTTGGCTAACCGTCTACACATTCCAACCAGCAGAAAAGTTATTCGTGATGACTTATTATTCAAGGTCGATGAGTCAATAGATCAAAACCTATTAGACAGCAGTGAGCGCAGCCTTAATACCCGCCGCTATCTCAACCAAGCCTCGGTAGAACACGTCCAAAATCCCTGCACTGGCCAAAGCGAAGTCAATGTCGAGGTCCGCGATGTATGGACCTTAAAACCGAAGCTCAGTTTTTCGCATTCTGGAGGTAACAGCAATTCCAACTACGGCTTTGAAGACAGTAATTTTCTCGGCACCGGTAAAGCGGTGTCAATTATGCAGTTCAGTAATGAACAGCGCTCTGGCAGCATTATCGATTACCACGATCCCAATACCGGCGCCTACAATAGCCAACTCCGACTGCGCTATTCAGACAATGACGACGGTATCGAAAAGCGCATTACCCTTAACCGCCCTTTTTTAGATTTAAGCACCAAGTGGACTGGCGAGGTCAACCACGATGACACCACTATGTCGGAGTCTAGCTATGTTGGCGGGGAAAAAATTGCCAATTTTGGCCACCGTAAAATAGTTAACTCTGCCAATTACGGCCGTCGGATAGACTCTTTTTCAGTCGACGGTAAATACGCCAACCGCGTAATTCTAGGTGTCAGCAAGGAAGAAGACCTGTTCACACCAAGCGTGGACTCGCTCACATCGAGGGTATTACCGGAGGGACGCTCAAACAAAAGCCTGTGGTTTGAGTACCAAAATATTCATGACGGCTATATAAAAACCAGCAATGTTCGGCAGATAAATCGCGCTGAATATTTCAACCTTGGCAATCAATTTCGGGCCCGCTTTGGCTTTGTAACATCAAACCTCAATAGCAACGACGACGGCTATATTATTCAGGCAGAAAATAACGTCGGCACAATACTCAATGAAAACCATATGATTTTGCATAACATCGTATTTAATGGCCACTACACCGACAACGGCCTTGTAGACAGCGTATTAGAGAGTGACGTGTCCTGGTATTGGAAAAACATAAGCTACGGCCAATTTTTGACCCAATTATCGGCGTCGAAAGGCTATAGCCTCTATCAAGACCACAATATTGTACTCGACGGCGACACCGGCATGCGCGGTTACCCAAGTCATTACCAAACCGGCGACCGCAAAGTACTATTTACCATGGAACAACACTTTTTTGGTGAGCGGGAGTGGTTCTCGCTATTTCATGCCGGCACCGCGGTGTTCTTTGACGCTGGCCGCGCCTGGGGCGACGCTAACGGTTCCGCGCTCGCTGAAACTTCAGGAAATACCGGCTGGATTAAAGATATTGGCATTGGCCTGCGCTTGTCCCCCACCAGAACAGGTAATAAAGAAGAAGGGGCCCACGGCGTACTCCACATGGACATAGTTAAACCCTTAGACCGCAGCGACGGCATATCCAACTATCAGTGGCGACTAAGTACTGAGAAACGCTTTTAGACGCATATCGCGTGGCGTCGCAATCTGTATGTCAGGCTACCGCACCTTTGCCACTCTCGGCATAGGCCTTAGCCATTTTATAGTCCGGCTTGCCACTAGGTGCCCTAGGCAGCTCAGCAATAAGGTGAATTTCCCTAGGAATTTTGTAGCCCGCAATATGTTTACGGCAGTGCTCTTGAATACTATATAAGTCAAGCGCACTGCCTTGCCGGGGCTGGATTATCGCGCTCACTCGACTGCCAAAACGCTCATCGCCAAGACCAATGACCAGTGCATCATAGACGCCGTCATGGGCCTTTAACGCACCTTCCACTTCTTCGGGAAAAATCTTTTCACCGCCGCTATTAATACAATTGCTGCCCCGTCCCAAAACCGTAATAGAACCATCTGTTTCAAGCTTGGCGGCATCGCCAGTCAGCAAGTAACGCTTGCCTTCTAGTTCAATAAACGTCTCAGCGGTTTTAACTGGATCCTTGTAATACCCTGCGGAGGTATAGCCCAAACGGGCAAAAATACCGGTCTCACCAAGTTCAGCACGACGTGGCGGATTGGCCTCTACCACAATTACGTCCATATAATCGCTGCGACTGACATTACCCAAACCTGCTGCGGTTTTCTTGCTGCCGTTATCCATGCCCATTTGACCGCTTTCGGAAGAACCAAAACTATTAGTAAGGTATACATTAGGAAAATACTTTTTAAAGGCCGCCTGCTTAACCTCAGAGAAAATTGCGCCACCTGAACCGATGCTAAAAACGGCGGACAAATCCCAGCGATCAGGGGTCTTGGCAAGGGCTTCTAAAAGCGGAATAGCCATAGCATCGCCGACGATCTGCAAGGTGTTGACCTTTTCATCGGCGACTATCTGCCAAACTGCCGCGCCATCAAAGGAGCGATTGTGATTTAAGATCAAGGCATTGCCTGCCAATAGCTGAATACACGCATACCACCACGAGGCTCCGTGTATTAACGGCGCAAGGGCAATTCCCCGCATTGGCCACTCGGTGATTCTAGTTGCAATGTCCTCAGGCTGTTCACACGCCCCTAAGGGCGAAAAATGACCACCGCCGCCCATTGCAGCGAAGAAGATGCTCTTATGAGGCCACATCACCCCTTTTGGCATGCCCGTAGTGCCACCGGTATAAATAACAAAGTAATCGTCGCCGGAGCGCTGAGTAAAACCACGGTCGCTACTTTGGCCAGCCTTTGCAGCCGTGTATTCCACCGCGCCGATCATCGCCAAATCAGCGCGGCTATGGTCTTCTACTGCCACCAGAACTTTAAGGGTTTTGGCGGCTTCGCGCACAGCCGCAATTGCGGGGACAAACTCGCGATGGTGAATACAGGCCACCATATCGGCATTATCAAAAATATACAGTAGCTCTGATTCTACATAACGATAATTAACATTGATTGGCACCGCACGAATTTTAAAGCAGGCCAGCATAGCCTCGAGGTATTCATTGCCGTTGTACATATACAGGCCAACATGATCCCCCGCCGCAACACCTTGCTGGGCCAGATAGTGGGCCAATTGGTTAGCGCCACGGTCTAGCTCGACAAAGCTGAGGCGACTGTCACCGCACACCAGAGCGTCCCTCGTTGGTACCGTATCGACCACTGCTTCAAATAAATCGGCAAGGTTAAACTGCATAGCCAGTTCCATATTATTAGTAGAGCGGAAAACTTCGCACCCCAGGGATTTTACCTGATAAACATAAAGGCCCTAAGCACTAAAATAAACACATATTAATGGCATAAACGTCGATCTGAGCACTTGGCAAAATTTGGCTTTGCCTAAGCGCTAGGGTTTACTCTAGAGTAGTGGCAGAAAAAATATCTGCACGAGGGCTTAATCACCAACAATGAAAACCCCATACCAACACCGCAACCCCATCATTCGCTACGCCCTATTCAGCCTTGGCTGGATATCCTTTGCGCTTGGCATGATTGGTTTACTGCTACCAGTAATTCCCACTTCGCCATTCTTGCTGCTTAGCGCCGCCTGCTTTTTACGCAGTTCACCGCGCTTCTATATTTGGCTTACGGAACACCGTTGGTGGGGCCGCTATATTCGTTATTTTTTAGACGGCCAAGGTATTCCACGGAGCATAAAAGTGCTTATTCTCAGCATGCTGTGGATTATGATTTTGAGCAGTGCACTCATTATTGTTAAAATTTTCTGGGTGTCGGTGACGATGGTGATTACTGCCATGGCGGTGTCTGTTTATATTATTAGGCTGCCGGAACCACAAGAATGACAGCGGCTGCATGCTTGATGGGAGACGAGAGACGCTAAAAGCGTCAGACCTCAGATATTTCTTAGCGTCTCCCGTCCAGCGTATTGCAAGCTGACCTCAGACGTTCAAAGCCTTAGCCATATTAGCGGCAATACTGCTGGCAACTTTCTTAGCACGCTCAGCCTTATCACCACAAAAATGCTCATCAATCGTCGCCACAAAATGCGCTAGCCAAAGTTCAAAGTCACTGGCTAGCAGCGCTTGTTTACCGTGTAACTGACGATGGATATTCATGGTGTGACGATGATAGCCGCCCTCGCCTAATAGCAATTTTCTCCAATAAGCTTGTATACGAGGGAAGTGCTCACGAATATCAATATTGGCAACATCGACAAATATCGGCGCCAAGCGCTGGTCGGTCAGTAAGCGCGCGTAGAATGCCTCGACAAAAGCAGTGATGTGCTCGGCGCTATCAAGATCGGGCTTATTGGCGGTATTAGTCATAATAGGATTAGATTCAGACAGGGCCTAAGGATCGCACCTCGAGCCCTGTATTGCGGTGACTTAATCACCGCGAGACTTACTTTTTCTTTTTGCTGGATTTTTTGGCAGTAAATTTCTTTAATCGTTGTTTATGCTCAATTTGCCGCTTAGTGAGGACATTTTTCTTACCCTCATAGGGATTTTCTGAGGTTTTAAACTCAATTTTAATGGGCGTACCCATCATTTTGAGCTCACGACGAAATACTTTCTCCAAGTAACGGGTGTAGCTGCCCGGTACTTTTTCGGTCTGATTACCGTGAATAACGATAATTGGCGGATTCTGACCACCTGGGTGTGCGTAGCGCAGTTTAATACGACGGCCATTGATCATCGGAGGATTATGATCGTGTACTGCGCCTTCCAATATGGTGGTGAGCATACGCGTTTGTAATTGCCGGGTTGCCGACTCATAGGCCTTCTCTACTGATTCATAAAGATGGCCAACACCGGTGCCGTGCAGCGCAGAGATAAAGTGAATCTCGGCAAAATCGATAAACTGTAAGCGACGATCCAACTCGCTTTTAATATGGTTTTTCTGATCCGCGGTAAGGCCGTCCCATTTATTGATAGCAACGACCACTGCGCGCCCAGAATCAACCACCTGACCGAGCAAATGTAAATCTTGATCGACGATACTCTCGCGACCATCCATAACAAGGATGACGACATTGGCGTCGTCTATCGCCTTTAGAGTCTTAACAATCGAGAATTTTTCGACCGCTTCTGAGATGTGCTTGCGCTTGCGAATACCGGCGGTATCAATCAGGGTATAATCTTCACCTTCGCGCTGGTAGTTTATATATACGCTGTCGCGAGTTGTACCCGGCTGGTCATACACCACCACCCGATCTTCACCGAGCATACGGTTGACCAAGGTCGATTTGCCCACATTGGGTCGACCGACCACGGCAATTTTTTTACCCGTTGCTAGCGCCGCCTGCTTGTCTTCCGCCTCTTGGGGGAACTTGGCCAACACGTCGTCCATCAAGGCGCGCACGCCTTTGCCCTGAGTCGCCGTTAAGGGGTAGATATTCTCTGCGCCAGTTTTGTAAAACTCAGCTTTGGCCACTTCGGCGTCGACGCCGTCGACTTTATTGGCCACAAAGAACACAGGCTTGGAGCAGCTGCGCAGATGCTTTATCAAACCTTCATCGGCGGGCATTAAACCGGCGCGGGAATCCAGCATAAGCAAGACTGCATCGGCTTCATCAATGGCCTGCATTGACTGTTGCGCCATGGGCCCATCGATGCCCTCTTCGTCACCATTGATACCGCCGGTATCAATAACAATATAACGACGGCTGCCGTGGCTTGCCTCGCCGTATTTACGGTCGCGGGTGAGACCGGGGAAATTAGCCACCAATGCATCGCGGCTTTTTGTGAGCCGGTTAAACAGAGTTGATTTGCCGACATTGGGTCGGCCTACCAAGGCGATTACTGGAACCATAATATTTTACAACTCTGCTCGGCACACAGCCGGTATAAAACGTATCAAAAATTAACGGTCTTGCAGTTTATAAGCGACGAGTTCGCCGCTATTTCCGTAGACATACAATAATTTACCATCGGCGATCATAGGCGCACGCAGGCCGTCACTATCAACGCGGGTACGCGCCAATAAATGACCATCAACCTGGGCTAACATATGTAAATAGCCTTCAAAATCACCTACCCCAATCGCACCGTCAAAGGCGACCGGCTCAGTTAATTCCCGGCGCGCCAAAACTGTTTGCGTCCAGCGAGCACCTTGACCATTGCCATCAAGGGCATTGACGCTGCCATCGGCATCTACTACGTAGATATTCCCCAGCGCACTGGCCGCGCCCACATAACTGGAGGTTTCTTTAACCCACAGCGGACGACCACTGCCAATATCAATACCCATAACCTGACCTTGATAGCCAGTGGCTACCACGGTTTGACCATCTTCTAATGCCAAGAGACGGCCATCAACATCGACCAAACGCTCAATTTCGGTACTTCCCTTTGGAACCGAAATTCGCTGTTCCCAGCGCACAGCGCCGTTTTCAATATCAAAGGCGACAACACGGCCATTGGCAAAACCAACCATGACCACGCCGCGCACAATTAGCGGCGTACTCGTGCCGCGCAAGGTTAAGCGCGGTACCTGCGCCGCGTAGCTCCACAGCAATTTGCCATCGGCAGCGCTAAAACCGTGAACTTCACCGCTATAAGTTTGCGCAACTACCACGTCACCGTCACTCTGCGGCGCGCTAAGCACTTCGCTGTTAACGGGAGTTGTCCAAATGATTTTACCGGTCAGGCGGTCTAGGGCGACTACTTCGCCATCTGAAGTGCCGAGGAACAACATGGTACCCGACACGCCAACGCCACCGGAGATACGTAAATCATGGGATTTTTTCCAGATTTTCTTACCGGTATTTTTATTCAGGGCAGCAATTTTACCGTTGGACGAAGCAATAAAAATTTCGTCGCCGTCAATCACTGGCGCAATGCGGTGAAACGCTTCGGCCTGGCCGTCACCCAAAGAATAAGACCACGCTTCTTTCAGCTTTTTTTCAGCGTCAAAATCCGTGAGATTTGCTGGGTCTCGACTTGTTGGATCAGAGGCACAGGCAACAACCATTAGCGTAGCCAGCACGACACTGAGCTTGCGTAGTAAAGCCATTATTGAGCCCCTTCTGCAGTATTGGTGGCGACATTTAAATCGTTAATTTTTAAATCAAGCAAAGCATTATTACTTGGTATTTCCTGCGCTTGACTCAAACGTTTGGCTTCTTGATAAGCGCTCAAAGCACCAGTTTTATCGCCCTGAGAAAATAAAATATCGCCACGCAATTCAGCTGCCTGTGCTGCATAGCCGCTGTCGGCCACGTCTTTTAGCAACGCAAGTGCCGCAGAGTTGTCTTGCAATGCAAAATGCACTTGCGCTAAGCGCAGCTGCGCCTGCGCTTTTAAGGCTGCGTCTGGACGCTGAGCCAACACCCATTCCAATTCGCTAGCCGCAGCCTCGTAATCGCCTTCTTGGACTGCGTATTTCGCTTTATACAAGCCGGCGAATTGGCCGTAACTAGAACTGCTATATTGATCTTTTAAGGTATCCGCCAAATGCTTAGCTGTACTTTGGCTTGTGCCATCACGCTGCACAGCGGCATCAGCCAACATTAAATTGTCAAAAATATTCGACGCTTGCGCGGCTTGATCCTTCAGATGTCCCTGCCAACCCTTCCAGCCAAAAACAATTGCCAATGCTAGGGCAATACCAAAAGCCGTCGACTTACCGTTTTCCTGCCACCATCTTTTAATGGCTTCGACTTGTTCTTCTTCTGTGCGAAACGTTTCCACTTAACTTCCTCTCCGACGTAGGCAGTGCCTTAAAAATAGAGTCTTAAAAAAAACAATATGTAAAAATTAACTTTTAAACCGTGTTAAAAAAATGTTTGCCAATGTAGTCAGGCAAATCGGCCAAGGCCACTAACTGTTGTTCGCTCTGGGTGCCGCGCAGTGATTTAACTGCCGCTTGCCCCTTGGCCAGTTCATCTTCGCCAAGCACAATCGCGACTGCCGCGCCGCTTTTGTCGGCTTTTTTAAACTGGCTTTTAAAACTGCCACCACCACAATTTATCAACACCCTTGCACTGGGCAAGGCGGTACGCAATTGTTCAGCAATCGTCAGCGCTGCAATTTCAGCGCCCTCGCCCACAGATACAATAAATACATCGGCCAAAGCCGGCATTTCTGGCACAACAGCTAAGGTTTCTAGCAATAAGCACAACCGCTCGATGCCCATAGCAAAGCCCACTGCGGGGGTTGCCTTGCCACCGAGTTGTTCAACCAAACCGTCGTAGCGACCACCGGCACACACGGTACCTTGAGCACCGAGTTTATCGGTAGTCCATTCAAACACTGTAAGACCGTAATAATCCAGCCCGCGCACTAACTGCGGGTTGAGCTTATAGGGAATACCGGCGGCGTCAAGACGTGCACACAAACCCTGAAAATGCGTGCGCGACACCTCGTCGAGGTAATCTGCCAGCACCGGCGCAGCCAGTAAGATTCCTCTGGTTTTGGGGTCTTTGGTGTCGAGAACACGCAGCGGATTCGTACCCAACCGACGCAGGCTGTCTTCGTCTAAATCGTCTTTAAAGCCAGACAAATAATTAACCAGCGCCTGTCTGTAATTGGCACGCGACTCGGCGTTGCCAATACTGTTTAGCTCCAGGGTTAGCGCCTCGCTAATACCAAGCTCTCGCCACAAACGCGCACTGAGCAATATCAATTCAGCGTCGATATCTGGCCCAGTCATACCAAAGGTTTCTACACCAACTTGATGAAACTGACGCAGACGACCTTTTTGGGGGCGCTCGTGCCGAAACATTGGGCCGGTATACCACAGGCGTTGAATCTGATTATGCAACAAACCATTCTGGTCGCAGGCCCGCGCACAGCTGGCCGTACCCTCTGGACGCAGGGTTAGGCTGTCGCCATTGCGGTCTTCAAAGGTATACATTTCTTTTTCGACAATATCGGTTACTTCACCAATGGAGCGCTTGAATAACTCGGTGTGCTCAACAATGGGGAAACGAATTTCACTATAGGCATAGCGACTGAGAACATCGCGAATGCGGCCTTCCAGATACTGCCACAACGGCGTTTCTGTGGGCAGAATATCGTTCATACCCCTAATTGATTGTATACGTGCCAAAACTGATTCCTGTTTGCCGCTGCCGCAGCACTGCTAAATAAATGCGAAAAGCCTTAGCTGCGTGCTATAAGGTCTTTTTCCTGTTCTGCTTTAACGGCGATCTTTTCCCTAATCAGTTTCTCGAGATGATCCACCAAGCCTTCATTCTTTACTTTATGATCTGGCTTACCCGCCACATACACCAAATTATTTGGCGTACCGCCAGTTAAGCCGATTTCGGCCTCTTTGGCCTCGCCGGGACCGTTGACGATGCACCCAATCACCGCCACATCAAGGGGAATGGTTACATCGTCAAGACGTGCTTCCAGCTCGTTCATGGTGCTGATCACATCAAAATTCTGCCTTGAGCAGCTCGGGCAGGCAATAAAGTTGATGCCCTTAGTCCGCAGTTTGAGGCTCTTTAGAATCTCATAGCCAACTTTCACTTCTTCGACTGGGTCGGCGGCTAATGACACGCGAATAGTGTCGCCAATGCCGTCCATTAGCAGCAGACCTAAGCCTACCGCCGATTTAACCGTGCCACCACGCAGGCCGCCCGCCTCGGTAATTCCCAAGTGCAGGGGCTGGTCAATTTGAGTGGCTATCTGGCGGTAAGCTGCCACGGCCATAAATACGTCGGAGGCCTTAACGCTGAGCTTAAAATTCTGGAAATCTAATTTATCGAGAATATCGATATGGCGCATGGCAGATTCTACCAAGGCCTCAGGGGTTGGCTCACCGTATTTACGCTGTAGTTCCTTTTCTAAAGAACCAGCATTGACGCCGATGCGAAGCGGAATATTGTGGTATTTGGCGGCGTCGATAACGGCGCGCACTCGATCTTCGCGGCCGATATTACCTGGGTTAATACGCAGACAATCCACGCCGTATTCGGCAACCTTAATCGCAATTTTATGGTCGAAATGAATATCGGCTACTAGCGGCACCGACACTTGCTTGCGTATTTCGCGAAACGCTTCCGCCGCTTCCATACTCGGCACAGAAACCCGAACAATATCAGCACAGGCTGCTTCTAAGCGTTTAATTTGAGCAACGGTGGCAGCAACATCACAGGTTTCGGTATTGGTCATACTCTGCACAGAAATCGGCGCATCACCACCCACGGCGACGTTACCGATATGAATTTGCCGAGATACTCGACGCTTTATCGGAGAGGCCATTTTCATAATTCACCTACCTGTACACGTACTGCGTTACTATTTACCAAAGCGTTCAACTCTACTTTCCTACCATTGTAACGGCTGACAACTGCTGGCCAATACGCCATGCTAATCGTGACTGGACCCTGCACTTGAAGATCCAGTTTCTCGCCTTTTTCTTGCACGCCACTAAGCACCAGCTGATTCTGCACGTCGCGCAATTCCACCCATACCGACTCGCTAAATTCAAATTCCAGCGCAGCTAATTTACCGTCGCCGTCAACTGGCTGAATTTTGTCTTCCGCTTTTGCGGTATCACTGTCGCCACCTAGCAAAACCTCACCTAAAGAGGGTTCGCTGTGAATTGACGTTAATGGCGCCATACGCTCTGGCAATACCGTAACCGACAATTCGGGCTCAGGGGTGCCGCCATAAATCCACACCGAGAGACACCAAATAAACAACGTCAGCAGTAAAGCTGAAATCAACCCTGCATTGCCCGGCGCTCGCGCTTGGCTCTGAAGCCGAGCAGGTTTTTGCTCTTTGCTCTCTTCTTCACGGCGGCAAATTCTGTCGCAGTCTTTGAGCAACGGCACTTCGTCTAAGCCCATATAACGGGCGTAACTCTTAATATATCCCCGCGCAAAGAGCGGTGAGTTAAAGCGTGAGTAATCATTATTCTCAAGCGCTTCAACGTAGCTGTTTAGTAAATTCAGCGCTTCGGCAGTTTCAAGCACCGTTTTACCTGCACTAATGCGTGCATCGTATAGAACTGAACCCGGTGGCCCCGGGTAGTATTGCTGATTTCCCGGCATGAATATGTCCTTAACGACCTTGCTCTATATAGGCTTTATACAGAAGATACTCTTCCGATTTAGGATATAAATTCTTCAGTGCCAACGCAAAGCTAGCATGGGTATTCTTGTCATCGAATTTATCGGCCAAGCGAATTCCTAACCACAATGCGCTGGCAGATTGATTAGGGTTTTTACTACGAAAAGCATCGTAATAGCGCTGAGCTTCGGCAAATCGTTCCATCCGAAAATACACTTCAGCCAAAGACATTAACACATTGGCATCATCACCCTGCATGAGGAAAGCGCGCTTAAAGGCTTCCTCTGCTTTGGGCAATTCATTTAATTGCATATAGCAGCGACCGAGATTAACAAATGCCTCAACTCGCTTTTCGTACAGTAATTCCTGCACCACTACTTCTAGCTGACTCGCTGCTTCCGCGTAGCGTCCGCGCGCATAGAGAAACGCTGCGTAATTGTTTCTAACCCGCGACACCTTAGGCGCCATAGCAATTGAGCGCTGATAATATTTTTCAGCCATTTCCAGCTCACCGGTATTTTGAAATACCAACGCCAGTGCTTCCAATGTTTCTGGGTTGTTCTTATCTTTTTCTTCTACGTACTGCAGATGGCGCTTGGCCTGGGCCCAATTACCCTGCGAGATGTAGTTGCGCGCTAATTGCAGTGAGGTATCGAAGGCCTTCTGCTCATCTTTTTTTGACGCAAAACCGCCATCTTGGGTGGTAACACAAGCTTGTAGTACGACCAGTGTCAGCGCCGCTAGCGTAACTCGGGCTAATACGGTGATGCCTTTTTTTCTTAACCACGACATGCAGTACGCTCCCTTAAAAATTAAACTAGGCGAATCGGCTGCGCTAGCTCTGCCTTTTGGCGATGACGCTCACTGCGTTTGGTACGATCTTGAACCTGACCAGCTAATTGGCCGCAAGCGGCGTCGATATCGTCACCGCGCGGCGTGCGCACGGTCGTTACATAACCTGCCTCAGTCATCACTAGCCAGAAGCGATTTACCGCGTTATTGCTTGGCCGTTTATAATTCGACAGCGAAAACGGGTTAAAGGGAATTAAATTTACTTTACAAGGCAGGTCCCGCAATACCTCAGCCAATTCTTTGGCGTGCTCTACACTGTCGTTAACCCCTGCGATCAAAGTGTACTCAATAGTTACAACACGATGAGTATCTTCTTGCTTGGCAATATAGCGCTTACTGGCGGCCAGCAATTCGGCAATAGGGTATTTTTTGTTAATAGGCACCAGCTGACTGCGCAATTCATCATTAGGTGCGTGTAGCGAAATAGCAAGGGATACCGTGGATACATCACCAAGCTTATCTAGCATGGGCACAACTCCCGAGGTACTCAGGGTGACTCTGCGCTTAGACAAACCGTATCCAAAATCGTCGAGCATGAGGCTCATGGCCTCCACCACATTGTCAAAATTCAGCAGTGGCTCGCCCATGCCCATCATGACCACATTGGTCACAATACGCTTATTGCCGTTGTTGAAACCGTCGTAAGACTTAATCGCCAACCATACCTGACCTATTATTTCTGAGGCGGTAAGGTCACGCATAAAACCCTGTTTGCCCGTTGCACAAAAACTGCAATCGAGGCTGCAACCCACTTGCGAGGACACGCATAGGGTACCGCGCTGACCATCGGGAATTAATACAGTCTCAACGAGGTTATTACCACCCACTTCTACCGCCCATTTGCGGGTGCCGTCGATGGAGTCGAGCTGTTTTACTACGGTCGGGGGACGAATCTCGGCAAGCTCCTGGAGCTTGGCCCGCAAGGGTTTGCCGAGATTGGTCATTTCATCAAAATTATCGATCCCCGAGTGATGTATCCACTTGAGGATCTGCTGGGCACGAAATGGCTTTTCACCAATAGAGCTGAGGTAAGCCTCCATATTCTTGCGAGACATCCCGAGTAAATTCACTCGGGGCTGCGCTACAAGCTCGGTGATTTCGGTTTGATTTTCTGTTGCCATGATCGTGCCCTGCAATGAGTGTGGACGTGCTTAAACGCGGTCACACAGCTCACTGGTAGCGAAAAAGAACGCAATTTCACGCGCAGCAGATTCTTCTGAATCTGAACCGTGTACCGCATTAGCATCGATTGATTCAGCGAAATCAGCGCGAATAGTACCAGCCGCTGCTTCTTTTGGGTTGGTAGCGCCCATCAGATCACGATTTTTCAGTACCGCGCCTTCGCCTTCTAAAACCTGCACAGTGACAGGACCAGAGGTCATAAAGTCGATCAGCGCTGGAAAGAAAGGACGGCCCTTGTGCTCAGCGTAAAAGCCTTCAGCCTGTTCGCGGCTCAAACGCAGCATTTTAGCGGCAACAATGCTTAAACCGGCTTTTTCAAAACGGCTGTAAATTTCACCAATAACGTTTTTGCTAACAGCATCAGGCTTGGCAATGGAAAGGGTACGTTGAACGCCCATCGGTCTTTCTCCAAAAAAGTAAAACAATAACAACGGGCAAAGTTGCCCAGCGCGAAAAATCGTCGAATTATACGCGTATTAGAGTCAAATAGGTACGCGAGTGAGGCTCAGACAGCAGGATATAGTATGGGTTTCGACCCAGAATAGTTTTTCTACCAGAATTAGCCCCGGCTGCTGACGGATAATTCAGTCCTGCTCGTCGAGCCATGCGGATTGAATCGCTTCCAGCACCTTCTCACCGCTGCGTTTTGGGTCATCGTCGAAATCGTCCAGTTCAATCACCCACTGCCGCAAATCGACGAAATTAACGTAAGTTGGATCAACATCGGGGAACTTCTCCGCCAACTCAATCCCAATATCCAGCACATCTGTCCATTTCAGCCCCATACCCAGCCTCTCTTTAAGCCTATGCCCTGCGGGCCATTAATGTTGTTCAGACACCATATTAATAGTGTAGCGGGGAATTTCGACCACTAAGTCGCGATCACTGACCACCGCCTGACAGCTAAGGCGCGAATCTGGCTCTAAACCCCAGGCCTTATCCAGCATATCCTCTTCAAGCTCATCAGCCTCATCCAGCGAGTCTATGCCCTCACGAACAATGACATGACAGGTTGTACAGGCGCAGGATTTCTCGCAGGCATGCTCAATATGGATACCATTGGCGAGCATAACGTCGCAAATGGTTTCGCCGCTAGCGGCCTCAAGCACATCACCTTCAGGACAAAGCGCTTCGTTTGGCAATACAATGATGCGTGGCATCGTGGCTTCCTTACAATTCGTCTACTCGCCGGCCGGCGAGTGCTTGGTTAATACTGGCATCCATGCGCCGTTCGGCGAACAGCTCGCTGGCTGCACCGACGATTTCAATATGCTTGGCAATACTGGCCACTGTGCCCTGCTCACGCTCATGGTGCAGCACTTCCATTTTAGCTAACAAATCCTTTTGCTCGACTTCACTGAGCATCGCTTCGCCGTCTTGCAACAAGGCCGCCGACAAAGCTTGCAATAAAGAGTCCGCCTCTATTTGCTGTTCACGCAGTGCGCGGGCGTCCTTATCTTGCACCGCCGCTTCCCAAGAAGATTTGAGCATGTCAGCAATATCAGTGTCATTCAAACCATAGGCAGGCTTAACCGCAATATGACTCTCGACCCCAGTGCTCTCTTCAGTGGCAAATACCTGCAACAAACCGTCGGCATCAACCTGAAACTTCACTTTAATACGCGCTGCGCCCGCGACCATCGGCGGAATACCCTGCAATTCAAAGCGCGCCAGTGAGCGGCAATCTTCAACTAGCTCACGCTCGCCTTGCACCACATGAATGGCCATCGCGGTTTGACCATCTTTAAAGGTGGTAAATTCCTGCGCCATCGCCACGGGAATGGTGGTGTTACGATGAATCACCTTCTCGGTCAAGCCGCCCATGGTCTCAATACCCAAAGACAGCGGTATTACGTCGAGCAACAACATTTCGTCGCCGCTGCGATTACCAACTAATTGATCGGCTTGCTGGGCCGCGCCCAAGGCGACAACCCTATCCGGATCGAGATCAACCAAGGGCTCGCGACCAAACCACTGCGCCACTCGCTCGCGCACACGGGGCACCCGAGTGGAACCCCCAACCATCACCACATTGGCAATGTCTTCACTGCGCAATTTGGCATCGCGCAGGGCGCGCTTACAGGCGCGGATTGCAGTGTCGATCAAGGGGTCAACCAGTGTATTAAACTGTTCACGACTCAGGCTTTGGTGCAATTCGCCCAGTACCAAGTCAACCGCATCAAGGTCGCTTAAGGCTTCTTTGGCCTTGCGCGCAGCAGTCAACAAGCTGCGCTGCTGGAACACATCCAAATCTTGTAAACCCGTTTCAGCAACAAACCAATCGGCAATAGCGTGATCAAAATCATCGCCACCCAAGGCTGAATCACCGCCAGTGGACAGCACTTCAAATACACCCTTGGTGAGCTGCAACACCGAAATATCGAAGGTGCCGCCGCCCAAATCAAAAACGGCGATAGCCATTTCATCTTGCTGATCTAGGCCATAGGCCACTGCAGCTGCCGTTGGCTCATTGAGCAAGCGCAGCACATTAATACCGGCAATTTTGGCCGCATCTTTGGTAGCTTGGCGCTGGGCGTCGTCAAAATAAGCGGGCACGGTAATCACCGCACCAGTCAGCTCGCCGCCTAAGGTTTCTTCTGCACGGCTGGCGAGACTTTTTAAGATCTCTGCTGATACCTGCACTGGCGAAATATCGCCAGCACGAGTGCGAATCTTGACCATATCTTGGCCTTGATCCAGCAACTCATAGGGCAACATTTTTGCCCCGGCCGCCGCGGAACAATCTGCGAAAGAGCGGCCCATGAAACGCTTAACTGACAACAAGGTATTGCGGGGATCAGTACTAGCACCAGCTAAAGCCGAAACGCCCACTACGGTTTCGCCGGTTTCGGAGTAATACACCGCTGACGGCAGTAAATGCTCCCCGCTAAGGTCCGCCAGAGTATCAGCGTTGCCATTGCGCACGCTGGCAACCAGCGAATTGGTGGTGCCCAGATCAATGCCCACCGCCAGCTTACGCTGATGCGGCTCGGGGGTTTGTCCAGGTTCTGAAATTTGCATCAAGGCCATAAGGGGTTTCTGAACTCCCGGCGTTTTACACGCCTTTTATCAGTAGTCGAGCAATTCGCTCTCTTTCAGTTCAGCTTCACTGCGCAGCTTTTCTAAAAACTGAAGCTTGGCGTAAGCGGCCAGTGCTGAGTCGAACTGCTGTTGATTGTAGGCTTGTGAAAAAGTACTTTTCTGACTATTCGCGGCGCCGTCTAAATCCCGATAAAACGCGTCTAGCGCCTGCTCTGGGTCCTTGGCATCCTGTAATTCCGATAATTCCTCGCGCAGCTGCATTTGCTGCATAAGAAACTCAGGGTCTTGAAACGTGGTGGATGACATATCGCTATTCACCCCGGCCAATTTCAGCAAATAGGCAGCCCGTCGCGTTGGCGACACCAAGGTTTCATAAGCTTCATTGATGAACGAGGACTGCTGCACTGCCAAGCGTAAATCGCGCTCAGAGCCATTGGCAAAACGATCGGGATGCGCCTCGCGCTGCAGCGCGCGATAGCTGCTCGTCAAGGCAGGCACCTCAATTTCATAAGCCTGAGGGACGCCCAACAGCGCAAAGTAATTTTCTTGGGGATTAAATACAGACATAGGTTTTGGCCAGCCGGCAATGCCGCTAGACAGTGAAGCTCTCACCGCAGCCGCACTCAGCCGACACATTGGGGTTGTTAAATTTCAGGCCCTCATTAAGACCCTCCTTAACAAAGTCCAGTTCAGTGCCGTCTAAATAAACCATGCTTTTAGGGTCGATATACACCGCAGCGCCATCTTTTTCAAAGACCTGATCTTCGGCTTGGGGCTCGTCAACAAACTCCAACACATAAGCCATACCGGAACAGCCTGAAGTCCGCACACCTACGCGAATCCCCAAACCTCGGCCACGACCAAGCATTTGCTTTTTAATGTGACTAGCTGCTGCACTGCTTACTGTAACTGGCATGCACTCTCCCCTAATATCTAATGCGAGCGATCAATTCAGGATACGGTTCGTTTCTGACGGTAGTCAGCAACCGCGGCCTTGATCGCATCTTCGGCCAACACTGAACAGTGAATTTTCACTGGCGGCAGCGCTAACTCTTGAGCGATTTCGGTGTTTTTAATCTGCGCCGCTTCGTCAAGGGTCTTGCCCTTAACCCACTCGGTTAACAATGAGCTAGACGCAATCGCCGAGCCGCAACCATAGGTCTTAAACTTGGCATCTTCTATAACGCCCTGCTCATTCACCTTGATCTGCAGACGCATAACGTCACCGCAGGCCGGCGCACCGACCATGCCGGTGCCAATTTCATCAGCGCTATCGTCAAACTTACCGACATTGCGTGGATTCTCGTAGTGATCGAGTACTTTTTCGCTATAAGCCATAATATCGTCCTCTCAATCTTAGCCGCTTAGTGAGCTGCCCATACAATACTGTCTAAATCGACGCCATCTTGATACATATCCCACAAAGGCGACAATTCCCGTAATTTTTCAACTGCTGCGCGCACCTGTTTAATCGCGTAGTCAACTTCTTCTGCCGTAGTAAAACGGCCAAAAGAGAAACGCAGTGAGCTGTGCGCCAACTCGTCATTCAAACCCAGCGCCCGCAACACATAAGACGGCTCTAAGCTCGCCGAGGTACAAGCAGAGCCAGACGAAACCGCCAGATCTTTCAGCGACATAATCAGCGACTCACCTTCAACAAAAGCCAAACTGACATTCAAATTACCAGGCAAACGCTGCTCAAAGTCACCGTTTACAAAAACCTGCTCCATGTCTTTCAGGCCATTCCAAAACTGGTTGCGCAAGGCCAAGGCATGCTCTGCATCTTGAGCCATTTCTAAACGGCCAAGCTCACAGGCCGCGCCCATGCCCACAATTTGGTGGGTTGGCAGCGTACCCGAACGCATACCGCGCTCGTGACCACCACCATGCATTTGCGCCTCCAAACGGATGCGGGGCTTACGGCTTACATACAAAGCGCCAATACCCTTGGGACCGTACATTTTATGGGCAGACATCGACAGCAAGTCAATTTTCATCGTCGCCATATCGATAACGACTTTACCCGCGGTTTGCGCCGCATCAACATGAAACACCACGCCGTTTGCGCGACATACTTCGCCAATCGCTGCGACATCATTAATGGTGCCAATTTCATTGTTGGCGTGCATTATGCTGACCAAAACTGTGTCATCACGCAGCGCAGCAGAAATCGCCTCAGCGGTAATCAAACCTTTTTCGGTTGGGTCTAAATAAGTAACTTCAAAACCTTCGCGCTCTAATTGGCGACAGGTATCAAGCACCGCTTTATGCTCGATTTTGGAGGTAATAATGTGCTTACCTTTTTTGCTGTAAAAGTGCGCAGCACCTTTGATCGCAAGGTTGTTTGACTCGGTAGCACCGGAAGTCCAAACAATTTCACGCGGATCAGCATTGAGCAGGTCAGCCACTTGGCGACGGGCGTTCTCAACGGCTTCTTCCGCCTTCCAACCAAACATATGCGAGCGTGACGCCGGGTTACCAAAGGTACCGGTCGTGGTCAAACAAGCCATCATCTGCTCAGCCACACGAGGATCAACCGGTGTGGTTGCAGAGTAATCTAAATAAATCGGCAATTGCATACACTTCTCCAAAACCTTGATGCGGCTACCAGCGGCACCAAGCGAATGACTAATCTACCGCAGTCAGAATAATTGACTGCGCATTGCGCGCCTTTTGTAACTGACGCGCCGAAACTGATTGCACGTCGCGCCGCTCAACTAAGCTGGCGAGACTAATGTCACTTAAAAAATGGTGGATCTGATCACTTAAATCAGTCCACAAATTATGGGTTAAGCAGGTGTGGCCATCCTGGCAGTCACTACTGCCAGCGCAGCCAGTGGCATCTACCCGCTCGTCTACCGCATCAATAATATCGGCGACGAATATTTCTTCACTGGGGCGACTCAGGCGGTAACCACCACCTGGCCCACGACTACTGGAAACCAGTTCTTTGCGTCGCAACTTAGCAAACAACTGCTCTAGATAGGACAGTGATATATCCTGCCGGCTAGACACGTCTGCCAAGCTTATCGGACCGCGGTCGCCGTACAGCGCCAAATCCAGCATTGCTGTTACGGCATAACGTCCTTTTGTCGTCAATCGCATAGCCATACCCGTTTAATCTACGGTGCAATTATGCAATAACCAAGCAAACTGGTCAACTATATAACCAAGGAGTTTAGTAGGACTTAAATCGGTGGGAAGCGAGGATTATAATCACTCCGCCCCATCAACACCACTATTTGGCTCAGCAACACTACCCACATCAACTATTTCTTCCGCTTTGGCTTTACGCACCCAGTATTGGGTCGAGGTGAGAATGCCCCGCAGAATATTAACTTCCATCTCATCGAGTCGAGTGCGCTGATAGAGACGGCGCAGGCGGGTCATTAATTTTTTGGGTGCCTCGGGACGCAAAAATTTGATATCGCGCAGAGTTTCCTCAAGATGAACCAAATAGCGTTCTAGATCTTGAGCGCCAGCAACCGGCACATCCCAGTCCGCCATATCATTATTATTGAGCTCACCACTGAGATGCTGCATCCGCACCTCGTAAGCCAAAACCTGCACTGCCATGGCAATATTCAGTGAGCTATACTCTGGATTGGCAGGAATATGAACGTGTAGATTGCAGCGCTGCAACTCCTCATTCGTCAAGCCACGATCTTCACGACCAAACACCAGGGCAATTTTGTGACCAGCCGCCGCCTCGGCGTAGCCGCGCTCCATGCAGTGGCGCGGATCCAGCAAGGGCCAAGGTACGGTGCGCTCTCTGGCACTGGTGCCAATCACTAACTGACAATCGGCAATAGCCTCATCCAATGTGCCACAAACTATCGCCGAATTAAGCACATCGTCGGCACTCGCGGCACGCCAAGTCGCCTCATCATGCGGGTATTTTTTCGGTTCAACTAAATAAAGCTGGCTCAGGCACATATTCTTCATAGCGCGGGCTACCGCACCAATGTTACCTGGGTGCGAGGTATTTACGAGCACAATGCGGATATTATCTAAGGGATTATCCTGAGAGTTAGCGGGAGATTGTTCTACTGTAGTCATGGCTGGCGCTCTTTTTACGAGCTGCGCATTCTAGCAGACCCAAACGATTAGGTCAGTGCTTCCGGCACCCACCGGATCTTCCAACCCTCCTCACCAACTGCTGCACTAAAACCATCACAAACAGCCAAATCGGCAACCGCCGCCAGTTCGCCCCCACAATAGATTAGCGGTAGCACCTCACGCTGCCATGGCGGCAAGCGCCACTCTTGCAGAAGCTTTTTAAGTGGTCGGTGATGGGCGTGACCAGCCAAGCGGCAGCGCTCACCGCCCTGCCGAAATCTAATTAACACGGGTTCCGTCGGTACAAAAACACCCCCTCGCGTAGCGACTAAACGACCAACACCGGGAATTAGAAGCTCGCTATTAAGGTCCCACGCCAATTCGCTGGGCAGCGGACTCGACGTTTCGGCCACAGCCGTTTCACAAAATAAATGCTGATTATAAGCCCGCAACAAAACGCCAGCAGCCAGCCGAAATGCGGGCTGACGATCAGCGCTAGATTGAAGAAATTGAGCGGCAATAGTCTCAAGCTGGGCCGACGACAGCGCCAATTCGCTACGATTTATAATGAACTGGCGAAGTATCGCACGCTGACGAATATCCGGCAGTAGCGCCAACGCCCGTAAATCTAGCGAACCATCATCTGCACACATGCCCGCTAAGTCTTGATTGATATAGCCATGTAATAATTGCGCCGCCTCGGCTTGCAATGCAGCGGCGCGACCAAAACTCTGACGATAATCTGGCCAGTGTTGTGCAAACAGCGGCAGCACTCGCTGGCGCAAGAAATTACGCCGATAGTGAGTATCGAAATTACTGGGATCATCTAGCCAGGTTAGCTGCTGGGCCGCAGCATAGGCCTCTAGCGCAGCGCGCGGCGTCGCCAGCAGCGGCCGACATAACTCGCCCGCCCCCAGCGCGCGACTCGCTGGCATTGCCGCCAAGCCATTCACCCCCGCACCACGCAGAAGGCGTAGTAATAGCGTTTCAGCTTGATCATCGAGATGATGAGCCAAAAGCAGCAAATCACCGCTATCTAAAGCTGTCTCAAACTCTCGGTAGCGGGCGTCCCGCGCCAAATCCTCAACTCCGCGGCGGCGCCCCGATACAGTTACGACTTTTAAAGTAAACGGAATATGGTAAACAGCACATTGCTGCTCACACTGCACTGCCCAAGCTGCCGAAGCCGCCTGTAATTGATGATTAACATGAATTGCGCGAATTTCCGGAAAGGGGGTGTTGCTGGAGCGTGCATCTTCACGTAAACGCCAAACTAAATGCAGTAATACTTGAGAATCTAGGCCGCCGCTAAAAGCCAGCCACCAAACCCGCCGATCTAAATACGGCGCGAGTGATTTTGTGATGAGAGGCAGCAGCTCCGCCATTGCCGACTCCACGCCCCTCACCACGTCGCAGCCTTAATCAGCTGGTGCCGTAGGACATCAGGCGATCATAGCGGATCTCTAACAACTCTTTTTCAGGCAGGGCTTGCAGACGCTTGATCTGCGCAAGGAGATGCTCGCGCACGCGCTCGGCACTGCTGTCGATATCGCGATGGGCACCACCTTGGGGCTCAGGGATCGTGGCATCAACAATACCCAGCTCTTCGAGAATTGTTGAGGTCAGACCCATTGCCTCAGCAGCATCGGGCGCAAACTCAGTGCTCTTCCAAATAATATTGGCGCAGCCTTCTGGGGAGATAACGAAGTAAGTTGAGTATTGCAGCATGGCAATATGATCGCCCACACCAATACCTAAGGCACCACCAGAGCTGCCTTCACCAATAACGATACACACTATTGGGGTTTTCAGACGCGACATTACCGCCAAGTTCTGGGCGATAGCCTCACTGATACCACGCTCTTCACTGTCGATTCCAGGGTAGGCCCCTGGGGTGTCAATCAAGGTCACAATCGGCAATTTATAGCGCTCAGCCAACTCCATTAGGCGCAAAGCCTTGCGATAGCCCTCTGGCTTAGGCATACCAAAATTACGCTTTACCTTCTCGGTAACGCCGCGGCCTTTTTCCTGGCCAATCACCATTACTGGCATACCGTTGATTTTGCCGATACCACCAACTATTGCGGGGTCATCACCAAAATGACGGTCGCCGTGCAGCTCGTCAAAATCGGTAAAAATCCGGCGAATATAATCCAGCGCGTAAGGACGCATGGGGTGTCGGGCAATTTTCACGACATTCCACGGGGTTAGATTAGAAAAAATCTTTTCGGTCAACTTACTGCTTTTTTCCCGAAGTTTAGTGATTTCCTCACTAATATTCAGATCATTATCGCTGCCGACCAGCTGTAGCTCTTCAATCTTGGCTTCCAGCTCCGCAATGGGTTGTTCAAAATCAAGATAGTTGGGATTCATTGTTCTCTTTTGTCACTTGTCGTCGTCAGTGAAGCCTACATCACTAGCAGATGAATAGACCTATTCATGGAACTGATTATACGTTAATCATAATTGATGACCACGTTATTTGCGCCACACTCTTCACTTAATCGCAGTAATAATTCATCATTTGGCAGGATCCGCCAATTGTCACCTAGGCGAATCTGCCCCCGTCCTTCCGCGCGCTGATAATTAATCACCACCGGACAACGGCCACCCTTTGCAACAGTTAAAGCGCCTTTTAAGCGCGCAATCGCCTCATCATCAACTTTCTCGGCCGACATCGACACCTGTAATTCCCGCGCGTGTTGATCGCGTGCTTCGGCAATACTGCGCACGGCTTTGACACGCATTTTTTTGCCGCCGCTATATTCGTCGTTGCTGCACACCCCTTCTACCACAATCACGGTGTCTTTTATCAGCTTTTCACGGCAGGAATCATAGGCATCACTAAATAAAGCCACTTCGATCCGCGCGCTGCGATCATCGAGCAAAACAAAGGCCATGGTGTCGCCGCGCTTGTTTTTCATAGTGCGCATGCTCATCACCAAGCCCGCAATCGTCTGGGGATGTTTTTCTGGGTTGAGATCGACTATCTTGCGCGGCACAAAGCGCCGCAACTCAGCCTCGTAATCATCTATCGGATGACCGGTAACATAGAGACCGAGGGTTTCTTTCTCGCCGAGCAAGCGCTCTTTGGTGGTCCAGCGCCTTACATCCTTAAAGCTCGCATAGACGTCTTCGTCTTCAAGAGCAAGGCTGCCGCCGAACAAATCCATCATGCCGCTTTCGACATTTTTCGCGGCCTGCTCTGCCGCTTGCACCGCATCGGGCATGGCCGCCATAAGCACTGCGCGATCCTCACCGAGATCATCAAAAGCGCCAGAGCGAATCAATGCTTCAATTGCGCGCTTATTTACTTTACGGGGGTCGGTGCGCTCACAGAATTCGAAAAGATTTTTAAAGGGGCCACCGCTATTGCGCGCGGCAATAATATTTTCTACCGGCCCCTCACCCAAACCTTTTATTGCGCCCAAGCCATACACAATCTGGCCGCGATCATTAACCGTGAACATATATTCACCTTCGTTTACCGAAGGCAACTTATAGTCCAGTTTCATTTCCCGACATTCTTCAATGAAGATAACGATCTTGTCGGTATTGTCCAATTCCGAGCTCATTACCGCCGCCATAAACGGTGCGGGATAATGGGTTTTCAGCCACGCGGTTTGGTAAGAAACCAAGGCGTAAGCAGCAGAGTGGGATTTGTTAAAACCATAGCCGGCGAATTTTTCCATCAAGTCAAAAATATTCGACGCCAGCTCTTCGGAGAAACCCTTTTCTACAGCACCGTTCTGAAACAAGCTCCGCTGCTTATCCATTTCTGCAGCATTTTTCTTACCCATTGCTCGCCGCAATAAGTCAGCGCCACCCAAACTAACACCGCCCATCACCTGGGCGATCTGCATAACCTGTTCCTGATACAGAATAATGCCGTAAGTCGGCTCAAGTACGGGCTTCAAACATTCGTGTTGGTACTGAGGATGGGGATAAGCTAGCTCGGCACGGCCGTGCTTACGGTTGATGAAGTCATCAACCATACCTGACTGCAACGGACCAGGCCGAAACAAAGCCACCAGTGCGATAATATCTTCAAAGCAGTCGGGCAGCAGACGCTTGATCAAATCCTTCATACCGCGAGATTCCAACTGGAATACCGCGGTGGTTTCGGCGCGCTTTAACATCTCAAATGTTGGCCGATCCTGGAGCGGAATCGACATGATATCGAGGGCTTCTTCACCGAGCTTGGCGCGCTGAGCATTTACAATTTTTAATGCCCAATGAATGATGGTGAGAGTACGCAGCCCCAAGAAGTCAAACTTAACCAAGCCCGCTTCTTCAACATCACTTTTATCAAACTGCGTAACCAGTCCGCCGCCCGCATCGTCGCAGTACAGCGGCGCAAAATCGGTCAGTTTAGAGGGTGCGATAACCACACCGCCCGCGTGCTTACCCACTCCGCGCACCACGCCCTCTAACTGGGTGGCCATATCCCAAATTTCTTGGGCTTGTTCATCTGCGCCTAAAAACTCGCGAAGCACTTCTTCCTGCTCATAGGCTTTCGCTAGAGTGATACCCACTTCAAAGGGAATCATTTTCGACAGCTTATCGGCTAGACCATAGGCCTTGCCCTGCACTCGCGCCACGTCGCGCACTACCGCCTTAGCCGCCATGGTGCCAAAGGTAATAATCTGGCTTACCGCGTCGCGACCATAATTGTCGGCCACGTAATTAATAACCCGATCTCGACCTTCCATACAAAAGTCGACGTCAAAATCCGGCATCGATACCCGCTCGGGATTCAAGAATCGCTCGAACAGCAAATCGTATTGAATGGGATCAAGATCGGTAATTTTAAGCGCGTAAGCAACCAGCGAACCGGCACCTGAACCTCGACCAGGACCAACCGGAATATCGTGATCCTTGGCCCACTGAATAAAGTCCATTACGATCAAAAAGTAACCAGGAAAACCCATCTGCAAAATAACATTGAGCTCAAATTCTAGGCGCTCACGATATTCCGTTTGATAAGCCTCAAAATCCGGTGAATTGCGATCGAATAGAAAGTCTAAGCGTGCATCGAGGCCATCGTGGCAGAGCTGACGAAAAAATGTCTCCTGGGTCTGCCCTTCCGGAATCGGGTACTCCGGCAAATAATAAGTACCCAGTTTAATAGTGAGATTGCAGCGTTTGGCAATTTCCACGCTGTTTTGTAGCGCCTCTGGAATGTCGGCAAATAGCTCGGCCATCTCCTCTGGGCTGCGCAAGAATTGCTGATCGCTATAACTCCGCGGCCGACGAGGGTCATCCAGAACTCGACCATCCCTGATACAAACCCGCGCATCGTGAGCTTCAAATTCATCAGCATCAAGGAAGCGCACATCATTGGTGGCAACCACAGGGCAGTCATTACGCTCGGCTAACTCGACGGCGGCGTGCAGATAATCGTCTTCGTTTTGACGACCGGTGCGCTGTAATTCCAGATAAAAGCGGTCTGGAAATACCGCTAACCACCGCGACAAACTCTGCTGGGCATTGTCCGCCTTACCACTAAGTAAGGCCTGACCGACATCGCCCTCGCGCCCACCAGACAAGGCAATTAAACCTTCACTGGCCTGTTCGACCCAACTGCGATAGGCGTAGGCTTTACCTAAATACTGGCCATCTTGATAGGCACGGGATATCAGCTCGGTAAGATTGCGATAGCCTTTTTCATTTTGCACCAAAAGACAAATGACCGAAGTTTGATCTGGGTCATCGTCATCACGCATCAGTAAGTCACAGCCAAAAATAGGCTTTATTCCGGCGCCCATCGCTGACTTTTGAAATTTAATAAGCGCGTAAAAATTATTTAAATCAGTGAGCGCCACCGCAGGCATGCCCAGCTCAGCCACCCGCTTGGTAAGCCCCTTTACTCGAGTTAGACCATCAACCAGCGAATATTCGGAGTGCACCCGCAGGTGAACAAAACTGTCATTCATCATTGCTCAGCCTCTAGCGCAGCGCGAACTGGAGCATAGCTGCGGCGGTGAATTGGCGTTACACCTAGGCGCTGCAGCGCTTCCATATGCACCTTGGTTGGATAACCTTTGTGACCGGCAATACCGTAACCAGGGTACTGTTTATCCAGTTCAATCATCTCCCGATCCCGAGTAACTTTTGCGAGAATTGACGCTGCCGCGATCGCAGGCACTCGGCTATCTCCCTTCACCACAGCTTCGGCGCGATAAGGCCATTTCGGTACTTTATTACCATCAACCAAAACATATTCAGGCTGCACCGACAAACCAGCCACTGCGCGGTGCATCGCCAGTAAGCTCGCTTGTAAAATATTGATCTCGTCTATTTCAGTTACCGAGGCTCTGGCAATGCAAAAGCTCAGGGCTTTCTCCTGAATTTCAAGAAACAGCGCCTCGCGACGCTTCTCGGTGAGCTTTTTCGAATCCTTTAAACCAACAATCGGATTGGCGGGATCAAGAATAACTGCCGCTGTTACTACATCACCGCACAGTGGGCCACGCCCTACTTCATCCACACCGGCGGTGAGAGTCGGCACATCAAATTCAGCAAATAAATCATCAATCTCAGACATTGCTCACTCCAGCACAGGCAAGCACCACATCAGCGGCCCGCTCGCTAGCACCTTGCGCTAACTGGCGATGGATGTTCTGAAACTCATTAATCAAGGTCTCACGGTGATTGGCATTATTGAGCTGTTCCAGTAATAAAGGCCCCATCACTTCTGCGCACACTTCATCCTGCAATACCTCAGGCACCAAACCCCGCTGGGCTAATAAATTGGGCAGTGAAAAGAAAGGTGTTTTAACTAGGCGCGAAAGTAATTTATACGACCATTTTCCAAATCGGTAGGCAACCACCATCGGCCGTTGCAGAAGCAAGGCCTCAAGACTTGTGGTCCCTGATGCCATCAACACCACATCGGCAGCCGCCATCACAGTTCGCGACTGACCGCTGACCACACGCACCGGCAGGTCGTTGGAGAAGGCCGCAATAGCCTGCAAAATCTGCATTTTGCGCTCGGCATTGGCTGCAGGAATTAAAAATTCTATATTGGGCTGAGCGCGGCGCAGCCACTGTGCGGTATCGAGAAAGGGCTTAATTAATTGCGCCACTTCTCCCCCGCGACTACCAGGCAGTATGGCCAACACCGGATGACCATCTTCGACATCGAGTTCCGCGCGAGCGAGACCGCGCTGGTCATCCATCGGTATTTGGTCGGCAAGGGGATGGCCAACACAGGTCACAGGTACACCGTGATCTTTATAAAAGCGCGCTTCAAAGGGGAATAAGGTCAGCATATGATCCACCGCCTTAGCTATGCCCTTAACCCTACCCTGCCGCCACGCCCACACTGAGGGACTTACATAGTGCAGTGTTTTAATTCCGCGCTCACGCACGTAGCGCTCAATATTCAGGGTGAAATCTGGCGAGTCAACGCCAATGACAATCGCAGGCTGCCAGCTTAAAAAATGCGATTTAAGTAAGCGACGCAAGCGCAGCAACTCCGGCAAACGCTTCAGAGGTTCTACGATACCCATAACCGACAAGCGATCCATTTCACAAAGACTACGACAACCCTGTTCAATCATGAGCGGACCGCCAACCCCTTCAAACTCTGCATTGGGGTGGCGCGATTTGATTGCGCGGATTAAATCAGCGCCTAAAATATCGCCAGAGGCTTCTCCAGCGATAATACCGATTCGTAATGCAGTCATAGAATTGCCATTTTGCGCGGCTGTAAGACGCGATTTAACGCACAATGCCGCGCTGAGATTGTTTCAAAGAGTCCGCCATTAACTGCACTGCGGGAAATTCGGCGATCAACGGCACCAAGGCCGTTAAAGCTTCATCTACCGTGTTGTTTTGGCGATAAATAATTTTATAGGCGCGACGAATAGCCGCGATACTGTCGGCGCTGAAACCGCGGCGCTTGAGACCTTCTGTGTTAATCGTTTTCGCTTCAGCAGGCGTGCCACTAACGGTAACGTATGCGGGTACATCTTTACTAATGCCACAGCCAAAGCCCGCAAAGCTGTGAGCTCCAATCAAGCAAAATTGATGAACGAGCGTATAACCGCTCAATATTGCCCAATCCCCCACTACCACATGGCCGGCAAGCGAGGCATTGTTAACCAGAATACAGTTATCGCCAATCACCGAATCGTGACCTACATGAACATAGGCCATCAATAAGTTTTTATTGCCAATAATCGTTTTGCCACAATCCTGAATCGTGCCCCTATGAATGGTAACGCCCTCGCGGATCACATTATCGTCACCGATAATCAGTTCGGTTTTTTCGCCTTTATACTTAAGGTCTGGCGTGTCATCGCCAACCGTTGAAAATTGGAAAATGCGATTATTTTTACCAATTTTGGTCGGTCCCATGAGCACTACATGGGAGCGAATCTCACAACCTTCACCAATTTCAACATCGGCGCCAACCATGGTCCAAGGACCGATTGTTACTCCAGCGCCGATCACCGCACTGGGGTCGATAATCGCACGCGGATCAATAATCGCAGTCGAGTGAATATTCTCAGTCACAGTTACTTACTCTTCCGATCGATACACAATATCGTCGCAGAAGCGGCTAACTTATCATCAACATAGGCTTGGCACTCAAATTTCCACAAGCCACTTTTATCGGAAACGTACTGAGCCTTCAGAATCAATTGATCACCAGGTACCACCTGACGCTTAAAACGCGCCTTATCGACACCAGCAAACATGTAAATAGAGCCCTCAGCCGGCTTCTTATTTAGGGTCTTAAACCCAAGAATACCAGCGGCCTGTGCCATCGCTTCAATAATCAATACGCCGGGCATAATCGGCAGTTCTGGAAAGTGCCCATTGAAGTGATTTTCATTACCTGTCACATTCTTAAGGGCGACAATCGACTCACCTAAATTTAACTCGAGCACCCGATCAACCAACAAAAACGGGTAGCGTTGGGGCAAATATTCTTTGATTTCATTGATATCCATTAGCATGGCTCAGCCTTCGTCCTTCTCTTGAATTTTTAACTGTTGTTCTAGGGATACAACCCGCCGATACAATTCGTCGAGTTTCGCAAAGCGCGCGGCATTTTTCCGCCAAAGCCCCGTTTCCATCATTCCGGTACCACTGGAATAAGAGCCAGGTTTCAAAATTGATTTGGTAATCAGCGTTCTGGCAGTAATATGAACCTGATCGGCTATCGTAATATGACCGACCACACCTACATTCCCTGCAAATGTGCAGCCACTGCCAATCACGGTACTACCGGCTACCTGACAAGCCGCAGCCATCGCCGTACCATCACCAATCACCACATTATGGGCGATCATGGTGTAGTCATCACAAATTACATCATTGCCAATCACCGTGTCCTCAAGGGCACCGCGATCGACACAAGAATTAGCACCTATTTCAACGCGATTGCCAATACGAACGCCGCCGAGTTGATGAATTTTTTGCCAACCGCTTGAACTAGGAGCAAAGCCGAAGCCATCGCCACCTATCACAACGCCAGAATGTATTATTACATCATCGGCAATACTCACGCCGTGGTATATCGTCACATTGGCATGAATAAAACAGTTTGTTCCAATTCGCGAGTTAGCGCCCACCACGGCACCAGGACCAATCACTGTGCCGGCGCCAATCTGCGCGCCCTGCTCAATAACACAGTTGGCTCCTATCGCAACCGAGTCGTCGACGTCCTCGGCCACCACTACAGCGCTGGGATGCACACCGGCGCGGGGTTTTTCCAAAGGGTCAAACAAGGCACTTGCCTGCGCATAACTGAGATAGGGCTTAAAACTAAGTAAGCAGTTTCCAGTGTAGCTCACGGCAATTTCAGGGTGGAGTATCACCGCGCTGGCAGAGCTTGCCTGCAACGCGGCTTTAAACTTGATATTCGACAAAAAACTAAGATAACCGGCATTTGCGGTAGCGAGAGGCGCAATGCCAAGCAATCGCGTCTCCCCCTCGCCTTGAAACTCGAGTTCCAAGGCCTGTGCAAGCTCAGCTAAGCTGAATGTTTTTCGTCCAGACATTACTTAGCTTGGTTCAACTTATCCGCCACTTTAGCAGTGATATCATAGCTGCTATCGGCATGAAGTACCGATTTGCGTGGCAACAACAAACCAATGTTTTCGTCTTTCACTAGCTGAGGCAGAATTTGCTGCAATTTGGGCCCCAACTCCTGAAGAATTGACTGCGCTTCTTGCTGGTTTGCACCCTCAATTTTACGTGCCAAATGCTCGCCATCGGCGCGCGCCGCATCAATTTTGTTCTTGGTAGTCTGGCGCTGTTCAACACTCAAAATGTCAAAATCTTTCTGGAACTGCTCTACCAGCTTGTCATAGTTTTTCTTCAAGCTTTCAAGTTCGGATACATTCTTTTTGTATTCAGACTGATTGCGCATCGCGGTTAAACGCTTTTTCGCCATATCGGTATTGAGCACAGCTGCCTCAACATCAAATACCGCAATCCGTCCTTCGGCAACAGCTCCGCAAGCCCAAAGAGCCATTACAGCAACGGCAACTATCTTATAAAACTTCATGAAAAACTCCTGCTCGTTATTTTACTATTAATTAGAAACTACGACCCAATGAGAACTGAAAGATTTCAGTATCATCAATCTTTTCTGGATTTAGCGCTCGACCCAAACTAAAGGTCAAGGGACCAAAACCGGTAATCCATGTTGCGCCGATCCCTGCCGAGTAACGTAAATCAGAGACGCCTGGGGTAGTACAGTTAAGCTGAGTTGAGCTACAGCTAGTGCTGAATACATTACCGGCGTCAAAGAAGAAGCCACTGCGCACCGAGCGCTGGTCTTTCACAAACGGCAGCGGGAACAACAGTTCAATACTACCTTCTACCAATACGTTACCACCGAAGGGATCAGGGTCGCGATTATAAGAAGTGGCACTATCAACCACAAGCAAACCAGTCGTCGGATCTAAAACATAAGCCCCCTGCGCTGATAGAGCTCGGGCATTACCGTCGGCATCAATTGCCGTAGCCGCTTGGCTAATACGGTAAATATCTGCCGTCGAGCTTCGTGGCCCAAGCGTATTACTCTTATAACCACGCACCGAGCCAAAGCCACCGGCATAGAAGTTTTCATAGAACGGCAGGCTATCTAATTTACCGTAGCCATCACCGTAGCCAAGCTGAGTGCGGAACCGGAAAGTAAAGCTGCTGCTTAAGGGCACATAGAGCTGACCTTCATAACCCAGCTTGAAGTACTCAAGATCGGAACCCGGCACCGCAACTTCTACCGACAGGGATTGGGACGCACCACGGGTTGCCAAAAGACCACGGTTTAGAGTGGACTGGCGCCATGACATGCCTGCAGTAAAGTTATCAAACTCGTCGCCGTATTTATCAAGAAAGCCCTCTTCTTCTGATGGCGTCAAGGCGCTCGGATCAAGGCTGCTGATGTTTTCGAGCACTTCCGCCACCGTATATTTACCGGTGGTAACATCTCTGGTACTAACAAAGTAATTATCAATTACATCGAGTATGCGCGGGCTGGTCTTAATTTCTTTTACCGCACTCACGCCAGCAGTGATCGACGTACGATTGACACCCAAATCAAAGCCTAAACGTTCGGTTTCTGAAATTGGATAACCGAAGTTCACACTGCTGCCATAGGTATCTGTGGTATAGCTGGCGACGTTGATCTCTTCGTAATCGGTGGTCCGGTAATACATCGAAAAGCCGCGACTCACACCATCTTCAGTGAAGTATGGATCCATATAATTAAAGCTAGCGCTGGTGGCAAAATCACTGCGTGACACGCCAAAGCCAACCTGTTGGCCAGTACCAAAAAAGTTGTTTTGCTGAATATTTGCGCTCAGCATTAAGCCGCTATCTTGGGAGAAGCCAACGCTGGCACCAAGGCTGCCTGAACTCTGTTCTTCAACCTGATAGCGCAAATCAATTAAGTCGTCAGTACCGGGTACTTCGAGGGTATCGACTTTGGCTTCTTTGAAATAACCCAAACGCTCTAGTCGCACCCGCGACAATTCTATTTTATCTGCCGACGCTGGTGCGCCTTCAAACTGACGCATCTCGCGGCGCAACACTTCATCAGAAGTCCGTGAATTGCCTTCAAAATCTATGCGGCGCACATAGGTACGCTTACCGGGATCAATAAAGAACTTCAGGGCAACCGTTTTCGCTTCTTCATCGCGCTCGGGAATACCGCGAACCTTGGCAAAGTTATAGCCTTCGTTGCCCAGGCGCTTAGTTAGGAATTCTTCGGTACTTGTTACCAGTGCCTGCGAAAATACCTGGCCTTTTTGAATCAAGACAAAGCGCGACAAATCTTCTTCTGGCAACACTAGGTCACCTGACAACTCCGCACCACTGACCGTGTATTTCTCGCCCTCTTCCACGTTGACAGTAATGTAAACCGACTTGCGGTTGGGGCTAATGGCAACTTGAACGGAATCGGCATTAAATAATAAGTAACCGCGATCGAGATAATAAGAGTTGAGCTTTTCAAGATCTCCCTTTAATTTTTCGCGGGAGTATTTATTGCTACTACTAAAGAATGACAACCAACCGCCGGTTTTCAATTCGAACAAATCGAGTAAGGTGTCGTCGTCGTAAATGGTGTTGCCAACAATATTAATGTGTTCGATGGTCGCATTGCTGCCCTCATCTATATTAATACTGATCGATACGCGGTTGCGGGGTTCAGCCACCACATCAGTTTCAATACTCGCATCATAACGGCCTTGGGATACGTACTGCCGGGTTAACTCCATGCCCATGGTTTCGAGGGTAGAGCGTTTAAAAACCTGCCCCTCGGCAAGGCCAGCATTTTTTAAGCCGTCCATCAGTGCTTCAGTAGCAAGGGCTTTGTTACCCTCGAGATTGATCGCACTGATCGCTGGGCGCTCAACCACCCGCACTACCAGCACATCGCCATCGATACCGATTTGAATGTCGTCGAAATTACCAGTATTGAATAATGCTCGTGAGGCATTAGCCAAGGCGCGAGGATCTAGACGATCACCAACGCTAATCGGCAGTGCCGAAAACACAGTTTCCGACGATATGCGCTGTAAACCTTCTACGCGAATATCCGACACGGCGAGTGAATCTTGGGCCGAGGCGAAAAAACTCGCCGACCACAGAAAAAGACTAAGTGCTAAAAAGCGTTTCATCAACAGCTAAAAACCAAGGCTCGGGGCGGCTGCTAAAACTAAACCAACAGCGCCAATATGTAAGACAAAAAGCATCGCGTAAACTATAAATTACAGCCGCAACACATCGTTATATAAAGCAAATACCATGACAAAAACTACCAACACCAAGCCCAGCTGGTTCGCCCAGACTTGTACTTGCTCTGCTACCGGCTTACCAATTACCCACTCCACAAGAGCATAAACAATATGCCCACCGTCTAGCACAGGGATTGGTAGCAAGTTCAGTACGGCAAGACTAACACTCAATAGCGCCAAAAACGTCAGCCAAGAAAAGAAGCCGTACTGCACTGAGGAGCTCGCCACTTTAGCAATGGTTATCGGTCCACTCAAGTTTTTCGGCGATAACAAGCCCGTCAGCATCTTTTTAATGGATGTCAATGTAAAAACACTCATCTGCCAGGTTTTATCTACAGCAGCTGTCGCTGCACCAAACACGCCATATTGCACGTTACGGAGCATCTCTTCAGGCCATTCTGGCATAGCCACGCTCACCCCAACATAACCGTAGGCTTTATTCGCCTCATCCAGTTTGCGCTCAGGTGTAATCTGTAATTCGCGCTGCTGACCAGCCCGCTCAACAACAATCTTGACGGTTTGCTCAGGGATGCCGCGAACAAACTCAACCCATTCATTCCACGTGCCAACGGCATTGCCGTCAATACTCAAAACCACATCGCCGGTTTGCATTCCAGCGCGTTCAGCAGGGCTACCTGGCATCACTTGGTCGAGCGTGGGCAGCAAAGTGGGCATATACAAACTAACGCCCAATTCCCGCACTGGGTTAGGCTCGTCTACATCGTGCATCCAGCCATTCAAAGTCACGGTGCTTTGGTATATCAAATCGGAATCGGGGTATTTGAGGGAGAAATGAATATCACCGTCTTCACCAATTCGCTCCAACAGCTGCATCTGCAACGCTTCCCAAGTTGGCGTTGCCTTGCCGTCGACCGCAATAAACTCCTGCCCAGCAACAATCCCTGCGCGGGCGGCCAATGAATCCGCTTCAACTTCGGCAACGATGGGCGCTACGCCGCTTACCCCATTTAAAAATATAAGCCAGTATACAAACACCGCCAAAATGAGATTCGCTAGCGGACCTGCTGCGGCTATGGCAATCCGCGACTTTGGCGACGCGCGATTAAACGCTTGGCTTTGCAGCTCTTCTGGCACCGGGGCTTCGCGCTCATCCAGCATTTTCACATAGCCGCCCAAGGGAATCCCGGCCACCACGTATTCTGTGCCGCTGCGGTCAGTCCATTTCAGGAGCGGCCGACCAAAGCCCACCGAAAAACGCAATACCTTGACACCACAGCGTCGAGCCACCCAAAAGTGACCAAATTCATGAACAGCAACCAATATCGCCAAGGTCGCAATGGTCACAACAATTGTTTGCAAAATATCCAGCACGCCTGTCGTCCCTTGTATTTGAGCCCTAAAGCAAACCTAAACCTAGGCCAATTAACATTTTTATTCGAACTTAAACCAATGTTTTACCAGCAACAATCGCTTCAGCCAAGGCCCTCGCAGACGCATCGGCTTGTTGGACATCGGCCAGCGACAGCGGTTCAACAATAACGTGTTCTGCCATCACCTCAGCAATCAGCTTGGCGATACTAGCAAACGCGAGTTCGCCTTCCAAAAATGCCGCAACTGCAATTTCATTCGCAGCGTTCAATACCGCTGGTGCAGTACCACCACGAATTGCTGCTTCTCGAGCGAGACGCAAACAAGGAAAACGCACTTCGTCTGGCGCTTCAAAATCTAGCCGCGCCTGACTAATAATATCCAGACTCGATACCCCGGAGTGAATCCGCTCAGGCCAAGCCAAAGCATGAGCTATAGGTGTACGCATATCCGGATTACCCAGCTGCGCCAGCACTGAGCCATCAACGTATTCAACCATGGAGTGAATAACACTCTGCGGGTGAATAATAATATCAATACTGGCGGGATCGGTATGAAACAACCAACAGGCCTCGATTAACTCAAGCCCCTTGTTCATCATGGTTGCTGAATCAACCGAAATTTTGCGTCCCATCGACCAATTGGGATGCGCGCAAGCCTGATCTGGCGTAACCGTGGCAAGCTCAGCAAGTGGCGTCGAACGGAATGGGCCGCCGGAACCGGTGAGTAAAATTCGCTGCACACCCTGCGCCTTTATACCCGCGTCACACGCTAAGGGAAGACACTGAAATATCGCATTATGTTCGCTGTCGATCGGTAATAAGACGGCGCCACTCCGTGCCACCGCGTCCATAAACAAGCGCCCAGCCATGACCAGTGATTCTTTGTTGGCCAGCAAAACCTTTTTACCGGCCTCTACCGCTGCCAGTGTTGGCAGCAAGCCCGCCGAGCCAACAATGGCCGCCATGGTAATATCGGCGGCGGCGGCAACCTCACACAAGCCCGATTCGCCACTTAACACCTTCGTGGCACTACCGGCCGCAATTAGGCGCTTAGCAAGCTCGGCAGCCAAACCCTCGCCCCGTAAAACCGCGTATCTTGGAGCAAACGCAATAATTTGGGCAAAGAGCTCATCGACACTGGTATTCGCGGTTAAAGCATAGACAGAGTAAAGATCGCGGTGGCGAGCAAGTACATCGAGCGTACTTAGCCCAATAGACCCCGTCGATCCTAATACGGTAACCGACTGCATTACACCCACCCTATTACGATTAGGCCGAGAGCGAATACAGGGGCAGCGGCTGTAATACTGTCGATTCGATCCATAATACCGCCGTGGCCCGGCAGCAAATTACCACTATCTTTAATCCCGCGATGACGTTTAACCATGCTTTCCAGTAAATCACCTAATACCGAAGCCAGCGCTGTGACAATCGCAAGGCACAATACAGGCACTAAGCCGACTGGCATACCGCCCGGCCAAACGACCCACAGCCCAGCCATTAAGGATACGCTGCTAAGCAAGCCGCCCCAAAATCCGGCCCACGATTTTCCAGGGCTCACCGCAGGCGCTAGCTTAGCCTTACCAAAGGCGCGGCCGCTAAAATACGCGCCAACATCCGCGGCAACGACTAGACCAATAACCACTAAAATAAGATAAACACCGCCGCTTAAGCTCCGCAAATAGCTCAGCGCCAACCAAGCTGGAACCAGCACCAGCAAGCCCAGCACGCTGCGCATTGCTTTAGAGCCCCACAAGCCAGCGCTCAAGGGGTAGGCTTTAACCCACAGCAGAGCGATAGCCCACCACACACAGGCGGCCACGAGTATTTCTCGCAAAATGATAAAATTTAGCTCGCCAAATATAGCGGTTTGTTGCCCAGCCAGCGCAATTACCAGTGCGCAGCAACCCACATACACACTGCGACCAAGGCGACTAGAAAAACCACTTAGATTCGCCCACTCCCAAGCAGCCATTAGCACAACAAGGCCAAATACCGCAGACAAGGCTGGCATCGACAAATAGGCTAACGCCGTAAATAGCACTAAAACAATCACCACCGCGGTGATGACCCGTTGCTTCAGCATAAATTGACTCCCCTACTCCGTGCCTGCCGCGTCATTCTCATTATCGCGAGCGCCGAAACGGCGGTCGCGGTGGGCATAGGCATGTAGCGCACGATCCAGCTCGGCAGCGTCGAAGTCCGGCCAGAAACAATCGGTAAAATACAGCTCGCTATAGGCCAGCTGCCACAATAAAAAATTACTGATGCGCTGCTCGCCGGCTGTGCGTATACACAAATCCGGTTTGGCGACATCAGCAAGCGACATTTGTTTATCAAACAGCTCAACACTAAAGTCTGCTGGCGTTAATTCTCCTGCCTGCACTTGTTCCGCCAGCGACTTTGCAGCATTCACGATATCCCACTGACCGCCGTAATCGACCGCAATCACTAACTGAGTATCACTATTGAAGCGCGTTAGCTGCTCACTGTAGTCCATCTGTTTGCGCAGACTAGCCGAAAATTGACTGCGCTCGCCAATAAAACGCATGCGCACACCGTCGGCGTGAAGCTGTTTGGTTTCTGAATCCAAATAACTGGAAAACAAGCGCATCAAAGCCTGAACTTCGAGCGTGGGACGCTGCCAGTTTTCGCTGGAAAAAGCGAACAAGGTCACTATCTCAACGCCGCGTTCGCGAGTCAGCTTGAGTAGTGGCCGAATCACTTCGACACCGGCGCGATGCCCCGCCGACGACTTTAGACCTTGACGCTTAGCCCAACGATTGTTGCCATCCATAATGATGGCAACATGACGCGGAACACTTGGGGATGCGGCGGACCGCGTACTTACTACCATGACAAGGAATTTCGCCGCTTAGATAACCATCAAATCAGTTTCTTTGGCCGCAAGTGCCTTATCAACTTCTGCAATAAACTGATCGGTGATTTTCTGCACTTCGTCCTGCGCGCGACGCTCATCGTCTTCGCTAATTTCTTTTTCTTTTAGGAGGTCTTTTATATCAGAAAGCACATCCCGACGGGCGCTGCGAATCGACACCCGCGCGCTCTCGGCTTCAGCACGTGCGGTTTTGATGTAACCTTTACGGGTTTCTTCGGTAAGCATTGCCATTGGAATGCGAATCACGCTGCCAGCGGTACTGGGGTTCAAACCCAGATCTGACTTCATCAAGGCTTTTTCAACATCGGGAACAATATTCTTTTCCCAAGGTGTAACGGTAAGCGTGCGCGCATCTTCGATGCCAATATTGGCAACCTGCGACAGCGGGGTATCAGTACCGTAATACGATACTCGCACGCCGTCTAATAAGCTCGGGTGCGCGCGACCGGTACGGATTTTATTGAAATTACTACCCAGGGCTTCAATCGCCTTTGCCATACGTACTTTGGCATCTTCTTTCAGTTCATTAATCACGCTTTCTTCTCCTCGCGCTTTGCGGTAGCCACTAGCGTTCCCTCTTCGCCACCCACAACAATATTCAAAAGAGCACCCTGCTGCTCCATGGCAAATACTCGTAAAGGCATATTGTGATCACGACACAAGCAGATTGCCGTAAGATCCATTACCTCGAGTTTTTTATCCAGCACCTCATCATAGCTGAGGTAGTCGTATTTTACTGCGTCTGGATCACGCATTGGGTCTGCACTATACACCCCATCAACCTTAGTTGCCTTGAGCACTAGGTCGGCGTCAACTTCTATACCCCGCAGCACCGCTGCGGAATCCGTTGTAAAAAACGGATTGCCAGTGCCTGCGGCAAAAATAACCACCTCACCACGCGTCAATGCCCGAATTGCTTTACGGCGATCATAGTGATCTACCACACCGCTCATGGGAATTGCCGACATTACCGAGGATTTTATATTACTGCGTTCCAGCGCATCACGTAACGCCAGCGCATTCATAACTGTTGCCAGCATGCCCATATGATCGCCGGTAACTCTATCGAGCCCCGCCGTCTGCAATGCTGCGCCACGGAATAAGTTACCGCCGCCCACCACCAGACCAACCTGCACACCAATACCAACTAACTGCCCTACTTCGAGCGCCATGCGGTCCAAGACCTTGGGATCAATACCAAATCCCAGGCTCCCCATTAGAGCCTCGCCACTTAACTTCAGAAGTATGCGCTTGTATTTCTTATCCCGACTTTGGCTAGACATCGTTTACTCCACCACATTGCACGATATTTTTTTGTCACAGTTGTATATCGCCTATAGTAAATCGGGGCCCGCAGGCCCCGATTTACTAAGTGGCTTAGCCTTTCAGCTGAGCAGCCACCTCGGCGGCAAAATCTACTTCTTCTTTCTCAATACCTTCACCCACTTCAAAGCGGATGAATTCTTGAATATCAGCACTGCTGTTTTTCAGCAATTTGCCTACAGTTAGTTCAGGGTCTTTAACGAAAGCCTGATCAACCAGAGAGCTTTCTGACAGGAACTTACGGATCCGGCCATCGATCATTTTTTCAATGATCTCAGCAGGTTTGCCGCTTTCTGCCGCTTGAGCAGTGAAGATTTCACGCTCTTTCTGAATTTCTTCAGCAGGCATGTCTTCTGCCTTAGCAACACGCGGGTTAACCGCAGCAACGTGCATTGCCACATCGCGAGCCAGCTCAGCGTCACCGCCTTTCAATGCAACCAATACCGCAATACGGTTATTAGAGTGAACATAGCTATCAACAACGCCATCTTCAGCAGTCACCAGCAGAGCGCGACGCACACTAATGTTCTCACCAATTTTCTGAACCAGCGCCTCACGAGCAGACTCCAACTCGCCAGCCATCAGAGCTGCAATGTCAGTTTCTTTGGTGGCAAACACTTTATCAGTAACCAGTGCGGCAAAAGCCTGAAAACCTGGCTCGCGAGCTGCGAAATCGGTCTCGCTATTAACTTCTACTATTACGCCGTAGCTACCGTCTTCAGCAACTTTAGTAGTAACAACGCCATCAGCAGCAGTACGACCGGCTTTTTTAGCCGCTTTCATGCCACTTGATTTACGTAACTCTTCAATTGCCAGCTCGATATCACCATTGGACTCATTCAGTGCTTTTTTGCACTCCATCATGCCCAGGCCAGTACGATCGCGTAATTCTTTAACCATTGATGCTGATACAGCCATCCTAAAATCCTCTTGTTTGACCTCAAGCGCAGCCCCAGCAAAGAGACCCGCTCAATAAATATCCAAAAAAAGGGGGCCTTGCCCCCTTTCGCAGACTGCTTAGCGGCGAGATTTACTCGGCAGCGCTTTCGCCTTCTGGGCTAGCAGCAACTTCAACAAACTCATCTTTTGCTACGCCATCGTTTGCCGCTGCACTAATAGCAACATCGGCAACAGCAGTAACATAAAGTTTGATAGCGCGAATCGCATCGTCGTTACCAGGAATAACAAAATCAACACCATCTGGGTTGCTATTGGTATCAACAATACCAAATACTGGAATACCCAGCTTATTGGCTTCTTGAATAGCAATCCGCTCGTGGTCAACATCAATTACGAACAATGCGTCTGGCAGACCAGCCATATCCTTGATACCACCGATGGAGCGCTCAAGCTTCTCCATATCACGGCGACGCATCAGGGCTTCTTTCTTGGTCAATTTGTCAAACGTACCGTCTAATTGCTGGGCTTCAAGCTCACGCAAACGACGCACTGACTGACGAATAGTTTTGTAGTTAGTTAGCATGCCGCCCAACCAGCGGTGGCTCACAAAAGGCATACCAGCGCGGGTAGCTTGCTCGCCAATAATCTTGCTTGCAGCACGCTTGGTACCAACAAACAGGATTTTGTTCTTATTTGCAGCCATCTTGGCAATTGCGTCCAGCGCGTTATTCATCGCAGGAACAGTGTGCTCAAGATTGATTATGTGGATCTTATTGCGGGCACCAAAAATATAGGGACCCATTTTTGGGTTCCAGTAGCGAGTCTGGTGACCAAAGTGAACGCCGGCTTGCAGCATTTCACGCATGCTTATATGTGACATGATTTTTCCTTAATTAACATCGGGTTACTAACTTGCAAAAACCCCGTAAGCCAACCCCAGCTAAGCTAGAGCACCCGGGATTACGTGTCGGTTTTTGCGCGTCGTTTAACCAATTACAGCTTGAGCCATAATTGGGGCGCGTATTTATACCACAGAGCCCCTGCCACATAAAGCCAAAACCGCTTTCAAACGTAAAAATCCTCACTACCTTCGCCACTCCCAAAGCGATGGTTTACAATAGCGAGCTTTAGTCGCCCTATTTATTCCGCGCACGGACCCATGTTATGAATGTAAGCATTAAAACCCCCGAGCAAATCGCCGCCATGCGCATTGCTGGCCGCTTGGCTGCCGACGTGCTTGAAATGATTACTCCCCACGTCCAGCCGGGTATCAGCACCGGCGAGTTAGACCGCATCTGCCACGACTATATTGTTAATGTTCAAAACGCCATCCCCGCACCGCTTAATTACAACGGCTTCCCCAAGTCGGTGTGCACCTCTTTAAATGAGGTTATTTGCCACGGTATCCCCTCAGATACGAAAGTAATAAAAGACGGCGACATTCTTAATATTGACGTAACCGTGATCAAAGACGGCTGGCATGGCGACACCAACCGCATGTTTTATGTTGGCAATGTGCCCGAACACGCCAAACGCCTTTGCGTGGTTGCGCAAGAATGCCTATATCAAGCCATAGAAATCGTAAAACCAGGCTGCAAACTCAGCGATATTGGCACCATTATCGCCAAGCATGCCCGCGGCAAGCACTACAGCGTGGTTGAAGAGTACTGCGGCCACGGCATCGGCCTAGTCTTTCACGAAGACCCGCAAGTTCTTCACTACGGCGAGGGCTACAACCGCCGCAATGACTTGGTATTAAAAGAAGGCATGACCTTCACTATCGAACCTATGATCAATGCCGGTAAAAAGCAAACCAAGCTCAACATGAAAGATGGCTGGACGGTAACCACCAAAGACCGCCGCCTGTCCGCCCAGTGGGAGCACACCATGGTAGTAACTGCCGACGGCGTAGAAGTGCTTACCGCGCGCCCTGACGAACCTTTTTACCAGGAATTAAAATGAGTATTGCTGCCCTACCGGATCCTCAGTTTCTCAGCCAGCAAGACCCAAGCACCAGCAAACCGATCAAGGTATATAAAACCTACCTAAAAGAGTTAGCCAAAGACCTTAAGACCCGCTTTGAGGCCAAAGAAAATATACGCGATTTAGTTGCCCTGCGCTCAAGCCGTATGGACGCCTTATTGCAAAACATTTGGGCCAGTTACCAGTGGCGAGATGACATCAGCCTAATTGCCGTAGGTGGCTACGGCCGCGGTGAGCTGCACCCCTATTCCGATATCGATTTATTGATATTAACTACCGACGATGCCAGCGACTACCGCGACAATATCGAAAGCCTGATCACTCTGTTATGGGATATTAATCTCGAAATTGGCCACAGTGTCCGAACGATCAGCCAGTGTCAGCAAACCGCCGCCGACGACATCACCGTTGCCACAAACCTCATGGAGTCTCGTCCACTCGCCGGCAACGACGCAATTTACGAGGACTTAATAAACTGTGTTGGCCCTGATCAAATTTGGCCGAGTAGCGAGTTTTTTAGGGCCAAATGGGACGAGCAAATCCATCGTCACCGCAAGTTTGCCAACTCCGAATACAATCTAGAACCCAACGTTAAAAGCTCGCCGGGCGGCCTGCGCGACATTCAAATGATTGGCTGGGTGGTCAAACGGCATTTTGGCGCGCAATCTATCGACGAATTGCTAGAGCGTCAATTCCTCACCCAAGACGAGCTAGACACCCTGAAAGAAGGCCAGGATTTCTTATGGCGGGTACGCTTTGCCCTGCACCTCTTGGCCGGCCGCGAAGAAGATCGCCTTCTCTTCGACCATCAGCGCACCCTTGCGGAATCTTTCGGTTTTACCGATGGCAATGGCAGGCTCGCCGTTGAACAATTTATGCAGCAATACTATCGCTGGGCAATGCACCTAGGCGAACTCAATGACGTGCTTATGCAGCACTTTGACGAAACCATACTGCGCGCGTGCGAAGCCGAAACCGTATTAGAGATTAACCCCCGTTTTCGCATTCGAAACGGCCATATTGAAGCGGCCAACGACAAAGTCTTTACTAAGACACCCTCAGCGCTAATGGAAATATTTGTGCTGATGGCCAATCACGAGGGCATCGACGGCGTTAGAGCGAGCACCATTCGCCTAATCCGTAAGTCGCGGCATTTAATTGACGACCGCTTCCGCGCTGACCCTAAAAACAAGCGCTACTTCTTAGAACTATTGCGCTCGCCCAACCGGGTTGCACTGAGCCTGCGACGCATGAAGCGCTTCCGTATTCTCGGCAAATTTATACCCGCCTTTGCCCATATTGTTGGGCAAATGCAGCACGACCTCTTCCACATATACTCGGTTGATGCGCACACCCTTGAGCTGATTAAAAATATCAGCCGCTTCCGCTACCCCAGTATGGTCGCCCAATACCCCATGGCCTGCCGAATAATGCAGCGTCTGCCCAAGCACGAACTGCTTTATCTAGCGGGTTTATTCCACGACATAGCCAAGGGCCGTGGCGGCGACCACTCCAGTCTTGGCGCCGTGGATGCGCGGGAGTTTTGTGAATACATCGGCCTAAATAAACGCGATGGCAATTTGGTGGCCTGGCTGGTAGAAAAACACCTCGAAATGTCTTCAGTTTCACAGCGCAAAGATATTCAAGATCCAGAGGTGATTCGCGATTTTGCGCTGACCATGGGCGACATTCAGCACCTCGACTATTTGTTTTGTTTGACGGTGGCCGATATCAACGCCACCAACCCCAATTTATGGACATCGTGGCGTGCGTCATTGATGCGCCAACTCTACGCTGAAACGCGGCGCGCACTGCGCCGCGGCCTCGAGACGCCCATCGACAAACAGGAGTGGATCGATGAGACCCAAGCTGGTGCCATTGAAAAACTTGAGGACTATGGCTTTACCGAAACCGAAATTCGCACCCTATGGGCGGATACTGGCGAAGATTATTTTATTCGCGAGCAAATCGACGACATCGTTTGGCACACCCGCGCTATCGCCCAGCGCACTAGCGCCAATGCCAGCGTGGTGCTCGTCAAAGAAGGCGGCCTGCTCGACCACGAGGGCGCAACCCAGATCTTTGTGCACACCAAAGCCCAAGTAGGTCTATTTGCCCTACTCGCTGAAGCACTAGAGCAATTGGACCTAAGCATTCAAGATGCCCGCATCTACAATAGCGGAACCGGTTTTACCCTAGATACATTCTATGTGTTGGGCTCGGAAGGGGAATCCATTGGCGACAACCCCAGCCGCATTGCCCACATCATTGAATTTATGCAGGAACATCTAGAGCATCCAGAACGTTTCCCCACCACGATCAATCGGCGCACACCTAGGCAAATGCGTCTATTTTCAATCCCAACCCGAACCAGCATGGCCACCGATCTTAACAAGGGCCACACCGTGCTCGAAGTCATCACTCCCGACCGCCCGGGCTTGCTCGCACGCTTGGCCCGAATTTTCAACCAATACGACATTCGCTTACAAAATGCCAAAATCGCCACCCTCGGCGAACGGGTTGAAGACGTATTTTTTATCACCGACCAAAATCAGCGGCCCATTGACGACCCTGTGCTCTGCGAAGAAATACAGCAGGCAATTTGCCGAGAACTAGACGAGAAAGCGAGTAGCAAGCCCCTATGAACCCCAACTTATTGGCACTGCAAGCCTACCCCTTTGAAAAATTACGCGACTTATTTGCCGGACTACAACCACCCGCACTCGCGCATATTGCCTTGTCTATCGGCGAGCCCAAGCACGCCTCGCCGGCCTTTGTCGCCAAAACCATTACTAACAATATCGACAAACTCAGCAACTACCCCACCACCAAGGGGATTCCAGAGTTAAGAAACGCGATCGCGCGCTGGGCATGCCAGCGTTTTAACCTGAGCATGCTCGACCCCGAGACCGAAATCCTGCCGGTTAACGGCACCCGCGAGGCGTTATTTGCCTTTGCTCAAACGGTGGTTAACTCCAGTCCCAATGCCCTAGTGTGCAGCCCCAACCCCTTTTACCAAATATACGAAGGCGCCGCGCTACTAGCCGGTGCCACGCCAGAGTTTCTAGCCTGCGGCGTGGAGAATGGTTTTATTCCCGACTTTGCAGCAGTGAGTGCCGACGTTTGGCAGCGCTGCCAGTTACTGTTCATCTGCACCCCGGGCAATCCCAGCGGTGCGGTAATGAGCAGCGCGCAACTTAAAGAGCTCATCGCCCTAGCCGATCAATACGACTTCATCATTGCCAGCGACGAATGTTATTCAGAGCTGTATTTTGACGAAGACAGCCCGCCGCCCGGCTTACTGCAAGCCTGCGCAGAACTCGGCCGCAATAACTACCAGCGCTGCGTAGTTTTTCACAGCCTATCCAAACGTTCCAACTTGCCTGGCTTGCGCTCTGGTTTTGTGGCCGGCGACGCCGCCATTCTCAAAGACTTTTTGCTCTACCGCACCTATCACGGTTGCGCGATGCCGATTCAACACCAACTAGCCAGTACTGCCGCGTGGAGCGATGAAAACCACGTTAAAGCTAACCGCGACCTCTACCGCAAAAAATTCGCTGAGGTGCTCGAGATTCTCGATGGCTGCCTCGACGTTAGCCGCCCAGACGCCTCCTTTTATCTATGGGCCAAAACCCCGATTAGCGACACCGAATTCGCAAAAGGCCTATTCGAGCAGCAGCACGTCACAGTACTGCCGGGTAGTTATTTATCTCGAGAAGTAGACGGCTTCAACCCGGGGGCAAGCTACGTACGCATGGCCCTAGTCGCCGAAACAGAGCAATGTGCCGACGCCGCGCATCGCATAAAAGCCTACGTGCAAAGCCTAGTTGAGCGTGGCTCATGCTAAAGAAGGAACGGGCTGCGTTTATTGAAAAACGCCTACAAGAACTGTATCCCGAGCAACCGATACCGCTGGACCACAAAGACCCCTACACCCTCTTAGTTGCGGTATTACTGTCTGCCCAGTGCACCGATGCCAGAGTCAACCAAATTACCCCAGCGCTATTTGAGTTAGCTGACAACCCCTTTGATATGGCCGAGCAAAATGTGGAGATTATCCGCCAAATAATTCGCCCTTGCGGCCTGTCGCCACAAAAATCCAGCGCTATTAAACGCCTGTCAGAAATTCTCGTTGAAAAATACAACGGCGTCGTTCCTGCAAATATGGCCGCGCTAGAAACCCTGCCCGGCGTCGGTCACAAAACCGCCAGCGTAGTAATGTCCCAGGCCTTTGGCGTGCCCGCCTTCGCCGTCGACACTCATATTCACCGTTTGGCCCAGCGCTGGGGCCTGACAAACGGCAAAAACGTGGTGCAAACGGAGAAAGACCTCAAATTCCTCTTTCCTAAGGAAAAGTGGAATCCGCTGCACCTGCAAATTATTTTTTATGGCCGCGAATACTGCAGTGCCAGAGGCTGCGACGGCACCGTGTGCGAAATATGCACTACTTTATACCCTAAGCGTAAAAAACCGCCGACGGTTTACAAGCCTTAGCAATACCTCGTCGTGATCCACGCGCAGGAATTTGCTATCCTTAGCGGCCCGTAAATTCCGCCCTCATTTCCAACAAGAGCAGAAATATGAGCACCACACTCTACGGCATTAAAAATTGCGACACCGTCCGCACCGCCAGACGCTGGCTAGAAACGCACAATGTCGACTTTACATTTCACGATGTGCGCGAAACCCCGCTGACCGAGCCGCAATTACAAGTTTGGCTGCAAGACCTAGGCGTAAATGCCTTAGTCAATAAGCGCAGCACAACATGGAAACAGCTTAGTCCGGCCCAACGCGAAGGGCTGTGCATAGACACCGCTATTCCATTACTTTTGGAACATCCGACACTGATGAAGCGCCCCCTGCTGGACACCGGCAGCGCGTTACACCTCGGCTTTAAAGCCGATCATTACCAGTCGCTGTTCACCCACCACACCCTTTAAACACTTTAAGAGACACTGCAAATGACCCAGACATATTTCGCACTCGGCCTCGGCCTCGGCACCCAAAATCGTAAAGGCGAGTGGCTAGATACCTTCTACCCCCAACCCCTACTAGCACCTGCGGCCAAAATGGTAGACGCCATCCTCAGTGTTCTCGAACCAGTACAAGGCAATACTGCCAGCGCAGTCACCAAAGACCAAATGGCACAAATTGCCGAGGCCCTTAAAGCCGCCGGCAATAAAGACCAAGCCGAACTCGCAGTGCAACTAGCCAGCGGTAGCCAGCCCTTGGTCGTCACCTTGCTCACTACCGACGACGCACCAAGCTCCGTACCCGAAGGTTATTTAAAGCTGCATTTGCTGTCTCACCGCCTCGTTAAACCACAAACGATCAACCTTACCGGCCTGTTTGGCGCTCTACCCAATGTCGCGTGGACAAATAAAGGCGCGGTAGACCTGAGCGAACTCAAGGCTCGCCAGCTCGATGCGCGCCTTAAAGGGGAAATGCTAGAAGTAATGTCCGTGGACAAGTTTCCAAAAATGACCAATTACGTCGTGCCAAGCGGCGTGCGCATCGCCCACACCGCGCGGGTTCGCTTAGGCGCCTACCTTGGTGAAGGCACTACCATCATGCACGAGGGCTTTGTTAACTTTAACGCTGGCACCGAAGGCCCCGGCATGATTGAAGGCCGCATTTCAGCAGGTGTTATGGTTGGCGCGGGCTCCGACCTTGGCGGCGGCTGCTCAACTATGGGCACCCTGTCTGGCGGCAATAATATTATTATCTCAGTGGGCAAAGAATGCCTGATTGGCGCCAATGCTGGCGTCGGTATTCCACTAGGTGATCGCTGCACTATTGAAGCCGGCCTCTACATCACTGCAGGCTCAGTAATCACTATGGTCGATTCCGACGGTGCAGTTGCAGGCACTACTAAGGCTCGCGATCTATCTGGTCAATCAGACTTACTGTTCCGCCGCAATTCTAAGAATGGTGCTGTTGAGGTGTTAACCAATAAATCAGCCATTGCGCTTAATGAAATGCTCCACGCCCACAACTAAGCGCAATTAAATCGGCTCTAGCACCCCTTGGGGCTAGAGCCACTTCCCACAGCACACTCCCCTGCTCTCCGCTAACAACTATAAGCAAGTCTTTCGAAAGCCTCTCCCCGTGTAAATTTCTTGTCTCAGCAACGTTATCATAGACACCCCAGCGCGCTTTTAGGCGCCCCCTCGGGAAGTCGATATGAGTAAAAATAACACCTGTATTCACACCTCATTAGGAAAGATGCTATTCGGTATACCCGTCACTGATCGTGCTCACCAATATTAGCCCGCTGACCACCACCTTTATAATTCGCAATATCGGCAACGCCGGCAATATCCCCCATTTTGAGCCAGCCACCGGCCTATTTATTGACGGCGCCTTTCGGTCGCGCTCAGGCATTGGTATGGGCGACCTCGCCGATGTGAGCTAATTGAGGTTATGAAAGGTCCGCCCAGCAACGGTTTCCTGCGTCGCGGGCAACATGGCCTTGGCGTGGTGGGACTGCTCCCAGAGTGCGACTTCTTTTGCATGGCAAGCCCCACAAGCGCTATCGGCCACGGCCAAGGGCGCGTATAAAATAGCGAAAAGACACAATATTTTTAATCGTAACCAAGGGGTATTCAACAGACCTTTTCCTCTGTACGCGACAGTCGCTTTGTCACACTCGAACTTAGCACCACTATAGTCACTGCAGATAGATGCCATAAACGTATTATTAATTCGCTTTTAACTGCGCTGAAGCGGTAGCGGCCATCGCTCCCGCATTATATTGACACAGAATGTGCCACAATGTTATTTTCCAGCGACGATTATCGCTCACAAGGCGCAAGCATGAGTACACCTTATAAGCTTTACGGCATCCCCGCCTCGCTGTATACCGCGAAAGCGCGTAGCTACTTGCGCAAGCAAAAAATCGACTTTGTGGAGTATGCGGTATCTGATCCGCACTACCAAAAAAACATTATTCCGCAGCTAGGGCGAATGATTATGCCCGTACTTGAAGCGCCTAACGGCGAGATTATTCAAGACAGCGCAGACATTATTCGCTACCTCGAAAACGTGCACGCAAGCTTATCGCCAAGCCTGCCGAAAACACCGCTATTACAAGCTGTTGCCCATCTTTTTGAGTTATACGGTGGTGAGGGTTTACTCCGCCCCGCCATGCATTATCGCTGGAGTTTTGACGATGTGAATTTACACTACCTCCATTCAGAATTCGCTTGCTTGGCGCCACCTGGCACCGACGATGCCAGCTACCAACAGATTTTTGACTTCGGCAGTGGGCTCATGCGCAAGGCCGCGCTTTCCTTTGGGGTAAATGAAAATAGCGCGCCGCTTGTTGAATCTTCCTACCGCGAGTTTTTAGATCTATTCTCAGCCCATTTGCGGCAACACCCCTATTTACTCGGCGCTAAGCCGACGCTGGGCGACTACGCGCTTATGGCGCCGCTCTACGCTCACTTGTACCGCGACCCTAAGCCAGGCCAATTGATGCGTCAGCATGCACCGCTGGTGGCGCGCTGGGTAGAGCGGATGAATGCCCCAGAGAATAACTGGGCAGACCACTGTGCAGACCAAGCGGAGTTTGAAGTCGACAATGAACTGCCAGATACCCTCAAATCGCTAATGCATTACATCGCCGTGGACTTCCTACCTGAGATGTCCGCACATATTCAATTCACCAACAACTGGCTTGCCGAAAGGCCAGATCTTAAATCAGGCAGCAATGGCTGCGACAAGCCCAGCCAACGCTTTATAGGCAATGCCGAATTTGCATGGCGGGGCATAAAGCTACGCACCGCGGTACTGCCATATCGCTTTTATTTATTACAAAATTTGCAGGATCATTTTGACTCGGCGCCGCAGACAGATAAAGCCCTCATCCAAAACGCTTTCAAAGCCTGCGGCTTAGCTGACTTACTCACACTGCGAGTAACACGGCGCGTTGAGCGTCACAATCATCTAGAAGTGTGGGGTAACCCCCTCCACTAAGTTTGCACGGCAAAATAAACGCGCAGCGCCATTATTTTAGCTAAAAGTTATTTACCCGCAATTTTGGAGTCACAATAATGATCGACCTTTATACCGCCCCCACCCCCAACGGTCACAAAGCCTCCTGCACCTTGGAAGCGCTTGGTTTTGAATACAATACCCATTTTGTAAACATCACCGAGGGCGAACAGAAAAAGCCGGAATTTTTAGCAATTAATCCTAACGGGCGAATTCCCGCCATTGTCGACCGCGACTTGGGCGACTTCCCGATTTTTGAATCTGGCGCCATTATGATTCACCTCGCCGAAAAGGCGGGACGCTTACTGCCAACAGACTCGAAAGGCCGTGCAATGGTCATGCAATGGCTTATGTTTCAAATGGGCGGAGTAGGACCAATGATGGGCCAAGCGAATGTATTTTTTCGCTATTTCCCTGAAAAAATACCTGCGGCAATTGATCGCTACCAAAATGAAAGTCGCCGCTTATTCGAAGTATTAGACAAACGCCTGAGCGAAAACCAATGGCTTGCCAAAGATTACTCAATAGCCGATATCGCCAATTGGTGCTGGGTGCGCACCCACAAATGGTCTGGGGTATCTGTCGACGGCCTCGATCATTTAGGACGCTGGCTAAATACCATGGGCGAGCAGCCCGGCATGCAAAAAGGCATTGAAGTGCCGTTTAGTCTCGATAATTTATTAGAAGACAAAGACGCCCAAAAGAAATTTACCGACAACGCAAATAAGCTCTTACAAAAATAGGCACTCGGTAAACTAGTGGCATACCCCAGTCAAATAGACAGTAACAATGCCACTAGTTACAATGCCCTAAATTCAAAGCCCGCGTTGTAATACAGCGTCTCATTGCGCCTATCGCGGCTCCAACAATCATACTCGCTAAGCGATTAATTATGCCAAAAGACGCAACACCAGTAGAAAGTGATGGCCGCCGTCAACGCACCGAGCGCAGCCGCAGCGCCATCATTAATGCCGCCCTCGAATTAATCGAAGAAGGCGTACTGATCGCGACGGCTCAACAAATTACCGACCGCGCCAACGTCGGCATTCGCACCTTTTTTCGCCACTTTGAAGACATGGGCGCCCTCGCCCAAGCAGTTGATGAAAGTATTCGCGGGCAATACGAAGCGGCCATGCTCGACGCCGACCGCAGCGGCACACTTGAGGAGCGCATTCTGCATGCGGTGGAGCGTCACGCCGAGGTCTACGAGCAAAACTACAATATTATCTTAGCGACGACTGCACAGCGCTGGCGTCTTGAAGTACTGCAAAAAAACTACGCCCGCGTGCAGAAAGGTTTACGCAAAGACCTCGATAACTGGTTACCCGAACTCAAGGCCATTGCCTCGGAACAAAGGGAAGCCATAGATGCTATTGCCTCTTTTGAGATGTGGCATCGGCTTAGAGAACATCAGGGCCTAAGCGTCAAAACTTGCATAGAGATTATTAACGGCCTGCTACTAAACCTGACCCAAAGCGCTTAAACACCTCGACTGACAATATTAGGTAGTAAGGTGTAAGCCCTCATCGCAAAACAAGGATCATATAATATGAGCACTAATCTGTTTGATTTAACTGGAAAAGTGGCGCTGGTTACCGGCGCAAGCCGTGGTATCGGCGAGGCCATTGCCCGACTTTTGGCGGAGCAAGGTGCCCATGTTATTGTCTCAAGCCGTAAAATTGACGACTGTCACACCGTCGCCAATAGTATTATTGCCGCCGGTCACCGCGCGGAAGCCTTGGCCTGCCACGTTGGTGATATGGAACAAATTGCCGATATTTTTCAAACAATTCGTAAGCAACACGGCAAGCTCGATATCCTAGTGAATAACGCTGCCGCCAACCCCTACTTCGGCGACGTACTCGATACCGACTTGGCGGCTTACAATAAAACGGTAGACGTAAATATACGCGGCTATTTCTTTATGAGCGTCGAAGGCGGCAAAATCATGCGCGACAACGGCGGTGGCGTCATTATTAACACTGCATCGGTCAACGCGCTACAGCCCGGTGATATGCAGGGCATTTACTCTATTACCAAGGCCGCCGTGGTCAATATGACCAAGACCTTTGCCAAAGAATGCGCGAAACACAATATCCGCTGCAACGCGATACTGCCCGGTTTAACAAAAACCAAATTCGCCAGCGCACTCTTTACTCACGATAAAATATACGAAGCCGCCATGGAAAAAATCCCCATGCGTCGCCACGCCGAACCACAGGAAATGGCCGGCACCGTGCTGTATTTGGCATCCAACGCCAGCAGCTATACCACGGGCGAATGCATAGTTGTTGACGGTGGTCTAACGCTGTAAACAAGTAAGGGATTCGCCGCGCCGTAACAAGCGCGGCGAAACTCAGCCAGCCTTGAGCAAGCGCTGAATTTCGCGGCTAAATAACCAAAGGCGATCTTGACCCCACAGCGCCAACACTTGATTACCGTCCTTATCTAACAAACGAAAACTCGGCACGCCCCATAAACCAGCTTCGTACATAGCCAGCCGATTTTGTTCGACCATCGCTTCCCAGCGCGTCTCTGCTAATTGGCCCTTAGCCACCTGCCAGTCCAATCCCGCCTGCTCGACAACCTCCTGCAAACCACTTAATTTATTAGTATTCACCCCTTCCGCAAAGGCCAAACGCAAAAAGCTGGAGAGCAGAGCATTGCCCTTACCCTGCTCACAAGCCCAGGGGTAGATTGCGTAACAGCGCCGCACTGGGTCACCAATAGGGTCGTAAATAGGGCCGAATGGCACGCCGCTCGCCCGCGCCTCACGACCGCAATCAGTCATAATATAAGCCCCCTTGACTCGCGTTGCCGGAACACCGCGCATTACCATTGGCAATACCGGCCGCACTACTAGCTTAACGCCACTGTCTGCGGCCAGTTTTAGTGCCCGATCAAAGATGATGGCGGTATAAGGGCTGCGCAATGAGGGGTAAATTTCAAAGGTCAGCGAGCCATTATCTTTTAGCTCGCCGATTTCTACCGCTTTACGTGGTGCTAACGGCGCGGCATCTGGCTGCTTATCGACGCCGAGCGTCGCCAGTCGGGCTTCTAAATGGTAGAGACGGTCAACACCCCAATACCACTCCTTGCCATAGTAAAACATCGCGCCAGAATAATGACCGAGCACAGCGCGTTGCGCATTACCCTGCTGAATACGCGCCGCGGTGACTTCAGGGCTTGCAGCGCCTAGCCTCTCAGCAAGGGCGGCCAGCGTAGTCTGATCGTGATTCCATAGCGCTGTGCTCACGTCAGCGAGGCAATCAATAAATCCCTGCGCAGTTTGCTTAGCCAGTATCGCCTGTGCTTGATCCACAAGCGCCTTAGGCGGCTGGGTGTTGCCATTGGGAAAATGCAAACCGTAGTGTGGCGCAATGTGAATGGCATCTTGCCGAGCAAGATCACTCAGCAATTGGGGCTCAGGAGCATTTGCGTCTTGTGACGCGGATACCAAATGGCAGACCACCACTAAGTGGTAGCGCTTACTGATTGCCGCCAATAACTGCGCGCTGAGGTGGCTGTAGCCATCATCAACTTGATGAAAGTACTCCACAATATGTGGAGAGCCAGCACTAAGACGGCGGCGCTCAAATTTAGCGCGCAGTTTAGCTTGGTAGCGCAAACTCGCAAGCCTTGACATAAACAGTTTTGAGGTCAGCCAGCGATATAGTCGGCTCGGGTCAGAGTTTGATACGCCGCCCTGATTTTTAAAGTTTTCAGACATGGTCGACCTCTTTTATCCACTGTCACTTTATAGCGCGACAATCATTATTATTCAGTCGAAAAGCAACTTTTAACACAGCACATAAGTCGGCCATTGACTCCTTTCTTTACAAATAACATGTTACCCACAAGTATTGACACCAAGAATGCCATTATAAGCATTCTAATATAAATAAACGCCAATTGATGCCGGAATAGATAATGAAAAAATACAATAAATTAATAAGCCTCCTATTTCTTTTCGCACTTACTGGGTGAGCTAACGGTGCTACTTGCAGATGTAGCATTTGACCATTGAAACCCTAGCGGTTAACCACGCCCCAATTGATCCGGCGGTTGCGTACCGCTTTAGCGATAAGGGGCGCGCACTGCTGATTAGCGGCAGCCCAATAAAATCAGCCAACATTAAAAAATTTGCGAATAACATCGACTTTCTCGTGCACGAAGCATTGGCACCCAATTTGGTCACCATGATGAACGAGGTGGCCCATAAAACTGATAATGCCGTTGGAGCATATAACACATGACATCTTGAATTATCACGCCAGCCCCGTCTAAGCCGCAGAAACCGCCCGAGATGCGAACGTAGGCCACTTAGTGTATTACCATACTGTGCCGCCGCTGGTTATTCCCGAGCGAAAAGCGCTTTACCTTAATGGCGCAGACAAATATTTAAAAACTATACTATTGGCGAAGATGGCGTAGCGTTCAGCCTGCCCGCAAACTCTTAGAAAATAATTCAGACACAAAACGAGATATAAGCGGGCATCAAAAAAAATTTGCGTAGCTTTCCGGCGACCATATCCACATAACATAGCGAGGAAAAACTGCCCCCTCGCTATGTTAAATTTAAGCTAACTATCTCTGTGCGCATCTTTTCCAGCAAGCTGCTATACCTTATAGCAATAGCGTGATGTCCGCTTTTTTCCGATGTAATTTACCTTGGTCTGGCAGTGTGGATTGCGAGTCAGTGAACTCCTAGCGGTAAGACGACTCTAAGCTTGCGTTGTCACCACCTGCTGTTATTCATCGCGCAACGACAGTTTTTTACGTTATAAACGGGGAAGAACATGGAACTGCAGATCACTGGGGTACTGGGATTTCTTATTTTTATTGCCGATATTTGGGCCATTCTCAATATCGTGCAAAGCAAAGAAAGCTCTACCACCAAGCTATTATGGATTGTATTGATTCTGTTTCTACCTGTGCTAGGCCTAGCCATCTGGTGGTTTGCCGGTCCTCGCGACCCGCGCTAACGTCGCCTACAAATGCATTCACCAACGCTAGGGAAAAAACCTCCCGTGAAAACCATGCCTGATACTTCAGCTGACTGGCCGCTAAAAGTCATTGCCATACTCGCGATTCTGTACACCTTACAGGTCGCCAGAGATGTCATGCTGCCGATAACCTTAGCGCTTATCTTTTCACTGTTACTCAGTCCCGCAGTGGTCCGTTTACAGACTTTGCGAATACCTCGCAGCCTCGCGGCGCTGGCAGTAATGAGCATTTGCCTCGGCATCGCCGGCAGTGGTATTTACGCCCTAGCCAAACCCGCCAGCCAGTGGCTGCAGCGGGTACCGGAAGCAGTTGAGATCGTTCGCGAGCAACTCAGCAGTGTTAATACCGACAGCACCGACGTTGACGCCGCCACCCGTAGCATCGATTCACTGGCCCAAGAACTTAGCGCTACCCCCAGCAACCCTGAAGTGACAAAGGTCGTTATTAGCGAAGCGGGCTGGCGCTCAGAACTCGGGGAAACTGCGAAAAATTTTGGGGTTTACGGCACCCTGAGTATTATTCTTTTATTCTTCCTGCTAACGTCGGGGGAAGCATTAATGCGTCGTTTTATCCACAGCTTACCGACCCAGAGAGACAAAGCCGTGGTCACTCAGATCGCTCAACGTGCGCAAACACAAATGTCCCGCTACCTAATGACGATAACGGCCGTCAATGGCGCGGTGGGTTGCATTACCGCTATAGCCTTATATTTATTTGATTTCCCCGACCCCGCATTGTGGGGCGCCGTGGCAGCACTGCTGCGCTTCATACCCTACCTCGGGGTCAGCATGACCTTAATACTATTGAGTATTGTCAGTGCAGTCAGCTATCCAACTGCCGCCGCCATGATCGCCGTGCCCTTAGGCTACGGATTATTTACCGCCGCCGTAGGTCAGTTTATCGACCCCTTCGTGCACGGCTTTCGTTTTAGCCTCAACCCCATTGTGGTGTTTTTATGGATTTTTTTCTGGGGCTGGTTGTGGGGTGCCCCGGGGGTACTGCTGGCGGTACCGCTGCTGACTCTATTTCAGGTGGTTTGCCAACACACCGAACGCCTCCTTCCACTTGCCCATATCATAGGAAATACCAATGACTAAGCCCTTAGATGCCTACCGCAAGCAACTTTGGCCGCTACCCATGCAACTGCACACCCAGACCGGTGCAGTGCGCCGGCTTGGGGTTGAAATTGAATTTACCGGCATGGAAATTGACGGCATTGTCGACACCATCATTCAACAGTACGGTGGTAGCGCTGAACCGCTCTCTGACTACGAGGTAAATGTTGTCGACACCTCGCTGGGCCAATTTGGCGTTGAACTGGACTTTTCCTACATCAAACGTATCAGCCGCGAGCGCCATGAGTCTGCGGACACTAATGACTTAGAAGAGCTCGCCGAGGCCATTGTTGGCGCCATTGCCAAGCAATTAGTACCTTTCGAAGTCGTTGCACCCCCCATCGCCATGAGCGACTTATGGCAGCTGGAAGACCTGTTTGTAAACCTGCGCAATTGCGATGCCCAAGGCACCCACGCCTCGGCTAAAAATGCCTTCGGTTTACAGCTCAATCCCGAAATGCCCAACTGTGAAGCGGGCACCATACTCAATTACCTACGCGCCTTTTTATGCCTCTATGAGTGGTTAAAAATGCGCTGTGATGTCGACTTCAGTCGCCGCCTAACCTCCTACGTCGATCCCTTTGGTAAGGACTATATCCGCAAGATCCTCAAACCAAGTTACCAACCTAATATCGACCAGCTAATCGACGATTACTTAGAGTTCAATCCCACCCGCAACCGCGCCTTGGATATGCTGCCGCTGTTCGCCCATATTGATGAGCCACGGCTGCGCGCCAAAGTCGACGACGACCGCGTCAAAGCCCGCCCCACTCTGCACTACCGTCTGCCCAATAGCTTAATTGACGATCCGCAGTGGGGTTTAATTCATCCCTACCGCGACTGGCTGCAAGTGGATAATTTGGCCATGGACAAAAACCGCCTAGACACCGTGTGTCATGCCTATCGCAATTATTTGGATAACCCCACTGCAAATCTATTCACCAATTGGTCGCACAGCGTTAGCCAATGGTTAATACCGGAGCTGCTGTGAATCGACCACTTATTGGTGTAACCGGCGACGACACTCGCCTGCCACTGGCGTGGTGGTTTATTCGCTTCGCGCTGCAGCGCTGTGGCGCGGAGGCTTATCGACTCACCCCCAGGCGCAGCGCCCTCCCCGACCATTTGGACGCGATTATCATTAGTGGTGGCGACGATATCGATCAACGCTTATATTTGCCAGATGCGCCAGAAATAGCGCCCATCAACCGCGAGCGCGACCGTTTCGAAATGATCGCATTAGAACTCAGCCTCAGCCGCGGCTTACCGATACTGGGTATTTGTCGCGGTGCGCAATTACTGAATGTGGTGCTCGGCGGCACCCTGCACAGCGACCTGACGATGATGCGTCGTTTAACCTCAAATAAGCGCATGCTCTTGCCACGTAAAACCCTACATTTAGAAACCTATAGCAAACTCTTTCAAATCTTTGGCAAAGAGCAGTGCAAAATAAATAGTCTTCACCACCAAGCGATTAAAGACCTTGGCCAAGGTTTACGGGTTGCAGGTCGCGACGCCGATTATATTATTCAGGCTGTAGAAGATCCCGAGCACCGCTGCCGCATTGGTGTGCAATGGCACCCCGAATACCTGCCCTTTCAATTGCGCCAATTACATTTATTCAGGCACTTAGTAGCGAGTGCGCGCCGGTGATCTCTTCGTATCTTCTACTCTTTACAGTTGCCTTTGGCGCCGCCACCTTACTGCCCTTTTACTCTGAGATACTCTTGGTCGCGCAATTGCGCGAAGGTCTGCATCCTGGCTGGCTATGGCTGGCTGCAACCACCGGCAATACCCTGGGCGCCGGCGTGAATTGGTGGATGGGATCTAAATTTGTGCAATACGCCGACCGCCGCTGGTTTCCAGCGCGTAAAGTCGATTTGCAGCGCGCCCAAAATTGGTTTGCCCGCTACGGGAAATGGACCCTACTCATGTCGTGGATGCCGATTGGTGGCGATGCCTTGACTGTGGTTGGCGGCATGATGAAAGTGCCCGCCCCCGCCTTTTTTATACTGGTTGGCATTGGCAAAGGCCTGCGCTATGCACTGGTAATTATTGGTCTAGCGGCCTTTTAACGGTAAAAACAGCGTAGAATAAGGCCTCCTGAAATACCGTGAGTTAGACCATGGCCTTAAATGCCACGCTATTCAAAACCACCCTCGATGTCAGTGATATTCGTCGTCACTATTATCAAACCCACCAGTTTACGGTGGCACGCCACCCATCAGAAACCGATGAACGTATGATGCTGCGCATACTCGCCTTTGCGCTCTATGCCGATGAGCATCTGGAGTTTACCAAGGGCCTGAGCACTGACGACGAACCCGATTTATGGCTCAAGTCGCTCACCGGCGAAATCGACTTATGGATCGAGCTCGGCCTGCCCAGCGAAAAACGCATGCGCAAAGCCCGCGGCATTGCTAAGCAAGTTGTGCTGCTAATTTACGGCGGTCGCACCGCGCAAATGTGGTGGGATGAGCACAGCAGTAAAATCAGCCGCTACGGCAATGTGCGGGTTATTGAAGTAAATACCGAAGACTCCGCCGTACTTACCGCCATGGCACAGCGCACCATGAAATTGCAGTGCACCATCGACGAAGGTTCAGTGTGGTTTTCCGACGCCACCAGCAATGTTGATGTGCAATTGATCACCCGCTGCTAATTTGCAAAAGCGGCTATAAATTCAAAAGCTCTAAAAAGAATACGTTAACGTAAAACTCGGGGGCCAACCCCATTTACGCGACTCGTATCTAAGGCGAGTTCAGGAGAGAGCAAATGTATAAATCAATCATCCTACTCGCCGCCAGCGCACTTAGCGCCTGTAGCACAGCACCAATGCAAAATGCTGCCAACACCCAATTCGGCCCCTGCCCCAGCGCCCCACGCTGTGTGTCGAGCTTGGAGGTGGGCAGCAAGCACATCGCAGCTCTTACCGTTAACTCCGCCGAGCAGTGGCAGTTATTGCAGGAAACGCTGCTCAACATGCCTCGCACTAAAGTAGTCGAGCGCCAAGCTAATTACCTGCACGCCGTCACTCACAGCGCAATTATGCGCTACCGCGACGATATCGAATTGCGCTATCAGCCAAATACGAATCGGGCTGAGGTGCGCAGCGCCTCATACCTTGGCTACTACGATTTCGAGGTCAATCGCGAGCGGGTCGAAACCCTGCGCAAGCTATTTAATGCCGCAAAAAATAACTAAGTGCCGTCGGCTTGCTGCTGGTAGCGACGCGGTGACAAGCCCGTCTCGCGTTTAAAAGCACGATTAAACGCGCTTTGTTCCGAATAGCCCAATAGCAGAGCAATTTCACTTAAGGTCAGCCGCTTGTCCCGCAGATACTCCTGAGCCAACTGGGTACGGGTTTGCGCCAAAATCACTTTAAAACTCAGGCCCTGCTCATTAAGCCGTCGAAATAAAGTTCGCTCTGACATATTCAGGCTGGTGGCAACCTGCGCCGAATTGGCGCGGCCACTCTGCATAGCCCGCAACAGCGCTCTGCGCAAGCCTTGCATAAAGCCCTCGCTATGCGGCAGCACCGCCAACGCGGCTTGGGCCTGACGCTCTAGCAATAATTTCAGACCTGGATCGCTATTGCTTACCGGCAAATCCAAATACGCGACCGGAAACTCCAATGCGGTACAAGCCTGTCCAAACCGGACTGGCGCGCCAAACACATCAATATAAGCTTGAGTATCTAGTGGCGCGACAAAGGTGAAGTCCACGGCGAGGGGACGCAAATCGTCGCGACCGGTCATCAACTGCACGAAGCGCAGAAGACCGCCAACCAATACCTCATCCGATAAATTCGTCGATGGTCCGTAATTAGCGCTCCAGCTCAATACCATACGCTCTTCAAGCAGCTCAATACTGGCCCGATCACCGTCGTGAAGTAAGCCTTGATAACGCTGAAACTCCAACAAAGCCTCCGCCACGGTGTCGCTGGCAAGGGTTAAATAGCCGAGCATACCCAGGTGCGCAGGTCGAACTCGCTGGCCCAGCTCTAAGCCGATGTGACGCGTTGGAAAGCGTTGCCGCAGGCGGCTTAACAAAGCCCACCACTGGCCAAAACTAATTCGACTACTGGCGCTAAAGGCCTGTAATTGGGTGTACAGCTCGCAGTGTATATCGCCCTCAGATTCCATGAAATCGCGGAGTAAACCCGCTAAATCCCCGCTTACCTGCAATTGCGCTAGCTGTAATGTCGTCACGTTTGCGACTCCTAACACCAACCATTAGAAACAAACATCATCGGCATATTGGCGCTAAATGTCAAAAATCTGTCTGGCTTAGTCAATCTCTACCCAATAATTCCACTTATCCTCTACACTTCAAAGAGTAAGGTATTAGTAGCTCAATAATTACGACAACGAGGATTTACCGTGCAAGACGTTCTCCACGCCCTGTTTTTTGTCACTGCCTTTGGCGCATTATTCCTCGCGGTTATCGGCGCCGAATACCTTTATGTGCGTAAAACTGGCCAAACTGGGGTTTACCACCCCCGCGAAACACTGGCCAATTTGGCGGCGGGATTCTCCTACAAAGTGGTCGATGGCATCGCCATTGCGTTATTTATACAGGCTTTCTATTTAAGTGTTTACGAGTGGGGTTTACAGTGGCAGCCCGAGGCCTCAGTACTCAGTATTTTGGCTCTGATCGTATTTATAGATTTCTGCTTTTTTGTAAACCACGTCATGATGCATAAAGTGCGCTGGTTCTGGAGTGGCCATATAACCCATCACTCCTCAGAGCACATGAACTTTTCAACCGCCCTGCGTCAAAATTTCACCTTCGCCCTGTCGGGCACCTGGATATTGTGGTGGTTACCCGCCGCCTTAATTGGCTTTGATAAAGACTGGGTGTTATTCGCAATTGAAGGCAATTTACTCTACCAATTCTTTTTGCACACTGAGCAAGTTGGCAGATTAGGTTTCTTAGAAAAATTCATGAACACCCCTTCTCACCACCGAGTACACCACGGCAGTAACCCTGCACAGATCGACCGCAACTTTGGCGGTATCTTTATTTTTTGGGACAGAATATTCAATACTTTCCGCGACGAAAGCGATGCCGGTGAAATTAAATATGGCGTCACTCATATGCCGGCCAAACCGTATAACCCTTGGTATTTACAGACTCACGGCTGGGTAGAAATGGCGCAAGACGTATGGCGCTATAAAGATCTACGCATTCTTTACAAGCATCCTGAATGGGTCGATGAAGCCTATGCGAACAAGGCTGTCGAAACTGAGTGGCAAGAAGAAAAGGCCTGAGCCAACAGGCCTTAATGACTTACGCAGGCTCAGACCACACCGCAAATTCATTACCGCTCGGCTCGGCAAAATGAAAACGGCGGCCGCCAGGAAAATCGTAAATTTCCTTGAGAATAATGCCGCCAGCGCGCACTACGTCATTGCGGGTTTCCTCCAAGGTGCTGCTATAAAACACGAGCAACGCGCCGCCCTGCTCAGCTTTGCTACACAGTGGCGCGCGGTAAAAACCACCATCTAAACCTACGTCAGAAAAAGCAGTGTAATCTGCACCATAATCGGTAAAGTGCCAATCAAAAGCACTACTAAAGAATGCCTTGGTCGCCTCTATATCCACCGCAGCCATTTCAAGATAATTAAGTTTGCCGTGAATTTTCATTTGCCCACCTCTTTATAAACGGATATAGCGAAAACACCGGTACGCTTAGTTAGTGCAAAATTTCAATAATTTCTAAAGTGGCAGCAAGTAAACGCAGGCGCCGGTCTTCAATCTCGACAGTGATATAGCCGTAATTATCGACAGGATCAACGATGCGACCATGACTGTATATATCGCGGTCTAAATGATGGCCCACCGCCAACTTTTTCTGCCACCCTGGCGGTAGTGAGCGACCCTCAGCCACTTTTTTCTGTAAGCCAGGTGGCAGAGACTTGCCCTCTTGCTTAGCCATTGCCGGCGCGGTAGCCAGTAGCACGCCCGAGGCCAACATAATTCCTAAAAGCGCTTTTATTTTCATAATTAAGTCCTTCAATGAAACAAATTAAAACGACGCCCCTTACAAGCCACTGAATCTAGGTAAGAAAGATCATCACTAAGCCTCTGACCGCAAATCCCCAACTAAGTGCGACACCTCCCGCTGTGCCCCCTTTACGCTGGTATTTCCCTTATACTGGGCAACCCGAATCCCCAAGATCAGCCAGTACTATGCGTAAAAAAGACAAGAAAGCCGAAAACGACATTATTGAGGTATTAACCGAAGCCTGCGACGAGGCCCTGAGCAGTATTGCTGATTTCCGCTGGCTCAGCCATGAATTGGACTACGGCAACATTCAACAGAGCCTAACCGTGCGCTGCGTGTTCGATCCCGACGCCGACCTTAAAGCAATTGCTAGCAGCGCCGAGGGCTTGGCCTTAAAGCAATTGATTCGCGACAAGCTGCGCAGCGTCGGCTACCTGCCCGGCAATAATATGAATTGGATAGAATTTGAGCTTGATACCCCAAGGGGCAAGCGCAAAAGCAGTGCCAGCGAACGTAAGGTACACTAAACTACGGCAGCTGCAGGACATCCAACAGCTGCACACCAACGTAATACTCGCGGTACAATAACCGCTCTCTTAGCGACATTTTAATAAGAAGGAAACCACTATGTTTGAACCCTCAGCAATTTTAGCGCCGGTTATGATTTTGGTGCTGTGGAGCTTTGTGATGATGTTTTGGATGGCCGGGACCCGCCTACCCGCCATTCCCAAATTAAAGCTAGGGCGCGATGCAGGTAAACGCACCAAAGATTTAGGCGAGAAAATGCCTCCCCACATTCAATGGAAGGCCGACAACTACAACCACTTAATGGAACAACCCACCATTTTCTATGCAACGGCCTTGGTTTTGGCAATGCTTGGTGCAGGCGAAGGTTTGAACCTAATATTGGCGTGGTTTTATGTTGGTGGTCGTATCGTCCACAGCTTGGTTCACGCCACAACGAATGTCGTCTTGGTCCGCTTTGGCCTATTTGTGCTGACTTCACTAGCCTTGCTTGTCATGGCAATTAGAGCTTGCCTAATTATCTTCTAAGGCTTTCAGGTCAGAAGCGCATAACGTAATCAATTACGCTGGCGGGCCCTATATTCTAGGGCTAACCAGCGTTTTTTTATTATTCTGTTACAAGGCTTCAGTGATTAGCGCATTGCTTATGCGCACCGCCCTGTGGGGCTGAAACTGCGGGCCGTGCAATTGTTCTATCTTGCCGCCCTTATTTAAAAAATCATCGACCTGCCGAGAGATTTCAGCCCTAAGCCCCTGCTGATATTGATTCGAATACGTGCCATGCTGTTTTATATAACGATTCATATCTCAATCCCTTTACACTGTTAGGTATATAAGCCACCTCGCCAGCGGCAAAGAGAATGCTATAGGGGAGCAATGACAGTTTCGGGACGGTTTTATGACAGCTTTAAAATTATTTTAGTCGCCAAAAGCGGCGTCTAATATGGCTAACTACGCCACTGAGCACCTGAGGTATTCGGCCCACTGCCAAACTTCTGCTAGAATACGCCGCTTATCTCTGCGCCCGCCGCAACACCAATTTACGCTACAGAAGCCGACACTCTATGACAGCCCTCTCCCCAACCCTGCAACTCGCCTGCGAGCTCATTGAACGGCCCTCGGTGACCCCTGCCGATGCCGACTGCCAGACCATTATGATGGCGCGGCTAAGCGCTATTGGCTTTGAGTGCCAATCGCTGCGCTTTGGTGACGTTGACAATTTCTGGGCGGTACACGGCCGCAGCGGGCCAATATTTTGCTTTGCTGGTCATACCGATGTAGTGCCAACTGGCCCCGCCGCCAACTGGCAAACCCAGCCGTTTAATGCGGTAATTCAAGACGGCATGTTACGGGGCCGCGGCGCCGCCGACATGAAGGGCAGCCTCGCGGCGATGATCACCGCCTGCGAAAACTTTGTTGCCGCCCATCCCGACCACAGCGGCCGTATCGCTTTTTTAATTACCAGCGACGAAGAAGGCCCAGCGATTAACGGCACCGTAAAAGTAGTTGAGTGGCTAGAACAGCAAAACGAAAAAATCACCTGGTGTTTGGTTGGCGAACCGTCCTCAACCGACCATGTTGGCGATGTAATTAAAAATGGACGCCGTGGTTCGCTGGGCGCCGTAATGACGGTCAAGGGCATCCAAGGCCACGTCGCTTACCCACATTTAGCCAACAACCCAATCCATGTAGCCGCCCCAGCACTCGCGGCGATGGCTGCGGAGCAGTGGGACGAAGGCAATGATTTCTTCCCCGCCACCTCATTCCAAATATCCAATATCAATGGCGGCACTGGCGCCACCAATGTCATTCCCGGCGAGCTGGAAGTGGTTTTTAACTTTCGTTTTTCAACCGAACTCACCGCCGAGATATTAAAAGAACGCACCCATGCCATACTCGACAGCCACGGTGTGGATTACCAAATAGACTGGAATCTAAGCGGCCAACCCTTCCTCACCTCAGAAGGCCCGCTGGTAGAAGCCGCCCAGCACGCCATAAAAGCGGTAACGGGTAAGGACACCATTTTATCTACCGCCGGCGGCACCTCCGATGGCCGCTTTATTGCCCCAACAGGCGCGCAAGTGGTCGAACTCGGGCCCGTTAACGCCACCATCCACAAAGTAGATGAATGCGTTAAAGCCGAAGATTTAGATAAGCTGTCGTTGATGTATGAGGGAATGTTAAAAGAGTTGCTAGCCTAATATTAAGAAACCAGCACTAGGCCAAGCTTTTGCGTTCATCGTCTAACGTATAGCATTCCGCTTCCAGTTACTTAGGAAACGCCCTAAGCGGATAAATATCAAAGCGCACCGCCTTGCCCGCCACCGACAGCTGAGGTTTGCGCTCGGCTAAATACGGAGCTTTCGGCGGGCGTTTAACCACCACTCTATGCCGCGCTCTTTGCAGGGCAATATCCAGCAAAGCGGCGCTGTCTTCATCCAAACCTACTAGAGAATGGAAGAGTCGCATTTCTTTTTTAACCAAGGCTGATTTACCCGACACCGGAAACATCGGGTCTAAATACACCACATCGGGGCAGTCGCCCTCGCCGAGTTGTTCAAGATAGTCCACCGCGCCAGCCTTCACCAAGGCCATTCTCGCGGCAAACTCCATGGTATCAATACTGATATTGGCGCGCATTAAGCCGTCTTCTAACAGCGCAGCGACCACCGGCATGCGCTCACACATTGTTACCGTGCAACCATTGCTGGCCATCACAAAACTGTCGCGGCCGAGACCGGCGGTGGCATCTACCACCGTCGGCCGCTTGCCGCCTAGCGCTTTGATTAATAATTCTTTGCCGGGGTGGCGGTGCTGCAGTGCGTAGGCAAAATCTACGGCGACCGGGTTTTCTCTTTGCGATGGCGCTAGGCCGATGCCCAAGCGGCCTTGCTCAAAAAAAACATACAGCTGTTCTGGGTCGGGGAGCCATTTTTTAACTAAGGTTAAACCCAAGCGCGCCGCCATGGCATCGCAGGCGGCGCTGGTTTTGAAGAATACTGGCGCTGCTGGCGAGCTACTCAAGACTTGGGCTTGGCCGCGGCAAAGTCCAACATCCGCGTGAGCGGCTTCATGGCTTGCACGCCAAGGGCGGGGTCAACATGCACTTCATTGCCGCCATGTTCTAAGACATAGGCGAGGTTATCGAGGGCATTCATGGCCATCCACGGGCAATTTGCGCAGCTGCGGCAAGTCGCGCCACTGCCTGCCGTGGGCGCAATAATAAATTCCTTATCCGGCACCAGCTGTTGCAGCTTGTAGAAAATACCCTGATCGGTGGCAATGATCATTTGCTTATTGGGCAGATCCCGCGCCGCGTTAATAATTTGAGTGGTGGAACCCACTACATCAGCCAGCGCGACCACGCTCTCTGGCGACTCGGGATGCACCAGCACCGCGGCGTCGGGGTAGACCTTTTTAAGATCGAGAATACCTTGGGCTTTAAACTCTTCGTGAACAATACAGGCGCCGTCCCACAGTAAAACATCGGCGCCGGTTTCGCGGCGCACATAATCACCGAGGTGTTTGTCTGGCGCCCACAGAATTTTTTGGCCTTCGCTGTCGAGATGGTCTACAACGTCTAGCGCAATACTCGAGGTCACAACCCAGTCGGCTCGCGCTTTTACCGCAGCAGACGTATTCGCATACACCACCACCGTGCGGTCCGGATGCTGGTCGCAGAATGCCGAAAACTCTTCAATAGGGCAGCCGATGTCTAAAGAGCAGGTTGCCTCCAAGGTCGGCATAAACACCTGTTTCTCTGGCGACAAAATCTTTGCGGTTTCGCCCATAAACTTGACCCCAGCAACAATCAAGGTCGATGCTGGATGGTCGCGGCCAAAACGGGCCATTTCCAATGAGTCGGAGACACAACCGCCTGTTTCTTCGGCCAAGGCCTGAATCTCTGGGTCGGTGTAGTAATGGGCAACCAGCACTGCATTGCGCTCGTTCAATAAACGCTTAATTTTGTCTCGCAATTCAACGCGCTCAGCGGCGGGCACCTGAGGCTGCTCGTGGATCTTGGCCAAATGATCGCGAACCACCTGCTGGGCAGAAGCTTGTTCCGTCATATTCAATCTCGTTCTAGGCGGATACTGGGGGGCGAAGTTTAACAGAATTGTTATTGGCAATCCCAGTTACACATACCGCTGGCAATTCAGTAGCCAAGCATATCGCCGTAAATTTATTGGTAATAATTCGCCGCAGCAGCAGATCAATTACCGTAATTGCTATCAGATATCCAATAAAAACTATATTTTTCAAATATTTAAATAAAAAAAGCCATACAAGCGAGTTAGAACACCATATTAATTATTTGTGAACACCTGTTGACTTAACACCTTGCCACCCATAAAGTGCACACATGTTCACAAATAAATCTTTTAGCAGGCCCCACCACAAGGAGAAAGCAATGAACCTCAGCACCAATCCATCGCGTAGTACTTGGCGGAAAATTGCCGACTCTCGGCTAATTAATGCCCTCGCAGCCCCCAATGGCATGGGCCGTTATTTAGAGGCATTAAATCCAATGTGGTCGCTGGATCAGAATCGAATCCCGGCTTATATCACTGCAATTCACCGTGAAACCAGCGATTCAGTAACACTAGAGCTTTCGCCAAATGGCGACTGGCCGGGCTTTCGCTCAGGTCAATTTTGCCAGTTGTATATCGAAATTAACGGTCGCTTGCATAGCCGTAGCTACTCCTTAAACCGCCGCGCTGGCCACCTCGCGATTACCGTAAAAGCGCAGGCCGATGGCTTGGTTTCCAAGCACATCAACAGCAAATTAAACGTGGGCGACATAATCCGTTTATCGCCGCCGATGGGCGACTTTGTTTTACCGGTGCAGTTGCCCGACGCCATGCTAATGATCGCAGCTGGCAGCGGTATTACGCCAATCATGGCAATGGTAGAAGCAGCGCTAAAAAAGGGCTACCAAGGCGGTATCACCCTGCTCTACTACAACCGCAGCGAAGCCGACACCATCTTCATTAAGCGCCTACAAGAACTTGCCAGCGCCAATCAACATTTCTCGCTGTTACCCGTTTTTAGCGATGGCAGCAGTGAGTTGAGTGGCCATTTCAACCAGCATCATTTACTCAAGGCATTGAGTTTTCAAAACACCCTTAGTGCGCACACCGCAGCAGTGAGCTTACCCGAGTGCTTTGTTTGCGGGCCGGAGTCTTTAATTCAGGCCGTAAGCGAGGAATATAAACAGTTTGGCCACGCCGAAAAATTCCACGCCGAGCGCTTTAAGCCGGTAATCAATGTATCGGGGAATACCGAGGTCGTTGGCAAACTGGCTTTTAAAAGCAGCCAATGTGAAGTAAGCAGCGACAATCGCAATTTGCTGGAACAAGCCGAAGCCGCTGGTCTACAGCCCCAAGCGGGCTGTCGCATGGGCATTTGTCACAGCTGTAGCTGCCTTAAAACCGAAGGCAGCGTACGCAATATGAATAGCGGTGAAATAAGCCACGGCGAAGAATATATTCGCCTGTGTATTTCCCAGCCACTTGGTGATGTCAGCCTCGCCATATAGTGAGCCACATTACAGGAGAAACTAGAATGAATTCGAATACCACAACAATGAATCCAGAGTTACTCGATGCCTTTGGCAGCGAAATAGAAGCCGTAAAGCAGCGCGCCCTTGCCGATCGCGGCGAGCGTGATGCCCGCTACATCAAAAAACTGATGCGAATTCACGACCTGCTCACCATTGGCGCTCGCCTTAGTATTTTTGCATCGCTGTTATTTTTACCCGCCGAGCTGTTCGGCTTTAGTATTGCACTAAACATCGCCAGTTGGCCGCTATTCTGGTTGCTATTAAGCGCCGGTAGCATTGGGCTTGGCATTGCCAAAATTCTCGACAATATGGAAATTGGCCATAATATCATTCACGGCCAGTACGACTGGATGGGCGACCCACGCTTTCATTCACGCCACTATGACTGGGACACTAACTGTCCAGGTTCACAGTGGGCAAATTCACATAATTACGAGCACCACACTTATACCAATATTTTGGGTAAAGATCGGGATATCGGCTACGGAATCTTACGCATGGATCCCGCGCAAAAATGGCACCCAGCCTATCTTGCCAACCCAGTTTTCGCGACATTGCTGATGCTGCTTTTTGATATGGGTGTTGCCCTACACGACGTCGAAATGGACAGTCTTCGCGCTGGCCGCAAAACCTTTAAAGACGTGTGGCCAAAGTTAAAGCAGTCACTTCGCAAAACTGCCCAAATTTGGGGAAAAGACTTTATTCTGTATCCCGCCCTAGCTGGGCCATTCTTTCCGATCATTCTAGCCGCCAATGCCAGCGCGAGTGTTATACGCAATATTTGGAGCTTCTCCATAATTTTTTGCGGCCACTTTCCCGACGGTGTACACACCTTCACCGAAGCATCCTGCGAAAACGAAAGTCGCGGCCAATGGTATTACCGGCAATTGCTTGGTTCAGCCAATCTCAGCGGCGGCAAGCTTTTCCATGTAATGAGTGGCAATCTGTCGCACCAGATTGAACACCACCTATTTCCAGATGTACCCGCTCACCGCTATGCAGAAATGTCAGTAGAAGTTCGCCAAATCTGCGAAAAATACGGCCTGCCCTACAATACTGGCCCGCTATATAGCCAGTACGCCACGGTATGGATGAAGATCTTTAAGTTAGCGCTACCACCACGCAATACGCCACGCCCTTTAGCAGCCTAAAACCTCTAGCCCTGGGCTAGGTTTAAATACAAGTCGTAGCCTCAGCCTGCTGAGGCTTGTACACTTAAACCCATTAACCTAGCACAGCCAGAGTACGCTCAATGAGTCGCCCCCAAAAACGCCACCGCAGCCACAGTGACACCCTGATCAACACACGTCAGGCACTGCTCGAAGCGGTACTGGAACTCATTAGCCGCGACAAGAGTTTCGATGCGATTAGTCTTCGTGAGGTCACCCGCGAGGTTGGCATTACCCCCGGCGCCTTTTACCGACATTTTCCAGACATGAATACCCTTGGACTGGAACTGGTGACATCCTCTTTCAGCACACTGCGCGCGATGCTTATCACCGTACGCGCCAACCCGCTGCCAAAAGAATTGATCATTCGCCGCTCAGTAGAGACATTTATCACTTACGTGCGCGCCCACCGCCGTCAGTTTCAGTTTATTGCTCGCGAAACCTTTGGTGGTGTTGCCTGTGTCCGCGACGCAATCAATGATGAATTCAAACAATTAGAGGCGGAACTCGCCCGTGACTTAGGTCGCATCGTTGCCAATGAAAACTGGAGTGAGGCCGATTTACGGATGCTCGCCAACTTAATGATCAGGTCCATGATTCAAATCGTAAACCAACAATTGATGGCGAGACCCCGCGGCGAAGATGACGCGGAGCTGATCAATCTTGCCGAAAAGCAGCTGCGGCTCATCGCCCTAGGCGCCAGTTTGTGGCAAAGCTCAGAAAGTAGCGCCCTTGCCGACAACAATATCACTGGCGAGCACTAATGGATCTTGAGCAGAACCCTCAGCAATTGATCGACGCGGTTAATCAAGTGATGCCCTTTGGTAAATACAAGGGCCGAAAATTACTAGAGTTGCCGGAGCCCTATTTAGTGTGGTTTCACAAACAGGGTTTTCCGGCAGGAAAGCTTGGCGAGCAGCTGGGCCTCATGTACGAAATCAAACTCAACGGCCTAGAGGGAATGCTAAGACCTTTGCTACGCTGAGCTTACAAGCCCGTTAATGGCGCGTTTACAATCGGTATTGGCGGCAGCGCAAGCTCAGTAGAAATTAGCGTACCCCCCGCCAGCAAATAATCACCCAGGCCCAGTGGATTCTCCATTAGCACATCCAGCACCGGAATTAATTGGCCCTTTAATGGCCCGCCCAAACCAATTACCGTCCCTACCGGCCCTAAGTCGCCCAGTACAATATCTTCACCAGTCTGAAACACCACCCCGCCGTTTTGTACACTGCGCGGCAACAGCCCCAAGTCCAGTACTGGTGCAAACAACGCCGCACCAGGACCCGCGCTCAGGCTGAACAAATTCGCCACGCCCTCTTGGGCAAAACTCACCGAGCTCACCATTAACGACAAGGTGAAACATCCAAGGGTACGCTTTAAGCAAGCGTAATTTTTTATCTTTGTCATATCACTTCATCCTTTTCAGTATTATTAAAAAACCGAAGCACTCGCCCATCGTCCCACAGGTAGAGGCTCCGGCAAGGCAAGCATCATTAACCGCCAAAATCCCACTTTAGCCGCAGACCATATGTGCGCGGCGGCGCTAGGGTAACGGTGCGACCAAAGTCTTGCTGCACCATTGCTTGGGTGTATTGTTCGTCCTTCGCATTATTTACAAAGCCCGTTAGCTGCAAGCCGAGGGGATCGTAAAAATAAGAAACTCGCGCAGACCAAGTTTCGAATTGGCTCTGCTCGTAAAAGGGCGAGTTTTGCGGCGTGGTGTTGTAGCCACCGTTAAAGTAGTAGTCAACGCCAAACTCGAGGTCGCCAATATCCCCTAAACTCACAAACTGGTTGGCCGACACACTGGAGCTAAAGCGTGGCGTGCGCACAATGCGGTTGCCGCTAAAGTCACGAGAAGTGTCGCCCACTAGGCTATCGGAACCAAAGTACAGGCCGGTGTCGTCATCAAAGCCAGCGCCGTCTTTATAGTCTGTATAAATCGCATCTAAATAGGTGGCACCGCCGGTAATCACTAAACCCGCATTCCAACTCGGCATTGGCTGCCATTGGAAGTCAATCTCGGCCCCTTCAATTTCGCCAGTACCGGCGTTTTTAAACGTCACCACCCCGCCAGAGGGAATCGCCACCAGAGCGGTGAGCAAACCGTCTATTTTGGTTTTAAACAACGCGCCGTTTAAACGCAGTGTGCCATCCATCAAGTCCGTCTTAATCCCCAGCTCAAAAGCGGTGGCCTCTTCGCGCTCGACTGGGTCGGGGTTAGTAAAGAAGTTAACAATATTGTAGGTAGGGCTTTTGTAACCACGCTGCGCCGAGGCGAACAACTGGATATTCTCTGTGGGGAATATTTGCAGGGCAATACGCGGCGACACGGTATTCTCTTCTAAATCCGGCGCGCTAAAATTAGAGAGCCGAGTATTTTGCGAGCGATCACCGGAGCGGTAATACTCGTTTGGCGGGTCACCCGCCAGCGGGCTAACCACGTCTAAATAGCTATTGGTAATGCCGCGCACTTCTTCTTGATAGCGCACACCCGCAGTAATATTTAACCAATTAGTGGTAAACCACGTTGCCTGCGCATACGCAGAATTCGACTCGGTGGTGAGAATACCGCCGTTACCGAGCACAATATCTGGCGTGGAGTTTAATAGCGGGCCAATAATTGGCGCCAACAAACTCGGCAAGCCCAGTGCAGACGCCGCCACGCCGGCCGCATTCAAGGTGAGGTATAAGCTGCCAAAACCGCCCTCGCCCTCTAAACGATAAAGCCCCGCTACCCACTCAACGTCGTCGGCCAGCCAAGTGTCTTCATTGGATAAGATTTGCAATTCATAGGTTTTCTGATCATTAAACTGATCGGCGCTGTAAAAATAGGCCTCGGCTTTTTCGGTAGAGTCTAAATCGTAATGGGCCTCGTCAACCACCGCGTAATTTTCTGAGTAAATAAACTTCACGTCTACCGGACCAGGATGCCACTCAACAATACCGCCGTAGAGTTCGTTCATGGTGGAGTTGCCGCCCAGATCATTATTGTGCCACACCCGATCTAGCTCATCTGGCTCTACACCGCCACCCAATAGCGGCGATGGCCGCGTGTTTTCCTGAGACAGCGAATTGCTCGAAAACTGGTTTCCGTATGCGGCAATTAAGGTCATGGCAAAGCTGTCGGTAGGGTCCCAGCGCAATTTCACACGGGCGCCCTCGGCAAACTCATCGCGCATTGGCCCAGCTTCACCGTAAACTTCATTGCGGCCGTACAAATCTTGATAGCTCTCAAACAAGGAAACGGTAGCGCCAAAATGCTCACCAATTGGCAGGCCGAAATAGAGCTGATTTTCCCGAGCGTTGTAGTTACCGAATTCAGTTTTTAAGTAACCACCAAACTGCTCTGGCGGATCTTCGGTAATAATACTAATGGCGCCGCCAGTGGCATTGCGACCAAACAAGGTGCCCTGCGGGCCTTTAAGTACTTCCACCCGTTTTACTGCGCCAAGGGTGTCTTGCTTACCCTGGCTAGGACCAATATTAATGCCGTCGATGTAGGTGGCAATACTGGGGTCTGCATTGGGCAAAAACGCATCACTGCCCACCCCACGCAAATAAATAACCGTGTAGCCATAGGCATAAGTAAAGGTCAGGCCAGGCGTTACTTTTTGTAAATCGGCTGTCGACTCCACGCCCATGGCATCGAGTTTTTCACTGCTAAAGGCGCTAATCATAATGGGAATATCTTGGGAATCTTCCTCGCGCTTTTGGGCAGTAACCATCACCTCTTCTATTAAACGACTGCCTTGGCCAGCGGCCATGCTGGGAACAGAAGCCACCGTTCCCGCGCTTGCAATCATTGCTAAACACAGTTTTTTGTATTGAATTCTCATTGGGCACTCACCATTTTTATAAAACTATTTATTGTTATATACATTGCAATTTTTATAGGTTTGCTTTTATTAGCTTATAAATTAAGACTCATTTCGACTCACTAATGCCCTCAATAAAAGCAGCGCCGACATAAAATCGGCTGCCGCCAAGGCCATAAACGCCGGCGACACGCCCTGCATATAGGCAAACAACAACCAAGCTGCGGCGCTCGTTTTTACAAACAAGCTAATACCGACTATTGCCCGCGAATCTGCCAATTGCAGCCGTAATAGCGCAAAGCCAAGCCCAAGCACCCCAGCAACCCCAACAAAGGTATTTATCGCAGCCTTGGCGCCGCCGCGATAAATATCACTTTCGCCAAAACCCAATAACAATTCGACAACATAGTCATTGAGCACCGGCGTGGCCAGCAGCACGAACAAACCGACATCTGAGCGATAAACACTGCGATGATTAAACGCCATTGGGAGCAAACGCCTGTTGTGCAACGGCGGTGTTCATAAAGTCGCGGAACCACAACCAGCGTCCGTCTTTGCAGGTAATCACATGCACAAAGGGCGACTTAATTTCATTGCCATTGGTTTTGGTGGTCAGTCTAAGTTTGCCAACCACAATCACCCTGTCGTTCTCACAAATAAATTCATCGGCGTCAAACACATGAATATCTACAGACGACAACACCGTGCTAAAAAACTTTCGGCACTCGGTTTTGCCATGGTATTCACCGGCATAAGGGATCGCCGCTGGCCCGTAAAACTCGATGGTCGCTTCATCGTGTAGCAGCTCTACAATGCCATCGACATCGTGACTACCAAAGCGCACAAAAATTTCTTTGGTTAGGGCTAAGTTGGCTGCTTCAAGAGTCTTTACGTCGCTATCAGTCATTGCTATTTCCTTTTATTAAATACCATCATTATTGATTCGAAACGCGTTTACCAAGTTAGCTTGACGCTAATTTTAAGGGCAAGGTACTAAAGCCATAGGCCAGTAAACCGCCGGATTGACGGCTAGAATTTAACAAGCTGCCCTCCACTCCGGTGCATTTATCTAAAATCATATTCAACATAATCTCGCCTTCAATACGCGCTAAAGGCGCGCCCAAGCAATGATGAATACCACGACCAAAGGTGAAGTGTTTGTTGGCATTTTTGCGATTGATATTAAATTGCTCGGGATTTTCAAATACCGACTCATCGTGATTGGCCGCAGCCATAAAAAAGGCCACCCAATCGCCAGACTTAATCTGCTGGCCACCAATATCGCAGTCTTGTGTAACACAGCGGAATAAACGCTGCGGCGGACCATCGCGCCGCAGACTCTCTTCCATAAAGGGGCGAATTAAACTGCGGTCTTGCTTGAGGCGTTCAAACCAGCTGTTGTCTTCTAGCAGCACGCCCATCAAATTGCCGAGGAAATAGGTCGTCGTTTCGGCGCCAGCCACCACCAAGGTGATGCAGAACAAAATTACCTCTTCCTTATTCAGGCCATTGCCCTCGTACTCGGCGGTGATAAAGGCGGTCATTAAGTCGTCTGTAACCTCATTACCCGCTTCTATGTTGTGGTAGCGCTCCCCCACTTTGGCAACAAAGTAATGGAATAACTCTTCATTACAGCTTTGCCGCTCTTCGGGCGTAAAATCTGAAGACACCATAAAGGCATTGGCCCAGCGCACGAGTTTTTTGTAATCTTCTTTGGGTAAGCCCATCAAATAGGTCATTACCATAGCGGGAATCACCCCCGCGACCTCGGTCATAAAATCGATGGTTACGCCAAGGTTGTGGTCGATAATTGTGCTAACGTCATTGCGCAATCGCGCCACAATATTGTCGTGAATTCGCTTAGGGGTGAACGCCATTTTGGCGAGATTGCGCAATTCGGTATGGCGCGGCTTATCGTGATTGACCAACATTAAGCTCGGCGCACTGGAATTTGCCTGCATAGGATCTTCCGATGAAAAAATATCGGGATTGCTAAGCACATAGTCCACATCTGCATAGCGGGTAATCACCCACGCGGGAAATGGCGTATCCACCCCTGGCACTGTGCCCGGCGGGTAGTCGAGCAAACCATTTACCGGCGGCTGGCCACGGAGTTTTTTATACACCGGATAGGGATTTTGAATACATTCCGGCGCCAGCATATTGGCAACGACTAGGCTCAAATCATCTGCGCTATTTTCAAGTACATGACTACTCATATCTTCCTCATTATTTTATTAAGTATTCTGAACTGGGGGGTGTAGGGCGGCGTCACCCAGCCGGAAATATCCAGCCAGCCAGACTTAAATATCGCCCGTGTATGTGAAAACTCATTAAAGCCGTCGAGGCCGCGATACTTACCCATACCGCTGCGGCCCACCCCGCCAAAGGGCAGGTCATCATTGGCGTATTGAAATATCACGTCGTTTTTTACTAGTGCGCCAGAACAAGTCTGCTCGGCAATAGCCTTAAATTCGCGGTCATCGCTACCAAAGTAATAAATCACCAGAGGGTGGCCACCACGGCGAATTTCAGATAGTTGCTCGTCTAAATTACCGATGGTTTTAATAAGCAGCAGCGGCCCGAAAATTTCGTCACTACAGATTTTGGTATTTGCAGGGGCATCAATAACAATATTCAGCTGGTAAGCGTGTTCGCCAATGTCATCGCCAAAGCTGACGACCCGCGCGCCCTGCGCCGCAGAATCGGCCACCAATCCGGCCAGGCGCTGACGATGGCGGTCGTTAATCACGGTGACGCTGTCTACCGAGCCGGCGTTGGCGTTCATTGCTGCTACCGCTTCGCGCAGGCAGTTAAGAAACTCTTCGAGCCGGTCGGCGGCGATCATCAAATAATCTGGGGCAATACAGATTTGGCCAGCGTTGAAATACTTGCCAAAGGCGATGCGCTGCGCGGTCTTTTTTAAGTTGGCAGACTCGCTAACAATCACCGGCGACTTGCCGCCTAACTCCAAGGTTAGCGGCACCAAATTAACGGCTGCTGCGGCCATAATATGGCGGGCCACGGTTTCACCGCCGGTATAAATAAGATGATCAAAGGGCAGTGTTACAAATTGCTGCGCCAGCGCCGCCTCACCACACACCACGGCAACCTCGGTGTCGGCAAAATATTTGGCAATAAGCTCCGCAAGCAAGGCCGAGCTGGCTGGGGTAAATTCCGAAGGTTTTATTAAGGCCCGATTGCCCGCCGCCAACACCGACACCAGCGGCGACAGCGCAAGATTTATCGGGAAATTCCACGGGCTGACAATACCCACCACACCTTTTGGAAAGGCTTGGGTCAAGGTTTTAGCACCACTCAGCCACAGGCTGAAATCGGGGCTGCGCCGCGAAGCCTGCATCCAAAATTTAAGATTCTTAAGGGCGTAATTCACCGACTTGATGGTGGTGGTAATTTCCGCAAAGGAGCTTTGATCTGCCGAGCGATAGCCAAAATCGGCTGACAACGCAGCGCACAGCGCAGTTTCGTTCTCTACCAACAACGCCCGTAAACGAGTGAGCCGGTCTACGCGGGTCTTTAAACTGGGAAAGCGCTCATCGGCATAGCCACGGCGAAGCGTGCCAAAGGCCGCCTGTAAATTTGAGTCTAAAGATAAAGTGTTCATTGCTTACTCGTATTATCATTTTCACGAAATGTAATACTTATAAGAAATAGTGTCAACAGGAAATAGTTTCCAATAAACCAAGTACCTTAATTCAAATATCTTGACACTAGACTGCTTTCGTCACTAAATTCACATACAAATCAATATATTGAGGCTCGCTTTGAAAAACCATTGGAAAACCGCTGCCGACGTACCTGTTACAGCAGATAATGCACCCAATATGTTTTTGGACTATTTCTACCCCATCCATTTTTCGATAGGGATGAAAATTGAGGCCGGCTTAATGGAGTGTGGCCGCCTAGATCGCCACCAAACCGTGATTATGTGGATTCTGCGGTCGGAAGCGCAGCGCCGAGATGAGTCTGTTATTCGTCGCAAAGACATCGTTAAATTGATGACCAACTGGTATGACATTACCAGCAGCAGCGTTTCTAAAGCGCTACGTGCGCTTGCCAAAGAGCCATTGAATTACATCACTATTCTGGAAGACCCAAATTCAGGCCGCGAAAAGCTAATCGAAATGACCCCAGCCGGCAAACAACACTGCGACGAAATGATCGCCAGTGCCTGCGAGGTGATTAAGCGCATTAACGCAAACTTTTCTGAGGAAGAAAATAAAATGGGAATTTATATGTTTATGCGTATGGACGAGGAGTTTTCTAAAATACGTAGTTAACAATAAGCGGTGGATTGCCAGCCAGCCGCTTTACGCTATTGGATTAGTTGCTGGTGATATGACCCGCTTGTGGGCGCAACACAATATCCTCTACCACCACATTGCGATCTAGCTTATAAATTTCTAAAAATGCCTTAGCCACATCTTCTGCCGGCATCAACTGCTCTTTGTTCACCCCACTGCCCTGCCACGATGGCGAGTAAGTTGGCCCTGGCGACACGCAACACACCCGCACCCCTGCACCCCGCACTTCTTCGCGCAGCGCCTTGGTAAAGCCGCTAACCCCGTGTTTGGCCGCACAATAGGCCGACACACCGGCGTAGCCTTCAAAGCCCGCGGTTGACGACATGGTAAAAATATCTCCCGATTGGCGCGCCATCATGGCGGGCAATACCATTTTAGATAGCAAGAAGGTGCTGCGTAAATTGGCGGCAATAATGCGGTCAAAGTCTGCAACAGCCATATCGACAATACTCGCGCCCAGCCAGCTGCCAGCGTTATTGACGAGCACGTCTACGTCGCCCATTTCTGTTTTAAGAGTTTTTGCGAATTCAGCAACCTGCTCGGCATCGCTAACATCCACAGCGTAAACGTTTACCGCTTCTGCGCCAGTGCATTCGGCGGCGACCTGTTTTAAGCGGCTAGCGGTTCTGGCAACAAGCGCGAGGCGCACGGGGAAATCTGCCGTGGCAAAGCACTTGGCAATCGCTGCACCAATACCTTGCGAGGCGCCGGTGATTAGCACCAAGGGCGCGGGGTGTTTATCGAACATAGAAACTCACCTAGCAATACACTCGTCGCTGCACTATACCAAGCCTGTAAAATACAAAGCCTTTAGCTCAACGCCAATTAATGTAAAATGTGTTGAACCGCCATATTACCTCATTTCGGCGCCAGTATTCCCGCTCAGCGATTTCGCCACTAGGATACGTCCATGATTAACAATACCCTTAACAATAAGGCCACCCGCCTGTTTATTCTGCTGGGCGGCTTTTTTGTGGCGAACGCCCTGATTGCCGAATTGATCGGTGTAAAAATATTCTCGCTAGAACACAGCCTCGGCATCAACCCGCTGGACCTGAATATATTTGGCATTGAGCACCTCTCATTCAACCTCACCGTGGGGGTTTTGCTGTGGCCCTTTGTGTTTGTGCTTACCGACATTATTAATGAGTACTACGGCAAGCGCGGCGTGCAATTATTGTCTTATCTCACCGCCGGTTTAATTGTTTACGCCTTTGCCATGTTCTTTATTGGTATTCGCTTGGTACCCGCCGATTTTTGGCCCCAATCACACATTAATCCGGCACTACCCCAAATCGAACAAGATAATTTACGGGCGCTAGTAAGCAATTACGACGCGGCATTTAAGCTGGTATTTGGTCAGGGCCTGTGGATTATTCTCGGCTCACTGGTGGCTTTTTTGCTTGGCCAAATTATTGATGTGCAGGTCTTTCATCGGGTAAAAGAAATCACTGGCGAGCGCTGGATATGGCTGCGCGCCACCGGCTCAACCCTCGTTAGCCAGTTTATCGACAGCTTTGTGGTGTTATTCATCGCTTTTTATATAGGCGCCGATTGGAGTTTACAGCTGGTTTTCGCGATAGGCGTGGTGAACTATATCTACAAGTTTTTGATGGCAGTAGTCATGACGCCGGTGCTGTATGGCGTGCACTACCTTATTGAAAAATACTTGGGCGAGGAACTGGCCAGCACCTTAAAACAACAAGCACTGGCAAGCTCTAACTAACGGTAAAGCAAGGGTAAAGCGCGCTACTCAGCTAAAAATACTGCGCGAAATAATCATGCGCTGAATTTCGCTGGTGCCTTCGTAAATACTGGTAATGCGCACATCTCTGGCCAAACGCTCCAGCGGATATTCACGGTTATAACCATTGCCACCCAGAATTTGCAGGCCGGTGTAACAAGCCCGATTAGCGGCTTCCGAGGCAAACAATTTCGCCATCGAGGCCTGTTTGCCAAAATCGCCGCCACTCTCTTTGGTGAACGCCGCTTGCATTAATAGCAAACGCGCCGCCTCCATTTCGGTGTAGGCATCGGCCAACATCCACTGCAAACCTTGAAAGTTCGCAATCGGCTGACCAAATTGCTGACGCTCTTTGGCATAGTCTCTGGCGTAATCCAAGGCCGCTTCACCTAAACCTAAAGCCAGTGAACCAATACCAATGCGACCACCCGCCAACTCGCCCAAGGCCACTTGGTAGCCGCGATTCAGCGTGCCCATTAAAGCGCTGGCGGGTATACGGCAATCATCGAAATACACCGGATTGGTTGCCGAGCCCTTCTGTCCCATCTTCTCTTCAGCTGGCCCTACCGTAAGACCGGCAGTTTCGCGCTCAACCAAAAAGCAGGAAATACCCTTGCCGCGAGGTGCTTCTTTGTCGGTTACCGCCCACACCACAAATACCCCAGCGTACTCAGCACTGGTGATATAGGCTTTGGAGCCGTTTAGCACCCAACTGTCGCCATCGCGCACCGCTGTGGTTTTCATGCCCGAGGGGTCAGAACCGGCGCCAGATTCAGTCAGGCAAAAGCCCGCGGCCAAATAGTCGCCAGAGCAAATTTTGGGCAGATAATTCTGTTTCTGCTCGGCACTTGCCACCGACTGGATTACCTCGGCCACCATATTAGTCACCGACACCGTTACAGCGGTAGATGCGCAACCCCGAGCAATGCTGCTAATGGCCAAGCTAAAAGCAACAGAGCCGGCCTCAGTGCCACCGTACTCGGCATTAACATTCAGACCCATAAAGCCCAAATCAGCTAATTTTTTAAGATTTGCTAAAAACTCGCTTTTGCCCTCGCCGGCGTCCAACTTGACGGCATTGTCGACCAGCTCCTTCTCGGCAAAATCCCGTGCAGTTTGCTGAATAAACTGCTGCTCTTCCGATAGATTTAAATTCATATTGATCGCCTGCTTTATTAAATACTGCCAGCTACCCCTAGTATTAATTAGGGATATATCCCAGATGCACTTACTACATGCTAGGCCAACTTGAGCTCAAGGGAAGCCTAGACTTCCCTCAAAGCTCAGACATCACTTAGGCTGCATTCGCAAACCGGCATCCATGCGAATGCATTCGCCGTTGATATAATCGTTCTCAATCACGCTCGTCACCATGTGAGCAATTTCAGTAGCGCGGCCAAGACGTTTCGGGAAAAGTGGCGTGCTGCTCAGTGCCTCATACACAGGTGCAGGTAGCGACTCAAACATTGGAGTATTGATCAAACCGGGCGCGATACAGTTAACGCGAATACCAATGCTTGATAGGTCACGGGCAATTGGCAGAGTCATGCCAACAATTCCACCTTTACTCGCGCTGTACGCCGCTTGCCCAACCTGGCCTTCAAACGCCGCTACCGAGGCCGTATTCATAATCACGCCACGCACGCCGTCTTCGTTTTCAGGGGTATTTTTTGCCATTTGCTCAGCGCACAAACGCAGCACATTAAAGGTGCCAGTCAAATTTACCGCCAAGGTTTTGTTCCACAAATCCAATGGGAACGGTCCATCTTTACCCAAAGTCTTACTACCGGTAGCGATACCCGCGCAGTTAACACAAATATGAATAGCACCGAAGGCGGTCATGGTCTGCTCAATACCAGCCTTAATAGAGTCTTCACTGGTAACATTAACCTCGGCAAACACCACAGACTCACCCAATTCGGCAACTACCGCTGCGCCTGCGGTGGCGTTCAAGTCGAATATTACTGCCTTGGCGCCGAGGCTAACTAAGCGACGGACAATTTCCAAACCCATTCCTGACGCACCACCACTAACAACGGCTACTTTACCTTGAATATTCATATCGACTCCCCGCGCCACGCGCAAGTTTGATTAAGAAGTAAGCCGCGAGACACGCTGCACGGCCAAATGTGATAACACTACAAACAAAACGCCTATTGTCGGTGAAATCGCGCGGCCACAACAATGACGTAGGCCTGACAAAAAATAGACATTTTGTTACAATTCAAGCTCGGTATTTATGAGTCAATCGCCATGAGATCGCCCACCATCTCAATCTACTTTGTACACAAGTGCCTCCAGAATCTACACCAGCAACCACAGATCCAGAGAGCCCTGCTCGCCAAGAACCACATAAGCGCCAATTTGCTCAGCAAAGACAGCGCCCGCATACCCGCAGAGAACTACGCAAATCTGCTGCGTGACACCATGCAGGCCATGAATGACGAGCTTATGGGCTTTGGTCAGCAAGCACAAAAACTAGGCTGCTGGGCAACCATGACCGAGCTTGCCGCCAGCACTACCACGCTAGGCGAAGCCTTAGCGCGTTTAAGTCGCTTTTACCGCTTAATCCCCTGGGGGCTAGAAACGCGACTCAGTGTTAGCGGTGACAACGCAACAATATCCTTGCTGCCAAGCGAACCACAGCAAGACTTCGACCCGTATCTATATGAGTCATTTTTATTCTATATCCACCGCACGGCCAACTGGTTAATTGCACGACAGATACCCTTGCACAGGGTCGACTTCTGTTTTGCCGAAACCCCGCAGGCCGCCGAATATTGGAATCTATTTTTGTGCCAAAATATTCAATATGAGCAAGCAACTTCCCAAATCCATTTTTCGGCATCGTTACTCAATCAAAATATACGCAAATCACCGCAGGCTTTGACTAAGTTTCTTGAGCACGCCAACCTCGCCATGATCACTCAAAGCTATACCCAGAAAAGCTGGTATTACAAAACCAGCACCGAGCTAGAATCGAGAGTAGCCGACAACCCCAGTTTTAATGAAATAGCCAAAGCCCTAGAGCTACACCCCCACACCCTGCGCCACTACCTGCGCCTAGAAGGCTTTCAATACCAAAGCATTAAAGACCGAGTGCGTTGCGACACCGCCATTTACCATTTAAGCAGTGCCGGCCGCAGCGTAGAAGAAACAACCGCGTTCATCGGCTTTTCTGAACCCAGCGCCTTTATTCGCTCCTTTAAAAAATGGACGGGGGCAACACCACTGGAATACAAAAAAAAGACCTAAATTGCGCAAACCACATTGTTCGCAAGCGCCTAAATAGCCGGGAGAGCTTCATCAACCTATTACGGCCTATCTCTACGTAAAGACCATTCCCTGTGCATCGCCATCCTAAATTTTACACATCGCACTCTGAACTTAATTCAGAGCCCATACGCTACTAAAGTAGTTCTCGGCTACCCCACAACATTCGAAATCAGTCCCAGCATGATGTGTTTAGCAGATACGTAACAGATACGTATTAAGCCATTGAATACAAGACTATCAAGGCTGTGCAGCAGACAATACCCCAAGCCTCGCCGACGATTCGTAAAGCCAGAGGCGCATGATTAAGCTCCATAAAATGCATGATGACTAATCGTGTTTTAAAGAAGGCGATTAACAACATTACCGCAGGAATATTTAAAGCCGCATCGCCGCCCAGATACCATGACACAACGGTAGCCATAGCCAGCACTGCCCAAATTGCGGTATTAGACTGCAAGAAAATTGATTTCATATTATTTAATCAGATAAAGAATTGAAAAGAGAACGATCCACAACAGATCCACCATATGCCAGTAGGTCGCCCCACTTTCGAGTAAGGCAAGGTCATCTTTAAGTGGCTTATTGTGCCGCAACCGCAAAATCATATAGGTCAGCACCCCCATACCAATTATTAAATGCAGGAAATGAATACCAGTAAAAATATAGTAATACATGAAAAAATCATTGGTGGTTAGGTTGATACCATGTTCGATTTTTTCACCGTATTCGAAAATTTTCACTATCCCAAAGCCCAATCCGCACAACCAAGCAAGGGAAAGACACTTGCGGGCCATACCCCGCAACCCTTTTCTTACCGCGCTCATTCCTAAAACCACAAACCACGAGCTAGTCAGCAACAATACGGTATTTAATGCACCCCAGTTTTGATTGAGCTGGGCTTGGGAGGATTGAAATAATTCAAGATCGAAACTGCGATAATAGGCAAAGGTTACAAAAAACAAGCCGAAGATAAACATATCGCCGAGCACAAAAATCCAAATACCGGCTTCGCCAGGAATGTGCTTTTCTTTTGTCAAACTACTCACAAACGCCCCTTATTGATTTTATAGATACGCCATAGGATTAATGACCGCGCCCAAGGATTATACTCAAAGCTGTTTGAATAGAAACATGTTCTCCACCCTGATATACGCAATGCCGTGAAGATGACTATAACGCAATAGTATGCGGAAAATTTTAAGATGAGTGTTTTTAACGACACTTACTCGTGCCTAGCGACACTGTGACGATGCTATGAATGAGATTCGTTTTGCAAAACAGGTTTTAGGTGGGAGAGTTTAAGCTTCTTCAGATTAAAACCGCGATGACGACAGATTTCATTAAACTGCCGTCATCGCTACTAAACAATAGGCCAAAGCTTCGATGAGCTTATTGTTTAGCCTTGCTGTAATGACTTAAGCCAGCAGTTCGTCGGGCACTTCTAGCTCCATAAAGAGCAGAGCAAGACCGTGTACTTTACCCTGAGCATCCATAATCAAGGTTTCAGTACCACCACCGCCGAGTGAATCTTCAAGGATAAAATTCAGCGCGTTGAGGTTATCTAACTCATAGCGCGTCACTTTACCAAAGCAGATTTCTTTAAAGTGCTCTTTTACCAGCTCGGTGGTCAGTGTCATTTTAAGAAACTGATATATCGCTGGGGTGCGGGCTTTAATACCCACATTGGAACCGTCGCCTTTATCACCGCTGCGGGCGATGGCAATATCCATCAACTGTACTTTAGCCATGATTATACTTCCTCTACCGTAACGGTGGTGGTGACTTTGGTTTTGTCGATCAAGGCTGGCCAGTAGCCAACAATCTCGGTTGGCCGTGGACGACCCGCCGCAAATCCAGTAACACCCACTGGGCCGCTAGTAATCAGTGGCGCAACTTCCCTGCCAAGTAGATTAAGCAATTCTTTGTTCTGGCTCTTTGCACCAACACGCAACAACACTTCTGCAGGCTCTTCGTTCTGCTTCACAATGCCCTTGTAGCAAACATTGGTGCCAAACACTTCTACAAAGCGATCTTCTTCTGGAATCGGTGTACCGTAAAGGGCCACACGATCAAACAAAATTTGTGCTGCTAGCTCGGCTTTCTGAACCGCATCTGGCGCGGTATAGGTCAGAGTACCAACAATCTTGTAGCCGTTTTCATATGACATCGACACTTTGTAAGTCGGCGTTGGCGCACTACCCTTAATACCAGATACACGCACGCGGTTTTCGCCATCTTGCTCTAGCTGAATGGTGGTGAAGTCGGTCTGGCAGTCTGGCCCAAGGTAACCCTTTGGATCGCCTAGTTCGTAAAGCAGCTGCGAAGAGATGGTATCGATATTGACCAAACCACCAGTACCTTCATGCTTAGTAACAACAAATGTGCCGTCAGCTTTGGCCTCTACAACTGGGTAGCCAATGCGAGCAAAATCGGGCACAGATTTCCAATCGCAGTAGTTACCACCGGTGCACTGGGCGCCACATTCTAGAATATGGCCCATAACCGTACCGGCAGCTAGCTTGTCGAAATCATCCATCGACCAGCCAAATTCATAAATCAGCGGCGCAAGTACTACCGAGGGGTCAGTAGCGCGGCCAGTAACTACAATGTCAGCGCCCTGGGCCAAAGCGTCAGCAATCGGCTTAGCGCCGATATACACGTTGGCGCTCGACATTCTGCTCAGTACTTGCTCAACACCTTCGCCGGTATCGAGGTTTTTAAATGTTTCTCCGGACTTCATCAGCTCGGGAATCTGGTCGAGGATATCGTCGCCTTCGACAATACCGATTTTAATGCCGGTCAAGCCTAATTCTTTAACAACTTCTTTTATCGCCTTCAAGCAGCCCTGAGGGTTAACACCACCAGCGTTGGCAATAACTTTAATGCCCTTTTCTTTACACGTTGGCAGAATCTCTTTCAACATCGACACGAAGTCGGTGGCGTAACCCAGTTCTGGGTTGCGCAAGCGCTGCTTCTGCATAATGCTCATGGTTACTTCGGCCAAATAATCCAGCGTCAGATAATCCAGCGGGCCTTCCGACACCAGACGTTTAGGTCCGAGGAGACTGTCGCCCCAAAAACCCTGTCCGTTGGCGATCAGTACGGTTTTGTCACTCATAGTCAGTACCTATAGATCGTGTAGAAAAATGGCGCACCACAAATGCAGTGCGTGGCTTACTCGTTTAAATCGCCCTTGGTCGCTGTGCCAAGGTAAAATTCAATTCATAAGTAATTCAGCGGCTTTTAAGCAATCCAATTGGGTTTACGCTTCTCTAGGAAAGCGGTTAAGCCCTCTTGCCCTTCGGTGCTACCGCGGGTTTCCGCAATACGTTTACTGCTGTCAGCGATTAGCTCCGGGGTAATTTCACGGTTTGCGTAGTCGATAATCAAGCGCTTCGCCTCGCCAACGCCCCGTGGGCCATTGCGCAAAAGGCTTTTTAAGATACGTTCAATACCTTCATCCAAATGCGCTTCAGACTCAACCAGCTCAGTAACCAAGCCCAACTCTCTGGCCTTGGCCGCATCAATAAGCTCTGCGGTAGTAAAGTAGCGACGCGATGCGCGCTCGCCAATGGCGTTAATAACATAGGGGCTGATGGTTGCCGGAATCATGCCGACCTTAACTTCACTTAAGCAGAATGCCGCCGCGGGTGACGCCACGGCAATATCGCAACAACTCACCAAACCTACACCGCCACCAAAAGCAGCGCCCTGCACCTTGGCGATCGTTAATTTTGGCAGCGTGTTTAAACGGCGTAACATTTCAGCCAACAATTCTGAATCGCGCAGATTCTCTTCGTAGCCGTATTGGGCCATGCGCCGCATCCAATTTAGGTCGCCGCCCGCACAAAAGCTCTTGCCGGTAGACGCTAGTATTAGCGCTCTTACAGAGTCGTCTTGAGCCGCTTTAGCAAACGCCTCGCTCAAGGCCGCAACCACAGTGTCGTCGAAGGCATTGTGTATTTCAGGGCGAACAAGGGTGACTGTCGCTACACCGCGGGCATCGACAGCGTAATGAATTGGAGCGTCCGACATGGCGTGGTCTATCCTCTACTCGTTGAGATTACTGAATATTGGCCGCAAGCGGTGCCTAACACTACGCCTTGCTCACCACTCCAGCATTTAAGGCCTAAAATATACTACACATGCGAACCTTTCGCTAGCCTTTATATTGACGGAAATCCGTCTATCGAAGAACGGCACTCAGCCTGCTAGCCTTAGTTACATCAAAATAGTCATTTCAAACAATAAGCAACAGGTGAATTCATAATGAAAATGAACTTCGAACAAATAAAGACTGCCTTCGATAAGGAAACAGCCCAGCGCAAGCCCGTCCAGAGCCGTGACGAAATCCCCATGGCCTTTGAAGACATCACCCCCGACTGGCTGAACGACGTATTAGATGCAAAAGCCAATGGCACAAAAGTCACCGAGCTTACCCTCGGCCCCGAGGACGAGGGCACATCGAGCCGCCGGCGCATCGAGATCCAGTACAACTCGGAACAGCACACCCTACCCCGCAGCGTATTCTGTAAGGCTACGTTTACCCTGCCCAGTCGCTGCCTACTGGGCATGAATGGCGCAATTGAAGGCGAAGTAAAGTTCTACAATATTGTTCGGCCACAGCTCGATATCGAAGCGCCAACCGCGCGCTTTGCCAATTTCAATCCAGACACCCTGAACTCCATCGTCATGCTCGACGACATGACCGGCAGCGTGACCTTTAGCGACCACACCACGATTATTACTGAACAGCTTGCCAAGGAGCAGCTGGAGATTCTCGCCAAACTCCACGGCAAGTACTATCAAAGTGCGGCAATACAAGGCGAGCTGTCCTACCTCAACACGTGGTCGGATTTTTTTACCATTACCGCCAACGAAGCAGGCTTTGGTCCCCAGGCAGACATCGGCTTTCGTGAAGCAAAAGAAGTTATTCCCGCCAATTTATTTAAAAAAGCCGATCAAATTTGGCCAGCAACCCTTGCCAGTGTAAACGCTCACAAAAGCCTGCCGCACACCGTGGTTCACTCCGACGTTCACCTTAAAAACTGGTATATCACCGCCGACAAACATATGGGCCTGAGCGATTGGCAGTGCATGTGTGTTGGTCACTGGGGGCGAGACTTGGCCTATGTCTTATCAACCAGCTTACCCATAGGCGATCGCCGCGCTTGGGAAAAAGACCTTATTCAATACTACCTAAAAGAGCTGAAGGCCAATGGCGGCCCAGACACGCCCTTTGGCGATGCATGGAATTACTACCGCCAGAACCTATTCGGCGCCCTAGCATGGTGGACACCGGTACTCAGCCCCAACCCCGATGTGCCAGACATGCAGCCCCGCGACACCAGCTTAGAGTTCATTAGCCGCATGACCCACGCAATTGACGACACCCAGGCCCTAGACAGCCTGTGATGCTTCGCACAATTAGGTAACAAAAAAACGGGCCCTATTGGGCCCGTTTTTTTACTAGGTAGCATTCCTGCCACCACAGATTAGCGATTAAAAACTGTAGCGCACCGCAACCCCGTAAGTCGCTGGCGGCGCCGCCGAAACAAAATCACCAAAGGTACTTTGCTGCGAGTAATACGAGTACTCGCTATCGAGCATATTGCGAGCATAAAGCCGGAAACGCCATGCCTCATCCTTGCTGGTAAGCGCAACTTCTGCATTCAAAACATCGTAGCTGTCTTGCTCGGTACGGTTGTCTGGTTCCCAGTAGAAGCCGTCGTTGTAGTAATAAGAAACATTGTAGTTAACTTCCCCCAACGCGGTATCTTGCCGATAATTAGCGCTAATATTCGAGGTGAATTTTGGCGCGCGGGTCATTTCATTACCAGCGAGATCAGCAAAGCTTTGATCGTTACCTGAGCCACTCGACTTTGGCGATATCACCGGACCGGCGTCAAAGTTGGTGTACTCGGTCTCTAGCAGCGCCACCGCGACGTTAATATCGAAATTATCGGTAACGTAATATTGGGTCTCGACCTCTGCACCGTACATTTCTGAATCGCCAACATTAAACAAAAATACCGCACCACCGAGAATTTGCTGCAACTGAAGGTTTTGGAAGTCGTAATAGAACAATGAGGTATTCACCCGCAAACTACGATCAAGGAAGTCGCCTTTAAAACCCACCTCGTAGGCATCAAGCTCTTCAGGATCAACCGGCTCCGGCGCACTGCCCGTGACCACAAGGGTATTGTAAACACCACTTTTAAAGCCTCGACTGTAACTTGCATACAGCAGCATATTGTCTTTTAACTCGTGGTCTAGCGCCAAGCGCCAACTAGGTGAGGTCCAGCTTTCATCCACAGTGAAGGGGGCCACATTACTACCAACAGTAGTGGCGCCGGAAAGCTCGCGCTTGTCTTTGGTATAGCGCGCCCCAAGTGTTGCCTTGGTGGCCGAACTGATATCGTAACTCGCCTGAGCGTATGCGGCATACGAAGTGGTTTCCTGTAGAGAATCCACGCCAATATTCGCACTCGGCGTAGCGACGACAGTATCATCATAGGCGGCGTCTGCATTAAGATAATACAAGCCTGCCGTCCACTGTAGGGCGCCATCCCCAGTCGAATTTAGCTGAAACTCCTGACTAAATTGCTCGGTATACTGGCGGATATAGAAGTTAACCACTTCACTGGGGCCGGAGTCTTGATCGAGTAAATAATTCAATTCACTTCGGGTTTTAGCGGTGGTTGAAATTAATTCAAAGTGCTCAAAATCGCGACGATATTTACCAGAAAAAGAATCGGTAGAGGTGTCTGCCAGCGGTTCCTGATTGGTGTTTATATCCTGATAATCGCCGGTATTAGTACCGCCACCGGTTGCCGTGGTGCCCACTGCTGCTTGACGAGCAATGCCCACATCACTGCGCCGATTAGCACGCAGCGCGCTCAAAACCAAACTACTATTGTCATCAATATCAAATACCAATTTACTGCGCAGCGAACTGCTCTCTTCTCCTGGCCGCTCTTCTCCGCGAGTAATGTTGTCGCCGTAGCCTTTATCGCGGTTTAGGTAAAATGCCGACAGGTCGATGGCTACCGAATCAGTTAAACCGGTGCTGGCGTACGCGTCTGTGCGCAGCTCGCCATAGCTGCCGTAGCTCAAGCCAAGCAACCCGGAGGTTTCATGCGTGGGATCTTTAGTGATTACGTGAATTAGACCGCCGGTGGCATTGCGACCAAACAGTGTACCCTGCGGCCCCCGCAGCACTTCAACCCGCTCGATATTATTAAAGTCCATTACCGAGCCCGCCATAGACGAGTAGTAAACCCCGTCTACATAGGTCGATACACTGCTCTCATCACCAACCGAGGAGTTTTTTGTGCCCACCCCCCGAATAAACGGGGTGGCTGAACCCACTTGCCGACTAAATTGTAAATTGGGAACGACCTGCGTTAATTCATCCGAGCCACTTATGCCCGTTTTTTCCAGCATGCTTGCCGATGCTGCAGTGATGGCAATAGGTACATCTTGGACATTTTCCGCACGCTTTTGAGCGGTCACGATGACCTCCTCGAGCTCCGCATAAGTTGCCAGCGAAGGCATAATAAGAAATGCGCCCAATAATCTCGCCGCATTAAGCTTAACTTTGTGCATACACAAACCTCGTCGATTATTTATATTATTTGAGTAAACAGGCAGACTTAAACTTAGCAGACTATTAATTAGCATGCGATATTTACGCAAACAAAATTACTACCAATGACGAGCTAAATTAAATACAAATACACAAAGAGCTTTGGTGCGACGCTTTGCGCAACAAGGGGACAATATTAGTGGCTTAACGCGGCAATCAATGCGGTGCGACTGTGGACATCGAATTTTTTGTAAATTCGCCGCAGGTGATTTTCAATCGTATACTCAGACAAGGCCAAGCAGGCGCTAATCTGTTTATTGCTAAAACCCCGCAGCATTTGCGCTACCACGTCTTTTTCTCGCGGCGTCAGGAGCATTTGATGCCGCGCAGGAATATCAGCAAGAGGGCGCGCTGATTTACTCAGCTCATTTTCTCGGCAAGATGCGAGGATACCATTGTCGATTAAATGGTCTGCTGCGCTCATTAACCAGCTTTGGGTTTTCGCTACAGCACTCTCCGCATAGATATGCCGAGACTGGCGCGCACCATTACCCAATAGCATACCCGCCACCAAGTAAAACCGCCGACTTAACTGCCGCGACAAAGCCGCAGTTTCTATATAGCCAGCCCCACGCAGCGCATGAGTATAATAATTTGCTGAGGCGCCAAACTGCTTGGCGGGCAAATGCGATATACCAAGCTCGGAAACCCCCAATAACGCATTACTAACGCCGCCATGGGGTAGCAAGGGATCATCGCGGAACACGCCCTGCCGATAGACCGTAAGCAGCTCTGGCGCAATGCCGGTATTGTGCAAAAAATGGATCGATGGGCCTTCACCAGACACATCGTAAAGAAATAAGGCCAGCTCGCTCGCGCGGCTAGTGCGTAGCACATCACTACTGTAAGCGGCGTTAAGAGAATTAAACTCCGCGACTGGGCTGAGGGACATAGGATGCATCCTCGTCGCAAACTTATTTGGCCACACCGCAAGATTTTATAAAATTATAAGGCGGCGCAACACCTGTAAATACAAAACAAACAATCGGCGATGAGCTACTTGCTTCCGCAGCACACCACCGATGTTTAGCAAGATTTAAATGAACTTACGGAAATCTGGCTTACGCTTCTCATTAAAGGCATTAACACCTTCTTTAGATTCGTCAGTATCGTAGTACATTTTAACCGCATTCAAAGCCATCATACTGGTACCGCGAATCGACTCGCTGTCACAGTTGAATGAGCGCTTCGCCAATGCCATCGCAGTAGGGCTGTGCTGCAACATAGTTTCGCACCAGCTAGTAACTTCGGCTTCTAGCTCAGCAGCGGGAACCACTTTGTTTACTAGGCCCATATCGGCCATTTCTTGAGCGGTATAACGCTTACACATATACCAAATTTCGCGGGCTTTCTTCTCGCCAACAATACGCGCTAGGTAAGCGGTACCCCAGCCAGCATCGACCGAACCCACTTTTGGCCCAACTTGACCCATCTGCGCGGTATCGGCAGCAATAGTCAGATCGCAAATGGTTGCCAGCACATTGCCGCCACCAATGGCGTAGCCATTTACTGCTGCAATAACAGGCTTGGGAATATCGCGAATCGCTGATTGCAATTCATCAATAGGCAGACCTACAACACCGCGACCATCGTAGTCGCCATCGTGATTAGATTGATCACCACCGGTACAAAACGCTTTGTCGCCGGCGCCAGTCAATACCACAACGCCAACACTTTTATCGCTAGCAGCGGTCAAAAAAGCATGGATCAGCTCTTCAATGGTTTTGCCGCGGAAGGCGTTATAGACCTTGGGGCGGTTGATAATAATCCACGCCGCGCCATTGCGGTTTTCGTAGATAATGTCTTCATAAGGTGTAGTAGCAAACATAGTGTATTCCTTGTAAATATTGACTCACCGACAACGCCCCCTTTCAGGGGCAGCTGCAGTGGTGTTAGCTCATAGTCAAACCGCCAGAAATCGAGATTGCCTGCCCAGTTATATAGGACGCATCGTCGCTGCCTAAAAAGGCGATCATGCCTGGATAGTCATCTGGTTGCGCCATGCGACGCAATGGAATGCCCTTGGCCATAGACTCTTTCCACTTTTCAGCTTCTGGACCAGTTCCTACCACCGCCGCCATCGCGGGGGTATCAGTGGGGCCAGGACATACAGCGTTAACGAGTACATTGCCGCGTGCCAGCTCGCGAGCCATCGACTTAGTAAACGCGATAGTGCCGCCTTTACAGGCTGAGTACACTGCTTCGTTACTAGTGCCAACACGGCCAGCATCGGAAGCAACATTCACCACGCGGCCACCTTTGCGCTCAACCATACGCTTACACACTGCAGAATGCAGATTGATTGGGCCAAGCAAATTCAGGCTTATAATTTTTTGCCACAAATCAGGGCCGGTAGTTAAGAAAGGAGCGGGCTTATCCCAGCCAGCATTATTAACCAGCATCCAGATTGGTCCCAACTCGTCTTCAACCTTGGCAACTGAGGCCTCTACGGCGTCAAGATCGGTGATATCTGTCATGTACGGCACCACAGATCCAGTCGCGCCTGCAGCTTTTGACTTCTCAGCCACTGCCGCCGAAGCCTCAGGGTTGATATCAAATAAGGCGACTTTACAGCCTTCTGCTGCCAAACGAAGTACTATGGCCTCACCGATACCACTACCACCACCGGTTACAATCGCTACTTTTCCAGACAAGCCTTTCAAAATACACCTCTCTACTGTTATCTGAGCCTTGTGTAGGCGCATTTACTGCCTACCCTATGCAATCTCACATTGCAGCCCTATCATCGACGACACAGAGTATCGTCGCCACTGAATTCATTATAGACACAGACTTAGCAACCTTACAATACGCTTGCTATCATTTTGCATACTAATTAATATATCAATATAAGCCAACTTTTGTTATAGCTCAACACAGATGAGGCAGCTAAGCAGCCCTTGCTACGCACTTTCAAAGCTTTGTCGCTGCTCCGCAAATAAGACAGAATTACCGCCTACAGCGCGGCAAACACACATAATTTGCAATCGCTTAGCAATGAGCAGGCAATCCAACTCGCGAGGGATACCTATAGTGTCTACCACTGATGATTTGCTGGCCGAAATCAACGATACACCACAGGGGCCAGCCACACTGGCCCTGTTTGATTTTGACGGCACTATAATAGCAGGCTACTCCTCGCTGTTTATCTTGCGAGAACAATTGCGGCGCGGCGATATCAGCAAACACGATTTTGCTCAGGTTGTACTGTCGATCATAAATCACCAGCTAGGATTAATAGATGATCACGCTCTCATGGAGCTTGGCGCCTCCTTTCTAAAGGGCAGCCCAGTACAAGACTTTAGCGACTTGTGCTCACAGGTCTACGAGACTCAGCTCAATAAGCGAATATACCCCGAGGCGCGGGCGCTAATAGCAGCCCACCGCGCCCGCGGCCATATTGTTGCCATAGCCTCATCCGCACCAGCCCAAGCGATTGTCGCCGTCGCCAACGAGCTGCAGATCGAGCATATCGCCAGCTCCCACTACATCGTAGACCAGGATCACTTCACCGGTACTGTCACCATGCCAGTGTGCTGGGGATTTGGTAAGCGACTGGCCGCTGAGCAATTGGCCAAGCAGTTAAACTGCCGCCTCGACACCGCCTTCTTTTATACCGACAGCGATGAGGACTTGCCGCTCCTAGAGGTGGTCGGTCACCCCACCGCGGTCAACCCCAACCCCCGCCTCAAGCAGCACGCCACATTCAAAGATTGGCTCTGTGTCGACTTTAAACCGCGCCGCTGGCGCCTACGAGAGCTAGGCGGTACTGCTGGGGTTTATATATCATTGGTGGCAAGTTACCTTGCCGGACTAGGAGTTGCGCACCTAGAGGGTGACCGCAAGCGCGGCCGCGGTTTTATGCTGAAACACTTCACCGACAGTGTGTGTAAGCTAATCGGCATGGATATAGAGTTAATTAACGAACATTATTTACGCGACAACCCTGCCAGCGTGGTTATTTTTAACCACCAAAGTAACGCCGACGGTTTCATTATTCTTAAGTTATTACGCGAAAATTACGCAGGCATTGGCAAGCGCGCCTTTGGAAAAGTACCATTACTATCAGATGCCTATGAGTTCGCTGGAGTAATACCCATCGACCGCGACGACAGCAAGAGCGCCATCGCCAGTATGGCACCATTAATAGAGGCCATTACCAAAGAGGGGCGCAGTGTCGCAGTTGCCCCCGAAGGCACGCGCAGCAGCTCGCGCAAGCCCGGTCCCTTTAAAAAAGGTGCATTTCATTTGGCCTTGGATGCTAACGTTAACATCGTCCCCGTGGTAATACATAACTCGCTTAATGTGCAAACCAAAGGTGATTCCCTGTTTCACTCGGCCAAGGTCACCGTCGAGATATTGCCTCCCGTCGATACCAGTAACTGGCAGAGAGCCAACCTGAATCAGCATATTGAAGACGTGCATCAACTATATTTACAGACCTTGGGGTATGCCGCACCAGCACAAAAACAGGCGGCCACTGTGAAAAGAACTCCACGTAAAAAGAAGGCGACAACATGAAGCAGCTAAAACCACAAGACGCTCAGTTTCTGTATATGGAAACCGAAAACAATTTGTCTAATGCCACCATGGTCTGCGTCTACACGCCACCCCAGTCACTAGAACAGAGCCAGGCCAATTACGACCCGCTAGCGGCAATCACCAAACAGCTACAAAATCGGCTTCATCTAAGTACTATTTTCACCCACCGCATCAAATCTGTGGCAATGAACCTCGATTACCCTTACTGGGCAAAAGACCCGCACTTTAAGCTTGAAAATCATCTCAGCGAAACTCGCGCCGCCGCACCTGGCGACCGCGCGGCGCTAAACAAGGCCGCCGCCGACTTTCATTCTCGGCCCTTAGATTTGCGCCGCCCACCATGGGAGATTCATCTCATCAGTGGCCTAGACAGTATCGAGGGTTTTGAAAAAGGCAGCTTTGCTCTGCTCATCAAGATCCATCATGCAGCCATCGACGGCACCTCGGCCATGCAGCTATTTCTCGGCTTGCACGACGACAGCCCCGATACAGACGAAGCCGCGCCAAGCACCAATACCAGCGAGCAAGCTCACCCCTACCCGCAGCGCCAGCAGTTGCTGCGCAATGCCGGCAGCAACTATTTGAGCTCACCGCGCAACGCAGCTAATCGGGTCTTCAGCCAGCTGAAATCGAGGCGCGCTAGCAAAAGCCAAACTGAAAACCTACCACCAGTAAAAAAGCCGCCAGTGCCAAAAACCCGTTTCAACCAAGCCGTTAGCCCCGGCAAAAAGCTTGCGACACACCTTTTATCTCTGGAGCAACTCAAATCCCTGCGCCAATTAGCGCCGGGCGCCACCTTAAACGATGTGATACTGGGGCTCTGCAGTGGCACCCTACACCGCTATCTAAATCATCACGGCGAACTACCGAACACACCGCTAGTAGCATGGGTACCAATTAACGCGCGCCTGCCCGGTGGAGCGAGCGACGACGGCAATAACATCAGCGCTATGGCCATTGATCTGGCAAGTCAAATAACCGACCCCATCGAGCGCTTGCAGTTAATAGTTGCCACAACCCAAGATGCCAAGGCGGCACGCACCGGCCTCGCTGCGCGAATGGTCACCGACCTAAGCCAGCAACTACCCAGTTTGGGAATGGCCGCCTTTACCAAACTACTGCTCGCGTCTGGCGTTACCGGGAAAATCTGCAATCTCGCTATTTCGAATGTGCCGGGCCCAGCAAAACCCTTTTATTTACGAGGCGCTCAGTGCCGAGAGCAATACGGCATGGTCCCTTTAGGTGATCATATGGGACTATTTTTTGTGGTGATGAGCTACAATGGCGCGCTTAGCGTGACCATTACCACCACTGAAGACATCCTCCCTGACGACGACTTTTTGGTGAGCTGCTTGCAAGAGGAGTTTTCACTGCTGTGTCAGTTACTAAAATAGCTATTTATAATAGCTAGGCACAACAGTATTTGCTCCCGCGGTACCGCGCTCAGCTCACCTATTACTAACGGATCCCCAATGACGCAAGCTAGTAACTACAATGAATGGCGCGAAGCAGCGATTGAACGCGACCGCAAAACCGGCATGATCGGCTGGCGCCAGGCAGAAAGCAGCCGTTTGTATGACTATCGTTCAATCCGAAATCGGCTGACCAAACTCAGAGAAAAACGTGCGGGGGGCGACACCAAAGGTCTTTTGTTTGCTCTAAACGAAGGCATCCACGGCAATATGGCGGGCATGGGTAACTCGCTTTTATATAAGCGCGCAGCTTTTGGCACCAAGCTCCTAATCGACGAATACACCACCGAAGTCGGCGAAGCCCTGCAATACCTCGCAAGCAAAGAAGTTACCGACATTACACTTGCTCAAAAAGCCGACTTTTTCCAGCGCGCCAGCCATTGTTTTGGGCGCTCTGCACTCATGTTAAGTGGCTCCGGCACCCTGTTTTATTTTCACCTAGGCGTTGTAAAGTCATTGTGGGAACAAGACCTACTACCCAAAATAATCAGTGGTTCCAGTGGTGGTGCATTAATAGGCTCATTGGTGGGCACCCACTCTCGCGAAGAGCTAGAAAAAATATTCGACCCCGAATACATTCGCTTTGAGGTCGAACAGAATAATGGCGCCCTACCCAGCTTTGGCCTACTGCGCCGCCAGCCGATTTCATTGCATGCCGTAAAAGAACTGTACACGCGGCTAATCCCCGAAATCACTTTTCAGGAAGCCCAGCAATTAACCGGCTACAAACTAAATGTATCGGTCGCGCCGGTTGAGAAACATCAGTCGTCGAGATTACTCAATGCTATAGCCTCACCGAATGTATTGGTTCGCGACGCAGTAATGGCATCAAGTGCATTTCCCGGCTTTTTTCCTGCAGTTACGCTGCAAGCTAAAGATGAGCACGGCAATATTCGCCCCTATCTCGAAGATCGCAAATGGATAGATGGCTCAATCTCAGACGATATGCCAATAAAGCGCATCACCCGTTTATACGGGGTTAACCATTTTATTGTCAGCCAAACCAATCCCGCCGCCCTACCTTTTATTCACCGCGAGAAATCTTCCGTTGGACTGGCCGTCATCAAGCGGGCATTAAAGAACACCACTAGAGAATGGCTGCTCGCTGGCAATAAACTGCTCAGCCACCCCGGAGCGAACGAATCTGCCTTTAATAGCGCGGCGACAATGCTTGGCCAAGTACTCTCCCAAACCTATACTGGCGACATCAATATTTTGCCGCCCAGCCGCTTGCACAATCCAATGAGCCTGCTGTCAGGTCGTAGTAGTGAAGAAGCGCTAGCGCTGATCAACGCAGGCGAGCAAGCTACCTGGCCACACATTGAGAGGATTCGCCTACAGACTCACATCAGCCGAATACTGGATCAAATTCTGACGGATCTCGACACCCAAATGCTGTATTCTCAGTAATTATGAGATCTATCAATAAGGAGCGGTTTTAAGATGGCAGTACAAACAGAGAACTTCACGAACGCCAACGGAACACGCATCCATACTCGTAGTTGGCAAATCCCAGAGCCCAAGGCCCTGGTCGTCATTGTGCACGGCCTGGGTGAGCACGGCGAGCGCTACCACGCGCTAGCCACCGCCTTAAATACAAGTGGCTATAACTGTTACGCCCTCGACAACGTGGGACACGGATTATCTGAAGGTGAAAAAGGCCACATCGACGATTTCTCAATTTTTGTCGACACCGCTGTTGAGTTTATCCGCAATGTTCGCGCAACAGCCCCCGAACTCCCATGCTTTATGATCGGTCACAGCATGGGTGGCGTCATCGCCACCAACGTACTTATTGATCACTCAGAACTCATTGATGGCTGCATATTGTCCGGGCCCGCACTGGCAACCGACGAAGCGATCGGTCCTGTTCAAAAACGCATATTGAAAGTGATCGCCGCGCTATTCCCGCGCCTGCGAATCTTCGCCGTTGATCCGAGTCTAGTTTGTAGCGATCCGGCCGTCGTCGCCGATTACAGCAACGACCCCCTCGTGCTCAGAGGTAAAGGCAGCGCCAAGTTAATCGTAGAAATCTTGTCGGGTAGCGCGCGCGGTTTATCCCAAGCCACGACTATTAAAACCCCGATGCTGCTATTACACGGCGAGCAGGATGCCCTTGCCCACCCCAATGGCTCTCGCAGCCTTTACAGCTCGATATCGTCCGCCGACAAAAAGCTCGTTATCTACCCCGAGCTCTATCACGAAATTTTTAATGAACCCTGTAAACACGAGATTTACCAAGACGTGGCCGAATGGCTCAACACACATGTTAAATAGCGCTTCAAAATACTCTCGTAGCTAAATAAAACCATTAAAAGTTATTACTGAGTACATCGAAATCGGGTTTTATAACTAATAAATACGTATATTAAGTCTATTATTAATGCTGCAATAGCAGCTGCGATAACTTATCGCCAGCTTGCTAGGGCGCTAGAACAATTTTAAAGGAACATCCTGGATGACAGAGACTAATAAAAATCCTTGGCCAATCAATGTAAATCAAGCCATCGTGTTCATTGCGGACTGTAGCAATAAGCACGAAATGAAGCTGATCAGCAGCTACATTGAAAAGTATCAGCCAGCAGGAAGCGCATATGAGGTGGTATATCGCCCGCTGCGCAATAGTCGCCAACAAAAGCTACGCAAAGGCGATTTGTGCCTAGCGGTGAGCAAATACGAAGACTGCTTCTTAGTACCCGTTAGACTCAACTGGGTGCCCAAACAAAAACGGCACGACGGCATAGAGCTTATCGACTTTATTTCTGGCCGCACAACCAACCCAAACCGACTTCACCAGCTCGCCTCTCGACTTACTGGCGGACTCGATAACGGCGTAGTCGTTGGCGAAGGCGCATCATTATCAAGACTGCGTTCTGAATTTGCCAAGAAGCAAGAGCAGGGTTTTCAATACGCCGACCTAGGTGCCTTCGTGGAGCGCTCGGCTTTATTAGCCCTTGAAAAAGCCCAGCGCAATGTTAGTGGTGCACGCTATCGAATCCCCCATCTTATTAATGACGAAGTACTCAACCGCCCCGCCATGCGCGCGGCGCTGGAGACAATTCAAAAAAATAGCAATAAACCTCTGGCAGCCCTAGAGAAATACGCGCATCAGTGTTTGGTTGAAATGGCTGCCACGCCAACGCCAATGGGTAATGACCTCGCCGCAGCGCTAGGTAAGTACATGTCTACCCGAGGCTTTGATCCCAATATAGACATTGACCCCCAAGAAATTGAACGCATTCGTAAACTCTTGAAGGAAAAGCCTGTCGCCTTCTTGTTCACTCACAAATCTCATATCGACGGTTTTTTATTACTATGGCTATTCCATAAACACAATTTGCCACCCGCACATATTTTTGGTGGTATTAATATGAGCCTGCCGGGCCTGGGAACATTATTGCGCAGCTCTGGCGCTATATTTATCCGCCGCAGCTTTAGCAAAGACGAAGTCTACAAATCCGTCTTCAAAAATTATATCGATTATCTCGGTGAAAAACGTTTCCCCGTAATGTGGGCACTCGAAGGTACTCGCTCGCGCATTGGTAAACTAATGCCGCCCCGCTACGGTCTGATTAACTACGTAGCTAGCGCCTATGCCCGTGACGACGCCCAAGATCTGGTGATGATGCCAATCTCGATCTGCTATGACCAAGTGCCTGAGATTGCCGACTACGATGCACTTCAAGGTGGCGGTAGCAAACGCCCAGAATCAGCCTCGTGGTTTATGGAATATATTAACAGCCTGAAAAAGCCTCACGGCAAGATCCATGTTAGCTTTGGCGAAGGGGTGCCGATCAGTCGCTATATTGACCAATCCAACCCCGTGGTCGAGCCCCGCGCAATTCAAAAGCTGGCCTTTGACTTGGCAGTTGATGTTAACCGCGCCACACCGGTAACGGTAAATGGCTTAATCTGCTATGTGCTCTTAGAGAACGGCCATCGCGCCATCAACTTTAAGGAATTGAGCGAAGCTATTGCTTCTTTACTAACACTATCTAAGCTACTCGACTTCAATGTCAGCAATGAAGTTGAAAACTTCAGCGAAGCCACCCTGCGCCAGTATCTTCAGCAGCTAGGTGAAACCGGCGTTATCAATGTGGTCAACGACGGCATTGAATCGATCTATATGATTCCCCACGACAGTGGTCGTAAAGCGGCCTACTATCGCAACGGCATACTGCACTTCCTCACCACTAGCGCCATCGCAGAGCTAGCACTACTCGGCGTACGCAGCGAAGGCAAAGAGGCAATTACCGAATTCCACAATGAGGCACTGCGTATCCGTGACTTATTAAAATACGAGTTCTTCTTTGAAGGCAGCGAAGATTTTATTCAAAGCCTAGAGCAGGAAATGACACTGCGTGTACCAAAATGGAAAAGCCTGATTGTCAAAGGTGAAGACGCCACCCGCCAAATTATTAAAAATTTCGACCCCCTTATCGGCCATGGCACACTTCGCCCGTTCATTGAGGCTTACTTACTCATTGCGCGCACACTGCGCATGGAAGCTGCCGCCCGCAATAGCGAACCAAAAGCACTGATCGAGCGCGCACTTACCCTGGGTAAACAGCGCGTATTACAACAGCGGATTCACTGTGAAGAGTCGGTGTCGTCGGTGTATTTCGAGAACGCCATCAAAATTGCAGAGAGCCTAAACTTACTTGAGGTATCGGAAGATATTATCGAGCGGCGCCAACAGTGGCTGAACGAGCTGCGCTATCTCACCGCTAACATCAGGGTGCTCGCCTCGGTTAGCGACGCCAAAAGGCTATCGGAACGTGCCCGTTTAGACGAGACACTCGCCTATAGCTAGCCACAGGGCTTGCAGCGCAGCTAGTGCGCGCTGCAAGCCTTTAACACGCTCCGGCCCGCCCTGCCCCTGTATTCGTTAAAACCTCGCTCAGAAGAACAACTCGCGTATTATCCTATATTGAAATCCCACTCGATTTAAACACTCGCCAGTAATTACCTAGCGGCATTTTAAACGCCATACCCAAACGAAAATGCCGGCGCTAGCGCCGGCATTTTCTATTATTGAGCTATTGTAATAAAGCTAGCGCATTACGCCGCCGCCTTATTTTCCATAGACTCACCAAACCAGTTTGGCCAACCTGCACGCTCATTCTGGGCCTTGGCAAGCTCGCGCTCTTCACTGCTTGCAAACTCTAAGTCCCAGCGCTTCAAGGCAGGCTTGGCAATAACATTATTCCAGACCGGCGGAATCAAGGCACTCAAAAAGCAAATAAACACATTGGGCATTTTAATCGCAGTAGTGTCCGGCTTTAGCTTGTAGTAAGGCGTATAAGCATTAAGGTGATGGTCTGCGTGATTGGTAATTTCAAAGGCAATAACACGGGTCATTGGCCCCAAATGATTCCAAACATGACGGCGACCGATTGGCTTACCCGGCACACGTACCTGACCAAAATGCTGGAAGAAGTTAAAAGTTTCAACCCACAGACGCGCAACCAACACCGAAACAATACCGCACACCAATGCAACCGGGCCACCGATAGCAAATATGATACCTTGGAAAATCACTTGGGCAATAACCGCTGGCCACATGCGATGTTTTAAGGAGTAGCGCCCCATGCCACGCTTTTCTAGGGCGTCGCTTTCAAGGCGGAAAGCACAAAGCGTGCTGTGATATACCGCCGGCAGCGCAAACGAATACAAGGATTCGCCACGCGCAGCTGTATCACTGTCTAGCGGTGTACCAACGTCCAAATGATGGCCCGACATATGCGCGATATTTCGGGTGCAATCAAGATAGACAACCTGGCAATACGTACCCACGAACTGACGCATCACACCGCGCTGGTGGTATAACTCGTGTGCCGCTGGCACCACGACAATAACTGACAACCACGTAACAGACAGTGTCGCACCGATAATTTCAGCAGTACTAAGTGCGCCACCACCAATTTTCCATGCCAATACAAATAATAAGCATGGACCAGCTACCGAGCTAATCCAGATTGGGATATTCGCCAAGGACCGGTTGTTAATATGACGCTCTTTCAAATCGATCGGCATAATGTAATCTGCCAGCGCAAGCGCGGGCAGCGTTACTATTCCGAACCACACCCAAGGCCCGCCAACAAAAATCGACACGGCCGTAAGCAACTGAATTAACGGCGAAAAATAGTAGCGCACATAATCAAACATGGAATATACCTCGTATTGCGGTGCTTTATGTTTTTGATACCATGCCTAGGGTAGCTCGGCGTGAAGCGAAGCTTCCCTAGTGAAAGTTTAGATCACTTTTTGAACATTTCCTTAGAAATGATCGTTTTCATTATTTCAATGGAGCCGCCAGCAATTTTCACTATTCGCGCGTCAGCATAAGCGCGGCAGATTGGGTATTCCCACATGTAACCCCAACCACCAAACAACTGCAAACACTCATCTACAGCTTTGCAGTGAAGATTGCTCAGCTGCATTTTAGCGATCGCTGCAGTCACAGAATCTAGCTTGCCAGCAAGGAACATTTCGATACATTTATCGGTAAACACTCGGCCAACAACCGCCTCGGCATACAACTCAGCCAATTTAAACTGGGTGTTCTGGAAGTCAGCAATAGTCTGGCCAAAGGCTTCACGCTGTGAGACGTAATCTTTAGTCCACTCGATAACCGTCTCGGTAACCACCGCACTGCGAATTGTTTGCGCAAGACGCTCCTGAGCGAGCTTCTGCATCATAATTTTGAAGCCCTTGCCCTCTTCACCCAGCATATTGGTGGCTGGCACGCGAACGTCTTCAAAAAACAGCTCAGACGTGTCCTGCGCCTTCATGCCAAGCTTGTCGAGGTTTTTACCACGCACAAAGCCTTCCATGTGACCTTCAACAATAAACAGGGTAACGCCATTGGCACCCGCAGTTGAATCGGTCTTCGTTGCGCAAACCAAAATATCGCAATTCTGACCATTTGAAATAAACACTTTTTGGCCGTTAATAACGAAATCATCACCATCACGAACCGCTTTGGTGCGGATATTTTTTAGATCGCTGCCGGCGTGGGGCTCAGTCATACCCAATGAACCAATCCATTCACCAGACACCATTTTTGGCAGTATGCGTTTTTTCTGCTCTTCGGTACCAAATGAATTGATATAAGTAGCAACCAAATCAGTGTGGATCAAAAATCCTGGACCGGAGTAACCGGAGCGGAACAATTCTTCAAATACCACAACGTCGTAAAGGTAATCAGCGCCCAAGCCGCCGTACTCTTCAGCGATGGTGCAGCAGAGCATGCCCGCCTCACCCGCTTTTAACCACAGCTCGCGGGGCACAACGCCATCTTTTTCCCACTGTTCGTGATAAGGCGCGATTTCCTTGTCAATAAACCGCCTAACCGATTCACGAAACATATTATGTTCTTCATTAAAGAGCGTTCTTTCTATCATAGTGAGCCACCAATTATTTGTTTCACAATCGCAATTTTCGTATGTTAACTAATTATCTAAATTTTTTTGCTGAATTAGGCTGCTGCTAGCTTGTAGCCCAATTCATTCTTAAAGCGCCATTCAAGCTGCGCCAACAAGGCTTGAGCACCGCTGTATTTAAGCTCGCCACGCTGAAACATGGTCAGGCAAGATAAAGGCCCGCCGGTCCACTTTGGAAACTCGACGCCGTATACGGCAAGAAGATCAATACCCGCTAACAACGCATCATTGGCACTGTCACCAAACTCATTTTTAAGCCAAGCGTAAACGTCTAGCGACAAACCTAACAATAGCGGCAAGCCTAGGGCTCGATCAGTCACTTGCAAACTGCGAGCGGGCTCGGCGAGCTCTTCAATCGCGGTTTGCGCCAGCCACTCTAGACCTACCGCTTCGCACTGCGTATAGAAATTTTGTGCAGACACGCCAGCGCCAGCATAAGCCGAGCGCATTGCGCTAATTAACACTTCATTTACGCTCTTCGCGCTGCGACTAACCACAATTGGCTTACCGCTGCGCTGCAGAACTGCCATGGCTAGCGCAGTATCCTCAGCGGATTTACCTGGCGCCAGCTCAAGCACTTCGCTCTCGGCAAAAGTCCCGCTCAGGCGCAGCACAGGTTTATCGCTCAGGGCGCTTTGTGTAACACGCAGGTCCTGCACCAGTAGATCAGCACGCACATCACTAGAAGCCAGATCGGCAAGATAAAAATCAGCGTCAACTTCACTTTCTTGCGTCATTTTTTTAAAGGGCTTTTTACCGAGGTCGCCCCCCCCGATCACAGCAAAGCTAGCCGGTGCCGCTATCTCAGGCACGCCCGCAAGGGAGTTTTTAGTCGCTGCTGTTTTGGACAAAAAGCAGGTTGTCACCATATTTGAGGAAACGGGATCGCTCATCAAATCGACGAAAATATCCCATTCAACATTGCAAGCGGCATCGATTGATTTACCGTGGCCGCCAGTAAGGCAATTGATTATGGCGTCTACCGCTGGATAGAGATTGGAATCGCGAGCACTCACACCAGCCACCTCGCAAGCCCAGCTCCTAAAATCCTCGTCCGCGGCAGATCGATCGCTGTCAGGCATACTAAAATCGGCCGTATCCCAACGTGCGCCAGCCTTCATACCTAGCACCATTTCCACCGCAGCGGCAATGAGCTCCTCAGGTGCAGCGAGCGCATCTACTAAGCCACTGGCCAGCGCCTGATCAGCAGTTAAAGGCTTACCGTCCAACAACATTTTAGTGCCGAGCTCAGTACCAACATAGCGAGGCAAACGCTGGGTGCCGCCGGCGCCAGGCAGGAGCCCGAGCAATACTTCTGGAAGGCCAAGCTGAATATACTTCGAATCTGCGCACACCCGGCCGTGGCAAGCCATAGCCAGCTCCAAGCCACCACCAAGTGCCAAGCCATTTACTGCAGCTACCGTTGGCACCGGCAATTTTTCTAAGCGACGGAATAACTGGCCTAAATAACTATAACGGTCGCGCATTTCCTGCCACGTGGCAGAAAACCGCATGGCGCCAAAGTCTTGAATCATGGCAAGGTCGGCACCAGCAACAAAGCTCGATTTACCCGATGTTATCACCAGGCCGGCCGGCGCGTTGCCAGCTGCCGTGTCGCGTTCAATTTGATCAATTAGGGCGGCGAGATCAGCCATCATCGCTTCAGAGAATACATTGAAGGGGCGGCCCGGCATATCCAACGTTGCCACCATAACGCCACTTGCATTAGTAGCCACTGTTATGTTCTTCATAATTTTACTCATCAACTCAAAAACACCGCGCCCTGCGCACGCCCTACAAAAAAGTGAACAACCAGAACAACTTGAATAGCTAGTATAGCTATTAGTTTGCAAAAGTAAAGTTCGCTAGCGATCATTTAATACAAAAACCACTTAGTGTGAACATCCACTTTAGACTTTGATGAATATTCGAGCGGCTGCGCTTACAATGATCGCCAAGTCCTTTTTATAGATCAGTGCTTATCGCAGAGTTTATGACTCGAGCATACTGACCAAGGTTTTCATCGGCTCGCTCGGCAAAAACTTTGAGCTATAGGCCGCCGCCAAAGGAATGGGGTCAACCTCTTCAACAATACTCAGAAGCGAAAACTCCTCTAGAAAGGAGTCATTCTCTCGATATGAAGCAGCCACTGTGCCAATAGTGTCGGTATTAGCAACAATTTTACACGCCGCTGAGAAATGACCAATAATGTGCAGCTGTTTGTCCGGCGGAATGACTGGCGCGCCAAATAACTGATTAATTAGCTCTGCTGTCGCCACGCTGCGATCGGCCAGCGCCATCGGAAACTGATTCAACTCGCCAATACTAATGTTCGAACGACCGCTCAAAGGATGAGCCTTGCGTACAAAAAAGCAAATTTCCAGCGGCGGCAATAGATGAATAGTAAACTGCGATTTATGCATCATAATCGCCGGTGCAGGACCTACCAATAAATCGATATCGCGATTCACCAAATGGTGAATGCTCTGCTCAATCCAGCCGGTAGTTTGCTCTATACGCACATCGGGATGGGTCATCAACATTTGCGTTAATGCCGTATTTAGCAAGGACACTAGCGATGGAGGGCAAACCCCAACCCGTATCCGCGAGCTGGTCAATTGGCGCCCCATTTTTGCATCGGTGGCTAACTGATCCAAATCAGCAACAATCCGCGCAGCCCTATCTATAAACGCTCTGCCCTGTGCAGTGGCATGCACGCCGCGTGCGTAGCGTTCAAATAAAGCAAAGCCTATCTCATCTTCAATATCGGCGATATTTTTGGTCAGTGCCGACTGCGTAATATGAACCTGCTTTGCTGCTGCCGTCAGTGATCCACAGCGGTCGACCGCAACAATATGGCGCAATTTATTAGGATTCAATTAATATTCCCTTTACGACTATTACAGAATAAATATCATTAGACGGAATATATAAATTTTGTCAATCTCTGGGCTGAAATTAGGGTAACAGGATTATCATCATGATAGAGCGCAGCATCTATAACGAAGACCACGCAATGTTCCGCGAGAGCGTGAAAAAAATGTACGCCCAAGAGCTTACCCCCTATGTAGAAGAGTGGGAGACCAAGGGTATTGTCAGTCGCGAGTTTTGGCGCGCCTGCGGCAATAACGGTATGCTTTTACCGGATATTCCTGAGGCCTACGGCGGCGGCGGGCTGGATTTTAAATTTAACGCTATCCTCCTTGAAGAAACCGCCCTCGCCGGCACTACTGGCCCCGCCTTTGGCGTTCACAACGACATTGTGGCTCACTATATCAACAACTACGGCACCGAAACCGTCAAGCGGCAGTGGTTACCAAAAATGGCCAGCGGCGAAGCCATTGGCGCCATTTGTATGAGCGAACCCAGTACCGGCAGCGACCTAAAAAACATCCGCACCAAGGCCACGCCCGTCGAGGGCGGATTTTTACTCAATGGCTCCAAAACCTTTATTACCAACGGTTTGAACGCCGACGTTGCTGTTATCGCCGCGCGGGTTGGCGACGATAGCGGCGCGCGAGCCATTTCCCTGTTTGTTTGCGGCTGCGACCAGACCGGTTTTATTAAAGGTCGTAAGCTCGACAAGGTCGGCAATCGCTCATCGGACACCGCCGAACTGTTTTTTGAAGATGTATTCATCCCACAAGAAAATATGCTTGGCAAACAGGGCGAAGGCTTTATCTACATGATGACCGAACTGCCACAGGAGCGGCTGTCTATCGCTATTTCCTGCCAAGCCGCAGCGCAGCATGCCTACGATATTGCCGTAGACTACGTTAAAGAACGGCAGGCCTTTGGCAAAGCGGTATTTGATTTTCAAAACACCCGCTTCGTGTTAGCCAATCTCAAAACCAATTTACAAGTTGGCTGGGCGCATCTCGATGCCTGCATACAAGCGCTGGTTGATGGCAAACTCGCCACTCACGAAGCTGCCGCTGCCAAGCTCTGGCACAGCGAGCTGCGCTGTAAAGTCGTAGACGACTGCCTTCAACTCTTTGGCGGCTATGGCTATATCGAGGAATACGAAATTGCACGCCTATGGCGAGATGCCCGTGTAATGCGCCTATACGGCGGCACGTCAGAAATCATGAAAGATCTCATTAGCCGCTCTATATAACGAGGATTAAACTATGGCTCTTCCCGAAATACTCACCAAAAACGTTCGCCTGCCCGTTATGGCAGCACCGATGTTTATCGCCTCAACACCAGAGTTAGTTATAGAACAGTGCAAAGCCGGCATCATTGGCTCGATTCCCGCGCTAAATGCTCGCCCCCAAAGCCAACTGGAAGAATGGATTGTGAGGATCCAAGCCGAGCTGGCCGAATACGACCGCCAGAACCCCGACAAGCCAGCGGCGCCATTTGCAATCAACCAAATATCTCACCCCAGCAACGACAGACTAATGGGTGATTTGGACATTATCGCCAAATACAAAATTCCCATTGTTATCGTCAGCCTCTATGTTGCCCCGCAAATCTGCGAGGTGGTACATAGCTACGGCGGCATCGTACTCAACGACGTGATTTCCAATCGTCAGGCGAAAAAATCTGTTGAAGGCGGCGTTGATGGCCTTATAGCCGTTGCGGCGGGCGCAGGAGGCCATACCGGCACCATATCACCCTTTGCTCTGGTCTCTGAGATCAGAGAGTGGTGGGATGGCCCGCTGGCCCTCTCCGGCTGCATTGCCACCGGTCAGAATATTCTCGCGGCCTTGGCCACCGGCGCAGACATTGCCTACATCGGCTCGCCATTTATTGCGACCAAAGAAGCAAATGCAGTTCCGGACTATAAAGCCATGATTGTTGACGGTAGCGCCAAAGACATCATCACCACCGACGCATTTAGCGGCGTACCCGCAAACTTTTTAGTTGGTTCCGTGGAGCGTGCAGGGCTAGATCCAAAATCACTAAAACGCGATGCCGACAAAGCCATTGATGTAAGCGAAACCAGCCAGAGCTTTAATACATGGAAGGATATTTGGGGCTGCGGACAAGGCATTAATGCCGTGAAAGACATCGTAGCTACCGCCGAGCTTGTCGCTAGGCTTAGCAACGAATACGAAGTTGCTCGCCGAGTATTTTTAGATCGCTTAGCTTAAACTTAAACAGTAATAACAATGCCCCGTCATAACCTAGAATGGTAATGACGGGGCATTTTTATATTTCGCAATTGAAAGTAATATTCCTCCTAATCGCGCAGCAATAACCGAACCCTATTTCTCGGCGCGGTGCTTATCAATATAACGCTCGCGCACAATGAGATACACAGGGAAAGTGAAGGATACGCCAATATAAGACAGCGCAACAAAGAACCAGCCCCATTTTTTACCCATACCAATTCGGTCAGTATCATACACCACCCAAATCATGAACACGGTCCAAGCTATCATCATATCGATGCTGAGAAAGGCCGCTGTTTCACCGGCATCAATCGCATCGGTAAAGAAGGTAATCGGATTAAAGATATTCCCGCCATTGGCCATCCAATCAAAGGCGTGGGGCCACGTCAGCAGCAAGGCCGCAATACCAAGTATCAAAAATACGCCGTGCTTTATATTGGTTGTATTCATGTCTTACTCCAAATATTTTTATAGTTAATTTATTAAAATTAATCATTAAACACGCTTGGTGAAATAGCGAGCCTTATATTACTTTCATTACCAAGCCTGTGATCAAAAAAAGCCGCCCTTTTGGGCGGCAATGGAACATCTCTTAGTTTAGGAAGACATCAAAATCCCACTTAACTTTTAAACCGTAGAGCCGTGGCGGCGCCAAGGTAACTGAGCGGCCAAAGTCTTGCTGCAGAATAGACGCGTAGTAATCCTTGTCTTTCGCATTATCAACAAATGCCGTTAGCTGTAGGCCCCAAGGGTCATAAAAGTAGCTAGTGCGCAGAGACCAGATTTCATACTGATCCTGTACATAGAACGGTGAGTTCTGTGGGGTGGTGAAATACTCACTTTTGTAGGAGTAATCTACCGCCAATTCAAGGCCACCAAAATCACCAATATCTATGAATTGGTTAACCGATACTGACGAGGTCAGCTTCGGCGCCCGCGGCACTTGGTTGCCGGTGAAATCACGCGGACCATTGATTACGCCACCAGTCGATATCGGCAGTTCTATGCCCAACAATCCAAGAGGGATATCTTCTAAGCCACCAGGTCCGAAATATAAGCCTGTTGTGTCATCAAAGCCTTCGCCATTGGTGTAGTCGGTAAACTCTGAGTTGACATAAGAAGCACCGCCGGTAATTGCCAAGCCTGGATTCCAATCTGGCATTGGCTGCCATTGCATGTCTATCTCAACACCCTTCGCCTCTGCAGCGCCGGCGTTGGCATAACGTACAATTGCACCAGAAGTGAATGACACGATACCCGTTAACAGGTTCTTAGTTTCAGACGCGTAGATTGCACCGTTAAGCTGTAAGGTTCCGTCTAGCCATTCAGACTTAAAGCCTAATTCAACTGCGGTAGCTTCTTCACCCTCAACTGCATCGGGGTTACCGAAGAAGTTTACGATGTTATAGGTCGGGCTCTTATAACCGCGCTGAATAGAGGTGTAGATCTGCGTAGTTTCATCTGGGAACCACTGCAGCGAAATTTTCGGCGAAAAGGTTTCTTCTTCTAGCGGCTCACCACCAAATTCAGAAATAAGGGTATTCCGCGAGTAATCGTCGCCCTCGTAGTAAGACTGATCCATACCAGGAGATAGCGTGTCGACCAAGTACAAATTGGTATTACCAATTTCACGGGTTTCTTCTTGGTAGCGAGCACCCAAAGTAAGCTTCCAGTCTTCATTAATGCTATAGGTACCCTGGAAATAAACAGCATCAGATTCGGTATAAAGCAAACCGCCCGATTCCAGCGTAACCCTTGGAAGCCCCGCCACCAAATTACCGGTATTTAACCCTAGCAAAGGCACTGTGGCAGAGTCTAATACATTTGTGAGCAAGCCAGATGCAATGCCGCTATTAACAAAGAAGAACAAGCGACCAAAGCCACCTTCTGCTTCTAACCGGTAGTAACCCGCAACCCACTCAAAACTGTCCGAGCCAGGGGTTTCTGAATTCGACAGTACTTGAAACTCATAGGTTTGCTGATCGTTGTATTGATCATAAGTAACGAAACCTGAGCGATCTTCATCAGTCGAATCATAGTCAAACTGGCCAAGGTCAACATCGGCCAACTGATCGGCATAGGTAAATTTCAAATCAACTGGACCTGGACGCCACTCAAGAATCGCACCAAACATGGTGTTAATGGTGCCATTGCCGCCTTCCAAATTAGTATGTGAGTCGCGGTCTGGCTCATCTACCTCTGCCCCAGCGCCAAGAAGTAGAGAGGGCCGAGTATTTTCTTGTGTTAATGAATTACCGTTATACTGGTTAACATAAGAACCAATTAAGGTCGCCGAGAAATCGTCGCTATCCCACTTTATTTTAACGCGACCACCTTCCGAGAAGTCCTCCCGAATCGGTCTTTCCACGCCATTACTATAATTCATACCGTAATTTTCGTGACCATCTTTGAAGGCCGCCAAGGTAACACCTAGCCCGTCAATAATAGGCAAACCCAAATATGCTTGGTATTCTTGGCTACCATAATTGCCTTGCACGTATTTGATATTACCAACAATCTCGTCGACTGGTGGATCATCAGTAACGATACTAATCGCACCGGCCGTTGCATTTCGGCCGAATAAGGTACCCTGAGGGCCTTTAAGTACTTCAACCCGCTTTACTGGGCCCAAAGTATCTTGTTTACCCTGGCTCGCTGGAATATTAATACCGTCAATATAAGTAGCCACACTTGGATCGGCGTTGGGTAGAAACGCATCACTACCCACACCGCGCAGGTAAATCAGCGTGTAGCCATAGGTGTAAGTGAAGGTGAGTCCCGGTGTGATCCGCTGTAAATCGGCGGTATCTTCAATGTTGAAGGCATCGAGTTTATCGCCAGAGAATGCCTGAATCGCGATAGGAACGTCTTGTGAGTCTTCTTCGCGTTTTTGGGCCGTAACCACGACCTCTTCCAGCAAACGGTTGGTCCGTTTCTTTTGGGTACCGTCCCCATTATCTTGCGCATACGTCGCGCTCGCCATTAGCGGTATAGCCGCAATAGCTGCAGCCAAAACACTTTTTTTCATATTATTCACCCTTGCTTTAATATTTTTTGTATTTATCGATTATTTTTAGAATCCGCCGATTTCTGCGACGACGATATCCTTACTAACCTTATGTGTACTATTTATTCATAAGCTAACTATTGTGTCAAATATTTTCTCACTGTGCTTTTAATAACTGTGAACTTTCGCTAGATTTAGGAAGAGTAAAAATACAAGCGCACGATGTCTTAATAAAAATCTGGTGCTAACACCGCACTAAAACAAGCCCTGGTCAACGCCGCCAGCTATCGCTAACCGAATTAACGCAGGGCATTTTGACAACTTACAATTTCAATATAGCCTTAACGCATTTGCCGCTGTGCTGATCAGCAACCGCTTGATTGATATCATTAAACGCGTAGAAATCACAAAGCTTGTCAAAGGGAAACTTACCTTCCATATAAAGATCGACCATAACCGGCACAAATTCCGCTGGATCCGCATCACCCTCGCAAATACCCTTCACTTTAATACCGCAAAGCAAGATATTAAGCACATCCAGCTTCAATGTTGCGTCTTCTTCAGTGCTGGGCACCCCCACCACACCAATGGTACCGGCCGCGGCCATTGCCGCTACAAGCCCGCCAAACACAACGTTCTTGCCAGTAGTATCTAGTGCGTAGTTCAAGCCGTTAGGTACAATAGCGCGAATCGCTTCGGTCATATTGCCAGCCATCGGATCTATAACGTGAGTAGCACCCAACTCCAACGCTAGCTTACGACGATTTTCATGGGGTTCCACAACAATAATTGTCGAGCAGCCCTGCACTACTGCGCCTAATACGGCTGCAAGACCAACTGCACCACCACCGGTTACCGCAACCGCTGAACCCGCTTCGCAGGCCATTGAGCGCATAAATGTACCCGCGCCAGTCTGAATTCCACAACCAAGCGGCCCAAGCAGCTCCAAAGGTGCATCGTCACGTACTTTAATGACGTTATTTTCATAACACAGTGCGTAGCTTCCAAATGAAGACTGACCGAAAAAGTGGCTACTCACGGGGCCAGAGCTGTCTGATAAAGCCTTGCTGCCATCAGCGCGAATACCGACAAAATTAAGCGGAGCAAACTGCTGGCAATAGTTGTGGTGATCGTGATCACAAGGCGCGCATTTTTCACAGAAGGTGTATGACAGCACCACGTGATCGCCTGGCTTGACCGATGTCACACCTGACCCAACTTTTTCTACGATACCGGCGCCTTCATGGCCAAGCACGATAGGCATTTCGGCAGGAATCGCTTGATCCCGCGCCGCAATATCAGTGTGGCACACACCCACACCTAAAATCCGAACCAAAACCTCATCAGCCCTTGGGTCTTCAATTTCCAAATTTTCAATTGAAAAATCTGCTCCGGCTGCTCGACTTACCGCTGCTGTTATCTGCATTTTTATCTTCCTAATTCGACTTATAACGAGGTTTATTGAAAATCAGTCGTCCAACAAAGCACACACAGATTTAGACTCGGTAAACATCAACACGCCGTCCTCACCCACTTCACGACCGATACCCGACTCTTTAAAGCCACCAAATGGCATTGCTGCATCAACCACAAAGTAGGTATTGATCCACACAGTTCCAGCATGGATTGCTGCGGCCATTTTGTGGGCAGTTTTTACATTTTTACAATACAGGTTGGCACCCAAGCCAAACTGGCTCTGGTTAGCCAGTTTAACGGCCTCTTCTTCGGTGCTAAATTTGGTCGCGGTAAGCACCGGCCCAAATATCTCTTCATTAAACACTCGTGAATCCGACGACGCCCCAGACAAAATAGTGGGTTTAACGTAATAACCCTGTCCCGGCAAATCGCCTTCAGGTGAAATGCGCTCGGCACCTTCTTCTTGACCGATTTTGATGTAATTTTCAATGCGGTCTCGTTGCTTTTTATTTACAACAGGGCCGATCATTGTCGTTGGGTCTTGGCCTGCGCCAATTGGCAGGTTCTTCGCCACTTCATTGATACCGGCCACCACAACATCATAAATCGATTCGTGGCAGAGCAGCCGCGAGCCTGCAAAACAGGTTTGCCCAGAGTTGAAGAATATCGCCATTGCCGCATCGGGTATCGCTTTATCCAAATCAGCATCAGGCATGATGATGGTTGGCGACTTGCCACCCAATTCTAGACTAACGCGACGCAGGTCATTTGCCGAGCTGCGTAAGATATGCTTACCAACTGGGGTTGAGCCAGTAAAAGCGATTTTATCTACATCAGGATGGGTAATTAACGCTTCACCAGCTATCTCACCCACACCAGTCACAATATTCAGCGCACCAGGCGGAACACCGGCTTCTAACATTAACTCTGCCAAGCGCAACGTTGTTAGCGATGTCACCTCTGAAGGCTTAAGCACCACAGTACAACCCGCTGCCAACGCAGATGCGATTTTCCACGAGGCCATAGGTAATGGGTAGTTCCACGGCACAATAGCGCCGACCACACCAACCGGCTGGCGCAAGGTGTAAGCATGATACTGGCGACCATCACCAGAAATTGGCAGTGTCTTACCGTAAATTTTGGTACACCAGCCCGCCATATAGCGGAACACTTCTACCGAAGAAGGAATATCGACCATCATCGCCAAATGCTTAGGCTTGCCATTATCGAAACTCTCTAACAGCGCTAATTCTTCGGCGTGAGCTTCAATTTTGAGCGCAACCTGCTCAAGCAAGCGACTGCGATCAATAGGACGCATCCGCGACCACGCGGTCGACTCAAAAGTCTTGCGGGCGGCTTTTACCGCTGCATCAATTTCTGCAGCACCGCCTGCGGCGATAGACGTAAAAATTTCACCGTTAGCTGGATTTTCAACACTCAGAGTTTCGCCGCTATAAGCGTCGCACCAGTCACTACCAATTAACATTTTGCCCGAGGGCACACTGATATCACTAAGGGAATTCATACGCTATCTCCGTTTATTATTAATTTCCGAAATGGCGACGCCTTAGAAAGACGTCGCCTGAAAAATATAACTCAGTCTTGCCGAGAGATGCCGTGACTGGCATCCAAAAACTTATCGGCATGAACATTTTTCTCAACAATATTCAGCTCTAATACGGTAGCCGTGACCGCGTCGATCATTGGCGGTGGACCGCACAAATACACCTGAGTATCTGCAGACAAATACTGCCCAGCAACAGGCTCAATCGCGGTATTAACAAACCCCCGCAAACCCTGCCAATCGCTGTCTTCAGGCTCATTAGAGAGCACCGGTACAAATTGGAAAGCGCCATCCCAGGCCTCGCCGATTGCCGCAATACGATCCAGACAATACAAATCAGCCTGGCTGCGGGCGCCAAAGAACATCACGCAGGGGCGGCCGTGAGGCTCCTTCGCCGCTTGCTCCAACAAACTAACAATTGGCGCCAAACCACTACCACCGCCAACACAAATAATTGGCCCGCGACCATCACGCAGCCAAAAATTACCTGCGGGGCCGTGCACAGCGACCTTGGCGCCCTTTAGCTTGTCGTCAAACAACATACCGGTAAATTCACCACCGGGCACATTGCGAATAAAGAGCTCAACATCCTGACAACCGCCCTCTGCCGGCGCCATTGCAAAAGAGTAAGAGCGAGCACCAAAAATTTCTTCGTGGTGAATCTGCAGATATTGCCCAGCATCAAATTTAACTGGTCGATCAAGATGAATAGTCACCTTACGGGTATCGTGGGTGAGATCTTCGTAATTGACGATTTCACCCTCAAAATCTTCTGGCGGGGTGAGGTGTTTTAACTCGAAGTTAGGAATTTCGATCACGGCGTCAGACTTCAAGGCCGCTTGGCAGGTCAGAATCACATCGTTTTGTAATTCCTCAGCATCGAGAACATAGGCAAAATTGGTTAACTCCCTAACCTTGCCTTCCGACATTTTGCACTTACAGGTACCGCAAGTGCCCACTGTGCAGCTGTGGGGCATTGCGTACCCTGCAGCCAAACCTGCTTCAAGAATTGACTGACCGGGCTTAACATCAAAGCTCACCCCAGCCGGCATAACAGTAACCCGCTTGGCAGAGGGCTTTAAAAATGAGAATAATGACACATGAACTCCTACACACTCATTTATCGTGAGCTGGCCGCCAAACACAACGCCCCGCTGCTATTATTAGTTAACTTTACTTAATTTACGTTTGCGAACCATTAATGTCAAGGCAAGAGAATACGTAATTGGGTGTATTTTTTAGAATACTTCTGACAATATAATTCCCTCCAGATTTAGACCACCAACTAGTTAGCAGCGATAAACCCTCGTGTTTTTAAATTATATAACCACTAGCTATTTACCATTTTACTTCGCACGCGTACTATTAACATCATTATAGAAAACATAGCAAACCAATATAATGTGCCACCAAGTACCAAAACGCATATTAACGGTGCAAATCTGAACCCATAAAAGAGGCCTTACCATGTTTAATAGCAGCACTCTCAGCAATAAGCGGATACTCGTTACGGGCGGCGGCACGGGCCTAGGCAAAGAAATTAGTAGAGGGCTGCTCGCCAGCGGCGCTGAAGTGTACATCTGCGGGCGCCGTGAAAATGTATTAAAGACCACCTGCGAGGAGCTTAGCAAGGACACCGGCGGCAAAATCCACTACCGAATTTGCGACATCCGCGACCCCGAATCCATCGACGACATGGTGGAGTCTATTTTTACCGAAGGTCCGCTAACAGGTTTGATCAACAACGCTGCAGCTAACTTCATCTCCCCCACCAAAGACTTATCGCCACGGGGCTATCAAGCTATTCGCTCCACGGTAATGGACGGTTCTTTCTACACTGTATTAGCCGTGGGTAAGCGCTGGATCAACCTTGGGATTCGCGGCAGTATCGTTAGTAACTTAGTAACCTGGGTTTGGACCGGTTCGGCCTATGTCGTGCCGTCGGCAATGTCTAAAACCGCCATCGACTCCATGACCAAGTCTCTCGCGGTAGAGTGGGGCCCTTACGGCATTCGCCTCAACGCAGTGGCGCCCGGCCCATTCCCCACCGAAGGTGCTTGGGAAAAACTAAACCCCACTGGCAAATCGAGCGGCGCCACCGATTCGTCTAGCGTCCCGATGCGCCGCTACGGTGAAATGCCAGAGCTGGCGAACTTGATGATTTTCTTACAAGCTGACGGCTGCGACTACTTAACAGGGCAGACCATTGCCATTGATGGTGGCCACCATTTAGCGGCGCCGAGCACATTTGCCAGTCTATCTGATCTGAGCGACGACGATTGGGGCAATATTCGCGACAATATTAAGGCCTCGGCCGAGAAAGAAAAAAGCGAGCGCTCAATCGGCTAAGGCAGCGGTTTCGAACCTAAAGATAAGAGAAAGCAATCATGGAATTATCGGCGTTTAAATTCAAAATAGAGAACGGTATAGCCCGCATCACCCTTAGTCAGGGCAAACGAGGCAACCCCTTTGATTCGACATTTTGTCGCGAATTCAACCTAATCGCCACCGAATGCGATGATAACCGCGACGTACGCGCGGTCATCATCGACGCCGAAGGCCCCTATTTCAGTGTTGGCGGAGACTTAAAAACCTTTGCCAACGGTGAGCGCCCCGCGCTGCCCCGTTTTATTAAAACGGCAACCGCCGATATGCACATGGGTGTTTCTCGACTCGCGCGTATGGACGCGCCAGTGATATTTAGCTGCGACGCACTGGTCGCTGGTGGCGGTGTTGCACTAGCTGCGGCTGCCGACTTTGTACTTGTTGGCCCCCATGCCAAGTTCTATGCGGCCTTCGCTGCCATCGGCTTTTCCTGCGACTGTGGCTCTTCCTATTTTCTACCGCGCCGCGTTGGCACTCGCAGAGCATTCTCCTTTTTTGCCCGCAACCAAAACTGGAGTGCCGAGCAAGCGTTGGAATACGGCCTAGCCACCGAAATTCACAGTTCAGAAGGCCTTGCTGAGGCCACCGAAAAACTAGCCCAAGAACTGGCAGCAGGACCAACTTTTACCTATGGTCAATACAAGAATTTGTTTCTGAGCAGTTTCGACAATGGCCTTGAAAGCCAAATGGAAATGGAATCTAGAGCACTGACCGAGTGCACTCGCACCGACGACACGTGGAACGCGGTGCTAGCTATCGCTAACAAAGAAAAAGTAACCTTCCACTACAAATAATACTAATAGGGGATCGACAATATGTGGGCCTTTCCAGAAATTCGCAACGTTGCAGACATTGTTCGCTACAACGCCAAGCACTATCCGCAACAGACCGCCACCCAGTTTATGGGCTACGCGCTCAGCTGGGCTGAATTTGATGAAAAATCCAGCAAAATGGCCAATGCCATGCGCAGCGCCGGCGTAAACCAAGGTGACCGCGTGCTGTACTACGCCGGCAATGCCGACGACTATTTTCTCACCATTTATGCCTGTGCAAAAATTAACGCTGTATTCATTCCCATGAACTGGCGCCTGTCTAGCACTGAAGCTGCCGGCATCCTGAACGACGCCAAGCCCGCATTGGCCATCGTTCAAAATAGCTTTAAGGACCTCTGGGATAGCGCTCGTGACATGATTGATCTCGATATCCCGAGCATTGATATGGTTGCTGGTCAGCGCGAGCAAAACCCACTTTGGCAGTGGTACGACGGCGCTGATAGCAGCGACCCTAACGCTTGGTGTGGTCTTGAAGACACCACTTGGCAAATCTACACCTCCGGCACCACCGGCATCCCCAAGGGCGTAGAATTTTGCCAAGCCGGCATTATGAATATGCGCCTCTGCGAGCACCTTGAGCCAGCCTACACATGGGGATCGCAGGACCGTTTCCTATTCTGTGTGCCAAGCTTCCATTTACTGGGCCTGGGTCTGTCAATGCAAGCGATGTACAACGGCGCTACTATTGTTATCGCCACCCAATTTGACCCCACAGAAGTACTGCAACTAATAAATCAGCAGAAACCAACTCTGGCTGGCGTAGCACCAGTCATGCTGCAAATGTTGCTAGACCACCCGCAAACAGAAAGTACAGACTTCAGCAGCCTGCGCGAAATAATGTATGCCGGTTCAGCTATCTCAGTTGGGCTGCTAAAGCGCGCTATGGAAAAGATCCCCTGCAAATTTATGCAGTTTTACGGATCAACCGAGTCTGGCGGTGCAATCACCTTACTCCGCCCAGACGATCATGACCTTAACAACGAGCACCGTTTAACCTCCTGTGGTAAACCCCTGCCGCTAATCGAAATCAAAATTATCGATGCCGATGGCAATAGCTTGGGCGCCAATCAACCGGGAGAAATGCTCATAAAACTGCCATCCGTTGCTAGAGGCTACTGGCAAAAGCCCGATGCGTGGAAGGAAGTCTTCCAAAATGGCTGGTATAAATCTGGCGACGTGGGCTATTTCGATGACGAAGGCTATTTCTATATCGTCGATCGCGCGAAGGACATGATTGTCACTGGCGGCGAGAACGTCTATTCCACCGAGGTCGAAAACTGCTTATCATTGCACCCCGATATCGCTGGCGCTGCTGTAATTGGTGTCCCCAGTGATAAATGGGGCGAAGAAGTCAAAGCCATGATTATTCGCCGACCTGGCACCAACCCCAGCGAAGCCGATATAATTGACTATTGCAAAGAGCGCCTAGCGCGCTACAAATGCCCAAAATCAGTGGCCTTTGTCGACGACTTCCCGCGCACCGGCGCTGGCAAGGTGTCGAAAAAAGACCTCCGCGCTCCCTACTGGGAGAATTGCGGGCGCAGTATCGGCTAGACCGGTAACTTTACGGGAATTCTTTCCCGTTTTTTGTTACGCTAGCTAACATTCAATAGACCAACCGGAGTTTTACAATGATCACAACCTACGATGACGCGTGGCTAATCGACGGCCGCCGCAGCGGCTTTGGTGCAGTAAACGGCACGATCTCGAATATCTCGGCAACAGATCTCGGTATTGCTGTCGCGAAAGGCCTGCTTAACGAGGCGAAGATCAACCCCCAGGATATCGACTGCCTATTTGCTGCCAACCTTGCCCCCTCTGACTTTGACGCGGGCTACTTACCTCGTCACATTGGTCTGTACTCCGGTCTTCCGCAAGGCGCACCAGCACTGATGCTGCAGCGTCTGTGTGGTTCAGGTTTCGAACTTATTGCCGCAGCTGCCGATTACCGCCAGCTCAATAAAGCCGAAGTGATGCTCTGCGTAGGCAGTGAATCAATGTCTCGTATGCCGGTCGCCAGCTTTACTAGCCGCAGCGGCTTTAAATTGGGTCAAGTCGACTTCCGCGACTACCTGCTTGAGCTGCTCTACGACGCCGCTGCCGATATCCCAATGGGTATCACAGCCGAGAATCTCGCCAAGCAGTACAATCTAAGCCGCGTTGAAGTAGATCAATTCGCGATGACCAGCTTTGAGCGGGCTTTAGCCGCGCAAAAATCCGGTGTGCTCTCTGATGAAATACTCACGCTCACCAACCAAACCTTTGAGTGCGAAGGCCTGAAAACCAAGCAGTTTAAGCTGCCGCGCGGTGTTGAAAGCTTTGCAACTGACGAGCATGTGCGCCCCACTACCCTAGAGACATTGGCTAAATTGCGCCCCTCTTTCACTAAGGATGGCGTACAAACTGGCGGCAATAGCTCTGGCATTGTTGACGGCGCTGCGGCTGCACTGGTTTCTAGCAAAGCCTACGCTGATCGCACTGGCATTAAGCCCCTTGCTAAAATCGTCGCCTCTTCTGCAGCCGGTGTTGATCCCCACTACATGGGTATCGGCCCAGTTCCAGCAATCAAAGCCTTGTTAGAAGCCACTGGCCTAAGCATTGACGATATTGGTTTGTTCGAAATTAACGAAGCATTCTCGGCTCAGTGTCTTGCCGTAGCCCGCGAGTTAAAAATTGACGAGAGCAAACTCAACGTCAACGGCGGCGCAACTGCATACGGCCACCCATTGGCGGCAACCGGCGTGCGTTGTACTACAACCGTCGCTAAAGAAATGAAACGCCGCGGCGTTAAATACGGTATTGCTTCAGCCTGTGTTGGCGGTGGCCAAGGCAGCGCAATACTGCTGGAAAACCCCGACGCATAAGCTATACGCCACTAGCAGCAACGCTGCTATGTAAACCCAAAACGGCAGCCCTAGGGCTGCCGTTTTGCTTTGTGCCGCAGTATATAAAATTATTCGGCCAGCAGAGCATCTACCGTCGGCAATTCTTTAGGATTACCGTCAAATCCCATCGGCAAAAACCACGCGCGCCCCATATTAGTATGCGCCTCAGCGTACTGAATTAATGCCTTAGTGCTTTCACGCTTAAATGCCGAACTGGTGTCACTACATGCCAGAATACGCTCTAGATGGAAGCCCATAGCTGTCACCTCAAGGTTTTTTCGCGCGACATCAAGCTCTGCCAGCCAGCCTGCAACACTCTCCTCAGCTGCGCCAAGTTCCAGTAGCGCATCGGCTAATTTAAACAACAATCGCTGGCAGTAATCATCAACCGCATGCTCGCGATTAGCCTGCTGCTGCAACGCCGCAAGATGACCTAACATTAGGCCCGCTTGCTCTTTGGCAAGGGGCTGATCATCGCGAATCGCGGGCATAATGGTGTCTTGCAGAGTACGCATCATGGTATCAATGCGCAGTGCGCTAGCTGGATTCATTACTGACCCTCCTTAAGCAGGCTTAATAGTTCGGCGGAGAAGGAGTGCCCTGCGGCAGCAAGCCAGCTCAGCAATACATCTTGATGACTGTGCTTACGACCAGCGGTTTGCGCCGCGGTAGCAAGGCAAATTGCCACACACTTGTACACGCTCAATACCTTATAAAAATGCAGAGTTTTGGCATCGACTAGGCGGCCCGTTGCCGCGCGGTAGAGTTCACACAGTTCCTCTGGCGTCATCAGCCCCGACGCCATAATTTGACCGTCTTCAGTCACGCCTTTATGGCAAATAATCCAAGCCAGATCTTCGTGGTAGTCGCCAATATGGGCCAGTTCCCAATCTAAAACTGTGCTAATTTCTTGGCTGTCTTCGTCGAATAAATAATTGCCGGTGCGGTAGTCGGCATGGACCACCACCAATTCCAGCGCGTCGGGAAGATTGTCGCGCATCCAGCGCTCGGCCAAGCCCATCAGCGGCGAGCCTTCAATGGCGTCATCCTGCCACACACTGCTCCACCAATTTAATTGCCAGCGCGCCGCCTGCTGGGGGTCGGCATCCGGCACCTGAAACACCTCTGGCTTAAAATCCACGGCCACCCCATGCATGGCCACCAAGTAGTCAATAAATTGCGCCGAGAGCCGCTCACGGAACCGCTCAGGCAATAACGCACCCAAGCCCGACACATTGCCGCTGTCACCGCTGGGCTTGGTGACACCACCAATAAATCCGCAAATCAGTGCCGGTCGCCCCAGCTCAGCGCCCTCTATGTCTGCCCATAACACCGGTGGCACCGGTAATACACTCTGCATGCAGTTAAGTACTTCGTACTCTTTACGGCGATCAGTCACCACCGCGCTTTCTAAGGGATCCATACGCAGTACGCAGCGCTGTACAGGCCCGGCCGCAGAATGTAAATCAAAAACAAATTGCTCCTTAGACGCGCCCCCACCCATCCGGCGCAGACCTTTCACCTCGGCCCCAGTCAAACCTTGAGTGCGAATGAAAGCCTCTAACTTAGGCAGCAGTTGCCCTGCACTCAGCGACTGATAAACCCCTTGGGATTTATTGTTCGCAGCCTGCTGTAACATCGCCACCACGCTAGGTTCAATATCGCGACCCAACTCAAAGCTCGCCGCCACACTAGACAAGCTCATTTGACCACCTCGGCTTTTGCTTTAACGTAGTTAATCAGGCTATTAGTCCACATCACTTCGCAACAGCCACCGCCGGGCTGACCGTCGATGAAAGCGGAAATCGGCGATTCAAAAAGAGTAATCATCGGATCAGGTGAAAGATAAAAAGTCGCGAACGGAACCCCTTGAAAGCGAGTTGATCGCCCCGCGGTATCGATAATGTCCGCATTGACAACACGCGTGGTCATGTCGTCATTCATCTCAAAATCAATATCCACATCAACCACCTGAGCGATATGGCCATTCTTATCAACGTAGCCGCGAATCAGGGTTTGGCCCATGGATTCCAGCTTCCAAAAATGCACACTCAACTCTGGCCCCGCTTGAGCGTGTATCCATTTCCAATGCTGATTCACACCCCAATCACGGGTACCCCAAGAATGATCGCGCTGGGTGTAGCCGCGCAACGCAATCTCCTTCCCGGCGAAGCGTATCGAACCAGACTGGGTGCCCTGCTGCTCAAAGCGGTCATGAGCTATCCACTGGGGGCAACCGCCTTTATGAGAGCTATAAGCGTAAGCGGGTTGGCTGGCGGTAAAATGGAAATCAATTTCGAATTTATCAGATTGATAGCGAATGTGGGCAGTTTCTAGCAAGCTGCCCAAGCGCAGCTGCAAGCCCGCCACCCGCCAGTCAAAAAAATCCATTTCGGCGGGTACCGCAATACCATCAAAACTTTCGATCAACGGCTCTGGCCCAATGCCAGGGCCAAAAAGGGTGACCGCGCAACCCGCCTTACCTTCGCCATTGACCCAAGTGTAAACAATACCCGCCACACCCTCTTCCGGCAGCTGTAATAAATAGGCTAGCGACTCTCGTGCCAGCGGCCCACTGCCAAGTTTATGACGATTATCGTGAATAGGGTCGAGTGGCTTTATATCGGTGGTGTACACGCGCTGCATTGGATATCTCTTTATTATTTACTGAATATTGCGTGCAAGCATAACAACTAGTTAAAAACCAGCAATGGACCAATTTCAGCTAATGGGCCTGACGATTTAATAGCGTACAATTAGCGCCCTAAAATTAGTACCGCAACCAAAACACTGAAACTTAGCCAAAACGCCTTCCCCAAGTTTAGGCAATGCCCAAAAGGATCACTAATCATGCTTACCGCCGCAATTCACACACCGGCTAACCTAGAGTCGATAGTAATTGAGCAACGACCAGAACCCAGCATCAAAGCAGGTACAGTGAAAGTTCGCTGGCACGCCCTGTCACTGAATTTTCACGACTATGCCGTTGCCAGCGGAATGATGCCAACTGAGCATGGCCGTATTCCGATGTCTGACGGCGCAGGTGAGATCATTGAAGTTGGTGAAGGCGTTAGCGAATGGCAGTGTGGCGATCGCGTCATGAGTTTATTCTTTCCCGACTGGCACAACGGCGACCCCAGTCAAGACAATACCAGCCGCATCGGCGGTGACTCCGTCGACGGCTGCGCCACCGAAATTAGCATTACCGATCCCGCGAACTTAAGCCGTATTCCCAATAATTACAGCTACACCGAAGCCGCAACACTGACCTGCGCCGCGCTCACTGCCTGGCGAGCCTTAGTTGAAGTTTGCAATATAAAGGCTGGTGACAGCGTGCTCATCGAAGGTAGCGGTGGCGTTTCGATTTTCGCCGTGCAACTGGCTAAAGCACTTGGCGCGACCGTGTACGCGACCAGCTCTAGCGAGGAGAAAATGGAACGCCTTAAACAGCTAGGTGCAGATCACGTCGTCAATTACCGAAGCGACCCGCTTTGGGGAGAAACCATCCATCACCTGAGCGGCGGCATCGACCACGTTCTTGATGTAGGCGGCGGCACGACCCTTGAGCAATCAATTAGCGCTGCCAAAGTAAATGGTAATTTAGTCCCCATCGGTATTTTGGGTGGCCTCGAAGCAAATATTAATCTCACCCAGTGGATGCTCAAACAACTGCGTATTCGCCCCATCGCGGTCGGAAGTCGTGAAATGCAAAACAGAATGGTCGACTTTTTAGAAACCGCAGATTTCAAACCAATTATTGATTGCTGTTTTGAGTTGCCACAATTAGCAGAGGCCTTCCACTACCAGCTTTCAGGCCAGCACCTAGGCAAAATTTGTATCAATCTATAAGCATCATTGCCGCCGAAAACAGCAAACAACAATAAGTAAAAGCTATTTTCGGCAAGCAAGCCAAATAAAGCGACACTGAAAATAAAAATTCTAGTTAGAGCAGCCCCAACTGCTGAACAGCGGCAAGTAATGCCGTACGGTTGTGGACTGAAAATTTGCGAAACAGACGCTTAAAATGATTTTCAATGGTGTATTCAGACAGCGACAGTGCCGCAGCAATTTGCTTATTGCCATAACCCGCTTGCAGAGCCTTGACCACATCTCGCTCCCTTGGCGACAACGACAGCCCCTGGCCAACAGCAGTAGCTACTGGCGCAGCGCTAAGTATCGGCGCGATTAAGGACGACATTAATTCAGTTGCCGCCTCCCCCACAAAATTATCTATGTCATCAATAACGCTGTGACTAGCAGATATTTCGCCGTATTCGCGACCTCGATCTTGGCCCATCAGACCACCCACTAAAAAAATCTCTGGCGTGTAGGGATGTATCACCGACACAATATCGCGATATCCTACCCGATTAATGTAGCTCCAATAGCTATCGCCTTGACTATCATCACCGTCAAACTGGCCGCGATCCAATACTGTCGCCTGCGTATTAGCGCCTTGCTGCTTTATATAATTCAAAAATGGATCATGTGCCCACAAGCGCTGGCTGTACACGGTCTTTATTTGGGCGCTCATACCGTAGTGACAAAAAAAATGGACTCCCGCTTGCTCTGGCCGCGCAGAGAACAAAAACAGACAAAAGTTATTTGCCCCCGAGCGCGCCATAACGTCCTGAGCGAATTGATGTTGGTGGTTAGTGAATGCAGGCATGGCTATTATTTTATTACCTAGCTAACAATTAGCATTCAGTGTAGTTTCATTTTAAACTAGCCGTCAACTACTAGCTTAATGCGTGCTTAGCGCACTAAAGCCCCAAGCAATCATCCTTCACAGCGTGCCCCTCCCAGCAGCACAGCTATTTAGTATACTGTGCCATCCAGAGTAACTACTGGCTTAAACTGTACGGATTAGATAAACGTTGAGGTTTTAAAAAATGCAGTCTATAGCTGTCTGGCGAGGACAACAATTTTGACAGAAAGCCCCAAAAAAGCGCGTGTACCACAGTCACAGCGCACCGCCACTATGCGCTACCGCTTGGCCAAAGCCGCCTTCGAAGTGATCAAAGACGTCGGCTATGCCAATTTCCGCACCTCGGCAGTATCAAAGCAAGCCGGGGTTTCACAGGGCGCGCAGCTCCATCACTACCCCACTAAAAATGACCTAACTTTGGCCGCAATGCAATACGCTTACGAGCAATCAAACAGCATATTCACTCGCAATATCAGTGCCTTTAGACCCGATCATGACCCCGTTGATGCTGCCATGAAAGATGCCGAAGATTTTTTTATGTCGGACTATTTCACCGTGGCACTAGATATATTAATGGCAGGTGGTAAAAATGAAGAATTGCGCGGGCAACAGATCCAGCTTGCCGTAAGCAGCCGCTCACTGGTCGAAAAAGCCTGGATCGACAAGCTAGTCGATCTCGGCTGGGAAAAGGAACTTGCCGAGGACATCCTCAATATCAGCTTTTGTTTAGTAAGAGGCTATGTGGTGAAAATGCTCATCAGCGAAAATCCCAAGCAATATCGGCGCTTGGTTCAGCGCTGGAAAAGTATGGTTAGCAGTGCTGTAACGCTAGACTGACAAGCCCTCTTACCAATATCCGTGCCTTTTGCCGGTTCACGGCAAAAGGCACATGCCGCTGAGTTCAACCCACACCTTAACGCAATGGTAGCTCAAACCAAAATACAGCCCCTTGCCCTGGTTCCGATTCAAATCCAATTGAGCCTCCCATGCGCTCAATCAACTGACGAGTTATAGCGAGCCCCAACCCTGAGCCTCCATGCTGCCGTGTATCTGAGCTATCTGCTTGAGAGAATCGCGTAAAAATGCTTTTACGAAAAGACCAGGGAATTCCGCTACCGTGGTCAGATACTTCTACACGAGCCTTGTCGTCTACAGTTTTAATAATAATTTCAACGAGCCCACCCTCGGGCGAAAACTTAATGGCATTTGATATTAGATTACTCAACACTTGCTGGAGACGCATGGCATCAACTCGCACAAGCAGCTCATTTTTCAAGGAGGTCTTAAATATCAAACTAATACGCCGCATACTGCCGTAAGGACGCATACCCTCAATTGCAGTTACCACAATAGTCTCCAACGGCTGCCACTCCAGTTCAAAATTGAGTTTTCCGGCGCTCATTTTCTCCATATCGAGTAAATCGTTTATTAGCGAGCGTAGTCGCTGACTATTTTTATGGGCTACATCCACCATTCCTGACATGGGTGCTGAGACAGGTCCAAATACCCCGCCAGCGATTAAATCAAGACTGCCGACTATTGAGGTCAACGGCGTTCGCAATTCGTGGCTGACCGTCGAGAGAAATTCGCTTTTCAAATTAGCGAGCCGTTTACGCTCCGTTATATCTTCAGCAATACCTAAATAACCTGTAATTTCGCCGACCGTGGAGCGTATTGTCGTAACCACCAATGACACTGAAAAACGGTGCCCATCTTTGTGAATATACGTCCACTCACGGGTTTCTTGGCCATCAACCTCTGACCGCCCAACAAAAACTCTGAAGCCAGAAACACCAGCATTAAACTCTGCACTAAGCTCCTTGCTTCGGGCTTCTATCTCAGCGTCACAATGGAACATTAACGGGGTTTGTAACCCCACCATATCCGCTGCGCGATAACCCAACATTCGCTCAGAACCCTTATTAAATATCGTTATCAGGCCATAGATATCCGTCGCGACAATCGAAAATTCTGAAGCCGAGGCCAGTACTGAGCGTAGTAAATCGTGAGTATTTCCTAAGTTAGTATGAGCATCCTGCAATTCTGCCAGCGCTTTCTCCGTTCGGCTCTTCTCGGCGCGAACTTGCTCAAATAGCTCTTCCTGGCTAAATACCAGCGCGAAGGAGCGAGTAGTAAGAAATACTTTAATAACGCTGTAACTAAGTAAAATAAAACCCGAAGCAAAAATAATATGCGCAAACCACCACAGATGATTCCATGCCGAACTGAGCAAAAAGGTGGCCGATGACTGAGCAAAAAACAACAGTGATACGGAGTAAATTGTCATCAGAGGCGAATTCAGTCCCCGCAGCCGCACGATCGCAACACACAATAGCGAAAGCAGCAAAGCACTAAGCTCAAAAACCTTTTGTGCGTGCGGCGCCCAACTTGTCGACGCCAGGCCAAAAACTGCGACATTGATTATTATCAGAACAGTAGTCCAAGAAAGCCAACTACCTCGGCGCTGGTTTTCGTCATTATCCAGGGCCGGTTTACCATAAGTCAGCAGTCCAACAAAAAAGCAGCCAACCATGACCAGCCTACTAACTGGCCCGTATAGCACAAACTGCCAAATATTTACTGAAGCTATACGAGTGAAAATTCCGTGGCAGGCATAAATAAGCGTAAAAGCAAAGAAACCAAGCGCCAGCCAGCGCAAAAATCGCTCACCGGAGTACTGAAAACACTGCCATGCTATTACTGCAATGAAACCACTCTGAAGGAGCGCTATCGCAATCGCCACTTCGTGACCAGCATGACTGATAAAATGCAGATGATGGTCTTGAAAAAAATACAGGTAGGTAGTAAAAAATGCAGGAATTAAACTCGAGATGCCTATAATAAGAATGGCGTAAGTAGAGCTCAAACGTCGAATAAGATCAGGCGTCGTCATAATTTGCATAAATGTCTTACCAATAGTGAGGGAAGCTTCCTAGCAAATTAAATCGAATGGTGCTGCAATATGGAAATAACACTCCACACGAACATCGATCACCCTTTTTAGGGCCAAAGTTTTTCAAAGTCCCATCATTTAACATAAAGCTAAGGATCACAAGACGAATTTGTAGCGGCAAGCTAGGTATAAACACCTACAAGACAGATAAGTTTAAGCTCTGAATAGGAACGGGCATCGGTCGAGGAATGGCGGGCTATATAGCGTTTATAAAAACCTTAAAAGCCCGTCGTGGCAGGTAATCCTAGCCCGCAGTGACTAAACCAAGCATGGCGCCGGTCGTCGTCATTTTAAGACGGGGGCGGCCTTGTGCTCGGCCATCAGACTGCTCCTGCCTGTCTATTTTCTGCCAGCCAGAAAAACCAAGCGTGACACTCACCCGAGCATTGATTGCCTCAAGTACTTGCGCCGCCGACAGCGTTCCTTCCATAGGCAATAAATTACTGTCGGCATCGGCCATCACCGCCGCCACAGCATCACGCGCGCATTTTTTATTGCTGCCAATAATGCCTTTAGGACCGCGCTTAATCCAACCCGTTACATAAGCGCCAGCAATCGCAATGCCATTATCAACAATGCGCGAGTCACGACTGGGGATAACACCTCGCACGTCATCAAAAGGCAGGCCATCAATTGCCAAACCGCGATAGCCAATCGCCGCCAGCACCAAGCCGGCGTTTAACGCCTGCTCAGACTGATCACGCCTATCTACAACCTTAATTTGTGCAACTTGCCCCTCGCCAACAATAGCGGTTGGCGCGGCATTAAAGCGAAATACAATTCTACGGCTACCCTGAGATTTTTCCTTGCACAGCTTCGCTAAGGCGGCCACTTTTAATTGGGTTTCATAGTCCGCGTTTTCTGGAGTCAAGGATAAATCAGTGCCCTCAACACTTATCGCGGTATCGGCAAGCTCACCAAGCTCCATTAACTCGGGATAGTTAAATGCGGCGTGCTCCGGCCCGCGACGGCCAAGAATGACAATTTCCTTGAGCTGACTTTTGCCAAGTGCGTCCAGCGCATAGCTGGCAATATCGGTATTATGCAAAGTGCTAATGGGCGAAAATAAAATTCTGGCCACGTCCATCGCCACATTGCCATTGCCAACCAGCACCGCGCGCTCGCAACGTAAATCAAACTGTAAATCACTAAAGTCGGGGTGGCCGTTATACCAGCTCACAAACGCCCGAGCTGAATCACTGCCGCGCAGATCTTCACCCGTAATACCCAAGCGACGCTCATCGTCTGCGCCCACGGCGTAAATAACGCCGTCGTACCACTGGCTTAAATCTGCGGGACTAACATCCCTACCCACCTGCACATTACCAATAAACCGAAAGCCCTGGCGCCTAGCAATACTGTCGTAAATCGCCGCCATGCGCTTTTTATCGGGGTGATCCGGCGCAACGCCAGAGCGAATTAAGCCCCAAGGGGTAGGCAGCCGTTCAAGCACGTCCACCTCAACGGGGCGCCGAACAATTTGGTTTAAGCCACCATTAATAAAGGTGCCGCCAGGGCCTTCCAATAAATGCCCTGCGGAATACATTCCCGCTGGGCCGCTGCCCACAATAGCGATGCGTAGGGGGCGTTCACTTATCATGACGAAGCTCCGCAACGGCTTGGGTATGGGATTGAAAGTGCGCGGCGTTAATGCCGATATAATCCAGCCATTTTTCTGGGAGCTGGTCTTCGGCGAATATCGCGTTTACTGGGCAAGCCTCTCTACAAGCATCGCAATCAACACACAGCACAGGATTGATATAGAGCTGCGTTGCTGCGTCAAACCCAGAATCATCCGGCATGGGACTGATACAGTCCACAGGACACACTTCAACGCAGGAATAATCTGCCACACAGGGCGCGGTAATAACATAGCTCATGACGCCATCTCCACCACATCGCGCAGAGAACGAATGCGCACGCTAATCCCATTAACCGTGGCATTGCCACTGGGCAAGTCTGCCGAGTCTGCACGATTAGTGGTAAGTTGATTATAGCCAGCACCGCCCACCGCAACTGCGCGCTGCCAGCCGCCCTCGTGACCCCAGCCATGAGGGAGCGCCAAGCTACCGGGCATCATCTCGTCGCTAATACGCGCTTCTGGCACCCGAATTTGCCCATAAGGTGAACTTATTTCGACTGGATCGCCCTCTTCGATACCATAGCGCGCGGCGTCCGTGGGGTGAATACGCAAACGCTGAACACGGTCGGCCACCACCAATTTTGAAATATTGTGCAGCCAGGTATTTTGCGAACGCAGCTCCCGCTGGCTAATAAGGCTTAGCGGATAGTTTTCATCCTGCGCAAAAGAGCTCGCCAATAAGCGCGCCATCTCTGTTCTAAATAACGCATGATCGAGATTCACTTTTTTATCTTTGGTAAACATCCTTTTATTGAGAACACCGGTTGGCAGGCCGTTGGCCAATTTAATTGCACCGTTATTATTCAATAGCTTTTTGCGACTTAAGCCTGAGGGCCGCAAACCAAACCAATCTCCCTCTGGCCCAGTGCGCAAGCCCACATCCATTAAAAATGAGGGACTGGGTCTAAGCCCTAATTTACCCAATAGCTGAGCACCGGGAAAATCTGCCGGCACAATACCAATGCGCTTAGATATTTCATCCATAATCCACGCGTCATCGCGAACATCGCCCCGCGCTTTTAAAGTAGGGCCCACCCACTGAGCGTGGGGTACACCGGAATGCGATTGGGTAAAAATAGGAAAGCCTTCGCGCTCTAACCACGTAGTTGGCGGTAAAATATAATCCGCCATACGGCTGGTTTCAGTAATATAAATATCTTGGGAAATGAGTAAATCGAGCTGTTTAAAGGCATCTCGCAACTCCCCAGCAGCTGGGCTACTAGTGGCCGGATTCGCGCCAATGACCATCATTGCCCGCAACTGGCCTTTGCCTGGGGTGGTAATTTCGCGAGGAATACTGACCACCGGCGCCGTGCCTGCCACTTCGGGAAAGCCATCCACCCGAGTGCGCCAGCGATCATAACCCGTTGATTTCAACTGATGCATCAGCGCTTCTAGGTCAATAAATGGCCGAGCAAAACACCAGCCGCCCTCGCGATCTAAATTGCCGGTGGCGATATTAAGCACATCAAGTAGATATTTGCTTAAGGTGGCAAATGGCCCAATTGACATACCGCAGCGCCCGTAAGCACAGGCCGAAGGGGCAGCAGCAAAATCCCTCGCCAATTGCTGGATATCAGCAACAGGGATTCCCGCTGCATCCGAAGCTTGCGCCAATGAAACTGGCGCAAGCAAATCCGTTATAATTTCAGAACCCGAAGTTTGGCGCTGTAATGCACCGAGGTCTGCTAAGCCTTCATCAAAAATAACCTTTAACATAGCCGCGAGCAACCAAGCATCGCCATTGGGGCGAATAGGTAGATGCTCGAAAAGTTCTGCGGTTTCGCTCCGCCGCGGGTCAATAACCACCACCCTACCGCCCCGCGCAGTTACGCCAAGCATGGTGTCTCGGAAGCGACCAATATTCGCCATACTGCCATGAGACACCGCGGGGTTAGCGCCAATGCACAACATAAAATCGGTGCGGGCTATATCAGGTACTGGGTTTAAAAAATTACTGCCATAAAGCAGTTGGCTCACCAGCCAATAGCCATTGATGTCGATAGAGGCGGCACTGTACAAATGCTTGGTTTTTAGAGCCCCTGCCATGCCAAACAAATTGAGAAAGGCACCGAAGTTCCAAGCAACAGAATTGCCTTGATACAAGCCAATAGATTCACGGCCATGCACTTTAATAATGGCGTTTAAGCGTTCGCCAATTTCGTCTAGCGCCTGCTCCCAAGAGACTGCAACAAAGGAACCGTCGTCAGTTCTTTTTAAGGGCTGCAATACACGGTCGCTGTCGTCGCGAACCGCACCAAAGGCAAGACCTTTAGAACAGGCAAAGCCCTTCGAATTTGGGTGGCCAGGATCGGGGCGCAGCTTAATTAGATCGTCATCTTGAATCGTTGCCACTAAACCACAGGACGATTCACAGACACCACAAAATAATTTTTTGTCGATACGCGGGGAAGACGAACGCTTATTATTCATTATTGGCGCTATCATATAACCTACCTGAATTCAGTGATTGGTGATCTACGTTTTGCTGTATAACTGCTAAAGGCGCATACCCTTTTGAGTACACGCCTTGCGGGCTTACATCGCCACTGAGATTTACAAACCAAGCCCTAAACCTAACGGTGAGGTAAGAAGCGGGATGGCTGGCAGTGTTCCAACAATACCCGATTGAGTGAGAATAGTGCCATTACCCAAAAGATAAGAGACAATATTCATGGGATCAGTTGCAGCCACTTCTAACACCGGCACCGTACTAAACAAGGCACCCGTACCCAAGCTGCTACCAATGCCGATTGCCGTTTTAAGGGTATCTAAAGGCTCTAGCTCGCTGCCCATCGTGATAAGACCGGGAAGCGCACCGGAATTTCGCCCCAAGCTGCGCGGCACATCTTCAAGAAGCCCAGGAATTACGTCTGGCAGCGCAGCCACATTGACTATGCCTTCTAAGCTAGGAATGCCACCCCCATCTAAACCACCCATCAGCGGCAAGGCTGGAATCTGTGCAACGGAAGCGCCAGCTTGAAAGCAAGATACGACGACCGCCATTAGTGCTACTATAGATTTTATTTTCATTTTTAACTCCTAAACGCTATTTATTTCATTCAACAAGTAAAGCCAAAAAGTCGGCTTACTTTATCTCAATTAATAAAACATCTGGTCAAAATTCCACTTCACGCGCATGCCCATTAAGCGCGGTGGCGCCAACACCACAGTACGCCCAAAGTCTTGCTGCAATATCGTGCCAAAGTATTCTTCATCCAAGGCGTTATTGACAAAAGCAGTTAGCTGAAGACCATAGGGATCATAGAAATAACTTAGACGAGCATTCCAAAGACCGTATGCTTCCTGTTCAAAGAAAGGCGAGTTTTGCGGGGTGGTGTTATAACCGCCGTTGTAGTAATAATCCACGCCGATTTCGAGATCACCGGCATTGCCCATGGCAATACGTTGGTTCGCCGCAAAGGTATAGCTGATATCAGGCGTACGCACTACATCATTACCAGAGAAGTCACGCTCCGTGTTACCGGTAAGGCCATCTGGCCCAAAATACAATCCCGTATCATCGTCAAAGCCAGCACCATTAGTGTATTCGGTATACTTAGCATCTAAATAAGTTACCGAGCCCGTTAATGCTAAGCCGGGGTTGATGTTTGACATTGGCTGCCACTGAAAATCCATCTCTGCGCCTTCGATTTCAGATCGACCGGCATTTTGGAAGCGTACTATCCCCCCGGAGGTTAACGATACAATCGCGGTTAACACATCTTTTATGTCGGTTTTAAATATTGCCGCATTTAGACGTAAGGTATCGTCAAACAAATCGGTTTTAATACCAAGTTCAACCGCGGTCGCCGTCTCTTTACCCACTAGATCTGGGTCAGAGAAAAAGTTAATTGTGTTATAGGTCGGACTTTTAAAACCCTGCGATGCAGAGGCATAGATTTGGGTCGAGTCAGTTGGCAAGTACTGCACCGCAATCCGAGGTGACATCGTCTCCTCTTTAACATCGGGAACGCTAAAGGTACTAATGCGCTGGTTATTTTTCCGATCACCGCCGCTGATATAATACGGATCACTCTGCTCACCACTGGTCAGCAAAACCGCATCCAGAAACGCGTCACGAACACCACGTGTTTCCGATTGATAACGAGCACCAAGTGTTAGATTCCATTCTTCATTAAAGGTATAAGTACCTTGGAAGAATGCCGAATTTGAATCGGTATACAAAACCGAGCCAGCCTCAAGTGTTACATTTAACGCAGGATCAGCCAATATGCCATTTAGGAGCGGAACTGCAGCCACCAAAGAATCAATCGGTAAGATATTTTCCGCAAAGCCACCCGGACCAACGGTAAAGTATAAACTATCGAACCCGCCTTCAGCCTCAAGCCTATATAAGCCCGTCACCCATTCAAACTTATCACTACCAGGGGTTTCTGAATTCGACGTAAACTGGAGCTCATAAGTCCTTTGTTCATTAAACTGGCCATCAACAAAATAAAACGTTACTTGGTTATTTTCGGTTGAATCATAATCATATGCACCATAAGGAAGTTCAACACCGTTATCCGCATAAATAAACTTCATATCTATAGGACCAGGGCTCCATTCCAAAACAGCAGCATACATAGTATTTTCAGTTTCGTTACCACCTTGAATGTCATTGTGCCAATTACGATCAGCCGTATCGGGTTCATAGGCACCAGTAACAAGGCCAGACGGACGGGTATTTTCGTTAATCAGTGAGTTCCCGTTAAACTGATGAATATAAGACCCTATTAGCGTAGCGCTAAAGGTATCGCTTATATCCCAGCGCAATTTCAAACGACCACCTCTGGTGAAGTCTTCACGCTCAGGCGCTTGAACCCCAACATCGGTGGTGTTCTTGCCCATGATCATTGGCAATTCTTCAAAGTAAGCAAGGGTAAAGCCCACATCTTCCGTTATAGGGCTACCCAAATATAAGCTGTACGATTTTTTATCAACGGTTTGATCGATGCTATCTAAATCGTAAACACCGTATTCCGCATTAATCGAGCCTACGAATTCCTCTGGCGGATTTGCAGTAACAATATTGATCGCGCCACCGGTGGAGTTCCGACCAAACAGTGTGCCTTGCGGTCCTTTCAAAACCTCAACACGCTCTACAGGACCTAAAGTGTCATTTTTACCCTGGCTAGACGGAATATTGATACCATCAATGTAGGTTGCAACACTTGGATCAGCCGAGGGCAGGAATGCATCGGTACCGACACCACGCAAATAAATCAAGGTGTAACCGTAGGTAAACGTAAACGTTAAACCTGGGGTTATACGTGCTAAATCTGCGGTACTTTCAATACCAAACGCGTCCAGTTTTTCGGCACTAAAAGCAGAAATACTAATAGGTACATCTTGCGAGTTTTCCTCACGCTTCTGAGCAGTAACCGTAACCTCTTCAAGTAATCTATTACTGCTTTTTTTAACCGCTGGCGCAGGTGTATTCACATCTTGCGCGTAAGAAAAACCACTGCTCAACAGGGAAACCCCTACAAGGGCCACAACCTTCTTCATATATAAATCCTCTCTAGAACCCCAAGATTATTTTTATAACTACTTCGCAAAACCATATTTCGCAAACTAACTAATTTCAATATAATTTACCATGAAACTATATAATTGCAAGCACCAGGTTACTGATTGGTAATTTTGAACAATAAAGAAGAAGTTAAGCGCATGAGAAACTCTGCATAATTCACAGAAATTTCCACAGGCGCTTACTAACACACTTTTGTTTTTATTATAATAATATTATATATCAATAAGTTACAAACAGTTCGTTACATTAACTCGGCTATTAACATAGATAGACAAACCACCGCCAACCAGCCATTCATCATGTATTTCCATGGCCCAGGCATTGCCTCTATCTCCATAAAGGAGCTCATAACCGCCTTAACCTTGACCGTAGAGATCAAAATTATCACTACCGATGCAATCACATAGCCATGAAATTCTTCAAATGTGAACCACGACACAATCGTTGCCAACAACAAACCCATGGCGACCAGATTTTTGTTATCTCGAAGCAGTGCCATATTTACGCCCCCAAAAAATAGATTAGCGGAAAAATAAATATCCACAGCAAATCAACCATATGCCAATAAACGCCACCACTTTCAACTGCGGCAACATTGTTAGCGCTATACTTACCTCGCCGAGTGTTAATAAAAAGTACCAGCAAAATCACCATACCACCGACCACATGCGCCAAATGGATACCGGTAATAATGTAATAAAACATAAAGAAATCATTGCTCAGAATGGTCACGCCATCTTGAATTTTCGCGCTGTATTCCATCGCCTTATTTACAATAAAAACTGCACCACAAAAAAATGCTGACGCGAGGAATACAGCGCAAGCCTGCTGAGCGTTTCGTTTAAGTGCTTTTACCGCCAGCACCACAAACCAAGAACTTAGCAAGAGTATGAGTGTATTAATTGCACCCAAGGTTTGATTTAGCTTCGCTTGAGAAGCTATATACACTGTGGAATCAGCATTACGCTCCATCAAGTAGGTGATGAAGAACAAGGCGAACATACACATATCAGCAAAAATAAATATTAAGATGCCTTCTTCTACAGCCGGCGCCCTTTCTTTTTCGATAGTAGAAATGCTCACGCACTACTCCCTTTATTTAAGATCAAGGATCCCGATCAGCCACGAACGGATATTTATTCTAATCAGCAGCTGATCGGTAGCTCGGAAAACTCTTTAAATTGATAGAATTACCGAGCCAGCAGATTTTACTACGCGCGAGACAAACTCGGGCTAGTCACAGCAGTACCTTCACTTGCTTTTATGCGGCGATTCACTTCTTTGATCATGTAAGTACTGGCGATTGTGTACCAGCCAAGCCAGCAAGCGTAAGGAATGTAGTAACTCAGTATACCGTCCCAAGCAAAGGGGCCGGTCTTAAGAACACCCGTCAAACTCGCAGGCAGGAAGCTAAGACCGCACCAGATGGTGACGTAACATGCCCATCTTGGAAAAAGTGGTACTTCACGCTTATCGGCCAAGCCAACCAAGGCCGCTGCAATCATCTGCAAGGTGGTACAGGCGTATTGAAGGTCAATACACAACCAACCTAAATCCGTTAGCATTTGTGTGGTAGCTGGGTCTTGATCGGGACGAAATGCCGCCGCCACCCAGAAAAACGCGCTAAAAGAAACCACCATCACGGTTAAGCCACCGCCAAGTAACTGGAGGTAGGCCATTACTGGGAAACGACCTTCTATACGTGCCATTTGGGTGCTGAGTAAGGCGGTCCATGGCAGGTAAAAAACCACAATAATCATCGAGATAATAAATCCAAGCCGAATAGAGCCAAGATTTTCTGCATAGCGTGCTTGCAGTGCGTCAGCCGTTAATGCCGGTGAAGGGTTGGGGAAATTATGACCAAGAATAACCCAAAAAATAATAAAGCTAATTAAGAAGGCTGGGCCGCACCATGCGCTAATTAATTCATGCCGAAAGGCAGTTTTCTCATCCATCGCTATATACCTCGCTTGTTGTAAAAACACCAAGCTCAGCTTTTCCTAGCGAAACTTGGCCTCATCAAAAGACACAATTGCCTTTCGTAATAATCGATCTAGCTCTGCCTGCTCTTTATCATTCAGCCCCGAAAATGCATTATCTACCGGCCCGGCAACACTGGGGGTAACCTTGCTGACGACTTGTTCGCCGAGCTTAGTAATTTCAACCACACTGCGACGACCATCTAATTTTCCGGCCTTACGACTGATATAACCGGCCCTCTCTAAGGTGACGATAACCTTGGACATATTGGGACGGCTGGTGCCAACCAATTCACTTAACTCACTGGGTGACGCACTGCCCTTGTCGCTAGCAACCAAAACACACAAAGCATGGTAGCTGTGCTCGGTCAGTCCTAGCTCATCAAACACACCGCCAAAGTAGTCACCAAGACCGTAGGCGGCAATTCTCACCAAGCGCACCAATATGGTTTGCTGCTTAGGCAATTCTGGTAGTGCTTTTGCCAATGGCTCTGTGGTGCGCTCCACCGACCGCAATCGTTCTATCCCTCTCACCCATTTACTCCCTTGTCCAATTCGATGTTCGTTAGCAAACAGCTCATGGTATTGGGGAAGTCACAATGGCGTCAAGCCATGATAAAACTTTGTTTTTAGTAGTAATAATGGCTAGCAACCAGCAATGAGCCCTAGCTCTACACCCACTTTTTTATTAAAAAAGGCTACTCCAACATGCAAAGCAGCCAAACCGTCAGCAAGGGTAAATGCTTGACGAAAGACCAAATAGAAACCTTGTTCTCAATACCAAATTACTCGTTCCGACACTACGCGCCGACCTTATAGTTTATAAGTAATTTACTAAGAAACTATTTTTCTACTATTTGCCCCCCATGTCAAGTACTTCACATCAATAATATTTCACTAGCGAAGTAAAACCTTCAGACCAAGAAACCCTCGCCAGCGAACGAGGGTTTCACGCTTATTGATGATCACTAACGACTAATCACATAAACACCGAGCGTAAGTAATACTCAGGTATATCATCATCAATATGCTCTGGAACCGATAAGCCCAGCGATTCACTGATTTCATCAAGTATTAACGGATCGTCAATTGTTGCGGGTATTTTAAAAACATCACCATTAACCATTTTTTGCAATGTGGCGCGCAATATCTTGCCAGACCGCGTTTTTGGTAAACGCTTAACAACCACCGCACGCTTAAAGCAGGCCACCGCACCAATTTGCTCACGCACCATGGCAACAGCCTCTTTTTCCACATCCTCGGAGCTGCGCTCTAAACCGGCGTTCAGTACCAATAGGCCCACCGGCACTTGGCCCTTCATGGCATCATTCACGCCAAACACCGCGCACTCGGCCACGTCGTGATGGGCGGCGAGCACTTCTTCCATACGCCCAGTAGAAAGACGATGACCGGCAACATTTATAACGTCGTCGGTGCGGCTCATAATGAACACATAACCATCTTCGTCGATATAACCTGCGTCACCGGCATTGTAGAAACCGGGGTAGCGACTTAAATATTTATCGATAAAGCCCTGATCGTTTTTCCACAAGCTCGGCAAGGTCCCAGGCGGCAGCGGCAGGCGAATCGCTAGCGCGCCCATCTCACCTGCAGGCAAAGTGTCGCCCGCTTCGTCGAGTACCACTACATCAAAACCCGGTACACATTTGCCCGATGAACCGTATTTAACGGGGAATAGACCACGACCAGCGCAATTTGCCACTGCAGGCCAACCTAATTCGGTCTGCCACCAATGATCGATAACAGGAATATTGAGTTGTTTTTCGGCCCATTGAATAGTGTCTGGGTCTGCTCGCTCCCCCGCCAAAAACAAGTTTTGCAAGCTCGACAGGTCGAAATCTTCTGGACCGTGACCCTCTGGATCTTGCTGTTTTATCGCGCGAATCGCCGTCGGCGCGGTAAACATGGCCTTCACTTTATGGCGTTCAATCAGCCGCCAGTAGCTAAACGCATCTGGGGTGCCCACCGGCTTGCCTTCAAACATCAGCGCTGTCGCGCCGCGGACAAGCGGGCCGTAAACTATATAGGAGTGCCCCACTACCCAGCCAATATCAGAGGCCGCCCAAAACACATCACCAGGATCGATGCCGTAGATATTCTCCAGACTCCAATCCATCGCAACCAAATGACTGCCGTTGTCGCGAATCACGCCCTTGGGGTTACCGGTGGTGCCGGAGGTGTAAATAATATACAGGGGATCAGTGGCTTGTAGCACCGCACATTCGGCAGGCTTGGCAGTGCTCTCACATTCGTGCCAATCCAAATCCCGGCCAGCCTGCATATCCGCCTGCAACTGTGGTCGCTGTAGAATGATGCACTTTTCCGGAGGATACTTACAGTATTCAATAGCTTCGTCTAACAGCGGTTTGTAAGCAATTAAGCGAGTTGGCTCAATGCCGCAAGACGCCGAAATCACCAGCTTGGCCTCGCAGTCATCAATGCGCGAGGCCAATTCATTAGCGGCAAAGCCACCAAACACCACGGAGTGAACAGCGCCAATGCGCGCGCAAGCCTGCATCGCTACTGCCGCCTCTGGCACCATCGGCATATAGATAACGACGCGGTCGCCTTTTTCTATGCCAAGGGCTTTCAGGGCCCCGGCAAAATGCTCTACTCGCTTCAGCAATTGCGCGTAAGTAATGTGCTCCACACAATCGGTCACTGGGCTGTCGTAAATCAGTGCAGTTTGATCACCGCGACCGGCAGCCACATGCCGATCTAGGCAGTTATAACTGGTATTACACTGGCCGTCGCTAAACCAACGGTAGAGCGGCGCCCGACTGTCATCGAGAGTAATAGTAGGTGAATGGAACCAATCAATCGCCTTGGCGGCCTTTTCCCAAAGCGCAATATTTTCCTGCATATTCATTATTATTCTCCTTTACTCAAAAACAACCGCCAGCGAACCGACCCCCGAAATTTCCAGCGACATTTCATCGCCTGCTTTTATCGGCTCTAGTGGCACCAAAGATCCTGATAAAATAATGTCGCCAGCAAGCAAGCTAATACCGTACTCACCTAGGGTATTGGCCAGCCACGCCACACAGCTAAGTGGGTTGCCTAATGCCGCCGCGCCAAGACCTTCGCTAAGCAGCTGGCCATTTTTATACACTTTCATCTCAAGCGCAGGGAGGTCGAGCTCGCGAGGGTCGACTTTGTGGGCATCACTAACAACAAAGCTTCCGCAGGAAGCATTATCGGCCACGGTGTCTTGAATTTTGATTGCCCAGTTAGCAATGCGGGAATCGACGATTTCGAAGCAAGGCATAATATAATCGGTAGCCGCCAATACATCGGCTTCGCTAACGCCCGGTCCTTTTAAATCACTTTTCAAACGAAAGGCAATTTCGCCCTCAGCCTTGGGCGCGATCATACCGCTTAAAGACAAACGCTCGCTAAACTGCATTTTATCGGTCAGAAAGCCAAAGTCTGGCTGCCTAACATTGAGCATGTTTTGCACAGCTTCGCTGGTGACGCCAATTTTCTTGCCTATTAAGCGCTCGCCATCGGCCTCGCGCATTGCCAGCATATTCAGTGACACTTTGTAGGCATCATCGATAGTGATTGCCGGAAAACGCTCGGTTAATGGCGACACTGCCACGCCGGTGCGCAGGGACTGATACAACTCATCACTTATTTTTTTTAATTCTTGCTGTTCCATTATGCACTTCCGTTTTTCTTTTCGTTTATGAGTATGCGGGCTGATTACAAAATAATACTGATCTTGGCTTGAGGTCTAAGTCCATCAAGGGCCAGATTGCAGACCTTGCGCGCGATCTTCAAATTGCCGTCACGCTCTTCCAGCACATAGCGATAATTACCCACAAACATGTCGGTTTGGCCATTCTTAGTGCGATAAATAACAAACGCCGCAGACGCCAAAATGCGACCCTGCTCATCTTCGCCGAGAAGCAAAATATTACTGACCAAATGCTGAACCTTAGAGCGCGGAAATTCAGCGTGACAGGTTTTCTTTTCCAAGCGAATTACCCGCTCCTGCAAGCGCGCATGATTGTCAGCGATGTAATACAAATGCTTGGTTGGATCAGCTTCTTCAGCGGATACGTCGGTAGGCGGCACAAAGTAAGCGCCGTCTTCAGTAAACAGTTCAAACCAGGTATCGAGCTGCCAGCTATCCAACAGGCTCGCCTCGTAATTTAGAAATTGTTGCACTTGAAAAAAGCGCATTAAATTTTCTTGGGATGCAATATTATTCATGGCTGCTACCCTCCTCGATTGTGCTAATCCGGCGATTCCACTCCCGCCAGAAAGCGCGCATTTGCAACTCGTCGTCAAAGGACGCTTGCTTGGCTTTCATGCCCTTAGAGATATCATTCCAAGGCGCATTGGCAGCAGCTTGGAAACCGCGCTGGCAATGTTCCAAGGCCTCAACATCGTCAGGGGTTGCAAATCCGCCGGGGCCGATAAATTCCAAGAAATTAGACAGGCGATACTCGCGGCGCCATTCACTTTCGTCTGCTACCCCAAGTGCAAAGGCATTAATCATCATTTCGTCAGGCGCGGTTGGGTAAAACGTGCGCACCGTGATCGCCATAATGTCGTTAATAACGAGGTTGGGGAAAATAATCATATTGCGATTAAGAGTCGCCATTTGCTTAGCTTTGTCTTCGCCAAGACGTTCAACCAGTTCGGCGTATACCTGATCTAATTCTTGCTTGCCCTTTTCGCCCCACATCGGAATCCACTGAGCGATGGGACGCCCCCAGGGTGCGCTGTATTCAATAACAGCATGGCCATTGCCCAAGTCATAACCCTTGCCCGCCAGTTTGGTTGCCGACAAACTACCATTGGTGTTCATCAAATAATCGAGATAGGTCGCGTGGGTGGTCTCAGCGTGATAGCCATCAACACTGTTTTCCACCAGTAACTTCCAATTGGCGCGAATCGAGTACTCTTGCGTGCCGCCTACAATTTCCATGCCTGCGGTTGATTGATTGGCGACAATATCGAGATAGTCCTTGGCGCCCGCTAAATAATCTGGCAGCGGCTCAATATCTTGCTTAAAGCTTATAAAATAGAAGCCTGCGTACTGATCTAAACGCGGCAGCGCGCGCAAATTGCAATTACCCTCGTCTTTAAAATCTTTGGCGTAAGCGGGCTCACCAGAAAGGTGGGCGATCTCGCCGGTATTTTTAAATACCCAGCCGTGATACATGCACTGAAAGCTTTTGGCCTTGCCTTTTTTCTCGCGGCAAACCGTGGCGCCGCGGTGAGGGCAAACATTAAAGAAAGCGCGTATTTCATTGTCGCGACCACGCACAAACAACAGGTTTTGATTTGCTACCGTGCGGCTAACAAAGTCGCCCGGCTCAAGCAACTCAGACTCATGACCAAGATACAGCCAGCAATTCTGAAAAATTTTATCGCGCTCTTGTTCGAAGATCTCTTGGCTAGTAAAACTGCGCCGAGCCACTTTGAATTGGCCACGCTCCATATCATCTATAATTAGCGGATCATTCATCACACTTCAGCCTCTTGTTATGTTTGTGTAAGCGTTAAATTTATACTTCACGCCGCTTATTCGCTAAGCGACATACTCCGGATCTTCTAAGGTGAGATACTGCCACATACGACCAAATACATTACCGGTAGTGACGTGGCGATCGCGTATCTCATCTTGATCTAAACAACCCTGCTCAGGCGCAAAATTGGCAGCGCGAACTTGTAGTTCCAAGCGTGCAGTGTCTTCAAGAAACCACGCGTAGCTCAGCATTTCTTCTAAAGACGCTGCCGCAATCACTGCGCCATTGCCGCGCATTACGAGAGCGGGTCGTTTGGCCATAAGCTCAACCAAGGCCTTTGCAGCCTCGTCATTGCGCAGCAGCCGCGGATCGCGCCACAGCGGAATATCATTACCAAAATAGGCGCTCAAACCATGGCGACAGCGCGGCGTTAAACCCTGTGTAGACAGTGCCATGATCGCTGGCGGCATAATGCGACCGACCGCATTTACTTCAGGCCTTGAGGCGTATAGATTTTGGTGAATACGTACTTCGCCAAGCACACCTTCAGGCAGCGGCCCTCGCGCCGGCACTCGCTGATTCTCAGCCCCGGCGGGAATACAGCCCATGGGCATAGCTGGACACACCCAAAAGTAATCGTCATTTTCTCTAAAGCTACAGTGTCCAAAAGCGTGTACCAAACCTGCGCGACTCAGTGCCCGCGCCGCCATGCGCAACATCCGCTGCTGATCAGCAAGCATCAGCGGCGATGATGTGCCACTCATGACGCGACTCCTGCCAAAATTCCCCGTTCCTTCGCCATCGTCAGCGCCAGATCTTCAATCATGTCTTCCTGACCGCCCACCGTGCCGCGCCGCCCTAATTCGACCAATACATCGCGAGCAGAAATGCCATAGCGCTGCTCCGCGCGTTTTGCAAATAACAAGAAGGAGCTGTACACACCAGCGTAGCCAAGCGTGAGCGAGTCACGATCAATGCGGATGGGCTGATCCATCATCGGTACTATCAGGTCTTCGGCAACATCCATAATTTTGTATAAATCAATGCCGGTCGCCATTCCCATACGATGCATCACGGCAACCAATACTTCTAAAGGCGTATTGCCCGCGCCCGCGCCCAAGCCTGCCACCGAGCCGTCGATTCGGCTGGCACCGGCTTCGATCGCAGCTATAGAGTTGGCGACACCCATCGCCATATTGTGGTGACCATGAAAGCCAATCTCGACATTGGCGGGCAGCGCTTCGCGCAGGGTTTTAATTTTAAGGCTGACTTCGGCCGGTAGCATATAACCCGCTGAATCTGTGCAATAAATGCAGTTAGCGCCGTACCTGACCATGAGCTTGGCTTGCGCGAGCAAATGCTCAGCGCTCACCATATGAGCCATCATCAAAAAGCCAACGGTGTCTAAGCCCTGCTCAGCGGCAAACTGTATATGCTGCTGACTTACATCGGCTTCGGTACAATGGGTGGCAACGCGAATGGTGCTCACACCACAGCTAATTGCCATGCGCAGATGATCTACGGTACCAATGCCGGGCAGTAGCAGGGCCGATACCTTGGCCTGCGTCATCTTGGGCACCACCGCGTTGAGGTATTCTTCGTCGCTGTGCGCAGGAAAACCATAGTTCAAGGATGCGCCGCCAAGGCCGTCGCCGTGGGTCACTTCAATAAGTGGCATACCGGCAGCGTCTAGGGCGGTAGACACTGCGACCATTTCATCAATACTTATTTGGTGTTGCTTAGAATGCATGCCGTCACGCAGACTCATATCGTGGAGCTTTACCGCTACTGATGATTGCATATTATTCTCCACCTTTTTCTGCCCGTTGCTGCGCCAGCATTTCGCCAGTGCGCAGTGCTGCCGCTGTCATAATGTCCAAATTGCCCGCGTATTTGGGCAGGAAGTCGCCAAGGCCTTCCACTTCCAAAAAGATCGTGACCTTTTTTCCGTCGAATACCGGACCGTTCACCAATTTATAGCCGGGCACGTATTTTTGAACTTCAGCCACCATGGCGTGTACTGATTCAACTATCTCTTGTTGCTTAGCCTCACCTTCCACCAAACAATGCACGGTATCTCGCATCATTAACGGCGGCTCAGCGGGATTAACGACGATAATGGCCTTGCCCTTGGCAGCGCCGCCAACCTTTTCTATTGCGCTGGCGGTAGTCCGAGTAAACTCGTCAATATTCATTCGGGTTCCCGGGCCAATTGATTTTGACGCCACAGTGGCAATTATCTCTGCGTAGCTTACCGCTTGCACCCGCGACACCGCCGCCACCATTGGGATCGTTGCCTGGCCACCGCAGGTCACCATATTCACATTCTTTAAGTCGCTGCCCGCGAGGGAGGCGAGGTTGACTGGCGGAATGCAGAATGGACCTATCGCAGCGGGTGTTAGATCAATCATCGTCACCCCCAGCTCAGTCAACTTACGACTGTTTTCGGCGTGGGCGTAGGCCGAAGTCGCATCAAAGGCAATGGTAATACCATCTCGTTTAACCGCTTCAAGCAAACCGTCTACGCCGTCTGCAGTGGTGTTAACACCCATCGCCGCAGCGCGCTGTAAACCTTCTGAGGCGGGGTCTATACCGACCATCCACACTGGCTCTAACCATTCAGAGCGAGACATTTTAATCAATAGATCGGTGCCAATATTCCCAGACCCAATAATGGCGGCACGCTGTTTTAATGACATATTTTAAAACCCTATATAAAGATCAAACCCGCATTAAAAAATTTCGCACTAGATCGGCAAAGGCGCGGGGCTTTTCCACCTGAGTCCAGTGACCACATTCACCGAAGGTATGCAGCTCGGAATTTTTCAATAGACGATGCGCCTTGATAGAATTTTCCATTGGCACAATGACGTCTTCACGGCCGTGAACGACGAGGGCCTCATGGTTAATCAAACGAATTTCGTCTTCGGGAATACACAGGCCGTTGAGTTTTTCTTGCATGGGTTCAGGGAATAACTTCTCGTAGGCTTCCTGATAGCCAGGGCGAATACTCGCGTGGTAGCGCGACTCAATAATCGCGTCACTCACGAGATTTTGGTTATACGCAAATACCGACATCAGCCCCGCCATCGCCTCTACCGATGGCTTATAGCCCCACACCAGACGTAGGCCTTCGGTAATTTCGAAATGAATTCCCGCCGCACCCATCATCACAAAACGCTCAACCCGCTCGGGGTGGCGCGCTGCCATCGCTAAGCTGAGCGCACCGCCAAAGGAATTACCCACAAAGTGCGCCTTACTCACGCCAACGGCATCCATAAAGTCACAGACAAAGGCCAGCCAATTATCCATATTATATTCAAAATTTTCGGGGTGATCGGTGTAACCAAAACCCACCACATCTGGCGCCAAGACATAAAAATCATTTTGCAATTCAGGCAGCAATAAGCGCCAGTTGGCATAGCCAGTGACGCCGGGGCCTGAGCCGTGCAGCAGTATCACACAGGGCTTACTCTTGTCGCCGGCCTCTAGGTAATTTGCGCCGTAGCCACTACGTAGTTCTGCGCGTTTGCCAATCTCAGGATTCGTTTCGCTCATGTTTTTCTCCGCCGAATAATTTAAATTACTTATTTTTAAATAAAGATTAAGCGTGCTTATTCAGGTTTTTTAAAACGCTTAGGCTTGGGATTAATATAGATATCACCGTCGATTACCTTGGCATCAAAGAACGGCAGCGGCGTGCGGCAAGGCATGGTTAAGGCCTCGCCAGTGCGCACATCAAATCGACCGTTATGCCAAGCACATTCCACAATATGGCCCTGCTGCTCACCTTCTTCACTTAAAGAAGCTGCGCCGTGGGTACAGCGGTCCGAGGTCACATAGATCTCACCGTCGAGCTGATAAATCGCTAAATCTAAACGACCGCCAGGATGCTTGGCAGTACCAATATCATTACGTGGCAAATCAGCAACTTTGCAGATAAAAGCCCACTCATCGCCTTGCTGCTCGTCTTTAGCGATAACATCACTATTCATTATTGTTCTCCTAATTAATCTGGGACGTCGGCTCGGCGGATCACTTACAAGCTGACCGGAAAATGCTCACAGCATTGTCGAGCCACCGTTAACGCTAATCACCTGGCCTGTTACAAACGCGGCATCGTCACCGGCGAGGTAGCGCACCATTGAGGCAACCTCATTCGTTTTCGCCGCGCGCCCCATGGGAATAACATTAAGAAATTTTTCGGCTGTATTGGGATCGTTATCAAGAAAGTGCGCCAATGCAGCTGTTTGTACTGCACAGGGCGCAACCGTATTTACGGTGATATTGTCCCGTGCAAACTCCCGCGCCAAACCCGTTGTCATACCGTGAACGCCACCTTTGGCAGCATTGTAGGCAGCGTGATCAGCCAGCCCATTGCGCACAGAATCTGCACCAATATTAATAATGCGGCCAAAGCCCCGCGCCTTCATGCCCGGCAATACCGCCCAGCAGCACCATAGCGCCGTCCACAAATTGCGGTTCACTGTTTGGGTAAGTGTCTCTGGCGTGTGATCTAAAAACGACTTAATTATGCCGCCGCCAGCGTTGTTGACCAGTATCGCCGCACCGCCCAACTCCTCAGCAAGACGAATCAGGGCCTCGGCATCGGCTTGAAGTGACAAGTCGCCAGCATTTACGGCAATACGCTGTTCTGCGCTAGCCTGCGCAACGAGGTCCGCCTTGAGGTCTGCCAATTTTTGGGCATCTAGATCGGCCAAAACGAGGTCAGCACCAGCCTCTAAAAAGGAGCTGGCGATGGCCTTGCCAATATCACTGCAAGCACCGGTGATAACGGCAAGTTTTCCCACTAAAGTTTGCGCGACCATGCTTAGCGATCCTTGCCAGCGATAACGCCGGCACTGGAGAAAGTAGGCTTCGGTTTACCACCCCACAAATCCATAGTGGTTGAGGAGTTCTCTAACATACGCGGCTCCCGCGCGTTTTCTTCGGGAAACTCTTCCATGCCAAAGCTGAACTCGGCGGTCATACCATCGGGATCAAGGAAGTAGAGAAACACACTGCCCGAGGGCTTGTGGCGACCGGGACCAAAAACAATATCGACACCGGCATCAATCAGGCGATTTCTGGCGCGGCCAATATCATCAATCTCGCTAACCATAAAGTTAACGTGATGCAGGCCGTTCTCAGGGCTCTTTACTAGTGCAAGACTGTGATGGAAGGGATTGGGATAGCAACGCGCCCACACGGCCTTGTCTTCAACAAAGTCGGAACTTAGCAAACCAAAATCCCGCTCTAATACTTCCCAACAGCCATCTAAGTCGACCACCCTCAATACCACATGACCTAGGCGCTGAATATTGGCAACGGTTGGCTGATACGCCTTACCTAAATCCATTACCGACGCAAAATACTCAAAGGTCACCCGCGTTGTGGGTTCATAAAGACGAAAGCCACCGGCGACGCGCAAAAATGGCAACTCTTCGCTGGGTATAGGCCAAATTTCATAACCGCGGGATTCAAAATGTGTGGCCGCCGCGGCAAGATCGGCACTGGACGCCAACTGAAACGCCACCCGACGCAGACCTGGCTCATCCGCTTGATACAGGAGCAAGCTGGCCGCGTGGGTGTCGCAACGCAAGGCCGAACTTTCACCGACCTGCTCGGCGCTAAGCTCAAGGCCGAGCAGATCCGAGTAAAAACTGGTAGAGCGGGACAAATCGCTTACGTTAAGCGCAACGTAACTTAGCTGGCGATACAGAAATGGAACATGCATGAATATCTGCCCTTTTAATTATTGTGATTGAAGCCTCGACAAAACAAGGCAACAAAACAAACCGTGTAAACGCACTGTATTTTTATTTTAGTTTTCTGTCAACAGCTAGAACTTAAAATTTCTACACGTAAACCAGCCCACGACACTAGGCCGCAGGCTAAACGCCACTAAATGGGCAAACGTTCTTTAAGTGGAGTGATACCGAGGCTTACATAGGGCGAACAGGAAGACACGGCATGCGCCGCAGCAGACAAACAACAAGAAGATACGCACCAGAAGGTGCCGGCCACCAAAGAGGTAGCCAGAAGGGACAGCGTGAAAGACGAGCTCTATTTCTCTTTGATTGCCATATTGGCCTTCATGGTTTTGATATTACGATTTAGCTTTCGTAACACATCAACCACTTGCACAACTTCTTCGTGGCTAATCTCGTCGAGCATCTGCTTGTTGCAGTCCAAGGTAAGGATACGCATCTCCTTGATTACACGGCGACCTTCCTTGGTGATGAAAATACGCTTAATCCGGCGATCACCAGGATCTGCGCGACGCTCAACCATCCCAACATCTTCCAAGCGGTCAATCAAACCACTCAAGGTCACCTTACCCAAATTCATATCATCGGCAAGGTCCGACTGGGTTAAGCCATCGCGGCGCGACAGGTAGGCTAGCGCCCACGCCTGCGAGCGAGTAACACGCAGCGGCTTAAAAATTTCGTCAATCACAATACGACGCAACCGCGCGGCGTCATGGATCAAAAACCCCAACCTAATCTTCGCATCTTCATCAGAAACCTGTAGGTCACCTGATAATGCCTCGTCATATCCTTTAGAGCTTGCCACCTTTGCCATCACAGACCTCTTTAGCCACTATATCAGCATTGAAAACATTGTTATTTTTAACTATTCATATAGTAACAATATCCAAGCTAAATGTATGTTTATTTTGCCATTTAAAACAACTAAATACGGTACTTTTTACGCTGCGCTTCTTGACCTGATAATCAACAAAATCAACTAACTAAGCCAAGCGACGGAGAGCAGTAAAACTTCGTCATATTGGCCTGTCAAAGCTGGGGTTACTTAACACGCTTACGAAAGGTATCGGGAGACACACCATGCCAGCGCTTAAACGCTCGACGAAAATTAGAGCTGTCGTGATAGTTCAGCAGCGTGGCAACAACATCAACGCTCAATTGAGTATTCAGTAGATAGCCCTCGGCCAGCGATGACAGCACCTGATCGCGCACATTTCGAAAGCCTGTGCCCTCCTGCTCCAGCCGTCTCGCCAGGGTCCTTTTACTGACAAACAGCGCCGCAGCAACATCGGCCTCAACAATCTGATGATTAGGGCTAGACAGCAGTAATCGCCGCACCTGGCTTACCACGCTGTGCCGATCAGCGGTCATTTGCTGCAATAGTTGCCGGCACTGGTCCAGCGCCTGTTCGTAATTCCGAGAGTCAGAGGAAGCATTTACCGTGTTTGCCAAGCCTGCCGGTATACGGAGTAAGTTTTCACTCGCCGAAAAACTCACCTGGCAGGGATAGGCCGCATAGTATTGATCTTTGTAGGCTGGCGCCGCGTAACTCAACCACAGCCGCCCCTCCGATAGCGGTCGCACCAAAATAGATTCGGCAATCGCAAGAAGCCCCAGGCTGAGGGTTTCAATAAACAAGCGATAGACTTTCTGCGTTACCCCTGGACTGACACCCAAGCGGCACTCCAGCCAATCGTCTTTTTTGCGCACCGACACAGCGGTGAGATTCATACGCAGCGGCAAATAATCGCGAAAACTCTCGAGCGCCTCCAGTAGAGTCGGACTGCTATTCACTAAAAAACCCATCGGCCCGTGGGTCGACGGCGTAATTTGCTGACCGTAGTGCAAACCAAAACTCTCATCACCTGCAATATCTAAAGCATTGCCGAGAATCTGAACCTGCTGGCGGCCGTTGAGATAAAGATCATCGCGAAGCAAATCTCGCCCCGACATTCCCGACCCAGCCATCAAACTATCCAACTGACGCTCGCTTAGCCCGAGCGCTCTGGCTGCCACCCGCGAATACGTCATCGGGATTCCGGCTGTTGTCATGGTGCTATCCGAAAACTCCATCCTCTCCTCGCTCACCAAGCTCAAATGCAAATCGCACTACTCGGTACTACCTACGATTGTTGCGCGATAAACGCAGGTTGGCAACAAATGACCTTATTCTGGCAATAAATGACCTGTGTTAATTTTTGTACAGCTCCATACTGATCAACAGCGACAGAAGCTCGGCGCACATGCCATTCAGCCGCGTCATTCACTAACAATAATTTGATGCAGGAAGGTGATTGCTCATGTTTGATTACATACGATATTACACAGGCCCACTGGCGCAGATCGCTGCCGCCGTGGGTATATGCGCCGGCGGTATTTACGCGTGGACCGGCCTATCAACCCTGCTGCTGTTTGCACTGATCGACGGCGTACTGCCCCGCGACACCAAACAGCGCAGTATTAAAAACGCATCGCTCGCCTTAATCCCAGTTTGGTTGGGCGCCGTGTTCTCTGTTGGCCTGTATATGATTCTGGCTTGGCAGATCGGCAAGGGCGATATGAGTTTTATGGCCATGCTTGGCGGCGCGTTATCCGCTTCGTGGCTAGGTGTTATTATCGGTGTACCCACCACTCACGAGTTGTACCACAAGCAGGGTACACTCATGAAGTTTGTGGGCACCTATTGCCAGGTTATTTACCTAGATGCCACCCGCAATATTGCGCACATGGTCGGCCACCACCTCGACGTTGGCACCCCAGATGACTGCGACACCGCAGCGCGCGGCGAAACGCTGTATTCCTTTGCACCCTACGCCGTATATGAAAGCACCAAAACTGCATGGCGCCTAGAAAGCGAAGCCTTAGTAAAACGCGGTTACGGTCGCTGGTCTATTCACCATCAGCTGTGGAAAGGTTTAATCGCATTAACCGTTTTTGCACTGGCCATGTTCGCCCTTGGCGGTTTACCAGCCTTAGCATTTGGTCTTGGCGGCGCAGCAGCAGCACGGCTTTGGGTAGAAACCTTCAATTACTTCCAGCACTACGGGCAAGTGCGCGTAGCCGGCAAACCGATTGGTCGCCGCCATGTGTGGAATCACCTGCACCCCATTAGTCGTGTTGTGGCTTTTGAAATTACCAACCACGCCGACCATCACTTGGATGCCTACATCCCCTTTTACCGCTTAAAACCCGACACCTCGGCAGTGGTGCTGCCTAATGTGTTTGTGTGCTTTCTCACCGCCTTAATTCCACCACTTTGGCACCGCATGATCATTATGCCTGCGCTAAAAGAATGGGATCTCAACTTTGCCAGCGCCGAAGAGCAAGAACTTGCCCGCGAGCAAAACCGCAAAGCTGGCTGGCCCGACTGGTTTGCTGACCGCGAAAGCAATCCTACTCAAGCGCAGATGTCTGGCGTCTAAATATACCGTCTCACAACATCCTTGCAGGGCAGCCAATTGGCTGCCCTTTTGGCGTTTATAACGACGGTGCGTTTTAATCAGTAATGGCTAGGCCCGCTCTACCCGATCCCAGAGAAAAACAAAAAAGAAAAATTAGAAATAAAAAGGAATTCTTAAATGACAAGAAAAACAAAAATAATGAACCTAGTGTTTGGTTGTCAACTCCTCGCCGTTAGTATCGCCAGCCAAGCTGGACTCGGCAGCTACCTCAATGGCGCCGGCGCAACAAATCGCGCACTGTCTGGCGCAGGCGTCGCCTTTGCGGAAGACAGCATGGTAATTGCGACAAATCCGGCGGGAATTTTAGACCTAGAAAAAGACGGCTGGGTGCTCGGCAGTATTTTTCTGTCTGCTGGGCAAACCGCCTACGCCAAGGAACCAACAGCGAGCAGTCAACCCAATGGCGCCTTTGTATTCGCCCCCGGTCAACGCCGAGCCGAGCCCGATGTACCCGCCGAGATTGACGGTATTTTCCCCGTCCCCTTTGGCGCAATACATCGCCAAATAGATGAACGTAACGCCATTGGCCTTGCGGTCTACGGCAACGGCGGCATCAACATCAACTACAAGTCTTTTGACAACCCGAACTGCCCTGGCAATACCCCGCAACAGGGCTATTTGTGTTTCGGTGACACCGGCTCGGATATTGCGCAAATCTTCATAGCACCAACTTGGTCACACCAGCTAAATAAGCGACTGCGCATCGGCATCAGCCCCGAGCTAATTTACCAAACCATAGAAGTAAACGGCTTTCAATTATTTTCACCAGCCTCCGCAGCGCCGGATAAACTCAGCAACAATGGCCATTCACAAAGTTTTGGCTACGGTATAAAAACGGGAGCCACCTTAGCGATCAACGATCAACTCACCGCCGGCCTGACCTTGCAATCCAAAGGCTATATGCAAAAACACCAAGAGTATCGCGGACTATTGGCAGAGCAAGGTGCTCTCGATATAGCACCCTATCTGCAATACGGACTTGCATGGCAAGCAAATCCATCGCTGACTCTACTTGCTGATTATCAGCGAATTTATTTTTCCAAGGTTAAAGCCTACGCCAATTCCGGTAGCGCTCCCGGCCGCTACGGTGACGACAACGGCCCCGGCTTTGGCTGGAGTGATTTAAGCGTACTGAAGCTGGGCCTACATTATCGAGTAGACGAAAAAATCACCCTGCGGTTTGGGTATAGCGACGTGCACAAGAAACCCCTCAATCAACAAGAGATTATTAACAACCTAATTTCAACAGCCGTTTTTGACGAGCGTTACAATGTCGGGATCAGTTGGTCACCCAATACGATAGACACTATCGACCTCTCCTTTAACTACGTCCCCAAGCAAGAGATTAGCGGCAACAACCCGCTCGCTAGCGATCAGCAAATTACCTTGAGCAACAAGCTCGCGTCTATTGATATTGCGTGGCGTAAAGCCTTTTAAGCATTATGTTTGCCCAATAAAAAAAGCAAATAGAAACGAAAAAAGACCACTTTCTCAGTGGCCAAGTAGGGTGATCATAATAAAACTGCTTAAGTGAATTACGCGCCGTCGCTTAAGCAGTAACACCACTGATAATCATGTCAGCTGCTTTTTCGGCAATCATCATTGTGGGGAAGTTGGTATTGCCGCTGATAATCTCCGGCATAATCGACGCATCAACAACCCGCAGCCCCTGCACCCCGTGAACACGCAATTGGGCATCGACAACCGCCATGTCGTCGCTGCCCATCTTGCAGGTGCCCACAGGGTGGTAGAGCGAGTTAGCGTGCTGACGAATATACTGATCCAGACCTTGGTCATCATCGCAGTGCGAGCCAGGTCCATATTCTATTCCGCGAAAATCATCATAAGCAGGCTGCGCAATAATTTTGCGCGTTAATCTAATTGCATCACGCAGGACTCGCAGATCGTCTGGGTCAGTAAAATATTGAGGATCAATGGCTGGCGCTACGCTCGCATCGGCAGATTGTATTTTAACGGTTCCAACACTGCGGGGCCGACAGCCGTTCATCACCGCCATAAAGCCTTCTTCTTGTATTATGTCGCGGCCATGATCGTTATACATAATCGGCACCGAGTAGATTTGCAAATCTGGATAGGCTAAATCCGGTGAGGTTTTAAGATGCCCCCACGCCTCCAGCGCCCCAACAGAGGTCGGCCCAGAACGAAACAGCAGATATTTACTCAAGGCAGAAATCATCGCCATCGGCTTTAAATCGGCCAATAGTGAATAGGGTTTGGTACTGCGCTGTTTAACGGCAATGGCGATATGATCTTTTAGGTTTTTACCCACCCCTAACAACGGCAGCTTGAGCTCAATTCCATGAGGCGCTATATCCGCAGGATCACCAATCCCTGATAACTGCAAAACTTGCGGGCTATTGATTGCCCCGCCGCATAATAATATTTCGCGGCGCGCGGCGAGTTGCTGAGTTCGACCGCGACGAACATACTCCACCGCCGTGGCTCGGCCATCGCTAACGACCACCCGCTTAACTAAAGCACCGGTAATTACGTTTAAATTGGGTCTGGATAATACTGGCTTTAAATAACAGGCCGAGGCGCTCTGCCGCAGGCCATCGGCGTAATTGCCCTGCATTTGCGCCATGCCGTGTGGATCGCCGCCATTCATGTCTTTATTAAAAGGATGGCCCGCTTGCACACCGCCGTCTATCCACGCCCGCGAACTCGGGTTCATGCTGTCCATGGGTGTAACGGTAACGCCAACTGGGCCGTCGACACCGCGCTGTTCAGGATTACCGCCCGGCATACGCTCAACTTTTTTAAAGTACGGCAGGCAATCTGCGTAGGACCAATTTTCATTGCCTAAATCTGCCCAATGATCGTAGTCGCCAGCATTGCCCCGCGACACCACCAAGCCATTAATTGAGCTAGAACCGCCAAGAACTTTACCCCGTGGGAAATACATGGTGCGCCCGCCCAAACCCGGCTGGGCGATGGATTCGTAATTCCAATTTCCCCTCCCAGATTTCATCAAGGGGAAAAATCCGGCGGGCATTCTATATAAAAGATTACTGTCTTTGCCGCCAGCCTCCAGCAGCACAACATTTACCGCAGGGTCAGCACTTAGCCGATTAGCCAATACGCAGCCCGCAGAGCCCGCCCCCACAATGATATAGTCCGGCGTAAAATTCATTATTAGTATTCCTGTAGTACAAGGCCGCAAAGCTACAAAGGCAACAAGCCTAATTCACACTAATTAGTGCTGACTCTCGGGCATGGTCAACACCAAACCGTCCAGTTCGTCGCTCATGACTATCTGGCAAGAGAGACGACTGCTTGCGCCGGAATTGTCTGTTAAAGACAACATATCTTGCTCTATGCCTTCTTGCGCTCCGCCGGTTTTCGCCAACCAAGTTTGATCCACATAAACATGGCAGGTGCCGCAGGCGGCAACGCCACCGCAATCACCATCAATCCCTGGCACTAAATTATCTAGCGCCGTTTCCATCGCAGACACGCCGCTTTGGGCCTCTACGGCGTATTCTTGTTTGTCTGAGGTAATAAAAATGAGCTTTGGCATAATATTAAATCCAGTCAGTATCATTATTCGCAATGTTAAAAAATATGCTGCGCGCCACTACGTTAAACGTGTAAGCGCACCTGCATATCAATAAAACCATTGATTAAATTAGACGGTACACGGGTCGGCTCACCAACCACTTCAATACGGGAGTAACGCTTAGTAGCTTCTTCCCAGAGCACTTTAAGCTGTAGCTCGGCCAATCTATTGCCCAAGCAACGGTGGATACCAAAGCCAAATGACAAATGCTGTCTAGCCCGGGGACGATCGGCGATAAAATCCATTGGCCTATCAATAACTTCGTCGTCGCGATTGCCGGACAAATACCACATCACCACCTTATCGCCCTTGCGAATTTGCTTGCCGCGAAACTCTACGTCTTCTAATGCGGTGCGGCGCATATGGGCAATCGGGGTTTGCCAGCGCACAATTTCTGGCACCATTCTCGCTAACAGACTCGGGTTATTTTTTACTTTGGTAAATTCATCGGGATAAAGGTGACAGGCCAAGGCGCCGCCCGACATAGAGCTGCGCGTGGTGTCGTTGCCGCCCACAATAAGCAACACCAACATGCCGAGAAAATCGGTGGCGGTCAGGTCTTGCATCGTTGGTGCATGTGCCAACATGGAGATCAAATCTGGCCGTGGCGGCAGCGCCTTGCGCTCGTCATAAAGCCGCTGAAAATAAGCCAAACATTCAAGCAACTCCGCTTCACGCTGCTCCCAAGAATCCACTAAGCCATAACCCGGACGAGTGGTAACGATATCTGACCAGCGCGTCAGCTTACGGCGATCCTCCAGCGGAAAGTCCAACAACGTGGCCAACATCATGGTGGTGAGTTCAATCGATACCAAGTCAACCCAATTAAACTCTTCGCCAATGGGCAATGAATCTAATACCTCGCTGGTGCGCTCCCTAATCAACTTTTCAAAGCGCAGCAAATTCTGTGGCGCCACAATGGGGCTTACCGCCATGCGGTGAACGTCGTGGGTTGGCGGATCCATACCCAAAAAGTTGGGCAGGTACATTGCGCCGTCTACTGCATTAAGGGTAGTGTCATCAAGAACAAAAGCACCAACGCTCACGTCCGACGAAAACACTTTGTGATTGGTGTCGATATCAACAATATCGCGGTATTTGGTTATTGACCAATAGGGCCCATAAATACTGTCTTTACAATAATGCACCGGATCTTCGCGGCGTAAACGTTCAAAGTAAGGGTGCAGGCCATTGCGTGCAAATAGCTCAGTTTGACTAACATCAAAATCTTCTAGCGGCAGCGACTTGGCGAGTTCGGCATCTATGGTATTGGCGTTCATATCAGTACTCCTTTGGCGGCTGGTAGACCGCGTCTTTATTTTTTATCAGTCTATTGGCGAAATCTGCTCGCTAACCCGTACCTAAGGACGGGCGGCGCAAAATATTCTCAACATTCTGCGAATGTTCAGCTGAAAGCGATTGCAACAGCGCGCTATCACGTAGCCCCAGCGCTGACACTAGCAAATGCGTCGCCAACAACATCAGGGGGTTTTGAACCAAGCAACGTTAGCGCCGACACTTAAATAACGCAGTTGTGATTAAGCTCGCAGTCTATGGCAGCTTTAATTACCATAAGCCGTACTTTAGGAGGGCCTAGCTAAAGACCAAATAATAAAGGATGGGGCGTGGGCGCAAAATGCACGATGGCGAAGTAAAAAAGGCCGCCACGATCAAAAGCGCCCTGTTTGGCCATAATGCACGCACAATAATAAGAGGATAGAGTCTTGCCCAATAAAGCTGCCCAATTTCGCCGCACTGCCGAGCATATCGACCAGCAAATAGGCCGCAATGAGCCGCCAAATTTCCTGTTTCAAAGCCTGCGCATTCCCGTTTTAAGCAATATACAAACGCCAAGCGGCTTACGCGCCAAATGCTTAAGCGCAGTAGCACCCGTTGGTTACGGCAAAACTGTACTTATGTCGATGCTACTCGCCGATCTTCGCCACGCGGGTAAACAATGTCTGTGGCTGTCACTCGACGAACGCGACAATACCGTCGAGAGCCTAATAAACGAACTTGGTTCGATCTTGCGCGGCGACAAAAATCAAGCCCACCCTACCCAAGCGCTCTTTCACGGCCACGAGCCCCGCGACACCAGCATCGACAAACTGCTTTCGATACTGAATAGCCACCCCCTCGCCATCACGCTCTTTATTGATAATTTGCATTTTTGTCGCGACGAATCCCTAGGCCTGTTTCTTGATCAGCTACTTTTTAAAACCCGCGCAAATGTCCAGATCGTATTATCCAGCACCGAGGACTTACCCTTAGACTACCCCCGCGCGCAACTCGAAGGCCTGGTTCAACAAATCGGCCCCAAAGAATTAAGCTTTAGCCAAGAAGACGTTACTAGCCTATTCGGCGATGCACTATCAAGCCAAATTGGTGAACAAGGTGTTGCCGAGGTCACCCGTAAAACCGAGGGCTGGCCGGCTGCGGTGCGCATGGCGCAAATTATATTAAGCCAAGCGGAACAGCCACTAAGCGCGCTCGCGGCGTTTTCTGGCTCAGACGAATCACTCGCGCAACTATTAAACCGTCAGGTGCTATCAGGCTTTTCGGCCGAGCTCCGGCAATTTCTGCTCGCTGTATCTCAGTTGCGCACCTTTAATATGGAGCTGTGCAGCGCCGCCATTGGCGGCGATCACGTGGCAGAGCATTTAAACGACTTAATTGAACGCAATGTGTTTGTTATTCCGCTGGATCGCAATCGCAGCTGGTACCGCTTACATGGCTTATTCCGCGACCATCTACTACGCGAAGCGAGCCTTCACCTAAACAAGCAAGACCGCCAAAACATTCAGCTGCGGGCATCGGCATGGTGCCAGCGCAATCAATATTGGCGCGATGCCATTAACTACGCCTTAGATGCCGAATCTAGCAGCACGGCCATGCCGATATTGGAGCAAATCGCACCCTCGTTTGTACGCGATCGCGGCGCGGTATTGCAATATATTCGCTGGATCGAAATTCTCCACGACGAAGGCAAGCAAGTCAGTTTAGAAGCAGAATACTGGTTTGTTTGGGCGCTGGCCTTTCACCGCCGCTACGAGTACGCGCGCAAGCAAATCAATAATCTCTACCAGCGCATGCAGGGTCAGCAAAACAAAAACAACTCCGCTAGCGAAACTGAGTTGCATCGTCGTATTGCAATATTAAGAACCTCGATCGACAGCCTTAGCGACCAACTCGAAGACGCCTACCTCGGCGCCAAACAATGGCTAGACAGTGCCGGTGCCGACTGTAATGACTCCTTTAATTTAACTGCCGCCAACTGCATTATTGGCTGCTATTTTATGAACACCTTCCACTTCAGTGATGCCCGCCAGCATCTTCAGGCGGCAAAAGAAACCGCCTACCAAACCAATAGTAGCTATGTCGATGGCTGGGTTCATGCCTACACCGCCCTAGTGGGAATACACGAAGGTAATTACGCCAATAGTTATACCGAAATCGTTTCTGCGCTGACCACCACCCGCGGCGCGCTAGGCGATGAATCGGGTATTTGCGGAACCATGGCGCTGGTGGCCGCCCGCTGCGCGGTGGGCATGGGACTAGACCAAGACGCCCATCAACTCCTCGCCTTCGGCATGAAAACCGCCCGCACCCACGGTTTTCTTGAGGCCGCTGCCAGCGGGCTCGAAGCCGCCGTATTACTCTGGCAAGGCCACGGCGACGAGACCATATCGCTAAGCAGTATGTGGGAGGTTGCCAACGCCTACCCTACTCGCCTCTCGCTTATGCTGTCGTGCTTTCTTATTAAACGCCTTATTGTGTTGGGGCATATCGACGAAGCCTGCGCTGAGGCGGAGCGCGCCGGTCTGCAACGCGCGGTAGAATCATCGAACCAACGGGGGACAAAGGCTATGGCCATTCCGTTGCTCGTCACCCTAATCAACAGTGCACTGATCGACCTCGATTTGGCACTTGGTCGCCTAAAGCCAGCAAATACCTTAATAGGCCAAGACCTTAAGCGCGCCAAAAAACAAAGCTGCAATGCTAGGCAAGTCGAACTCGAACTGAATAGCGCAGTCATCGCTACCCAGAATCAGGATTACACCTTGGCCGTGCGCCATATTACCCGCGCCCTGCGCATTGCCGCGAGCCGACGCATACTCAGGCCATTTATCGATCAAGTTGATGTGCTACACGCCGTCATCAGCGCAAGTAAAGCCTCGGCCTGGGGTTTTGTATCAGATCAGGAACGGCAATTTTTTGCCGAAATTTGCCGTTTATTACCCAGCGATGATGCGGATGATGCTAGTGAAATTGCGACAGAGAATGAGCAGCCACGCCTGCTTGGCAAGCTCACCGCCCGCGAGCTAGAGCTACTCGGCTTTATTGGCGCCGGCCTAAGTAATCAACAGCTCGCCGACCGAATTGACGTATCCTTAACCACCGTTAAATGGCATTTGCAAAACTTGTACGGCAAGCTTGGGGTGTCGAGTCGCACCGCTGCCTTGGCTAAAGCGAGAAACCTTAACGTAATTCCCTGATGCAGCCAACAATAGTCTATTGAGTAATATTGTTGGCTGCGGCCTGCCCATCTAAATTACAAGGAAGCTCATTTGTTTGGCAGCCTGAATGAAGACCTTAAATATCGAGCTCAGTAACGGCTGTCAGAATTTCAGGCATTATTTCTGCTGGCGACAGCGCGGGAGTAATACTACCCAAGCCAACAAGCTGCCCCCCAAAGAAGGCATCGAGACCGAGTAAATCCAGATCCAGCCCCGAGGAAACAAGTGGAATAGCTGGCAGGATAAAAATGGATTCTGACAATATCGAATTTCCCGCCACTAAGAACTCGACTATTCCGAGTGGATTTTGATAAAGCACCTCAGCTCCTGGAACAAAGCCAAAAATCAATTTAGAGTCTAGCCCCGTTGGCACCTGCGCCAGCGGATCACCAAGAATCTGCCCCATCTCTGCCGTCAATAATCCAGCCTTACCAAGCGCGGTATTTGCGGGCAGCACATCACCGCCAGGCAGAGCACCCAAGATCGACAGTTCGCTGCCGACGATATCGCCACCAGCCAGTAGGTCACCCAATACTGGGATTTGAGCCTGCGCTAAAGCCAAAGGGGCTGCCGACATTATCGAGACCAAGCCAAAACCTAATAGTGATTTATTCATTATGATTATCCCTCTCGTAATTTTCAAAAATTCTCATTAGCAAAATGCGCAAAAGCCTCATCTGACCGCAGTCTCTGCGGTCGCTAAAGTCATGTTTATTAAAATCGACTTGCTTATACTTCGTTTCATCGCGTTAACAATTACTCAAACATCAGCCCATAATCCCACTTCAAGCGCACACCATAGAAGCGCGGCGCAGCCAAGCTTACCGTGCGGCCGAAATCTGACTGCATAATAGTTGCGAAGTAATCTTTATCCTTAGCGTTATCAACATAGGCGGTGACTTGCAGGCCAAGTGGATCATAGAAGTAAGTAGCCCGAGCGCCCCAAACCTCGAATTGGTCCTGAATAAAATAGGGTGAAGCTTGCGGTGTGGTGTTGTATTCACCTTTATAGGAATAATCGACAGCAAACTCTAAATTGCCGTAATCACCAAGTTCAATAAATTGATTCAAAGAAATACTTGAACTCAATTTTGGCGTTCTCACTACAGAGTTACCGGTGAAGTCTCGTGGTTCCTGCAGAGGAATACCGGTCAAATTATCTGGGCCAAAATACAAGCCAGTTTCATCATCAAAACCCGATCCATTTTTATAGTCGGTGTATTTTGCATCAATATAACTGGCACCACCGGTTATCGCTAAACCAGGATTCCAATCCGGCATGGGCTGCCACTGAAAATCTAACTCGGCGCCGTCCGACACTGCCTCATTGGCATTTGAGAAGCGAACAATACCGCCCGAGGTAAACGACACAATCGCAGTAACGAGGTCCTTGGCGACTGAACGGAAAATAGCGCCATTTAACTGCAGCTCACCATCCAGCATTTCAGATTTAAAGCCTAGCTCAAACGCCGTTGCTTCTTCGGCCTTAACAAGGTCCGGCGGGGTAAAGAAGTTAACAACGTTAAAGGTTGGGCTCTTATAGCTTCTCGACAGCGACGTATAAAATTGCACGACATCACTCGCAAAATACTGGCTGGCAATACGCCACGAGGTGGTATTGGCATCGACCTCTTTACCCTCAAAGCTCAGCACCCGCGTATTTCTGGAAAAATCATTGCCCTCATAATACTCCGGCGGCGGGTTTCCACTAGTCGTATCCACTAGGTCTAAGTAGGTATCACCGATTTCTCGGTGTTCCTCTTGATACCGCGCACCCACTGTTAAGTTAAAACGTTCATCAAAGGTCCAAGTGCCCTGGAAATACACCGAATCGGCAGTGGTGTCTAATATCCCTGTCGACTGCAACATAACTTCGTTATTGGCGGTAAGTTCTCGCAACAAGGTTGTAACCGTGCCGCTCAATGCCGGTGGCAGCGCATTGGTTATAGCCGGAGTCACTAATCCCGTATTAACAGTAAAAAACAATCGATCAAAGCCCGAGGATGCCTCTAAGTGATAGAGGCCCGCCGCCCACTCTAAATTATCACTCAGCCAGGTTTCTTCGTTAGAAGTAAATTGCAGTTCATAGGTATCCTGTAGCGATGGCTCGTTATATACAAAGAATGTAGCCCCTGAACTTGGGGTACTATCGTAGTCAAACTGGCCCCAATCCACGTCAGTCTCGATATTTGACGCAGTAAATTTCATATCAAATGGACCTGGGCTCCATTCAAAAATCGCCCCATAAATATAATTTTGAGTGCCGCTGCCACCCTCAAAGTCATTCTCTAGACGCCGATCAGCCTTGGTTTCTGAGCCGTCTCCGCCGGCCAGAATCAGGGCAGGACGTGTATTTTCCAGCATCAGCGAACTGCCATTGAACTGATTGATATACGAGCCAATTACTGTAGCGCTCATAAAATCGCTGATATCCCAGCGAAACTTTAATCGCGCGCCCTCGTCCTTATCCTCCCGCTCTGGCCCAGGGACGGTCTCACCATCAGGGCCGGTTAAATAATTGTGCGCAATGATATCGCCACGATTTTGAAACAAAGACACCGTTGCCCCGAGCCCACCAACAAGGTTGCTGGCACCATAAAGCTGATAGCCCCGCCGCCCATAATTTCCGATATCCGCCTTAAGAGTGCCTGCAATAGGCTCACCTTCTGGTGGCGGATCTGCGGTAACGATGCTAACCGCTCCGCCGGTGGCATTTCGTCCAAACAGTGTCCCTTGCGGGCCTTTAAGTACTTCAACCCGCTGAACTGGACCGAGCGTATCATTCTTTCCACGTGTGGCAGGAATATTGATCCCGTCAATGTAAGTTGCAACAGAAGGGTCGGCGCTGGGCAAAAATGCATCGCTACCCACGCCTCGTAAATAGATAACGGTGTAACCGTAAGTGTAAGTAAATGTGAGCCCGGGGGTTATTTTTTGAAGGTCTGAGGTATTTTCAATACCAAAGGCTTCCAGCTTATCACCGCTGAACGCGGAGATAGCAATTGGAACATCCTGTGAATCCTCTTCGCGCTTTTGGGCCGTGACCACCACTTCCTCGAGCAATCGGTTACGACTGCCCTTCTTTCTCTCGGTATTTTCATCGGCGTGAATTTGGCTGCTCATACATGCAAGCATCGACGCCATTAGCACCACACTGCAGTTATTCTTACTAGACATTTTTATTCTCCTTAAAACATGAGAATAATTGTCGTTCAAAAATGCCACCAAAAAACCGTACTAAAGAACAGAGTTATTTAATTTGGAAATAGAATTATGGATTGCTTAACACACGATGTGTTTGGGGGGCCGTCAGTTTCACGCTAAACCATATTGCACAATATCGAATTGTTATTATTAGCCGGCTTAGCGTGTCACTTCAATTTAGTGAGTTTAAACTTAGTTTGGAAAGCGTCCAGGCCTATGCCGAAGCCGGCCCCCACTTTTCTTCAGCCTGCGCAAGTACCTTCATAGACTCCCTAGGTTCCGCAGCATTTACGGGATCATAGCTAGGATGAAAAGTTTTTAGCAACCTAGGCACTATGTATTTAGCCATTCTGAAGCTAACACCTAGCATCCGCAGACGACTTTTCCATGGGTCTGCTATTTTCCCTGATTTGCGATCTTCAGAAATTATATAGAATGCCGTCTTAAACATGTATTTGAGCATATGCGGACCTGCATATACGATTCCGAATAGGCGATACCAATAGCTGCTATACAATTTGTGAAATAGCTTAAAAGCGACATGGCGGTGTTCATATTCTTCTGCCAAATGCCAGCGCCACAAATCTAGGGTGGGGTCACACACTGATGGCGAATCCAGCTCTTTAGCGCCCTCCAAAAAATAACACGCCACAATCAACCCCAAGGTTTCAAAGCCTTCGGTATAAGCAAGACAGAATTTATGGCTGCGAGTCTCAGCAAACCCCCTATAGTCGGCCTGCATTTTCTTTTCCCGCTCGGCTAGTTCTGGGTAGCCACTCGCGCGCAATTTAGCATTGTATCGCGCGTGATTTTTAAAATGCCGAGTCTCTTGCTGAATAAAGATCTTACAGTCCTTAATTAGCTCAGCATTTTCTTCGTTATCCTCTAACATTTCTATGCCAGCGCGAACTGTGCGATTTAGAAAAGGCTCTAGATAAGGGAGGTAGGTTGACGAAGCATTCCAGAACTGGGCGAACTCTGGGGTATCTGGCGTCCAATGCAACTCAGAATCAGTATAATCAATGTTTACATGCCGTACTTTCATATCACCCACCCGCCATCCATTTTGAGGACAAAAAGCCAATAGCCCGCGATGCTTATCGAGATCGAATGGCCGAAATTGCGCATACCTAGGAAATAAAGAATTCGCGCGGCACAAAATTGACTAAAAACTCATTATACACATGTAGTTCGCTTGCACAATATTACCAAGCTGCACTATATGACGACCTATAATAATTTAACGCCATGGTCCAAACCACGAGCATCACAGAGACAAGCCCCCAATAAAAAAAGCCACTCACACCCTGGAACCTACCAGTGTGAGTGGCTAAGATTTAACGCTTATTGAACTTCAAGTAACGCTGGGCACTAAAGCAGTACCCAGCAATTGCGCGCTATTGGCAGCTGAACATTTACAAACTTAGTATGACTTAGGCATTCCCAGAACTTTCTCGCCGATATACGACAAGATCATCTGCTCGGTAACCGGTGCAATCCGCGGTAGAACCGACTCGCGCAACAAACGCTCCACATGGTATTCCCGCGCATAACCCATACCGCCGTGGGTAAGTACTGCTTTAGTACAGGTATCAAAGGCAGCGCGGGCACTAAGGAACTTAGCGGCGTTGGCTTCGGCCGCGCAGGGCTGGCCTTTGTCGTATAAATCCGCAGCGCGCAAACACATCCAGTACGCCGACTCTAGATAAGTCCACGCTTCGGCAAGTGGGTGCTGAATACCTTGATTTTGACCAATGGGCCGACCAAATACCACCCGCTCTTGGGCGTATTTGGCAGCTTTGTCTAGCGCTGAACGACCAATACCAATCGCTTCAATACCCACCAGAATACGCTCGGGGTTCAAGCTGTCGAGCAGGTAGTAAAAGCCCTTGCCCTCTTCGCCGATACGGTCGCAGTCTGGAATGAAATAATCGTCGATATAGGTCGCATTCGAATCAACCGCGTTGCGACCCAGCTTTTTAATACGGCGAACTTCGATTTTGGTACGATCGAGATCGGCATAGAACAAGGTCATGCCATCGGTGGGGCGTTTGCAATCTTCTTTTGGCGTGGTCCGCGTAAGCAGCACAATTTTATGCGCTTCTTGGCCAGTAGATGTCCACATTTTGCGACCGTTAACAATGTAACCGCCTTCCACTTTTCTCGCGAAGGTTTTAATACTGGTGGTATCCAAACCGGCATCTGGTTCGGTTACGCCGAAGCAGGCTTTCTGCTCGCCCTTAATCAGGGGCACCAACCAGCGCTTTTTCTGCTCTTCGGAGCCGTGAACAACAATAGCGTGAGGCCCAAATAAATTAATATGGATTGACGAGGCCGCAGACTGACCACCGCCGCTGGCCGCCACCGCGTGCATCATAATCGCCGCTTCGGTTACTCCTAGGCCTGCACCACCCAGCTCTTCCGGCATGGTGATACCCAACCAGCCCGACTTGGCCATTGCACTGTAAAACTCCTCAGGGAAGCGCGCTTCTTCATCGCACTCCATCCAGTAGTCATCGGTGAATTCCGCGCAAATTTTACGTACGCTTTCGTCAATTTCTTTGTGCAGATCAGTGAGATTTATATCCACGGCCTGTGCCTCTCTTTAACAATCGTATTGATAATCTTACATGCAAATAATGTTAGCATGTATATCGTTCTATTGCGAATTATGTGTGCTAGTTTTCTCTGCGCCAATCGTACTTTTCACCGCGAATACTTACACCAAGAACCGCTGCTCAAATTCGGTATAAAGCCGGTCGCGGTGGTTTGGATGAGCGATTGCCACCAAGCGCTCGGCGCGGGTCACCATATCTGCACCGCGCAAATACGCGCTGCCATACTCAGTAACCACCATATCAACAAGATATTGCGGCACCGAAACCGGCACACCGCTACCCAACTGGGTAACTATACGCGACTGCTCACCGCTCGGATCGGCAGCGGGCAAAGCGATGATCGAACAGCCATCGTGTTGCGCTCTGGCGCCGGCAGCAAAATCCGGCAAGCCACCGGGGCCGCTAACAAAGCGCCCGCCCAGCATTTCGGCATTGGCTTGACCAAATAAATCCAGCTCCATGGACGAGTTCACCGCAAACAGCTTGGGCACTTGCGCTAACACTTGCGCACTGTGGCAGGCTTCAACGCCGCATATATTCAGCTTTTTGAATTCTGGCAAGCGACGATAAAACGCATTGCTACCTAAGGCGACAATACTGGTCACCGTCGCATCAAGATCCAATGCCCCCGCATCCAATAATGACACAATGCCATCGCTGGCCATGCCACTGTGAATACGCAGCTGACGATGATCAGCAAGTGCCGCCATCAACTGATTAGGAATTTTACCCAGCCCACACTGCAGCGCGGCGCCATTGGGAATTAAGGCGGCAACATGTTCCGCGATTGCCTGAGCGACCGCATTGGGCTTGCCAGGGTCGTAAGTTGCCAGTGGCAAATCACTCTCGCAGTAGGCTTCAATATCGGCCATCGCCAGCTTAGGCGAGCCCGCCAGCACCGGCACATTAGGGTTTAGCACCGCTAATACGCGGGGCTTGCGACTAAGCAACTGAGGCAAAAATTCGCCTTGCAAGCCCAGCGAGCAATAGCCATCGCTATCTGGCGGCGAAACCTGCACTAGCACCGTGTTAATCACGCCGTCGCTGCACAAGTGTTGCAACGTAGCGGTGTAAGACATAGGCGCAAAGCGCACATGGCCTGCAGCCAAACTTTTACGGAATCCGCCCTGCATAAAACCGACGGTCATCCGCCGGTTTTCGTTAGCCAAATTGCGCGGGTTAACCCCAGGAATAAAGCTGCAGTAAAACTCTGCACCCGCGGCAAGCTCCGGCGTAGTTGCCAGCAGCTCGGTCACCGCAATGGGCTCGCCCGCGCTACCAGAAACAAACACTTTATCGCCCGCGCGAATTGCGCCGGCCAGCGCTTCAACAGAAACAGCCCTCATACCCTTTTCTCCAAACCCGCTCAGTCTGCCGCAATAATAATGCTGATTACACGCCTTCTAAACCGACGATACTGATTGCACACACACCGTTATAGGGTACGCCACCAAGATTGTGGCTTAAGCCTAGTTTAGGATTCGGCAACTGGCGATCTCCCGCCCGGCCCTGCATTTGCAAATAGTGTTCATACACCATGCGCAAACCCGATGCCGCAATGGGGTGACCAAAACACTTTAGACCGCCGTCGATCTGGCACGGCAATTCACCGTCGGCATCATATACGCCATCGAGTATGTCGCGCCAAGCTTGACCGTCAGCAGAAAGACCCAGGTCTTCCATGGTGACAAGCTCGGTAATAGAGAAACAGTCGTGTACTTCGACTGCACTTAGCTCTTTGCGGGGATTGGTGATGCCCGCTTCTTTATACGCGGCCTTGGCGGCGTTGCGGGTATTTGGCACATAGCTGCCATCCCAGTCTTTAAAGCCCTGCTCGCGACCGGAGCTGGCCGACAACTGCAAAGATTTGATGGTAACCAAATTGGTTTTACCCAGCGAACGGGCAATCTCAGGCGTGGTGACTATCGCGCAAGCCGCGCCGTCAGACACACCACAACAGTCGAACACACCGAGCGGATCGGCGATCAGTGGCGCGTTCAAAATGGTTTCCATGCTTACCGCTTTACGCAGGTGAGCCTTAGGATTTTTAGCGCCGTTCTGATGGCTCTTCCAAGACACCCGCGCCATCGCCTGCTTTAGCACGTCTTTCTCAAGACCGTACTTGGTGCGATAGCCCGCGGCCAGCTGAGCGAAGCCTGCTGGCGCAGAACCGTAGGGCATCCACAAATCGTTGAACGTGCCTTTCGGCATATGAGGCAAGCCACCATAGCCGGTGTCTTTTAATTTTTCAGCGCCTATAGCGAGTGCAATATCCACGGCGCCAGAGGCCACCGCATAGGTCGCACCGCGCAGGGCCTCGGTGCCGGTAGCGCACATATTTTCGACGCGGGTTACCGGAATACCGTCTAGACGCAGGGCGGTAGAAAGCGGAATCGCAGAGTTACCCACATTAATTTTGTCGGCGGCAGAGCCATACCAAACCGCGCCAATACGCGCCTTTTCAATACCCGCGTCGGCCAGCGCTTCGTTAAACGCCTCGGCCATGAGATCTTCAGAACCGGCGTCCCAGCGCTCGCCAAACTGGCTGCAGCCCATGCCGATAATTGCGACTTTGTCTTTAATTCCTGTGGCCATGTTTACTCTCCTGCGGCGCTAACGATGGGGCGTGCTTTCCAGAAATAACGGCGATAACCGCGCATCTTGTCTAACTCTTTAATGCGGAAGGTCATTTCCAGCGGGGTGCCAACATCGATGCCCTCGGGGCCAACATCAACAATTTCCATTAACATCCGCGCGCCATTGTCGAACTGGGAAAGTCCCATATACAGCGGCGGCGATTGTGAAAACATCAACCAGTCAGCGGTAACCGTGAGTACCTTGGCCTTTTCGTCGGCCAGCGGCGCGGGCGATTGCGTGTCGAAGGCACCGCAATTAACGCAGTTAGGCAAGCGCGGAAATTGAATGGTGTCGCAGTCGCGGCATTTGCCGCCAACAAATTCAAAGGTTTGATCGGCCACGCGGTACTGCTGAGTCAGTGCGGTTTTTTGGTCCGTCTCCGAACGCATGCCCCACTCAACCTCAATTTCGCCAGAGAAACTGAGCATCTTCATATACGCGGTTTCTTCGTGGCGGCGCGCCAAATTACCTGCCAAACCACTGCGACCGGTATCACTGCCCTTGGCTCCCATTTCAAAGGCGATCACTTCACAGCCTTGGGCAAAGGCGGCAATAATAATTAAATCGCCCGCCTGTGCCCGCTCTAGGGCTTCGGTCAGCAGCAGCAAGGAATGCGCTGCGCCGGTGTCGCCCACGTTATTACGCAGGTCTGGCAGCACGGCCGCATCGGCAATACCAATCTTTTTAGCAGCAAAACCATCGGCGCGGGGACCACCGCCAGCCAAGCCAAAATGCGCAACATCGGCAGCGGTTTTACCTAGGCGCTGCAACAATGCGTTTACCGCTTCCGGTACCAATTTGCCAACACCTTCATCGCGAATCCAACGCTCTTCCCAAGCGTATTCGTAGTCAGAGTTCGACTCCCGAAAATGATCTACAAAAGGCACAGACAAAGATTCGCTACCCAAATAAGTGGCCAGTAAATCGTCGCCGCTGCCCAGCAATAATGCCGCAGCACCATCGCCAAATAACATTTCTTGAGCACTGCCAAGCTTGGTTCGGCGTTTTTCGCCGGCCACCAATAACTGGCTACCGCCGCTCTGGCAAGCGTGGCTAAGCGCGCTCAGGCCAGCGCGGGTAGATGCGGTCTGATCGCTGGTCGCAACATTGCGCGGCGCGCCCAGGGCGCTAGCGATCAAGGTCGCGTTTTGCACATCGGCAAATGGCGCGCTAGTACTGGCCAAACAAAGCCGCGCCAAGGCGTTTACATCTTGGCCGCGCAAACAATCCCGCGAGGCTTCAACAGCCATGGTAATGACATCTTCGTCCCAAGAGCAGAAGGCTTTTTCGCCCTTGCCCAAACCACGTAAACCGGGCAGTGCCCACGCATGTGCCTTGGCAATTTCGCTGCGCTGCATCCGTCTTGCTGGAATATAGGCTCCAAAGGAGCGAATCCCGATTGCTGTACTCATATCTCTCTCCAAAGACACTGCCAGCGACTATGGCTAACAGGGCGATCTGTATTCTGGTCTTAAATTTGGGCTTAAATTAGGTAGTAGGCTTGGGTATTCATTGAAGCTTTGCGCTAGGCGCTAACCTCAATATTTACGCTGCACGCCTGAACAAATTTCGATTTTGACCTACACCGGATCCCAGCTGAACACGTCCATCGAACGCTCAAGGGGGTAGAAATCGCCTTTAAACATGGGGAACACGCGATCAATAATCGCCTCGGCACTGATACCGGCTTCATCGCCAATATGGGCAGTGCGGATTGGCCGCGGCTGACTGAACAAATACACTTCATTCGCGCGCGCGCCAAAAATCTGACCACTTACGTGGGCGCCTTCATCTGAGATAAGTGCGCAAATCAGCGGCGCTATTTTGTTTGGTTCCATGCGTTCAATGACTTTCCAGCGCGCCTCGTCTTCCTCGGTTTCGCGGGGAATACCGTTCATCACCATTGGCGTCATTGCAAACGGTGCCACACAGTTAGAGCGCACACTAAAGCGCTGCATATCGAGGGCTACCGACTTAGACAGACCAACCAAGCCCATCTTGCCCGCGGCGTAATTTGCCTGACCAAAATTACCAACCAAGCCCGAGGTTGACGTCATATGCACCATTGCACCACTGCCCTGCTCTTTCATAAATGGCGCAACTGCACGCGCCGTGTTGAAACAGCCCTTAAGGTTGACCTGAATAGACAGGTCCCACTCATCTTCGGACATTTTGTGAAAAATACGATCGCGAAGAATACCGGCATTGTTAACCAGGCCATCCACCCGGCCCCAAGCCTCAATGGCGATATTGACCAAATTCACGGCCTCGGCCATCAAGCCAATATTATCCGTAGACGAAACAGCTTCACCGCCCGCCTTGCGGATGCTCTCGGCAACCAGCTCGGCAATCGCGACGCCGTTGTCATCTTTAGCCAAGTCGTTAACCACCACTTTGGCACCTTGTAATGCACAATACTCGGCAATGCACTGCCCCACACCGCGGCCTGCACCGGTAACAATAACGACCTTATCCTTCAGTAAATCTGGCATGTTCACTCCCACGCTGGCTATCGCTTACCAGCGCTATAGGCAGACTGGTAGTTCGATGGATATTAAGTTACATTGCTAATTGTTATCTAGCTTATAGTATTTTGTTAGATATTGTCTAGCTGCACTACTGTGATTAAACAAAAAGATCGCCATATTGCACATATATAGCGCGATTAAAGCGATATAAGCTCGACTATGGAAAACCACTTATTTATTACGCATACTAACCTTATAAACATGGCGACAGCGTAAACCAGCGCACAGGGCAAGCACGCAAAACCGAATTTGCCAGCAGAAATACAGCGCGAAAAAAGACAGAACCTTATTTTGGATTATTAGGAAGAGCATCCCAATATGAACCTACAAGCCCTACTGGCACACAAATTTGACGCCAAAACTGTCAGCTACGATGACCGCGACACCATGCTTTACGCCCTCAGCTTAGGCGCAGGCGACTCCCACCACATAGAACAAGACTTAAATTTAGTCTACGAGAAGAACCTAGTATGCCTACCAACCATTACCGCAGTATTGGCTCATCCTGGCCTGTGGATGACAGCCCCACAATTTGACATCAAGCTGGTCAAACTACTGCACGCCGAACAGCGCATCGACTTCTATCACAGTATTCCGCCAAGCGGCGAAATTAGGGCCGAATACCGCGTGTCGGCGATTATTGATAAAGGCCCAGACAAAGGCGCCTTTATGCATTTCGACAAAGACATCTACAACACCGCCAATAACGAACTACTGTGCACCGTGCGCGCCTGCTATTTGCTGCGTGGCGATGGCGGCTGTGGCAGCTTTGGCGAGGCCCCCACTGCACTCGCAGCTGTGCCAAACGGCCAGCCAGACATCACTAGTGAAATTGTTATAGATGAACGCGCGGCACTGTTTTATCGGCTCAATGGCGACCGCAACCCATTGCATGTCGACCCCACCATTGCCAAGCAAGCCGGCTTTACTAAACCCATACTTCACGGGCTCTGCGCCTACGGCGTCGCCGGCTTAGCGCTGACCCGCGCAATAGACGGCGACGTAAACCGCATCGCCTCAATTGGACTGCGCTTTAGCGCACCGGTATACCCTGGCGAAACACTCATCATCGAAGGCTGGCGCAGCAACACAGGAATACACTTTCGCGCCACCGCCAAAGACCGCCAGCAAATTGTACTAAACAATGGGTTTATGGGTTTACGTTAAATAGATCGGCCCCGCCGCGCATCGACAACTGCCACTCGCTGTCATTCGCTACGGGCCTCATTCCTAATTCGTTACAAGCTGCCATTCTCCACATGTAGTCAAGTCATTCGCTATAAATAGTCATTCTGAACTTGATTTGGAGTCTCATACCCAAACTAGCTCATTACCACCTCGACAGATGCCAGATCAAGTCGGGCAGGACGATTTTGTCATGTGGACATTTAGTGACAACACTTTGCCTGGCCCTCTTCCATAGCAAGGGAGACTGACTTCTAAATTGAAATTAGTTATGAGTTTGAATATCACCCAATGACAATCATTATCGCCCGATGTACAAAGTAACCCACAACGAGTAACAGCAAACCCGATACATAACTTTGCCAAAAGCCAAGATGAAACCGATCAGCCAGTAAAAACGGCATGAAAAATAAATAAGAAATCGGCACGCCAAAGAGAATACTTTTGGCAAAGGTGATGCTGGCCTCTGGATCTTTGTGTTCTATGTACGAAAACAACAAAGCCAAAATAGAAACCAGTGGTAGCGCGACAATAAAGCCCGCCAACACTGGTTTTTTATCCGATAGCCACGACGCATAGCCAATAACCGACGCAGCGAGAAGTATCTTTGCGGCAAAGATATAGCTTGTCATAGACTCACCGTTAATTTACGCCTTCAAACTTACCGCTGATATTCGCATCATAAACTTCGCCGTCATCTGACATTAGTATATAGAGTGCGCTCTCTTCTTTCGGGTTTACAACTTTGACAATACGATAGCCATCGCCACTCTGAAAAATCGTCGCGGTATCACTTGTAATATTGGCCCAGCTCGCGGGTACTACCCCAAAACCAAGTTGAGGATCGATACTGGCAAAACCCTTAGTGGTTTGAGTTGCGATGAGCAGGGCCTTTTGCTCAGAAATTGGTGCATGGCCGCTGCCATGGGCCAAGAGATTTGAGCTTATGAATAAGCTCGCGAGTAAACACAAAGCAATCCGGAATTTCATTCTTTCACCTTTATTTAGTGGCTGTGGTAGGCGCCATCACCATGTTCATGGGCGCCTTCGTCATACTGCGAAGGCTGAGGAGCAATAATACGCCGAGGATAGTGATCGAGGATATTTGCTTTCGCCTCCGTCGCCATATCTTCATGGATATGGACGTGATCATCGGTATTAATCGGGAAGTCATCAGCAAACACGGTGTGCTGGTAGCCGTGTAGCTGATGCAGAAAAAGCAGCCCGCCAATAATGACCAGTAATGTATTGGCCATAACACTAAAGCGCTTGAACGAGGCAGTTTTACGCCACCCGACTAACAGTGCCAACATGACAGTGAGCGCCGCGATCTGACCGACTTCGACACCGACATTGAAGGCGAGTATTTTCATAACGATACTGCCCTCGCCCATGGGCAGCTGTTGCAGCCGCGTAGACAAGCCAAAACCGTGAATCAAACCGAAGCCAAACACCATATACATCAGGTTTGGCGAGCCCACACCAAAATAGCGCTTAAAACCGTCTAGGTTCTCGAAGCCCTTGTAGCAGACGGTCAGCGCGATAACAGCATCAATCAGGAAGTAATTTGCCTGCACGAAATAAAGCGTGGCAAACACGAGCGTAATCGAGTGGCCCACAGTGAACGCCGTAATGAACTTTACAATATCGGTAAATCGGCTGAGAAAGAAGATGACGCCAAATAGGAACAGCAAGTGATCATAGCCCGTAAGCATATGACCTGCACCCAACAATATGTAATCTGGCAGACCAGCCTCAATTGCGCGCTGTTTATCTGCCTCAGACATGCCGTGGGCGAGCACATTTATACTACTGAACATCAACATCGCTACTGCAGCAATGAGCGCGTAAAAACGACCTGTAAACATTTTTTTCTTCATATTATGCTCCTTTATCGGCGCGGTGCAGCATACGGTACAAGGACGGCAGCACAAATAAGGTAAGCAGTGTCGACGACAAAATACCGCCAATCACCACGGTGGCTAGGGGGCGTTGCACTTCTGAGCCTATTCCGGTGTTTAGTGCCATTGGGATAAAGCCCAAAGACGCAACCAGCGCCGTGGTAATGACCGGCCGCAGACGCGTCAGCGCGCCTTCGATAATGGCAGGCTCCAGCCCCAAGCCTTCGCGGCGCAGCTCGCGAATAAACGAAACCATCACCAAGCCGTTCAATATTGCGATACCCGACAAGGCGATAAAGCCCACTGCGGCAGAGATCGAGAAAGGTATATCTCTAAATACCAGCGCTAGAATCCCACCGGTTAGCGCGAGCGGCACACCGCTAAATATAATCATTGCGTCTTTTAGCGAACCAAGTGCTAACAACAAGAGGCCGATAATCATGAGTAGAGTCACTGGCACAACCACGGCGAGTCGCTGCGAAGCGGATTGCAAAGTTTGATAGGTACCACCGTATTCCACCCAATAGCCTGCTGGCAGCGCTACTTGCGATTCGATGGTTGCCTTTACGTCGCTAACGAAGCTGCCAAGGTCGCGGCCACGAACGTTCGCCGTCACCACCACTCGGCGCTTACCGTTCTCCCTGTTGACCTGATTCAGGCCAGTTGTCAGCCCAATATCCACCAACTCTTTCAGGGGTACATAGCCACCACTAGATACTTGAATGGGAAGTGAGCCTAACTGGTCAATATTATTGCGTCGGTCTTCCGGTAGCCGCACAACAATCTCAGCGCGGCGATCGCCCTCGTAGAAAAACCCTGCACCCTGGCCGCCCATTGCCGTGGCAACTTGATCTTGCAGACTATTAAGCTCAACACCATATTGGCCTAGGGCAGACTGTTTAGGCTTAAGCGTCAACATGGATAAGCCCGTGGTCTGCTCCATCTGAATATCGACAATGTCATCCACTGAGCCAATGAGGCTTTGAATTTCTTCACCAAGGCTTTCGAGCTGAGACAAATCATCACCGAAGATTTTAATCGCTAGCTCGGCACGTACGCCTGACAACAGCTCGTTAAAGCGCATCTGTATCGGCTGGAGAAATTCATAGCGATTGCCCGGCACGGGTTCCACCAACGCCGAGAGTTCTTCCACAATCTGGTTTTTAGGCTTACTCGGATCAGGCCACTGATCGCGCGGTTTTAGGATAATGAAATTATCTGCCACGCTGGGCGGAACTGCATCAGTCGCAACATCGGCGGTGCCGATCTTGGCAAATACCCGCTCTACTTCAGGCATGGTCTTAATGGCGGCTTCGAGTGTTTCCTGTAAGGCTACCGCCTGACTAAGCGAGGTGCCCGGAATTCTGAGCGCGTGCATCGCGATATCACCCTCATCGAGATTTGGCACAAACTCACTACCCAAGCGACTGGCCAAGCCAGCACATACAACAAGTAATACCAACGCAGCTGCAACCACTGCGCCACGCATGGCGATTGCTTTGCGCAGCAGGCGGCCATAAAGGTTTTTTGTGGCATCAAATGCACGATTCTCTTTTTCAACTACCGGCCCCTTGAACATCATGGCGATAGCCGCTGGAACAAAGGTGATGGACAGCAGCATGGCTGCACTTAGGGCAATGACCACCGTCATGGCCATGGGGTGGAACATTTTGCCTTCTACGCCGGTTAGTGAAAATATCGGCAAATACACCGCCGTGATGATAAACACCCCAAACAGTGCAGGCCGTATCACCCCTTTGGTGGCGCTAAACACAACGTCGAGGCGCTCATTCAGCGACAAGGTCTGCTTGTCGCTGGCAAGGCCCAAACGACGCAGACAGTTCTCTACAATGATAATGGCGCCATCGACCAACAAGCCGAAATCCAATGCGCCCAAACTCATCAAGTTGGCACTGACGCCACTACGCACCATGCCGGTGATGGTCATTAACATCGCAACCGGAATAACCGCAGCAGTGATTATCGCTGCACGCACATTACCTAACAGCAAGAACAGAATAACAATAACCAGCAATGCCCCTTCGAGCAGATTGGTCGTGACGGTTTTCAGAGTTTTGTCCACAAGACCGGTGCGATCATATACCGCCGTCGCGGTAATGCCTTCTGGCAAACTCGACTTAATTTCCTCAAGTCTTTCACCCACAGCTTTAGCAACGGTACGGCTGTTTTCGCCAACGAGCATAAATACCGTGCTCATAACGACTTCACGACCATTCTGGGTAGCCGCACCCGTGCGCAGCTCCTTGCCCTCGCCCACGGTCGCAACATCACCGACGCGCAGCGGCTGGCCATCACGTGTCTTGATTACTATTTGACTGATATCAGCAAGCGTTTCGGCTTGCCCCGGAATACGTAGCAGCCACTGCGAGCCTTTTTGCTCAACAAAGCCCGCGCCACGGTTTTGATTATTGTCGGCAACTGCGTCGAGAAGCTCTTGCTGAGTGACGCCATAGGCAAGCATTTTTTCAGGCTGCAGGCCGATTAAGACTTCACGCTTGTAGCCGCCAATGGGATTAACCTCAACCACACCGGGCACGCGCAATAACTGGGGGCGAATAATCCAGTCATGGGCTGAGCGCAAATCTGTTGGCGTTATTAGCTTGCCATCAGCATCGATCGCACCGAGCTCGGCATCTACGGTGAACATGAAAATTTCACCCAGCCCCGTCGCAATCGGCCCAAGTTCCGGCTCCAGCCCCAGCGGCAATTTGGCGCGCACGCTGCCAAGCCGCTCGTTCACTAGCTGGCGAGCAAAATAAATATCGGTGTCATCACCAAAGATTACCGTGACTTGCGATAAACCGTAGCGGGAAATCGATCGCGTGTACTGCAGCTCCGGCAGGCCCGCCATTGCCGTTTCAATGGCATAGGTAACACGCTGCTCTACTTCCAGCGGCGTGTAACCCGGCGCTTCGGTGTTAATCATCACCTGAACATTGGTGATATCGGGAACGGCATCAATCGGTAGTCGGTTGAAATTCCATAAACCCAGACCACAGAGCGCAAGCACGGCGGCCATCACCACCCCGCGCCGCGCTAGGGAAAATTGTATTATTGCATCAAGCATGGGACGTCCTTTAATGGTCGTGTGAAGCGCCAGATTTTTCGATATCGGCCTTGATGATGAAGCTGTTGTCGGTAACGTATTCTGCTCCCAGCTTTAACCCACCTAAGACTTCAATCCATTCGCCAGCCTCACGACCGAGCTCGAGCATGCGCACTTCGTATTGATCGCCCACTTTGGCGTAGACCACGGTGAAATCCCGAAAGCTTTGCAGTGCCTTCCGCTTTACCGCGAGTGGCACTTCATAGCGAGCGACTTCAACATCGCCGCGAATAAAGCTCCCCGCTGGCAGCGCAAGATTGCTGGCATCAACACTAACCCTGATGTCTGCAGATTGATCGGCATTCAGCAGCGGAGAAATCCACTGCACTTTGCCTTCACCAATGACGTCCATCGTATCGTTGCGCAACTGCACGCTGTTGTTTAGCGCAACTCGACGCCGGTCGTCGGGAAAAGCTTTGAGTAAAACCACTTGGCGGGAACGGTCAACAATACTCACCAGCGTACGGCCAGACGTAGCCTCGCCGACATTGACCGGCAGCGCCGCAATTTCACCGGCAATATCAGCGCGCAACACATAGGATTTCAGGCTTTCGTTGCTCTCAATACTTATCAACGGAGTGCCCGCTTTCACCTGCTGACCTAAGCTAACGTGAATGCTTTTAATTACACCCTCGAAACGGGCGCTTAACTGCGTTAAAGCATTGGTATCCGCGACCAATCGACCGAAGAGCGGCAGCCGCTCGACGAGCACTTGTGAACGCGCAGTACCAGTGGTGATACCCATGGCGTCAGCCACATCGGCATTAATCCGCGTGCGCCCTTCAAAATTATCGTACTGCCACTGATAGCGCTTACCACCATAAGAAGCATTAAGCGTAACGAGAAAAGAATGGGGCTCGACTATTTCCATATCGCCGCGCAAAAAATCATCCTGCGGTTTGAAATTGATTTGGTCGTCGCCGTCACCCAGGCGCCCCAAAGTAACGCTTACTTTGACGTTTTCTGGTGGCAGCGCCTCGCCACCTTGACTTGCCCAGACACGAAACTCTGGCGGCACCCCAGTTTCGAAGATGGCCAGTTCAATCGCGAAATCATCCTCGCGCAACATACGCCCCCGATGCGGGCCCTTCTCGGGCTCAACTTCCTTAGCCTCGGTGCCAGACGCCAGCGCAGCACTGCTTAAACTCATTAATAATGAGACCAGCATACTGGCCATTAACGATCGTTTTACTGAAATACTCATGGATTTACCTCGTCGCTGCCCAGTAGTGGCAAACCGCTTAGGCGTTCAATTTCAACGCGTGTGAGCTGTGCTTTAAACTGGCTATCTAATAAATAACTACGTGTTGCGAGCAGCTCCTGCTGCACCCCGCGCCAATCCTGGTAACTATAGCGACCAAGCTGATATGCATTTCGGGCTTCGCTCTGGGCCTTTTCAAGCCGTGGAAGAATCTGCTCGCGCAGTGCGCCAACCACATGCTGGGCATGCTGGAACTCTTGAAGCAAAACGTACAAGCGCGCTTCCAGCACTATTTGCATGGCGTCGGCATCGGCGCGGTAACGATCACGCTCTGCAGCTAATGCGGCGATACGTCCGCTATTACGCTGTTCGCCTCCCAAGGGCACGGTAACGCCAGCGACTAAGGCGTAGTCGTCGGTGTTTTCAAAACGCCTTACACCGGTTGAGAACTGCCACCTGGACTGGGCTTCCGTTTTTGCTAAGGCGATTTCGGATTGTGCAACGCGCTCTTGGCTGAGTAGTTTTTGTACGCGCGGATGACTGCTTAGCTGCTGCGCTAAAGCCTCGTAGTCCAGTTTTTCGGCGGCAATGGCGAGGGAGCCAGAAGCGATATCAAAATCAGTTTGGCGGGCATTCCACTGGGTCGCCAACATCCGCTTAGCGCCGCGAATTTCATGATCCAAATCTTCCAAGACGATATCTGCCCGCGCGAGCTCAGCCTCGGCACGAAGTTTGTCAGCAAGCAGCGATTTGCCTGCATCCATGCGCTTCGACAGCTCTTTGGCCACTGATTCCGCTTGCGCTCTAGCGGCTTCGGCGAGTGCTTTACGCTGCTGATAGACAACGACGGTGAGAAATTGACGAGCGGTCTCGGCGGCCACATCCAGTTTCTTTATCGCTTGCTCATCGCTAATTACTCGTTTTTGCACGTCGACGCTATGTCCGCGCTGCTGCAGTAAATCACCCTCTAAGACCCAACTTATACTGAGCGTCGACTGAAGGCTGTCGGCGCCACTGTAGTCACCTGAACCAAGGGCATCCTCTACACTTAAGTCTAGTTGGGGGCGACTGCCCACCCGCGCCTGCTGCGCCATTCCGTCAGCGGCAGCGCGACGATAGCTAAATGCCCGAAGTTCAGGGTGATTAGCAAAACTACGCTGAATAGCCTCACTAAGTGTTAATGACGTCTCGGCTAACGACACTGCCGGCATAATCAACAAAAGTGGCAGCAAGGTAATTGCTTTACGCCAGAAAAACCGATTCATAATCGGTTTTTCTGGCGTTCGAAACGGACTAAAAATATGCATAAATAAGCCTCAATGACTAAAAATTGCTTCAACCGCATGATGATAGCTATCCACACTCAAAAGGCATGAAGCCAATAGCACAGCCAGTAATACAGCGAACAACGATAATGGAAAACCACGCCCTCGCTCGGGACGTAGCTGGTAATGAACACGCGCTTCAATTTCAGACGCGTAGAAATGGCAAGGCAAAGGGCTAGCAAAGTGATGTTGATCGCGGGACAAGCGGCATAGCTTAATCACGGTACTGGCCACACTGCTGCCACCAAAACCGCCGGCCGCGGCATAATCGTCAGCCGCAAGTTCAAGACATAAAGAAAACTCACGGCGCAATTGCTTGCCAATGAACGGCAGATAAAACGCTGTTAAAAAATAAAAGCACAACTTCCGTAAGGGGTCTAAACGCTGCTGATGGGCAAACTCATGTCGCGCCACTATTTCGTTTTCCGCGTCGGTTAACGTCGCTCGCAAGGCTGGGCTAATAAAGACTTTAGGCTTAATCAGGCCAGCGGTAAGGGCATATATCACAGTGGAGCTGACGTTTTCACCTTTAGTGAGCGCATCAAGGCTAAGTAACTTATTGAGAGTGGATCGATGACTGAAGAGTTGACGAGCATGACACACTATTGCGTTTAGCGAGATGCCGGCAAACAGAATGACTAACAGGGTATGCCAGCTGTAAAGATTGAAAACATTTATATGGTGCCAGTGGCTAAGCGTTCTAAACCAGCTCGGCATCGCGGCGACAAAATTCGGTTTCAAAACAAGGGTGGTAACACTTAGGGCAACAAGCCAGGGAATCAATACCACTGACCACAGTACCCATTGCCGTGCGCCTGCCGATAATTTCACCCGCCACTCTTCACTTGCGCAAACCACAAACGATAGCGCTATAACACAGTAGAAAAACACTGATGCCGCGATAAACACGCTATTAAGGGTAATTGCAGTGGTGCCAATAAGCATAGTTACCTTCCCAATTTGTCGCTGGCGCGGCGCTGGTCAATCAGTTTCTCTAGCGCCTGCAACTGGGTTTCGGTCATTTCCGCAGACAGTGAGCTAAATGCGGCTAATAAGGTGTCTTCATTGTCAGTGTAATCGGCTGCGACCTCCCGCACCAGTTGTGCCAGGAAGGCGTCTCTGGCCATGGCTGCGCGATAAATAAAGGCGTGGCCTGACTTATCGCGAAACAAAAGCTTCTTTTTGTACAGACGGTCGAGAGTGCTTTGAATCGTGTTTAATGTTCTCACACTATCATCCGCGAGCTCGCGATGTACGCGCTTTGCGTCAGCCTCGTCGGTATCCCAAAAATATTGAAGCACCAACTTTTCCAAATTTCCCAATTGCATGCCAAATTCGACCTAAATTTGCAGAAGATAACTATAGTGCCCGCGATAAAACCGATCGTCAATCGGTTTTACACCTGTAAGCCGAGAAATTGAGTTATGTGGTATTGGATAATAAGTAGTCGCGCCAGGGAAATTGCGCATTTTTTCATAGAAATTGCAGTGAACGAAAGATCGGGTATACCTTTCCTTATGAGCCAGGCACTCCACCACAAAAAACTACTATTTCATGTAAGAAATCAGAACTGCAAGCATCAATAAAAAGGTACCTAGGCGTCAGTTTCCCCCAACATGCAGCAAAGACTTAATACGCCCAACATTTAATGCGGCGATGAGTTCGGTTCGGCTTTTTACACCAAACTTTTGGTAGATGCGACGCAGGTGATTTTCGATTGTGTAATTAGATAGACATAGAGTCTTCGCAATTTCTTTATTGCTTTTGCCCTGCACTATTTCAAAAACGACTTGCTGCTCTCTGGGGCTAATGCCTTTGGCGATATTTTCTAATTGATGCAGTGGTGATTCGGTAATGCATTCATTTCGTAAAATATTAATCGAATTTTCTAAGATATGGTCACTGCTGTCAGACATCCAATCTTCCATCGCCGAAAGCGCCTGCTCTACGCAAAGGTTTTTGCGCTCCTGCAGCATCTGCATACCAATAACCAAGTGAAGATTTTTACTCAATGGATGAATCATGCAAGCGGTTTGCCGATACCCGTAGGCGCCAAGGCCACGCCAATAAGTACCACTGGGATCTGCTGGGCTAGGGAGCGTACTCGGAAAATTACTTTCTTTGGTTTTTACGCCAATGGCCATGCCTTGCACAGCATTGGGTTCTACCGATTTTTGTAAAAAAGAATCAACCTTATATAAACGGAGGCGGTAATCGTCCATCGCTTCTACTTGGGTGTGGCGCTGGTAGATAAAGCTAATCGCCTTGTCGTCTTCTTGACGTTTATCAAAAATAAACAGCGATATGCCATCTGCCTTAGAGCGATTTAACACCTTTTGGCTATGGCTGTGATTACTCATTTCAAAATTATTGTTATTCATTGCATAAGACCTTCTTTATGTATCGAAGAGTATATGACTTAGCTTAGACGGTAATAAGTACTTATGCCTACCCACCAAGGCCCATAAAAATACTCATACAAATCATACGCTTAATATTATCGCCATTTTACGAGTTGGTTCGCTAACGTAAAAATAACGGATTTCCGTCAATGCACTTAAGCCATTGCCCTTGCTACTGTGTATCCAGACTCGATTAGGAGCTGACCTTGTCAATCAGTACAAACTGGGTGACAAGGCAAGCGCCTAATATACGTCGAAATAACTTTAATAGATAGCGAGCGAACAATTACCAGCAGCATCTCTTTTAGCCGAGATTATCGATGCCATTTCAGCAATCATCGAACTGCGTCACTCTGAGGTCAGCACATGAGTAAGCATTATAAGAAACATCCCCTAGTTATTGCCATTGCCAGTGCGGCAATGCTTTCTGCAAACAGTTATGCTGCGCCGGCGCTCGAGGAGGTGATTGTTACCGCCAATAAACGCGCAGAAAATATCAATGACGTAGGCCTGTCTATTTCCTCCGTTAGTGGCGATCAAATGGCCGAACAAAAACTAAGTTCCCTTGAAGAGATTTCTTCGGTGGTACCAGGCCTAGTGTTTTCGTCAAGCACGTCAAACACGCCAATATTCACTTTACGTGGCATTGGCTTTAACGAGCAGAGCTTGGGCGCCTACCCTGCCACGAGCTTATACATAGACGAAGCGCCAATGCCTTTTCCGGTCTTGGCTAGCCACGCCGCCTACGACCTAGAGCGGGTAGAAGTATTAAAAGGCCCCCAAGGCATTCTATTTGGGCAAAACTCAACTGGCGGCGCCATCAACTTTATTACCGCCAAGCCCGGCCAAGAGTTTGAAGCCGGCGGCGATGTGTCGATAGGCAACTACGCCCGTAAAGAGCTCAACGGCTATGTGAGCGGGCCCCTGACCGACACCCTTGGCGCACGCTTAGCGATAACGTCGCTGCAAGCCGATGAATGGCAAAAGAGTGCCTCGCGCAATGACAAAAACGGCGCCCAAGACTACTTCGCAGGCCGCTTAGTGTTAGAGTTCACACCAACTGATCGCTCTGCCTACCTCTTCAACATTAACGCGTGGCAAGACAATAGCGACCCACAAGCACAGCAATATGTCGCTTATAACCCCGCGATCAAAGTAGACAGTGCAACGGGCAACCCACCAGGCACATTAGCCGCGATTGCCGCGCAGCAATTCACCGCCGAAGATACCGAAGCCGCTGATTGGTCGCAGTATATCGACCCCTCATCTGAGCGCGACTACTACCAACTGGTAGCGCGGGGCGACTGGGATCTGAACGACGAGATGACCTTAACTGCCTTGTCTACCTACCAAGATTTTGAGCAAAAGCAATCTACCGACGGTGACGGCCTGCCGCTAGTGTTATTCGACTTAGGCCCGAGCTATGGCGAAATCGACACTTGGATTAGTGAAATTCGCTTGTCCTCCGTCAATGCCACCACCAAATGGGTTATTGGCGCCAATCTAGAAGAAAGTAATACCGCTGAAGACCAGACCCTAAACTACATTGACTCTACTAACTACACCGATCAAAACGCCTATATCAATACCAGTGGCATTTCCCTAGCACAGGAAATTTCTACATATGCCATGTTCGGCAACCTCGACTACAGCCTAAGCGACGATCTCACCGTTAAAGTGGGGGCTCGCTATACCGACTCAACCATTAAGGTTAATAGCTGTAACTACGCCGCGCCGAATACCCCTGGCGCCATCGACGCCGGTGACGGCGCCAACACTGCGACCTTGTTTAATATTTTGGGCAACGCCCTAGGCACTGAAGCGTTTACCCCAATTGGCATTAATGGTTGCTATACCCTCAACGACAATAGCGTGCCTGGCGACCCATACGTAAATGAGTTAAGCGAAGATAATGTGTCTTGGCGCCTAGGAGCCGATTATGGTCTGGACGACGACACCTTGATTTACGCCAACATTTCCAAGGGCTATAAATCAGGAAGCTACCCTGCGCTCGCGGCGGCTAACTTCTTCCAGCTCGACCCCGTTACCCAAGAGTCGGTGCAAGCCTACGAAGTGGGTATTAAAAGCTCGCTGGCGGGTAACTCCATACAGCTAAATAGCGCTGTATTTTACTACGACTACAAAGACAAGCAGCTGCGCACCAAAATCTTAGACCCAATCTTCGGCTTTCTCGACACCCTCGACAATGTGCCCAAGACCGAGATTTACGGTTTAGAGGCCGATGTAACCGCCCAAGTTACCGACGGCCTGCGCTTAACTGCCGCGTTTACGTATTTAAAGTCTGAAGTTAAGGATTACCAAGGTGTTAGCTTCACCAGCGAAGCAGTGCGCGACGGCAATGGCGCCTTGGTGCTGGCTACCGGCGAAGCCGATTTCTCTGGCGACCCGATTCCCTTCACACCTGAACTGACCTATATGCTCGACGCGGAATACACCATTGCACTGAGTGGCGGCGCCGATGTTTACGCCGGCGTAAACATCAATGGCCAGTCTGAGTCTGACGCCGCTTTTGGTGGCAACCGCTTAAGCTATAGCCAAGACCAACGCGACGATGGCGCCAAGGCCATCACCGAAAAATTTAATGAAATGGAAGCGTATAGCGTGGTCAATGCACGCATGGGCTACCGCTCAGACGACGGCAACTGGCGCGTAACCTTGTGGGGTAAAAATATCCTCGACGAATATTACACCACGAACGTTATCGCCTCGTCAGACACCTCGGCGCGCTTTACCGGGCGCTCCAGAACCTTTGGCCTAACCCTTGGCTACACCTATTAAGCGCTAAGATTATCAGCCTTTCATAATCATCCCTTGGCGGCACACAAACCATCTGGTGCCGCACTTTTTACCCATTTCTATATTGAACAATCGCTAGGAGGCGAATAATGACTAAATACACTATTGAATATCTCTCAGAAAACATTGAGCGCTACATACCCAACCCCGATATTTACAAATGGAACCAAAGTTACTATTTCAACTTCTACGATAGAGAGCAAAAAACCGGCGGTTTCTTCCGCATTGGTATTTTAGAAAACGTTGGCGAAATAAACTGCTTTGCCATATTTTTTAAAGACGGCAAACCGCTGTTTACCAGAGTTAATATGAACCTGCCCTATACGGATCAGCGCCTAGACCCAGGTATTACGGTAGCCGGTATTACCATGCGCGCCACCAAGTCGCTGCAAACCGCCATCGTTAAAATTGAGAGCGATGATTTCAATGCCGAATTGGAATGGGATTTAATTCATCCAATGGGCGACAGCATTGCGCTTAGTAAATGTGGTGACGACGATGCCATTGCCAAGGAGCTCACCTATGTTCACCCCGAAGGCTTTTGCCGCGTGGTGGGCGACATCCACCTTCGCACTGGCGAAACTATTCACATTGACGACAAAGGTTTTCGCGACCTGAGTGTTGGCCCACGAAACTGGACAGGCTTAATTCACTACCGCCTAGCCTGGCCCATTTTTGACAACGGCGTGAGCTGTGTCGCGGTACATGGTATTACCACCCACGGCGACAGCTACCAAAAAATACTCCACGACGGCGAGCGCTGGCTAACACTCGAAAAAGTGGAAGAAACCATTACCTACGAAGACGACGATATTGGCTTTAAGCACGTGCACTGGAAGGTTTGGGATGAGACCGGCAAGCTCTACGAATTTACCGGCGTCCCCCTATTCCGTTGGCAGTTCCCCTACGACTCCTTCATGTTCGTAGAGCAAATGATGGAGTACACCATGGCCGACGGCACCAAAGGCTACGGCATGGGCGAAGGCGGCTTTAGTTTTCCTTGGCAGGGCAACGGCAACTAATTAGGCAATTAAAACATCAATAAAAAACCCGTTTTAACACCGCAGGCAGGACCATTATGAATGCAAACACAACAAGCATAAGCGACATGAATTCCGCGCTTATTGAACCGCGCATGGCTTACATACTAGAGCGCAAACTGCAGCGCAGTAAATTGGGCCCCTACACACCCAAGACCGCCAAAGAGATTGAACAAAGTCTAACTCGGCTATTTATTGCCGATGGTTTGAACGATATTACTATTAGCGGCGTTAAGCGCATGACCGGCGGCGCCTCTAAAGAGCAGTTCCTATTTCAATTGCAACACAGCGGCCTAGCAGAGCCTCAAGGCTATGTACTGCGCATGGATCCGCTAGAGGGCATTGTAGAAACCTGTCGTTTACGCGAAGCCGAGCTGTTACAAGCGCTGGCGGGTAGTTTTCCCGTACCCGAAATTTTAACGGTTGACGCCGAAGGCGACTCCTTGGGCAATCCCGGCTTGATTACCGGCTTTGTGTCTGGCGTTACAAAGCCAACGAGCTTAGAAGGCCAGAGTGTTTCCGGCATAGGCTCTAGCTACGGCCATTACGCCGAACTTATCGCACCGCAGTTTCTGGATATTCTGGTAAAGCTGCACTCTTGGCAGGGCTGGGCCGATGCCGCGCTGCCAAATTATGTTATTCCCAAAAAGAACAGCACCGAAGCGGCGCTATATCAGGTTAATTTATGGGCTAAAACATGGCAGCAAGACTGCGTTGAACCGGTGCCCATGGTGACCTTAACTGAACACTGGCTTCGCGAAAACGCCCCCGTTTGTGAAGAGCCCTGCCTCGTTCACTGCGACTATCGCGTTGGCAATTTTATGTTCGAGGAGCCATCTGGCCAAATCACCACCATCCTCGATTGGGAATTAGCGCACTTTGGTGATTTCCACGAAGATCTCGCGTGGATACTTCAAAAACTGTTTGGCACCTGGAATTCCCAGGGTCAATTTCTGGTGTGCGGTTTAATGGAAAGGGACTACTTCATTTCTGAGTATCAGCGCTTGTCGGGCCGAGAAATAAAGCCCGATGTGTTGCGTTACTACGAAGTGCTCAATGCGTGGAAGTGCGCGATCATGGATTTATCCAGCGCCATTATCGCCGGTAAACGCGCAAACAATCACCAAGACTTACTAATCACCTGGCTGGGTTCAGCCGGCGCAGTGTTTTTAGACCAAATCGAAATGTTACTTAGAGAGGAGCTGCCAAATGCTGCCTGATATTTCAAACAGAATAAACAACCTCAGCAAGGCACTGGAAACCGTGATCATACCCGCCATTCCCGCCGACAATAGTTTCGCGACCGAGCAAGCCGCATTAATGCTAGGACATTTAAAAATGCTCGATCAGCAATGGGATTTTGCCTACCTCTACGAGAAAGGCTCCTTCGACAATATGTTGGCACTGGCCAGCAAGCTCAGCCAAATAGCCGAGGGCGGTGGCGAAAGTCAGATGGCTGCTGTGCAAATACGTACTTTGCTTGCCACCCAACCCGATATGCTTCCGCTCACGGTAAATACCATTAACAATCTTAGCGTAGGGCTAGGCAAGGCAGTTGATAAGCTCATTACGGCGGCCTATAAAGACGGTAGCGTTAAGTTTAAAAGCGCGATGCTTAGCAGCGTTCTAGATTACAACCATATTCAGTCAGCCCGAGAGCGCACTTGGTTTAAAGCCAATAATCTCGATCCCGATGTGCGCGACCTGCCGTCGATGGATGAGATGCTGAATTCCGAAAAATTCACTTATTCTGCGGCGTAACAGCGAGGAAAGTAAAATCTTTAGCTCAGCGGAGCAAGTACCATGCGTATAAGCGGGAATAATTATCAACTCCGGCGGTACTGCTCAGGCTGTTATTCCAAAAGCCGGAGCAAGATTTCGTTGTGGCTATTATTATGCGATAGCCACAAAAATGTAGGAAAAAAATCGCGCCATAGGCGCGATATAAAAATGTGAGACAACAGACCTGACAGACAGCAATGGACCTCCCTAGCCCAAGCGGTCACCCACATTGACAATCTTAATGGTGTTAGTGCCACCATGAACGTTGTTGTAATCCCCTTTCGAGAGAATCACCCAATCCCTTTCTGCAACCAAGCCGCGACGAAGCAGTTCGGAAACCACACTCTCATTTATTTTGTCTGCGGGAACATCGGCAACTTGGTAGCTTATTGGTATAACGTTGCGATACAGAGCAACGCGGCTTTCGGTTTTCGCGTTCGGTGTAAACGCAAATACCGGTATATCGGAAAAAATACGGGTCATTAGCAGCGGTGTATTTCCGGTTTCCGTTAAGCTGATAATCGCAGTCACGCCTTGCATATGGTTGGCAATATACATCGCCCCCATGGCAACGGACTCATCGGCCGCAACAAAGTTTTCATGCAAGCGGTGCGACGACACCCGCGATTCGGGATGTTTTTCTGCGCCGAGGATAACCCGATCCATCGCCGCGACCGCCTCAACAGGGAAGCGCCCGGCCGCAGTCTCGCCGGAAAGCATCACCGCGTCGGTACCATCTAAAACAGCGTTAGCCACATCAAATACTTCGGCACGGGTCGGCAGCGGACTATCGATCATACTCTCCATCATTTGCGTCGCGGTGATTACCACTTTCTGTAATGCGCGACTGCGCTTTATCAAATACTTCTGCACACCAATCAAGGCAGCGTCGCCAATTTCAACACCAAGGTCGCCACGAGCAACCATCACCACATCTGAGGCGCGAATAATATCGTCCAGTAGGTCGAGATCGGCCACGGCTTCAGCCCGCTCAATCTTGCTTACAATGCCGGCTTTGCCGCCAGCATCAACAAGTGCTTTGAGGGCGCGGTGCAAGTCGTCTGGACTGCGCACGAACGATACGGCGAGATAGTCCACGTCGATCTCGGCCGCGAGCAAAATATCGGCAAAATCCTTTTCAGTCAGCGCGCTGGCCGCTAGACCGCCACCTTCCAAATTAATGCCTTTGTTGTTCGAAAGACTGCCACCCACGATGACCTGTGTAATAATTTTGGATCCTAATTTTTGCTCAACCTCCAGCACTATGCGACCGTCGTCCAACAGCAGCCTGTCACCAATTGCGACTTCATCAGGCAGGCTAGTGTAATCAAGACCTACGCCGTCAATGCTACCACCGTCACTCGGCAGGCTCGCATCCAGAGTAAAAATTTGACCGTTTTCAAGTGTTACTGATCCTGCAGAAAAACGCGATATTCGGACTTTAGGCCCCTGCAAATCACCCAGCACAGCGACACTCCGACGATGCTGTTTTGCCAGGGCCCTAACCTCTTCGGCGCGACGGCGGTGGTCGGCTGGGCAGCCGTGGGAAAAATTAAGCCGAACCACATTGGCACCAGCAAGTATTAGCTTTTCTAGCACACCTTCGCCGTCGGTAGCTGGGCCTAGGGTGGCAACAATCTTGGTGCGGCGAATCATGCGGCGTGACTTCCTCTACTGTTTACTGCAGGTTTTGCCACAGCCATCAACGCTAAGCAGTTATCCAGCATTCGATTTGAGAAACCCCACTCATTGTCATACCACGCCATCACCTTAACCATCCGGCCATTTACGCGGGTTTGCAATGAATCAAATATGGACGATGCTGGCTGATGATTAAAATCAATCGATACCAGCGGCTCGTCGTTGTAAACCAAAATACCCGACATCAGGCCGTCGGCCGCCGCCTTGATCAGACTGTTCACCTCCTCAATAGAGGTGTCTCGACTCGCCAAAAAATTAAAATCAACTAGGGAAACATTAATCGTTGGCACCCGCACCGCCATGCCGTCCAGCTTACCGGCCAGCTCAGGAAGTACTAAGCCAACCGCCTGCGCAGCGCCAGTCTTAGATGGAATCATCGACTGCCCTGCCGCACGCGCCCGATAAAGATCGGCGTGGTAAACATCATGTAAGTTTTGGTCATTGGTAAAGGCGTGAATAGTGGTCATGGAGCCCTGCTCAATACCAAGGCCGTCGTTAAGCACTTTGGCAACAGGTGCGAGGCAATTTGTTGTGCATGATGCGTTAGAGATCACCTCGCTGCGCGCATTTAACACCTGGTCGTTTACGCCGTAGACAACGGTTGCATCCACGCCGCTGGCGGGCGCCGATACAATAACTTTGCGTGCCCCAGCACGGATATGTGCAGCGGCTTTGTCCCGAGACGTAAACAAGCCGGTACATTCAAAAACCACATCAATGGCCAGATCGTCCCACGGCAATTTCGCGGGATCGCGCTCAGCAAAGGTAAGGATTCGATCACCGTTCACCATTAAGGCGCCGTCGGCCGTCTCGACCTTCCCATTGAAGCGACCGTGCACAGAATCGTAGCGTGTTAGATGAGCATTTGTGGTGTTGTCGGCGAGATCGTTAATTGCCACTAGCTCTACAGAATCGCTATAACCAGACTCATAGAGAGCACGAAGAATGTTTCTGCCTATACGGCCATAACCATTTATTGCAGCGCGGATCTTCATAGCCAATACCTTTCCCGAACGTGTTAATGTTATTTAATTACAAGGTAACATCTACAAAAGACAAATAAAACAACTTAATGTAATAAAATTACACTAATTGTAGTATAAGCACCTCGAAGTCTTTGGATAAGATCACCAGCTTGTTGAAAACATTAGTGTTTCAGGTAATGCTGCGCTCCGTGGCATATTTATCTTCGCGGTCGACCGCCGCCAAACACCGGAATTTAGATAATGAACATTCTGCATTTAATCAAAGTTCAGCGTGATCAGCTCAGTAAAGCCGAGGCCAAGGTCGCAGATGAAATTTTGGCGGCGCCCGAAGAGGCGATGAATATGGCAACCGCCGAGCTTGCTAGCCGTGCGGGAGTCAGTGACCCTATGGTGTCGCGCTTTTGCCGCAGCGTGAGCTGCAACAGCTTTCCGGAACTTAAAGTACAACTTGCTAAAGCCCTAGCCCACCGCGCCAGCTTTATTAGTGAAGCGGTATCAAAAGGCGATACAGCCCATACCGTTATCGAAAAACGCATTAACGCCAATCAAGCGGCACTTGAATATTTGCGCAGTCACCTCGACACTCAATCGATAGATGCCGCGGTTAAAGCCATGAGCGGTGCGCGGCAAATTATTATTGCAGGCATGGGCGGAGCCGCCGCCATCGCCAAAGATGCGCAACATAAACTATTTCGTCTTGGGATTCCCACCGTAGCCTACGACGACCATCTAATGATGCGAATGGCCGCCGCTGGCGCTTCGTCAAAAGACTGTTTTTTAATATTCTCAGTAACCGGCCGCACCAACGCTATGATTGAAATAGCCGAATTGGCGAAACAAAGCCAAGTGACCCTGATCACGATTACTAATCCCGATTCGCCATTAGCCAAACTGGCCGATATCACCATTACTTCTGGTGACGAGCTGGAAGACACTACCATTTACGTACCGATGACCACTCGAATTATTATCTTAACCATCATCGATATAATAGCGACGGCCTTAGCCCTCGCTCAGGGTCCCGCCGCCGAAGCCCAACTAACAAAAGTGAAACACAGCCTCGATACTACCAAGCGTAAGGCAAGCGCTGAGCGCAAAACCTCAAAAAACAGTAAGCCCTAAATCCATTACGCCGCCAGTCCCGCAGCCATGCGTGACAGGCGTTCTATTTCAGCCCAATCGCCCGCTGCTATCGCCGCTTTATCCAGCATCCAGGTACCGCCAACACAGGCAACATTGGCCAAGCTAAGATATTCCATCGCGTTATCGGGATTTATGCCGCCCGTTGGACAAAAGCGCAATTGTGGCAATGGCCCTAATATCGACTTCAACATGGGCACCCCGCCCGCAGCCTCAGCCGGGAAAAATTTTAGGTGGCGCTGGCCCTGTTCGAGCAATAACATTGCCTCGCTCGGACTATTCACCCCTGGCAACAAGGGAATACCTTCGGCGCGAGCGGCTTCAAGCAGCGTCAATGTACAGCCCGGACTTACTAAAAATTCCGCACCGGCTTCCTTGGCATTGCGCACGTCTTCAGCGGTAACTACCGTACCGGCACCAACCACTGCATCAGGTAATGCCTTGCGAATAGCACTAATTGCCGCCAAACCAAACTCTGTTCGCAAAGTAACCTCAAGTACTTTAAGGCCGCCGTTGTAAAGCGCAGTTGCCAATGGCACGGCGTCTTCTGCACGATCAATAACAATAACCGGAATGACCGGGCACAGATCCATAATTTCATCTAAGTTGCGCATTTTTAAATTCCACTATTCAAAATAAAAAAAAAGTAATTACGGGGCCCAATACACATCCACATCGGTATTTAACACTGCGCTGACCGGTGTCGACATAAAGTCGCTGCTGGCCTTTGCTGCGCAATACACCGCATATTTTTCACTGCCAGTAATAAGCAAAATTCGCTGCCGAGCCGCCGACAAATAGGGCAACGTTAAGCTCATACGCTCAGTGTGGGCGCCAGTCACTTCACTCTGCTGCGCGTGTATTACCGCGCAACGCGCATCGCCTGACAATGACATTGCATGCGCCAGTCCCTCGCCATGGGGAAATAGCGATGCGGTGTGACCGTCACTGCCCATTCCTAACAGGCACACATCAGCCTTAGGCGGTAGCGCAGCAAACCGCGTTTCGCAGTCTTGTAAGCCTGCTTCAGCTGAGTGAGCCGCCGTTTTCATACCAATAAACCTCGCTGCTGCAGCGCGGCTCTGCAACAAGGACCGGCGGATAAACGCCTCATTGCTTGCAGCGTGCTCTGGCGTCACCCAGCGCTCATCGACAAGCGCCACTACGACCTTAGACCAATCGAGCTGACGCTCCGCAAGTGCTTCATAAACCGCTTGTGGACTACTTCCACCCGATACCAAAAAACTTGCTGAGCCTCGCTCGATAATCGCCTCATTAAGCAGCTCACTAATGTGATCCGCCACGGCTGTCACTAAGGATTGTCGCTCGTCAAAGCAATACTCGACCGCCGCCATTAATGCTGCTCTCCAGCGTTAAACCATTTAAAACCATCTTCGGCGAGCAGCTCGTCAGATTCCTCTGGCCCCCACGTTCCAGCCCTATACAAATGCGGATCCTGAGCATCTGATTGCCAGGCATCAATAATTGGATCTATCCAAGCCCAGGCATGGGCCACTTCATCGCGATGAATAAACAAGCTCGGATTGGCCGACACCGCATCGAGAATCAAGCGCTTATAGGCGTCGCTTTTAAACTTTTTATAGGTGTCGGAAAAATTAAGATTGAGGGTGGCGGGCTGCAGACGCATATCCAAGGTGTCGAGATCTTTGGCCATCATAGTGAGCTGAATGCTTTCTTCTGGCTGCAATCTAATAACTAAGCGGTTTGGCGCCAAGGCACCCGCATCACGATCGTAAACGCGATGAGAAACCTCTTTGTATTGAATAACAATCTCGGCACAACGCTGCTTCATGCGTTTGCCGGTACGCAGGTAAAATGGCACCCGCGCCCAGCGCCAATTGTCGACATAGGCGCGCAGGGCCACAAAGGTTTCGGTATTGCTCTGCGCCTCGGCCAACTCTTCAAGATAGCCGGGCACCAATTTGCCTTTATGGTTGCCGGCAACGTATTGGCCACGCACGGTATGCCGTTTTACGTCGTCACCGCGCATTGGTCGTAACGACTCTAATACTTTTACTTTTTCAGCGCGGATACTGCTGGCTTTCATCTTGTGGGGCGATTCCATAGCCACCAAACACAGTAACTGAAGCAGATGGTTTTGCACCATATCGCGTAGCGCACCGGCTTCATTGTAAAAGCCGGCGCGCCCTTCCAAGCCAACGGTTTCAGAGATGCTAATTTGAACATGGTCAATGGATTTGGCGTCCCACAATTGTTCAAAAATAACATTGGTAAAGCGCAACGCCATTAAGTTTTGAACGGTTTCTTTGCCTAGGTAATGATCGATGCGGTAGATAGCCGATTCATCAAAATAACGGGCAATCTCCTCATTAATCGCATTGGCTGTATCCGCGTTATAGCCCAGAGGCTTCTCCACCACCACACGACTACGCTCATCGACTAACTCATATTTAGCAAGGTTCTGGCAGCAAACGCCAAAAATAGCGGGCGGAATGGCTAAGTAATACACCCGCACCCGCTGGCGATATTCGTTTAATAGCTCGGCCATTGCCTGCCAAAAAGCACCCGACTCAGTAATATCAAGCTCTACCGGATATACATGTTCAATAAACGCTTGCGCCGCCTCTGTTCTGTACTCGCCTTCAGCTAAGTACTCCTGCAGGGCCTCATCAGCGTGCTGCAGGTATGCCGACTGCTCTTGCGCATTTCGGCAACAGGCAATCACCCTTGAGCTAGCGGGCAATTTGTCCTCGCAATAACTGCGATACAGCGCGGGAATAAGCTTACGAAACGAGAGATCGCCAGCACCACCAAAAATGACAATATCAAAGGGCTCTGTCATACCATTTCCTAATTATTTACGAGGTCAGTCACCAACAAGGGCGCATAACCGAAGGCTTCCTAGCAACCGTGGGCAACTACATATCCATTACCGACGCACCGTGTTCGGCATCACTCACTAATTTTCTAAAACAAGAGAATAACTCGCGCCCCATGCCCTCTTGATGGCCACCGGCGTAAATCGCTACCGGCCGCTCGAACACAGATTCGTCAAGTACCCGCAAGACACTGCGTTCGGCGTCGAACTCGATCATATCGCCGTCACGCAACCGCGCTATTGGGCCACCATCAAGGGCCTCTGGGCTTAAATGAATTGCCGCAGGCACCTTGCCCGACGCCCCAGACATACGACCGTCCGTTACCAGAGCAACCTTGTAGCCACGGTCCTGCAACACACCAAGCAATGGCGTTAGCTTGTGGAGCTCAGGCATACCATTCGCCTTGGGCCCTTGAAAACGAACAACCGCAATAAAATCGCGATTAAGATCACCAGAATCAAAGCGGGCCTTCATTTCATCTTGGTCATTAAAAATAACCGCAGGCGCCGTTAAGACTCGATACTCGGGCTTGACTGCCGAGGTTTTAATCACCGAGCGACCAAGGTTGCCCTGCAACAAGCGCAAGCCCCCTTCTTTGCTAAAGGGCTTTTCGACTGTGGCGATAATCTCTGCGTCCAAACTGACTGTCGGCCCATCGCGCCACACTAAACTGCCATCCTGATCTAAAAAGGGCTCTTTGCAATAACGCCGCATGCCACCTGCACCAGCGACCGTGCTCACATCGTTATGAAGCAGCCCGTTATCCAGCAATTCTTTAATTAATAGCGGCATGCCGCCGGCAGCCTGAAAATGATTTACATCGGCTAAGCCATTAGGGTAAATCCGGCACAACAAGGGCACCACTTCCGACAGCTCGGCCATGTCTTGCCAATTAATAATTACCCCAGCTGCGCGGGCAATGGCGACGAGGTGGATGGTGTGATTAGTTGAGCCACCGGTTGCCAACAAGCCAATAATACCGTTGATAATGCTCTTTTCATCAATCATCTCACCGAGCGGCAAAAACTCCGGCGATAGCGGCGACAATGTATTCAGCGTAGCAACCGCCGCCTTGGTCATTGCTTCGCGCATCGGCGTGCCCGGATTAATAAACGAACTGCCGGGCAACTGCATGCCCATAATTTCCATGAGCATTTGGTTGCTATTTGCGGTGCCGTAAAAGGTGCAGGTACCGGCGCTGTGATAAGACTCACTTTCCGCCTTGAGCAATTCCGCTCGCCCTACCTTGCCTTCCGCGTAAAGCTGGCGAATACGGCTTTTCTCCGCGTTGGGCAGCCCCGACTCCATCGGCCCTGCGGGTACAAACAAACAGGGCAAATGCCCAAAGGCCAGCGCACCAATTGCCAAGCCAGGTACAATCTTGTCGCACACACCAAGACATAAAACGCCATCAAACATATCGTGAGAAAGCGCAACGCCAGCCGCCATCGCAATATTGTCGCGACTAAAGAGCGACAGCTCCATGCCCTCTCGCCCCTGGGTTACGCCGTCGCACATCGCCGGCACCCCACCAGCGAACTGAGCTACGGCGCCCAACTCGCGAGCCGCCGCTTTAATTTGCGCGGGGTAATCCTGAAACGGCTGGTGGGCCGACAACATATCGTTATAAGAAGAGACAATGGCAAAGTTCGCCGCGCGATCTATCGCCAGTGCAGACTTGTCATGAGCATCTGAAGCGGCAAAACCGTGCGCTAAATTACCGCAGGATAAATGCCCCCGCGACACACCGGGGCGATGGGCGCGACGAATTTTTTCAAGATACGCTTGCCGACTTGCTGCACTGCGCTCGATTACCGCTTGGGTGACCTTGTTGATAACTTCGTTAAGCACGCTATTTATCCTCACTGGGTCAGCCTTCCATCATCATATGGCAAGGCTACACTGGATCAAATTTTAATTAACTAAATTAACCAATATACACAAAAAACCACTAAATAATATTTAAATGTAATTTTATTACACAAAAGCTTGTGTAACTAGCATACTGAATTAACACACCTCCGCAGACAGGCGCGCCAAGAGGGCTTCAGTAGAGGGGTCATGCCGCGCGCCAACTGAATCCTCACCGCACATCTCCCTACATATCCGCGATGCCAACTGTTTGCCTAACTCTACACCCCATTGATCAAAGGAGTTAAGGCCCCAAATAACACCTTGGCAAAATACCTTATGCTCATAAAGCGCGATTAGGCTCCCAAGTACTTTTGGACTCAGCTCAGGTATTAACAAGCAATTGCTAGGCCGGTTACCCGGCATTGTCTTATGCGCGACAAGTAAATCGAGCTTATCTGGCGCCAGCGAGCACTCGGCAAGTTCCGCTCGAAGCTGCTCCGCTGATTTACCGCACATCAAAGCCTCGGCTTGTGCCACTGCATTAGCGACAAGTATTTGGTGTTGCTCGGCATGTTCTGGCGCCTCGTGCGAAGTCGGAACAAGAAAATCACAGGGAATGAGATCTTGGCCTTGATGGATTAATTGGTAGAAAGCGTGCTGCCCATTCGTGCCCGGCTCACCCCAGATCACCGGTCCCGTTGCCCAGCTCGCCGGAGCACCATCTTTTTGAATCGACTTACCGTTACTCTCCATATCCAATTGCTGCAAATAGGCAGGTAAGCGCGCTAAACGCTGGCTATACGGCAGCACAGCATAGCTTTGCGAGTTAAAAAATTGACGGTACCAAATACCCAGTACGGCCAGAACGAGCGGCATATTCTCTTTCAGTGGTGCCGACCGGAAATGCTCATCCATTTCCTCAGCACCTGCCAACAACTCGTCAAACCCCTCAGGGCCAATTGCGATTGCGATTGGCAGCCCCACTGCAGACCACAGTGAATAGCGCCCGCCCACCCAATCCCAAAAACAGAATATGTTCGCGTCCAGATAGCCAAGCGCCTTGGCTGCGCTCGGGCGTGCAGTAACGGCAAGCATATGCTGCTGCAAACTATTATCGTCCACAGCCAAATCTAATCCCGCAGCCAACCACCGTTTTGCCAGTCCCGCATTAGCCAAGGTCTCTTGGGTTGTGAAGGTCTTCGACGCGACAATGAACAAAGTAGTGGCAGGGTTTAAATCAGACAAAATATCGCAAATCAGCACCGGATCAACATTAGATACAAAGTGCATTTTAGGGCCACTGCGACAATAAGGCGCTAGCGCTTGCGTCACCATCGCAGGGCCAAGGTCCGAGCCACCGATGCCGATATTAACAACGTCACGAATCACCTCGCCGGTGGCACCCAGCCACTGGCCATTGCGCACCGCGCGAGCGCAATCAGCAAGGCGCTGCCGCTGCTCGCGTATCGCTGGCATAACATTGACGCCCTCTGCCGCAATCGAATCCGGACCGCTATAACGCAAAGCTGTGTGCAAAACAGCTCGGTCTTCAGTGTTGTTAATAGCCTGACCAGTAAACATCGCCTCTCGCGCCGCACCCAGCTCCGAAGCCGCCGCCAGTTCAAAAAGATGATCTAAGGCCTCGTCATCAATGCGATTTTTTGAGTAGTCAAGAAAGAGATTTGCCGCAGCAAGGGAATAGCGCTCAACCCGCCGCGGATCTTGCGCGAATAAATCGCGCATATGTATCGATTCCAGCCGCGAGAAATCCTGCTGGAGCACCGGTAAAAACGCCCTATTAACTAACGAAACCGACATATGGGTAATTTCCTATAATATTAAATTTAGATACGGATGCTTATTATTAGTTAGCGTTCTCGGCATCTCTATCTATGCAGGATTCATAAATTTCTGAATTTCGTGAATTGAAATTTTGGGCGTTGCTCCATGATTCTGCGCTACCAACGCACCAACCGCACATGCAAAATCAACAGCATATTGCGCATCTTTGCTAACACTTAACTGATAAATCAACGAGGCTAGAAAAGAATCTCCCGCGCCAACGGTATCCGCTACATTAATTAAAAAACCGGAGTTGTAGTAGGTTATGTCACCTACTTTAAGCAGGGCGCCGTGCCGGCCCTTAGTGACGCATATATTAGAGGTATTAGTTTTATTCGCTATAAATTCAATATTCTGTTCCAAGGAATTAAATTTCGACCCCATTGCACCCGCAATTTCAAATAACTCATCATCATTAAGTTTTATAAAATCGGCTACGTTCATCAGCTCTACTAGAGTATCAAGCGCATAGTGTGGTTTTCGCAGGTTAACGTCAAAAACTTTGTAAACAGAACATTTGACTAACTGCCGCAAGGTATTGAGGGAAACCTCGCTGCGCGCGACCAAACTTCCAAAAACAAATATATCTGACGACGCAACACGCTCGGCAATCTTAGGTGTTAGTTCAATATTATCCCAAGCAGTATCTGTAGCAATCTCGTACGTTGCCGACCCACCCTTATCGAGAATAACCTCAACAGTACTTGTTTTTTTATTCGGATTAACTATTACTAAGTCAGAATCTAAGCCGCGTTCTTTTATATCGCTTAACAACTCATTGCCCAACGCATCGCTACCAACTGCGCTTAATATATGTGCATCTACTCCCAACGCTTTTAAGCGCAGGCAAACATTGAGAGGCGCACCACCTAAGCGTTTGCCACTATCAAAATAGTCCCAGAGCACCTCACCAAAACAACTTACTACAAGCGCTTCAGATGATTTTCTGTCAACAATTAAACCTGCCATCAGCTCACCTCTTCAGCTACAATTCTGTGTTTTTCCGAGAGAACACGATTCATGATTTCTCGTATGTCACTCGAGGGGGAATACAAGGAATCAATTGCTTTCGTATAATTAAGAGTAAACTCGCTATTCTCAACTAGATTTCCAAACAAATGACGATTTCTCAAAAATGAAAGCTTATCTTCAGCGGTTTTTTGCGCGTACGCAGCCAGCTCTACAGCCATTTCATCTTGAATAGTTATCGCTAGCTGGGCTTGATTAAGCGCTTTATCGCTGTAAAAACACCAAGCCGCTATGACTAAAATCGCGAGAGATGAATCTCGCCCCTTGTCTATATTTTCGAAAATAGAAGACAGCAAAAACTTAGGTAGCTTAGCGGAGCTCTCAGAGCAAATACGAACCAGACTATCTTTAATATTTGGGTTCGCAAAGCGCTCAATAAGAGTGTCTTTGTAACCATCTAAATCGATTCCATCTAGATCATCCAGCAAAGGCGTTACTTCTAGATCCATAAACGCACGTAAGTACTGAGCGAAACACACATCAGACACCGTTTCGTCTATCGTTTCATAGCCATAAATAGAGCCAAGCAAACCAAGGACAGAATGCCCAGCATTCAGTAGCCGGATTTTCATTTTCTCAAATGGCGTAACATCACTTACAAACTGAGCCCCGACTAGGTCCCAATTCGGACGGCCGCAGCAAAAATCATCCTCAATCACCCATTGCGAAAATGATTCGCAGGTAATTGGCCATTGGTCGATTACCTGAAAGGTGTTTTCTACGTAAGCAATATCTAACTTGCTTGTTACTGGTGTAATGCGATCCACCATCGCATTCGGAAAAGAGACGTTTTCTTCTATCCATTGACTTAAGCTAGGATCTAGCCGCTCAGCCAACGCCGTTATCATTTTCCGCGTGATCGCCCCATTATGTTGAATATTGTCACAAGACTGTACGGTGAATGCGCCTAGGCCACTGACCATGCGTTTTTTCAAGGCGGCAATGATATAAGCAAATGCTGTTCTTGGGTCATTTGGATTCTGAATGTCATGGCGAACATCGTCATTATCAAAATCAAACTCACCGGTCTCGGGATGGATATGATAACCACCTTCAGTGATGCTTAAAGAGACAATTTTGGTATCACTATGCGCTAATTTATCAATTACTTTTTGCTTATCTTCCGGTGCAAAAATAAAATCGATCATTGACCCGATAATCTTATTATCAATTGTCCCGTTTGGATGACGAACCACCAAAGAATAGAGGTAATCTTGTTTGACGAGAATATCCCGCAAATCACGATTACAATCCAGCAAACCGACGCCACATATTCCCCACTGCTCTGAACCCGGCGACTTCAATAGCTCGTTAAGATATGCAGCTTGGTGCGAGCGATGAAAACCACCCACACCAATATGAACAATTCCCGCCTTAAGCTGGCTGCGATCATATGTTGGAACATCAATATGGCTAGGCAATCTCGCCAATATCGACGAATTCAAGAATCCTTTATTCACTTGTTCGTGCGGTGCAGTATTCATATTCTACGCTCTACAAATAAGTTGATAACTAACAAATATTTATTCTTTGGCACATTGCAAAATCGCTGCAAGCATTAAGCATTAAGCTTTTTTTGACGGCGCAATGAAGTATAGGCGCTGCCAAAATAGGCAATAGTGAAAATAAAGCAATAAGTCTCAAACTGGGATTTGTTAATTCTGTAAATTTCCATACTGGAACTAAAGAACATAACCTGGCAGGCGAATCCAGCAATAATAAGCAATGAAATTACGGATACCGCATTGAGAACTTTACTTACGACACTGGTGTCAGCCACAAAATCTTGATCATGAATAGCTTGTGCATCTTGAAACTCAACTATTTGCTGTTGCTCAAGTGCTTCTGCTGCTATCTCTTCACTGTAATTCCTGTCCGCACCGTATTTTTTAGCCAACAAGGTATAAGTAACAATGGTGAACATCCACGTTGGGATAAACAAATAGTAGAAAGACATAACGTCGAGAGCATTCAATCCAAAACCAAACATTAGCGCCAAAGCCCAAGAGCCTATGGCGGGCACACTTCGAGAAATATTCTGGTATTTCGCCCAATATCTGGTTAAGCCAATTTTTGGGAACAAAACGTGTTCAGCAAACACAATCCCACCAACAGGAACAACCAAGAGCCCTGCATACGTCAACAGCGGTAACATCTGCGAGAATACAAAGGGAAAGCAGGCGATAATAACGGTTACAACACCAACAACTGCGGTAGTTTTTTCTCTGGAATGATTAACAAAAATGGATTGCGCTGCCAAACCAGCGCGATACAAGTTGGCATTAGCGGTAGTCCAGCCCGCGATAATGATAATGACAAATCCTGTTAAGCCCAGCGCGTGATAAGCAACATCGCCAGGATCCAAACTGGTAATCGTAGTTTTCAGAAGAACAGCGGCGCCAGCGCCCATAATTCCTGCCGAAATCCACGCAATATAATGCCCGAAAAACATCCCAACACCAGACAATAAGCCGTAGCGCTTCCGCTTAGCAAAGCGAAATATCGCCATATCGATCAAACCAAAATGGGTAATCGAGTTCGCCGCCCAGGCAAAACCAATGACTTCTAACAGCCCAATCCCTTTCTCGCCACTACCGGTAAAGCCGGTCCATATAGAACTGTCACCTATCGCAATAAAATCAGACCAATTAGTAATCGCTGTATCGCCCAGCACATGAAAAGACAAGCCTGGGAACAAATTGAATGAGCCCGCGATAAAAATAACAAATAGCCATGGAGCACAAACCTTAGAAAAATCAGCCACAGTCGAGAATCCGTACATAGCAACCAGCACAACAATTGAACCCATGGCAATAACAATAAGAACAAACCAAAAGCTACTAGGATACCAATTGAGCTGTGCAGGTATATTAAATAAAAACCTAACAGCAGTGGACGACACCGTGATCATTGCCGCAGATATCACCGAGAAAATAGCGACGTTCGCCCAGTTGTAAAGCTTGGTCATCGAGTTTCCGGCAATTTTGTTCAAGTAATTGTATAAACTCAATCGAGTTTCTACTGCAATTGGGGCGGTCAACAACCACCACGAACACATCGCCAGCAAATTACCAATTAACAAACCGAGTAAAATATCTTTAGTTGCGGCACCTAAGGCAACGAAGGTCGCGCCAATCACAAATTCCGTCGCAGCAACATGTTCGCCAGCATATAAACCAGCGAAATGTTTCCAACCATGTAATTTGTTGTTTGCAACGGGTAATTGCTCTTCATTAACGTCGGAAAATAAAATATTAATTTTATTACTAGGCATTTTACGACTTCCTATTTACTAGGTATCACCCTCGCTATACGGGTATGTGATATAAATTTTAAGATAAAGATCGAAAGTGCTAGATCGCCAGCTCTGTTGTTAACCAAGCTTGATTAAGTCACTTAAAGGCACAGCAGTTCGATCTCCCGAAACGACTATTGCGATGATAAATTAAGCAGGGCTTTGGCCGTATATTCATTAGTAATTAGAGAATTAAGCAGTTTTCCTTTCAGCGCCGCATGGATAGCAACAACTTTATCCTCTCCGGCGGCAATTCCATATACCGGCTTTTTCGCGTTTATTATTAAAGGGGCACTCACCACTCTTTTATTTATTTCGTTCTTAAGAAGCTTGCCATTGTCGTCATACAGCCAACTGATGACTTCACCTTTTGCACCATCAGTCATGATGGCATCTAGTTCGTCATCGTCGATAAAGCCATCTACAAACAACGGGGAACTGTCCGTAATCTGGCCGACACCGACGAAAGTTGCGTCTGCTTGTTCAATTAAACTAAAGATACTCTTTACCGGCTGCAGGCTATGGAGCATTTTCTTCTCTTGCACAGACGATGCAATAACAGGAAGAGGCATGGGGTAATGTTTGGCGTTAACGCGATTAGCCATGGACACAACAATATCAAACGCCGAGGCGGCGCCGTCTGACATCATATTACCGAGCATGGAAACTAACTTATGGTGTTGGCATTGCATCGCTGGAAGCTCATCGATACATGCTTTTAAAGCTCTGCCTGTACCAAATGCTAGGACTTTTGGTGTTTCGGATTTTAGATAGCGCTCTAGTATTGCGGCACCGCACTGGGCAAGCCCGTGATTATCATTAGGTGAGGACGGGTCGCTTGGAACAACTTCGCAATCGAGCATACCAAACCTTTCTTTAAGTTGTTGAGCTAACTCCATGCATTGTGTTATTGGATGCTCCAATCGCACTTTCACCAAGCCTTCACTGACAGCAAGTGCGACCAAGCGCTGAGCTGATTGCCTAGAAACGTCCAGTTTTTGAGCAATTTCATCCTGGGTATTCTTAGCAACGTAATAGAGCCATGCTGCGCGGGCAGCATCGTCTAATCGTTTCAACTCGGAGTTCGATTTATTATCCATAGTGATACCCTAATAATTATTATTTAATGACAATTATCTTATGTAAGTTGACTATTCAGCTGCTGGCAGCAGTTCTACTAGATCTTTCCAATGCGGTATCACTGGAACTTGGGGAAATGCATCTATAACCTTTGATACTGTACCGGGAAGATGGCGCCCACCAGTGTAATGAGCTACCTGCATCCCGGCCGAAATCGCTGCGGTCACCCCTGCATGACTATCCTCAATAACTAAGCACTCGCTGGGTGCCACCCCCATCTTTGTCGCGGCATACAGAAACAAATCTGGCGCCGGTTTACCCTGCGATACATCCTCAGCGGTAAATATCTTGGCTGTAAAAAAATCCTCTAAACCGCTAATTCGAAGTGCTTCGGCCGTGCGTTCTGGGCTACTACTGGTCGCCAAACAGAACTGCAGCTGCAGTCCAGATAACAGCGCTTGAACGCCGTCTGTCGGTTGTAGCTCACACCTAAACTGTTCAAGCAGAACGGTGCGATACTCTGCTTCAAAAGACTTAGGCAAATTCACGTGAAAATTATCAAACACCTTTTCGCGAACGGATTTAAAGCTATACCCGAGAAAATGACGTTGAACATACTGAAAATCAATATCGACTCTTAGCTCGCGTAATTTCTCAATTAAAACTGTGGCGCTGATAATTTCGCTATCAATTAGCACGCCATCGCAGTCAAAAATAATCAGCTTAATATTATTATTCATTGCCATACCTATCACGTTTTGCATCGAGGACACCACAAGCTAGCTGTTGCTCCGATGAATATAGCTCGCCATACGAAAGCTATCGGTAATCGCGATAGCTACGGTCTTCTCACTGCCCGAAGCGATGTGAGCAAAAGCCCAGCGAGCGAGCAGATTCCCACACACTAGCCCCAATGTCAATCATGAATTCACCACCAAACACCAATATTAGCCTCACAGAAAGACCAAGGAGTTATTGTTACCTGCCCCTACAAAGAAGCATCAAACACAATAAATCCTACTTAAGCAATTGATTAATAATACATTTAATATATTACCCTGAAAAAATCTAAGCGTTTACACCCAACAAAACTTGACGCCGAAATAACATGCTGGGAATATGCTCATGCCATGAGCCATTGCCCATATAAGTTAATTTAATAAAAATATGACGATTTTGGCGCACCACACCAGTACCACATGACAATAATCAGACCTGCAAAGCCAGGCAAAACAACAAGGTAATAAGCATGATAAAAAAACGCGTAACCCAATTAATCTGTGCTCGCTTGACCCTAGTTATTTCCTGCATAGCACTGTCAAACCCGACATTTTCCGCTGAATTTCTCGATAATAAAATTCAAGCCAAATTAATGCTTATGCAGGGTTTCCAAGCAATAGAGGCAAAGCCAGGTGCGTTTGAAATACCCAATACCGATATGGCACCGGGCTTCCAACGGCTTCGCTTTAATATTGAGCTAGCTGTTAAAGTTCACGATCACGTTACCGTCTATGTTGACCTCGGCGAAGAACCCAATGATTTCGGCACTGATGACCAGTTTGAAATTTCCCAAGATTTAGGATACATCGACCTAGATATTTTCGGCCTAGCTGGAAGCGCTCAACAAGACCAAAGCTGGCTATTTCGTGCTGGGAACATTGTTTCCACGGTATTTGAGTTCCGGGGCTACTCGGACGGCGCCGCTGTACAAAGCAACCCACTTATTGGCAATTCCCCTATTGACTTTGTAACTGCAGAATCCGGCATTCAGAGCTTGTGGTCACGCAAGGTGTCTGATTCGGTAATCACACAAGTGAATGCCGACATTGGCTTTACAGTACCGACGTTCTTTGAAGACTACAGTGGAGATCGAGGTTTCAACACCTTCGGTCGGCTGTCGTTTAACACGGGTTTCGGTTTAAATTTAGGCCTAGGCTGGTTTATCAGCAGTTTAGGTGACCAAGTCACTAACCGACCCTTTGCCGACGTGCAAACCGCTGGGCTAATTCAAGGCGATGGTGACAACTATAATTTCGCTGCGTCGGGTGCAAGTTCACGCGACACCCACGCTGGCTTACTGCCGGGCTTAGACGCGAATATTTTTCAAATCAACGCTCACTACCAAGCCCGCCCAGGCACCGAATTTCGTGGCTGGGCGGGTATCGCTAAAGATGAATTCAGCTTCGTTGATAGTAATGGCGAACAAACTGTAGCTAGTCAAGCCGTTGCTTATCAAGAGATCGCTAGCGAAATTAACTACTATGCAATCGAGGCCACACAATACATCACCCTCAACCGCTTATACATTGCATCGCGCTTTAGTTCGGCTATCAACAAAAGTGATAATATTTCTGGCGACAAGGACCTTAATCGCATCCAGCTAGGCCTAGGCTGGTGGCTAACGGACAACACCCTGCTCAAAGCGGAGTACGTCAAACAATCGGAAGGAAATACCTCCGCTGGGCAAATCGGCGCTGATTGGGATGGAGTAACGGCAGAATTATCGGTTGTTTTCGACTAATTGCCCTTAGTATTACTTTAAATGAGAGCGTGGCGGTAACTAAAGACCGAGCTCTCGCGGTCATAGACATACCACTACTGCTCGCCAACAAGGCATTAGCAGCACTGATGCCTGCTAATGTACGGCTACTGCCTACCCGCATAGAGAGTGTGGCTGTGGTCGCTGACAAATAACCGTTAAGCTTTTACGCAAAATGATTTTTGCCCACTATTTACCCCACTGCAAGCGTACCGCAATTTTACCGCTTCGATCGCAATACTTTTATACGATATTGACCTAAAAAAGCATTTTCTGGGGCAACAATAACTAGAGCAATGTAACCGCCCTAGCCGCCACAGCGCTCAAATTATGCGCGTTCGAACTCACACAATTTTTTAATTCTGCCTTCATTCCCCGCGCCCAAAAGCGCCGAATGTGACTCGCGACTTGCTCAGCTGCCGCTGCATCGTCAATCGCGCCGTGACCTAGGTTTTCGGCAATATCATTTGCCATGCGGACTAAATTATTAACACTCACATTACCCATTTGGCCCGATCACTCCCAGGGATTATTGTAAATAACATGACGGCCTTCGCGGGCAAAACCAATCAGTAATTGCCCCGCCGCTGCGGCTTGTTCAATTGCCAAGGACGTAGGTGCTGACACCGCGACCAAGGCGCCAATACCTACCGCGCAACTCTTGTGAACCATTTCATAGCTTGCGCGGCTCGACACCAGCACAAAGCCTTGGTTTAAATCGGTATGAGTCTGCAACAGCGCACCGATCAATTTATCCAGCGCATTGTGCCGGCCAACGTCTTCTCGCACCTTTACAATATTGCCTGCCAAGTCACACCAAGCCACGCCGTGGCTAGCACCGGTTTTCGCCTGCAATGCTTGATACTGAGGAAACATTTTAAGAGCGCGCTGTACGGCGTCATCAGAGACTACTGGCGCGGTAACATTGCGCACTGGGCGAATCGCGCTTTCTAAAGATTCTGTACCGCATAAACCACAACCAGTACGGCCGGTGAGGTTGCGCCGCCGCTGCTTGAGTGCTGCCAAACAGGAATTAGCGATGCGCATTTCAACCGACAGGCCGTGCGCAACGCTTTTAACGTCGCAATCAAATAACTGGGCTGTATCTGTGAGTATGCCTTCGCTAAGGCTAAAGCCCAGCGCAAAGTCTTTTAGGTCAGCGGGGGTTGCCATCATCACCGCGTGAGAGATGCCGTTATAGACCATCGCCACCGGCACTTCCATGGCGATATGATCGTCCAGCGGCGCGGTCTTGCACTGGTTGGCGCGGCGCACATCGACCGCTGCCCGCGCACTGCCCACTGGCTTACTGTTATCTTCCACGAGCTTAACGGCCAACATGTTCTGGCGCTCCCTTAGGCTTGCGATACAATTTGCGCTGGCGCTCATCAAAGGCTTTGAACTGCCGCTGCCATTCCGAGGGCTGACTTACTTTTTCTACCTGCACCGCGGTAACTTTGTATTCCGGGCAGTTAGTCGCCCAATCGGAATTGTCGGTGGTAATGACGTTGGCACCACTACCCGGATGGTGAAAGGTGGTGTACACCACCCCCGGCAACATGCGCTCGCTTACCCTTGCCCGCAGCACAGTTTGACCAGCGCGGCTGGAAATACCCAGCCAGTCGCCATCGTGAATACCGCGCAGCTCGGCGTCGTGAGGATGCACTTCAAGTACATCTTCATCGTGCCATTGCTGGTTAGCGGTGCGCCGAGTTTGCGCGCCCACATTGTATTGCGACAGAATTCGGCCAGTGGTTAATAACAGCGGGAAACGGCGATTGGTTTTCTCGGAGGTCGCCACGTATTCGGTAATCGCAAACTGGCCTTTGCCAATCGGGAAGTCGACCTCGTGCATGGTTGGCGTGCCGTTAGGATGCTCTGCATTGCAAGGCCATTGAATACTGCCCTGCTCTTCTAATTTGGCGTAGCTCACGCCATTAAAGCTTGGCGTGAGCTGAGCAATCTCATCCATGATTTCGCTGGGGTGTTGGTAGTTCATGGGGTAGCCCAGCGCGTTGGCCAAATCCACGGTCACTTCCCAGTCTTCTTTACCGGCAATGGCGGGCATAACTTTGCGCACGCGATTAATACGGCGCTCGGCATTGGTGAAGGTGCCGTTTTTTTCTAAGAAGGTAGAACCCGGCAAAAGAACGTGGGCAAATTTTGCGGTTTCATTGAGGAAGATATCTTGAACGATTAAGCAGTCTAAGGCCCGCAGTGCCGATTCCACATGCTGAGTGTTGGGATCTGACTGGGCGATATCCTCGCCCTGTACGTAAAGCGCTTTGAAACTGCCGGCAATCGCGGCGTCGAACATATTGGGAATGCGTAAACCTGGCTCGTCGTCGAGCACCACGCCCCACGCCGACTCAAAACGCGAGCGCGCTACTACGTCGGACACATGCTGATAACCCGGCAGTTCGTGGGGGAATGAACCCATATCGCAGGAGCCTTGCACATTATTCTGGCCCCGCAGCGGGTTTACACCCACCCCTTCGCGGCCGATATTGCCAGTGGCCATCGCCAAGTTAGCAATACCCATTACCATGGTCGACCCTTGGCTATGCTCGGTAACACCAAGGCCATAATAAATCGCGCCGTTACCTGCATTAGCATAGGCGCGGGCGGCGTTGCGCACGTCCTCGGCGGCAACGCCGGTAATCTCTTCTAGCACCTCGGGGGAATGACGTGGCTCGCTAATAAATTTACGCCAGGCTTGATAGGCTTTTTCATCGCAGCGCGTAGCCACGAAGTTTTTGTCTTCTAGCCCTTCTGTCACGACCACATGGGCTAAGGCATTTATGATGGTGACATTGGTGCCAGGCCGCAGCGGCAAATGCATGCCCTTGCCCATATGCGGCGTTTTTAGCAGATCAATTTTGCGAGGATCAATCACGATCAGCTCTGCACCTTGGCGCAAGCGCCTCCGCAATTGCGAGGCAAACACCGGATGCGCATCGGTTGGGTTGGCGCCAATCACCACTATACAATCGGCCTTCATTACCGAATCGAAGGTCTGGGTGCCAGCAGATTCGCCAAGGGTGGTTTTAAGACCGTAGCCGGTGGGTGAATGACAGACCCGCGCGCAGGTATCGGTATTGTTATTACCAAAGGCGGCACGCACTAATTTTTGAACGAGATAGGTTTCTTCGTTGGTACAACGTGAAGAGGTAATACCGCCAATGCTTTCGCGGCCGTATTTGGCCTGCACGTCTTTAAGACGCTTTGCCGCAAAGCTTATCGCCTGCTCCCAGCTTACTTCCTGCCATGGCTGATCAATGCTGTCGCGAATCATTGGCGAGCGCACTCGGTCTTTATGGGTCGCATAGCCAAAGGCAAAACGGCCTTTTACACAGGAGTGACCGTGATTTGCATCGCCGCCTTTGTAGGGCACCATGCGTATTACTTCATTGCCTTTCATTTCAGCTTTAAAGGAACAGCCTACGCCGCAATAGGCGCAAGTGGTCACAACACTGTGTTCCGGCTGGCCTTGCTCAATAACGCTTTTTTCCATCAAGGTGGACGTTGGGCAAGCCTGCACGCAAGCGCCGCAGGAAACACAGTCGGAGTCCATAAAGGAATCGTTAGCCCCAGCGGACACCTTGGAGTCGAAACCACGACCATCAATCGTTAAAGCAAAAGTGCCCTGCACTTCTTCACAGGCGCGCACACAGCGCGAACAGACAATGCACTTGCTGGGATCAAAACTGAAATAAGGATTCGACTCATCTTTTTCGGCGTGCAGATGATTCTCGCCATCAAAGCCATAACGCACTTCCCGCAAACCTACCGCGCCCGCCATATCTTGCAGCTCACAGTCGCCGTTAGCGGGGCAGGTTAAACAGTCCAGCGGATGGTCGGAGATATACAATTCCATAATGTTGCGGCGCAGCTTGGCCACTGGCTCGGTCTGGGTACTGACCTGCATACCCTCGGCAACCGGCGTAGTACACGACGCAGGAAAGCCCTTGCGGCCTTCAATTTGTACCGCGCAAAGACGACAGGAGCCAAAGGCCTCTAAATTATCTGAGGCACACAACTTAGGAATATTAATTCCGGCAAGCGCGGCGGCCCTGAGTACCGAGGTGCCTTCCGGCACTATGATCTCACGGCCATCTATGGCAAGACTCACCAGCTCGGTCGATAAGCTTGGCGGGGTTCCTAAATCTTTATTAGGATCAAGCTTTTTGGGGTCAAAGTACTGGATCATCTTAGCGCTCCCTGTCGGCTAGTGGCCGCAGATCGTCGGCAAAATATTTCATGACGCTTTGCACCGGGAAGGGCGTCATGCCACCCATGGCGCAGAGCGAGCCATCTATCATTGTGGTACATAATTCGTCGAGCAGCGCGAGATTCGCCTCGGGCTGCTGGCCGCTGCGAATTTTGTCGATAACCTCAACTCCGCGCGTTGAACCAATACGACATGGCGTGCATTTACCGCAGGACTCCACCACACAAAACTCCATAGAGAAGCGGGCCTGCTCGCCCATATCCACGGTGTCGTCGAACATCACCACGCCGCCGTGACCGAGCACCGCGCCAATAGCGGCAAAGGCTTCGTAATCCAGCGGCGTATCCCATTGGGATTCAGGTAAATAGGCACCCAGCGGGCCACCGACCTGCACCGCTTTTAGCGGGCGGCCAGTAAAAGTACCGCCGCCGAAATCCTCCATTAATTCTCGCAGACTCACGCCAAAGGCTAACTCGACCAAACCGCCCTGTCGCACATTACCCGCCAATTGAAATGGCAAGGTTCCCCGCGAGCGGCCCATGCCAAGGTCGGCATAGGCCTGCGCGCCTTTGTCAAAAATAAAAGGCAGCGCGGCCAGCGACAACACATTGTTGACCACCGTCGGTTTGGCAAACAAACCTTTTAGGGCAGGGAGCGGCGGCTTGGCGCGCACCATGCCGCGCTTGCCTTCTAGGCTTTCTAGCAGCGCAGTTTCTTCGCCGCAAATATAAGCACCCGCACCGAGGCGAACCTCCAGCTCAAACTGGCGGCCACTGCCGCAAATATTGGCGCCCACATAGCCCGCCGCCCTGGCCCGCACAATGGCTTCATCCATAATGCGCTGGGCCAGCGGGTACTCCGAGCGCAGGTAGATATAGCCCTGATTAGCACCAACCGCTAAACCCGCAATAACCATGCCCTCTATCAGCATATAGGGATCGCATTCCATCACTAGGCGATCAGCAAAGGTGCCGGAGTCGCCCTCATCGGCATTGCAGACAATGTATTTTTGATCGGCCTCAGCATCCAGCACCGTCTTCCATTTAATGCCGGTGGGAAACGCCGCGCCGCCCCGACCCCGCAAGCCGGAATCCATTACCTGCTGGACCATATCCGCTGGGCGTAAACTCAGTGCTTGCTGCAAGCCGCGAAAGCCGTCATGAGCGAGGTAGTGCTCAAGAGAAAGTGGGTCACCTAAACCCAGTCGCGCAAACGTTACGCGCTGCTGATTTTTTAAGAAGGGGATTTCTTCTGTCAGGCCTCCGCATAAGGGGTGTTCTACATTGCCGTCAAATAAGCCTGCTTTAAGCAAACCATGGACATCACTTATCTCTACCGGCCCGTAGGCAACTCGACCCGCTGGCGTTTCGACCTCAACCATTGGCTCTAACCAAAACAGGCCGCGACTGCCATTGCGGATCAGTTCAATATCGGCACCACTCTGCGCGGCAGCAAGTTCAATCGCTGCGGCAATGGCATCGGCACCAAGTGAGCAAGCGGTAGTATCGCTGGGCACAAAAATTTGCAATGTCATTACACCAGCTCCACAACTTGGGTCGTCATATCATCGAGTAATTGCTCAAAGCGCGCTGGCGACACTCGGCCATATATAGCATCGCCAATCCGGATAGACGGCCCACAGCTGCAATTACCCAAGCAGTACACCGGCTCTAAACTCACACGACCATCGGCTGAGGTTTGGTGGTAATCAATAGCTAAGCGCTGCTTAATATGCGACTCCAACTGCTTTGCCCCCCGCGCCTGACAGGCTTCAGCGCGACAAATTTGCAGTACATGATCACCCGGTGGTGTGCGCCGAAAATGGTGGTAAAAGCTAATGACCCCAGAGATTTCGGCGCGGGTCTGATTTAGCGCATCGGCGATGATGGCAATTGCCTCGTCGGGCACATAAGTGAGTTCATCTTGCAACGCATGCAGAATAGGCAGCAAGGCGCCAGGCTGATGCTTTAGGGACGCAACAAGGCCCTCGACAACAGCCGCTATGCTAGGGGGAGCAGACTTCATATTATTCTCTCGCTTTACTCGACATAAGCCTCTTCACGAGACCCCATATATGCAATTTTTTGCATATATTTTGTGTTTACAACGCTATTATTGGGGTTTAGCTTAGCAGCTAGCCTATATTTACTAAATATGCACAACTTTGCCTATGAAGCACTTACAAATCTCCCCCGCGTGGTTTTTTACCGATGGCCAAGGTGAGCAGCTCGACCCACGACTCTTCGCACTGCTTAGGGCAATTCACAAACAAAATAAACTGACCCAAGCTGCCGAAGCCTGTGGGTTTTCCTATCGTCATGCTTGGAATATGTTGCAGCACTGGGAGGAGTTTTTTGGCACGCCATTAATCGAAAAACAGCGGGGGCGCGGTTCACGCCTGTCGCCCTTGGGCGAGAAACTGCTTTGGGCAGAGCAACGGGTTGCGGCGCGTTTAGAACCGCAGCTAGAAAGCCTTAGCTCAGAGATAAACTTAGAAATTGCGCACCTACTTGAAGGCAATAAGCCGGTACTTCGCCTACATGCCAGCCACGGTTATGCGGTTGCCTTGCTACCAAAATACATTGGCGAGCTACCGCTGGATTTACAGTATTGCAGCCCGGCCGATGCCCTTTCTGCTCTAGCCCGTAACGCCTGCGATATTGCCGGCTTCCACCTGCCCATAGGCACAGCGCCAGCGCTTTACCGCGACTACCGAAAGCGCCTTAAACCCCGCAGCCACCGGATTATTCAATTTATTACTCGGCGCCAAGGACTAATGTTGCAAGCCGGTAATCCACTGGGTGTAACAGGGCTTGCCGACCTAGCCGACATTGACCTGCGCTTTATCAACCGCCAAGCCACCTCGGGAACGCGATCACTGCTGGACGCGCTACTGAAAGAACAAGCTATTCCAAGTGCGAATATAAAGGGCTTTGAACAAGAGGAATTCACCCACTCTGCCGTTGCCGCTTATATAGCCGCAAACATGGCCGACGCCGGCTTTGGCGTAGAAGCCGCGGCCCGACAGTTCGGCCTCGACTTTATTCCCCTCGCCCAAGAACGCTATGTAATGGCCTGCCATAAGCAGGCACTCAATGACCCTAAGTTTCAGGAATTTTTAAACATCATTCGAGGCGAAGAATTTCACGCCGCCGTCGCGCAGCTGCCCGGCTACAGCAGCGACGACTGCGGTCTAGTCGCTAGTGTTGAAGATATTTTCAATAAAGCCTGATCATTTTCAAGACAGAGAAGCGCTAAACCCTAGCGGAGTGTAGCCGAGTCTAAATTGCCTTAAATAACAGCACCAAGAAGCAAGGAAACTGCTTAGAAAATAGTGCCTGCAAAGCAAGGTAATAAGTTTCAAAAATGACGTATTCCGCCCTGAAGAACACCACTAAGTTGAGCTGTTTCTCAAACAGTATGGAAATCGTTAACACGCACTTTGTACATACAATAACGATTAGTACTGCGCATAAACTCTGAGCAAGTTTTCACCTTTCCAACTTTAGATCAACATCTTAGACAATAATCCCGTGCTATTCCCGAAAACCTTAACTTTGCGCCGCAAAAATTAATGAACGCTTGCTAATAGTAAATATTAGCAAGCGAGCCTAATAGCCAGTATAGATAGCGGTTAATACCTATACCCATGCGAACTATATCGATTCAGAATCGGTTTCAACAACGTTATTGAACAAAAGGTCAATAATAAGACACACAAAGGTGCAATTGACGACACAAGCCAGAAAACGCAGCTACGCTGTTATTAATACGAATAAGTCAGCAACAACCCCAGTTCCCAATAAAAGTAATAGAGGCATGTTTATGAAAAGACTAATCAGCATCGGTGTAGCCATCGCATTTGCGCCGTCAATAGCGGGCGCCGGTGCCCTCGAGGAAGTGATCGTGACCGCCCAAAAGCGCTCGCAGTCTATTAATGATGTTGGATTGTCGGTATCGGCAGCAACAGGAGAGCAAATTAGTGACGCGGGTATTACCGACACGGGTGATCTCATCAAGGTTTCGCCTGGCTTAGTGTTTACCGCCAGCCAGAATGGCACACCGCTGTTTTCCCTACGGGGCGTTGGCTTTAATGACTACACCTTGGGCGCGAGCCCTGCGGTAAGTGTTTATGTAGACGAAGTACCGCTGGCCTACGGCGCTTTCACCAAGGGTGCAACCTTAGACCTTGAGCGCGTTGAAGTGCTTAAGGGTCCTCAGGGCTTGCTCTTTGGTCAAAACTCAACCGGCGGCGCAATTAACTATATCGCTGCCAAGCCAACTCAAGAGCTAGAAGCGGGCGCCAAACTTAGCTATGGCAGCTTTAATCGCATCGACACCGAAGCGCATGTTAGCGGCCCTTTAAGTGAAAATATCGCCGGTCGAGTAGCGTTTGCCACTACCCAAGCAGATGAATGGCAAGAAAGTGTTGGCTCTAATCGCGAGCTGGGCAAAGAAGACTTGTTTAAGGGCCGCGCCCAATTACAATTTGACGTGAGCGAGCGCACCACAATTTTAGCCGGCGTCAATGGCTGGAACGACAAGTCCGACACTCAAGCAGCGCAGCTGCAAGGCCTGCAACTGCAATATTCTTCACCATCTGAGCCACTTGTTTCTGATACTGTAGAAACCCAAAACCGAATCGACGCCTTCTTCGCTCAACCCAATGCCAAAAACAATGCCCGCAGCGCCGAGTGGGATGAAGACCGCGACCTGTCTCGCGACGACAGCTTTTCACAATTCACCTTACGGGTAGATCACGAAATTAGCGATTCGCTGCGCTTTACTTCGATCACGGCCATTGGTGAGTATGAAGAAGATTACTCAATGGACCGCGACGGCACCACCCTAACCAATATGGGTATTGACTCGGTGGGCAGTGTTGACAGTTTCACCCAAGAATTGCGCCTTTCGGGCAACACCGACCTTAGCCAATGGCTAGTAGGTGTTAACTACGCCACCAACGACGTAAAAAGTGACGAAACGGTATTGGTATTCGACTCAACCAACGTTGCCTTAATGCCAGGCGGCCCCTTCATTGACAACTCAACCACCAGTATTACCCAAGACATTAAAGACATCGGCATATTCGCTAACATGGAATACGACCTTGGCGAGAAATTCACGGTACTTGCCGGTGCGCGCTATACCGAAAGTAGCAACGACTTCACTTCCTGTAGCCACAGCGATGACCCTGGCCTAAATGCCACTTTTGGCTTCTTTTCGGATGCGCTGCGCGGTCAAGTACCAGGCACTACCGTTATATTACCTAACCAGTGCGTTAGCCTTGACGCAACAACCGCCGAAGTTAGCCGCACGCCCTACAGCGACTCTTTGGAAGAAGACAATGTGTCTTGGCGCCTAGGTTTAAACTACCGCGCTAATGAAGACCTACTGTTATACACCTTAGCCTCTAAAGGCTACAAAACCGGTAGCTACCCTATTCTGCCCGCCTCAACCACCTCGCAGTTTGAACCAGTAACGCAGGAATCTGTGCAAGCATTAGAAGGCGGTTTAAAGTGGAGCTTTGCAGAAGGCAAAGCGCAATTGAACTCAGCTATCTTTTACTACCAGTACGACGACAAACAAGTGCGCGGCAGTGTAAAAGATCCTGTATACAACCAGCTAGACCGCTTGGTTAACATCCCAGAGTCCACCATCCAGGGCGCTGAGATAGAATTAACTTACAGCCCAATAGACGGTCTATTGCTACGCGGCTCCGGCACCTATGTGAACACCGAGGTTAAAGAGTGGTATACCTTTGTTAACCCAACCACCGGACAAGATGAAGACGGCCTGAATGGTGTGCGCGAGCAAGGTGATTTCAGCGGCTCAGATTTGCCCTTTACCCCTGAAATGCACTTTGTTGCCGATGTTGATTACCGTCGCCCAATCAATGAAAACATCGGCGGCTTTGTTGGTGCGAATCTGCTTTATAACAGTGAAGCCAACTCTACCTTCGGCGATCCAGACAAGACCCGTATTGACTCGTTCACCACCGTGGATCTTCGCGCTGGTGTCGAGGCCTTAGACGGTACTTGGACTGCCACCGTGTGGGGCCGCAACGTAACCGACGAGTACTACTGGAGCAATCAGTTTGTAACCCAAGACGTGCTAGTTAGATATGCCGCCAAACCTGTTACCTACGGCATTAGCTTCGCTTACAACTTTATGTAGAAATCACCCAAGTGACTTTGCCTGCCCTTGTGGCAGGCTTTTTTTGCCAATTATAAAACCAACTGCCTATTGCAGCTAAGTGTAAGCGTCCTTGCTAGCGTACAAGACTTATTTTATTTATCACTTTTTGTGACTGGGCAATATCCCCATGGTTTTGCAGATAATACTGAGCATTACCTCGTCGGCGCCACCGCCGATAGACGTTAAACGGCTATCACGATACGCGCGGGCAACTGGGTTGTCCCACATATATCCCATGCCGCCCCAGTACTGCATACAGCTGTCGGAGACTTCGCGCAGCAGACGCCCCACTTTTAATTTAGCCATAGAAGCCTTGCGGGTAACGTCTTCGCCGTCGATATAGCCTTCTACTGCGTTGTATACCAGTGCGCGCAGGGCTTCGACCTCGGTCTGCAATTCTGCCATGCGAAAATGCACCACTTGATTGTCGAGTACCGATTTACCAAAAATCTGCCGTTCGCGGGTGTATTCAATGGTTTTGTTAATGCAGTCTTCCATGCCTTTCAAACCACCCGCCGCAGCGAATAAGCGCTCTTCTTGAAATTGCAGCATCTGGTAGATAAAGCCGTGACCCTCTTCGCCAATTAGATAGCGCTGAGGTACCCGCACATTGTCGAAAAACACTTGAGCCGTGTCTGATGAGCGCATACCAAGCTTATTAAGGCGCTCGGAGAAGGAGATGCCAGGTGTATTAGTGGGTACCACAATTAACGATTTATTCAGATGCGGCTTGTCGTCGCTGGTATTGGCCAGCAGGCATAAATAGTCGGCCTGAGTGGAGTTGGTAATCCACATTTTAGAGCCGTTAATAACGTAGTCGCCGCCGTCTTTTTTAGCCGTGGTTTTTATGGCCGCCACGTCTGAACCGGCGTGAGGCTCACTTACCGCAATAGAAAATACCGCGTCGCCCGCAATGGCGGGCACCAAAAATTCGCGGCGCAACTCGTCGCTACCAAAGCGCGCCAAAGCCGGTGTCGCCATATCCGTTTGCACGCCAATCCCCATTGACACGCCACCGCTGGCAATACGCCCTAGCTCCTCAGAAAACACTATCTGGTAGCTGTAATCCAAGCCCATGCCGCCGTACTCGACCGGTTTGGCAATGCCAAGCAGACCGAGATTACCCATTTTTTTGAACAGCTCGTGGGCGGGAAAAATACCGTCTGCTTCCCACTGATCGGCATAGGGATTAATTTCAGTATCAATAAAGCGGGCAATGGTTTGCCGGATGGCATTGTGTTCTTCGCTAAATTTCATAGTAACTCCGTATTATTTTTACAATGCGTTAAAGGTATTAGCTAAATAAATTGGGAACGTTTTCGAAGGGGTATGGCGTGGGCGAGAAGAGCGACTGCTCTTTGCCTATCGGCTCCACTTTTTGAAATGCTGGCCGCGCACTCATGCGCTGATAGTAGTCCAAGACCTGCGGTTCATAGAATTGTGACAAGCCCAAGCCATCCCCCAAATAAAGGGCAAATACCACGGCAATATCGGCGACGGTAAAGCGCTCATCGCAGAGGAACTCTCGACCAACAATATGACTATTAAGACGTTTAAGCCGCGCCAAAAACCATTTGTAATAGTCTTCAACCACTTGGGGCTGACGACGCTCCGGCGGCTCTAACTGGGAGTAGCGCAGCACCAGCGTTTGCGGAAAGGTTAAGGTGGCATCGCTGTGAAACAGCCAGTTTAAATAATCGCCGTATTCGGGGTGATCGGCTTTTAAACCAAAATCATAGCGCTGGTAGCGCTCAACCAAATACAAGCCAATCGCCGAAGACTCGGTCATGTGGGTGTCGCCATCGACGAAATACGGCACTGTACCCAGTGAATTAAGCTCTAAAAATTCTCGCGCAAACATGCGGGGCGGAAATGGCAAGGTCTCTAGTTCATAATCTATACTCATTTCTTCTAGCGCCCACAGGGCACGTAGTGAACGGGAAGTGTAGCAATGCCACAACTTTGGTCGCTGTTTGTTTTGCAGATGATTGTGTTCGCTCATTGTTTATCCTTTTTATATTGGCTTACAGGCCGTACTGCCGGGCGGCAAGATCGCGCATAATTTCTTCAGAACCGCCACCAATCGCATTAACTCGCACTTCGCGATAAAACCGCTCAACCCGATTGCCTCGCAGATAGCTAGCGCCGCCAAGGATTTGACTCGCCTCGCGGGCGCAAAACTCCATAGTCTCGCTCGCCTGTACTTTGGCCATGGCCAAATCACCGGGATCACAGCGGCCTTCAATATAGGCCTGGGTAAGGTACTGCAAATAGGTCTGGGTGGCGTTGATGCGCTGTTTCATGCTGGCAATTTTATGGCGAATAACTTGATGATCGGCCAAACGCTTGCCAAAGGTTTTGCGCTGCTGTGCCCACGTTACCGCGTCTTCTAGGCAAGCGCGCGCCGCAGCTTCCATGGTAACCGCCAAGCTTAAACGCTCGGGATTGAAGTTTGTCATAATCACCCAGAAGCCCTTGCCCTCTTCACCCAGCAAATTGCCTACCGGCACCCGTACATTGTCAAAATACAGACTGCCGGTATCGGCGCAGCACCAGCCCTGCTTGCGATCTAAGGGCGTGCGCCCCACTCCAGGCAAATCGGTGGGAATCAGTAGCATCGACACGCCTTTACCACCTTCGCCACCGGTGCGCACGGCAGTCGACACCCAATCTGCATTCATGGCGCCAGAGATAAAGGTTTTACTGCCGTTAACAATATAGTGGTCGCCGTCGCGCACCGCGGTGGTGGTAATATTCGCAACATCCGAACCACCCGAGGGCTCGGTGATACCCAGTGAAATTCGCTTTTCCCCCGCCAATACCGGCGGCACCACCAACTGCTTAATTGCATCGCTGCCGTAATTTAATACCGGCGGCAAACCAATGCCGTGAATCAGTAAATTACTCACCAAGCCCCCCGCCGATCCCGCGCGGGTAAACTCCTCACTTACAATATTCATATGCCACTGATCAATGCCCGCGGAGATACCGCCGTATTGCTCGGGGTAGCCCAGTTGCAATACACCGATCTCGGCGGCCTTAGCCCATAAACTGGCGGGTATCTGCCCCGCCTCTTCCCAATCGTTTAAAAACGGCTCCACCTCACGGCTCAGCCACCTGCGCAGCTGGGTGCGCCACTCTTCATGCTCAGGACGTAAATAGGGGTTGTGCAGACGCGCACTGTCAAAACTCAGGGACATTGCCAATACCTATTGGGTTAAAAACAAGTACCGCTCAGTCTAGCTGGATTAAGGATATTGGCTTGGGCAATAGCGCCACTAAGTCGGGCATTGACGCCAGATTAGGGAATTTGCGGGTAATTACAGAGGGAAGTAAGGCAATAAAAGAGAAAAATCCCAAGCCATAGCGCGTCAGTGCACCTCTTGGAGCTCCTGACGCTGGGACTTTAATGACCTTTAAAGATTGGCTCGCGCTTTTCTTTAAAGGCAATGGCGGCTTCTTTGGCGTCGTCAGACAGTTTCAATAGTGCAAACAAGTCCAACTCCAAATCGAAACCTTTACGCAAATCCATATCGGCGCCTGACTTCACTGCGCGTTTAAGATACTCGGTTGCGAGCGGCGGCCGCTTGGCAATTCTCTGCGCTAACTCAGCAACCTCTGTTAAAAAAGTTTCTGTAGAGCTAGCTACGCGGGTAACAATACCCAGCGCCAACGCTTCGTTTGCCGTTATACGTTCGCCCGTTAGCATTAAATCTAGCGCCTTGGCCTCTCCTATTAAACGCGGCAGACGCTGAGTACCGCCACCACCGGGAATAAGTCCCAATGCAGTTTCTGGCAGGCTCATGACAATATCTGGCGACGCAATACGAATATCACAGCCAAGAGCCAATTCTAAGCCACCACCCATGCAGTAACCGTGAATCGCGGCTATAACCGGCTTAGCAATGGTGTCGATGCTTTCAACCCAGCGATTTTGGCCGATACGTTTACGGATTTGAATCGAGGTTTCAACCGGCCGCTGCTCTTTAATATCTGCCCCAGCGCAGAATCCGCGCTCGCCATCGCCGCGAATAACAATAACTTGCACCGACGGGTCAGTATCTAGCTGCCGCAAGGCCTCCGGCACGCCATGGCGAATTTCATCGTTAATCGCATTAATCTGCTTGGCGCGGGTTAATACCACCCACGCAAGATTATCCTGACGTTCGACTCGCACCGAGTCATTGATTATCTGCGTACACGCCTCCACGTTAGGCCTCCTCAAACTCAAATAGTTGACCCCGAAGCTCGCTGGGGTCAACCCGAATCAGAGATTTGCCGCCAACGGCCTCAGACTCTTCAATCCAAGTGAAAGCCACATTGCGGGCGCGTAAATCCTCGGCCTTGGCCTGCAGGTTATTGACCGAAACACGGATGTAATACAAACCGGGGCCCCAATTATTTAAGTACAAGCCCGCATCACCATCCCAGCGGCTGGGCTGCAGTAAATCTAGACTAGCACTGGCTGGGGCGCGGAACGGCATACGCGCACGGCGATAACCTTCTTTGTTCAGCTGCTCAACGGTATCGGGTTCCCAATCTAAGTTGCTCGACAAACGCAGTAATACATCGTCCAGATCCCGCACCAAAAAGCCCCGAGCGCTTACCCGAACCATATCAGCTGGCTGTGCATTGCGCGGTTGCATTGCTGTTTCGGCAAAAACCTCAGCAGGCATTTGCAGCGGCTCAGTACCCATTACCTCAATGCACAAGCCCCCATCTACTTCGGGCGAGTATGTTGGGTTCTCTGGCGAGGTGCCAAGCCACAGGCGGTCAAATGGCATCTCTGGGGTGCGCTGCGCCATTCTAAAGGGCAGTTTGCGACGCATTAACTTATCGATAAATGCGCTAAATTTCTCGTTAGGCAAGGTAATGACGACCGCATGGGTCACCATCGGGCGATGCCGACCCTGATAATCTTTTAGGCTCTCTAAAAAATCATGAAACATTGGGTCGCCAGGGTTTGGCGCGTCCAAATGCCACTGGGGCTCAATACGGGTTGGCGATACCGCCAAAGATTTATGCACCCGCAAAAAGTGGGCTATATAGGGGTGGTTATCGAAGGCTTGGCGCCAGTTTTCGTGTTTATGAATACCCAGCTTTTGGTTTAGCAACTCCGCCATACCGTCTGGATCTTCCAGCATCATGTCGGCACTCATCAATAGGTCAAACATTGTGAACTCCCTATTTATCTTCTTAGGTTTATTAGTCTTTAGCTCTGGCGCTAACCATGTCGTAAAAATCTTTTTTTAATGTGGGGTAGTAGGCAATCTGACCCTGCATGCCGCCGGATATATCAATAGATGCCGCACTGATAAAACCGGCGTAGTCACTGGCCAAAAACAAAACCATGCCAAAGACATCACTGGGTTTGCCAAAACGGCCTATCGGTACTACTTTCAACACCATCTCATCAAATTCTTCGCGGCTAACACCAGGCCCCATTTCTCGGTAATGGCGATCCCACTGTCCAGTATCAATCCAACCCATATTTAGGCTGTTAACCAAAATATTGTCTTTTGCCAAATTCATGCCCAAGGTTTTAGACAAGGCAAGACAGGAGGCACGGTTGATAACAGAGGGAATACCTTCTGGCGTGGGGATGCTTCCAGCAAGGGCATTTATCTCAATAATTCGCCCCCACTGTTGCTTGCGCATATGGGGTACCACCGCTTTAGTAAAACGAAAATGGCCCATTTGCAAAATATTGGCGTGCTCTAAAATATCCTCGGGGTTTAGGGTGTCGAGATTACCGCCGCGCCCCTGACCCGCATTATTGACGAGTACATCGACCCCACCCCAGCGTGCAACAACCTCGTTAACAAAGACATTGACTGCCTCGCTGTCAGTGACGTCTACCGACTTGGCGATAACATCAGCCGCCTGCTCGGCCAAGACCGCGCCGGTATCTGTGATTGCTTCATGGTCGCGTGCACACACCGCAACATTGGCGCCCTCGGCGGCAAAAGCCAGGGCAATAGCGCGGCCTATGCCCCGCGATGCACCAGTCACAATTACCCGTTTACCACTGAGGTCAATATGCATTTTTATTCCTAGTACTTTTATTATCGCTTCTATTAAAAAAGCGTATTTAGCTACTACCGTTCATACTGGCTATGGTTTTTCTTAAAGCCTTTCAATAATCGTTGCGGTGCCCATACCACCCGCGCAGCAAATTGCTTGCAAGGCGTAACGTCCGCCACGCCGCTCCAACTCATTAAGCATCGAGGTCATAATTCTGGCGCCGCTAGCGCCCAACGGATGCCCCAAGGCAATCGCGCCGCCATTAACATTCAGGCGCTCATGGCTCACCTGCATTTCTTTGGCCCAGACCAAGGGCACGGTTGCGAAGGCTTCATTAATTTCAAATAAATCAATATCGGCAATCGACAAGCCCGCTTTGGCCAACACTTTACGGGTCGCGGCAATCGGTCCAGTCAGCATTAAGGTCGGATCAGAGCCGACGGTCAAACACGCAAGCACCCGTGCCCTAGGCTTCAAGTTAAACTCTTTACAGGCATTTTCTGAGGCAAGTAATAACAGCGCCGCGCCATCTGAAATCTGCGAAGAGTTACCCGCGGTTAAGCGACCGGCTTCGCGGAAACTGGTTTTCAAGGTCGCTAATTTTTCGACATTGCTACCGGGGCGAATTGTTTCATCCGCCGCTAATTCTTCACGTTCAGTAATCGCGTCAGCGTCTTGCAAGGTCTTAATGGGCACGGGAAGAATTTCATTGTCGAAATACCCAGCGGCTGCCGCTTTTGCGGCCAGCAAATGACTGCGCACCGCAAAATTATCGAGGTCTTCACGGCTCAGCTGCCACTTATCGGCAAGGCGCTCGGCTGCTTCGCCCTGGCCGGTTAGCTCAAAGCGTTGTTCAATCATCCAGCCAAAGGCTTCGCCGTAAATCTCGCGGTTGCCGCCCATTTTGACACGGCTCATATTTTCGGCGCCGCCAGCCACAACTAAATCGGCCGCGCCGCTGGATATAAGACCTTTGGCCAAATGCACAGCAACCTCACCCGAGCCGCATTTGCGGTCGATGGTCAGGCCCGGCACCGAATCCGGCCAGCCCGCACTCAATAAAGCAGTACGAGCAATATTCGCCGACTGCTCACCAACTTGGGTTACACAGCCGAATATCACGTCGTCAATTTGCTCGGCAGCAATACTGCTATTGCGCTGTAGCAATCCGTTCAAAACATGCGCAGCGAGATGGTCGGCGCGAATCCCCGCTAAGCTGCCAGTGTAGCGGCCAACTGGGGTGCGCAGCGCATCGACAATATAGGTCTCGCTCACAGCAGGCTGCCCTTCATGCCAGAACCGGGAACACGCTTACCGTCGGCATCGTATTGGTAAACACCGTGGCCAGTTTTACGACCATAGCGGCCGGCGGCAACCATTTTAATAATTAACGGGCAGGGACGAAATTTTTCACCCAAGGTTGAATGTAGGTATTTCAACACCGCGAGTCGGGTATCCCAACCTGTCAAGTCGCCCAATTCCAGCGGCCCCATTGGATGGTTAAATCCCATGCGCAGTGCGGTGTCGATGTCTTCCGCGCTGGCGGTGCCCTCTTGCAACATCCACATTGCCTCATTGCCTGCCATTGCCGACATGCGACTGGTGGTCAGGCCCGGAGATTCATTAACAAGAATGGAGGTTTTCTTAATGCTTTCGCACCACGAGCGGCTGATAGCAACCGTTTCTTCGTCGGTCGCCAAACCCAAGACTAGCTCAACCAGCTTCATTTTATGAACTGGGTTGAAAAAGTGCATACCAATAGCTCGGTTCGGACTATCCAGAACACTGGCAATCTCGGTAACACTAAGCGCCGAGGTGTTTGTTGCAATAATGGCGTCTTCGTTTAAAACTGATTCGGCCGTTTTAAGTACCGACTGCTTAACCGCGAGATTTTCAGATACGGTTTCGATTAACAGGCTGGCTTCTTTTTGCGACTCATTAATCGATGTCGCCGTCATTAGACGCTGTTTAGCAGCGCTGGCATCGTCAGCACTCACCTTGCCCAACTTGACGCCGCCGTCCAGAATACCGTGAATATTGGCAACGGATTTTTCCAAGGCGGCTTCATTCATATCTACCAGCCAGCAGGGAAAGCCATTGCTGATAAAAGCGTGCGCAATGCCAGTGCCCATTAAGCCGGAACCCACCACCACAACTGAACTGCGTTTACTGATCATGTTTTCTTACCTAAAAATAATTTACGACATTCACCGCGAGCGATTTAGCCTTGCTTAGCCGACACCCGATTTTTCAGTGAACCAATACCGTCAATTTTCGCCTCAACAAGTTCGCCGGAATTCAGGAATTTTCCGGTACCCTGCCCCACCCCATCCGGTGAGCCGGTAAACAAGATATCGCCCGCCGCGAAGCTCGACCTAATTTGCACAAAGTTAATTAACTCGCCAACGTCCCAGGTCATATCCCCAGTGCTACCATCTTGACGAAGCTCACCATCAACCAATAGCTGCAAACTCAATACTGGGCTGCCTGTGGGGAATTCGTCTTTAGTGACAATCCACGGTCCAACGCCGGTGGTTTTGTCTTGGCTTTTGGCGGCGAATAAATCCATGCCAATACCTTTGGGACCGCTGTGCTGTAAATCCCGAGCGCTAACGTCATTGCCAACGGTATAACCCAACACGCTGTCTATTGGCTTGCTGGCGTCAATAGACGAATCGCCAATCACCACAACCAGCTCGACCTCATGATCAAGCTTGGTGGTCAGTGGCGGGTAGCGCAGCTCGTCGTTAGCGCCAATAAGCGCGCCGTAAGCTTTTAAAAAAGCCACCGGCTGAGATGGCGAGGCCAAACCAAAATCGGCCGCCAAATGCTTGGCATAGTTTGCGCCTGCAACAACAACCCGATTCACCGGCTCCACCGGCGGCAATAAACGCACCGCCGATAAAGCCAGGGTTTCACCTGTTAAGGGCAAGACGTCAGCACTGGGCTGCCCCGCGGTAATTGCGCGAGTCAGCGCTTTCCCCCATTCACTGAAGCATCCTGCAATGACGCTTAGGGTGTTTGCGTGCTCATCGACTTTCGCCCAGAACACGCGCTTTTCTAATTCGCAGCGGGCTAATTTCATACTCAGACACTCGTACCTGGACCACCAATTTTAGCCGGATCAAGATGCAGTAATTCACAGGCGTTCTTCCAACGAATACGCTGCAAGTCCTCGTCGGACAAGCGCAAACCTTCCGTAAGATCGTGACGCACTGCGTCGCTACCGCCAAAATTTGAGCCGTATAAAACCCGGTCTGCACCGATGATTTCAATCATTGCTTGACGCATTGGCAGCTCATGCAATTCAACATCGAAGTAGAAGTTTTTCATGTAATCGAGGAAAGGACGCTTATTGTGGTAAGTGTCTAAATTAGGGTTTGTCCCAGCAAAGCGACCTAATTGATACGGCACATAGCCGCCGCCGTGAGTGATATACACTTTCAGTTTGGGGAAACGGTCGAGTACGCCGCCGTTAATTAAATACCAGAAACATTTTGTTTCATCGTAATTCATACCAACAATAGCTGTGGTTTCGTAACGATCGGTATTGGCTTTGTCGCCCCAGGTTACAGATTGGTTGTAGCCGTGAACAAAGATCGGCAAATCGAGATCGCATAAGGTCGCCCATACGCAGTCAAGTTCAGGTGAGTCGTATTCCAAACCGCCAAAATTAGAACCACCAGCCACCAAGCCTTTTGCGCCGAGCTGAGTACAAGCGCGACGAATTTCCTTAGCCGCTTCTTGGGGAACATTTAATGGCGCGTGCGCCCAAAACATTAGGCGATCTGGTGCACCTGAACAGTACTCTGCCAATACATCGTTTACCTTGCGTGCAAATGGCACAGCAAACTCGGGCTCCGCCCAATACATATAGCAGTGACTAGGAACCGAAACAACTTGGAGATTTTGACCCGCTGCGTCCATTCCCGCGACGCGGTTTTTAGGGTCGCGCCATTTCGCCATATATTCTTCAACTTGCAGGGCTTTACCCTCTGCATGTGCCTGACGCAGAGCAGCTTTTCGCTCTGGTGCACCAAGTGTCAAAATCCACTCACCAACTCGCAATTTGATATCACCATCGCTTTGCGACTCAAATGCCGGCCCCCAGTGGGGATGTTGATTGTAATAATCGGGATGGGGGGCGTGCGCATGAAGATCAATAAGCATTAGGGAATTCCTCCTAGGCGACAGTCGCATCCGAGAGTGGCAGCGCTATCTATCATTTTTATTTAAGACAGTTAAAAACCAGCCTTTTCGGCTTAACTAGATCAAATATAAACACTAATCTGATTTATGTCTAATATTTTTATTTTAAAGGAGTGAAATGAGCTTAACAAGCCCGTAACTGAACAACCCTACAAGTACACTTAAGGTTAATTTACTTGCCGCAAGAGGCACCTAGACAAGTAAATTAGCGGGCACTCTAGTATTCTCGAGTCGCGATATGCTCAGGCCGAGAGTTATAACCCGGCAGGTGCAAGCCACCGTCCACATGCAAGGTTTCACCGGTAACGTAGCAAGATAAGTCACTGGCCAAAAATAGCGCTGCGGGGCCAATATCGTTCTCTGGGTCGCCGCAGCGCCCCATTGGCCGCATAGCCGCCGCCCGTTCGGCAAAGCCTGGATTCTCTTCGGCAAACTTATGAAAGGTGGCGCCCATTGCGGTTGGTGCAATGGCGTTTACCGTAATATTAAAACGCCCCCACTCGGCCGCAGCGCTGCGCGTTAGGCCGACAACCCCCGCTTTTGCGGTGTTGTAGTCAGCGTGTAACCACGCGCCCACATCAACATCAATGGAGTAAAAATTAATGATTTTGCCGCCACCGCGCAGTTTCATGTGCGGCAGCGCTGCGCGCATCGCCCACCAACTGGCTTTAACGGTTGAAGTTAGAGTGCGCTCAAGCATTTCGTCGGTTTTGTCTTCTAGTAACACATTCGCCGACGGTACAAAGGCGTTGTTTACCAAAATATCTAAACCGCCGAAGCGAGTTACCCCCGCGTCTATCGCGGCCAGTAGCGAGGCTTTATCGGTAACGTCGGTGCGCACGAATAGCGCCTGCCCGCCCAGTTCATCGACTTGAGCGGCAGTTTCGCGCCCGCTGTGCTCATCAATTTCAGCGACAATTACGCAGGCACCCTCGCGGGCAAAGCGACGCGCGATACCTCTGCCAATACCACCACCAGCGCCGGTGATAAAAGCCACTTTGTTTTTCAACATCGCCATATTTCTTATCTCTCTATTGACAACTCTTTTATAATTAGACAGTTTGAATAATAGTGTATCTTTTAAAATTTTCCTACCGGAGTTCGCATGCCCAGCTTTTTAAGACGTATTGAGATTATGGTACATCGCGCCAACTCCGCCACTGTGATCAAATGTGCACTGGAAGACGACTATCATCATTTTCGGGTCGCCATCACCATTAAAGACAATACGATTAACGCGATAGACACTGCAGGCCTACGCACCCCTTACAGCCTCTGTGCGCAAGCGGGGCCAGAACTAGAGGCATTGCAAGGCCTTGCAATAGATGAGGTGCTCCACACCCTGCCACAGCGGATAGATGCACGCCTGCAATGCACCCATCAACTCGATATGGCCGGACTAGCCGTTGCCGCAATGGCCAAGGGCGCAGATCAGCGCCGCTACGACATCGCCGTACCTCGCCACGTGAATGGCGGCACTACGGCACGCCTATGGCGCAACGGCGAAGAAATTCTATGCTGGCAAATCGAAAATAATTTTATTGTGGCGCCCCCGAAATTTGCCGGCGTGTCCTTGCAACGCGGCATGGCAGCCTGGGCCAGAACGACGCTAGACACCGACATGGCCGAGGCCGCCTTGGTGCTGCGCCGCGGTGCCGTTATCTCGCTGGGCCGCCTGCGCAATCTTGATCTTGAGCAACACGCAAAACCCTTGGGCTACTGTTATGTACAGCAGACCGAGCGCGCGAGCCAAGCCCATAGAATGGTGGGTTCTACCTTAGATTTTAGTGATAACCCAGCGTCATTGTGTGCGGATGATCAAGACTGGCTTAAAACACCAACGATGTAGACTAACAATAGCGTTCAAACGCGAACGCCAACTCCCTAGCGATAGTTCCCAGGATTAAGCACGCAATATCACTACTGCGTGCCATCAGTTCGCTATTACAGGAAGATAGCCAGATTGGGCGTACCCAATAACACTTGATCCAATATTATGTCGCGCTGAGCCAACTTCAAAACACCGTCTTGCAAGCGAAGAATATCGCGTCGCTCGCAGGGGATTAAATCAAAGTGGTCATCGTCAAAGCGGTTTCGAGTAATAAGCAAATAGCTTAGCGCCGCGTACTCACCTGGCGTTGCCGTTTCAAATACCTGTACATTGCTCACAAAACGTTTAGTCCGTGACGCCGGATCTTCCGCCCATGCGCTATTGCCGCTAAGACGCAGCGCGCGGCCCATCAAAGAGCGATAGTCCTCGTGCATATGGCGCATGCTATAAATAATAGACGCTTCATTGTCTTTCACCAGACGGGTCTGGCGAAGCGGAACATTGTATTTAATATCTTGGGTCAGTGTTTCGACCCAATCCATATATCGCAAATTATCTAACATTCGCGCTTCAGCGTAATAAAAGCCCAAAGCTTGATTGTAAACATCGGAGCCAATGGCAATTTCATCTGCACATTGTTCAAAAAAATTCACCGGTTCGTTTGCTGTAGTCATGATCTCACCTGTTCTGCATTCTTTTTAATAGTGGACGTTTTTTTATTCGGCAGTCATTAGCGCATGCCAATACTTCCACCAATGCCACTGGGTATCATCTTTGGTGAAGCCCTCGTTAACGATACCTGGCCCCGGCCAACCCTCGGGCTTGCCCGTTTCATAAATTGCCTGATACTTCATGGTTGAATGACGGCCCTGGGGACCTTTCGCGGTCAAAGTCATGTGTGGCCAAGTGTCTGAGTCATCTTGCTCAACCATGCCAGAGGTACCAAACAACTGAATGGTCTGCATAACCATTTTTTCGCGCAATTCTGGCGGGGTGTCCTTTTCAACAAAGATCCAGTTAATAAACTCCAGTTTGTCAGGTCCTTTGGGTACATAGGCGTGCAAGGTCATCGAACCCACTACGCTCCCGTCTGCCTGAGGAATATACACAAAGCCAAATAGTACATTGGGGAACATCCCGCCGACTTGGGGCGGCATCCATGCCATGGCTTCTAACTGCTCTGGTGATAGGTTCTTTTTAAGCTGAGTAAAGGCGTCTGCGGTCATGCCCGGTGGCGGCAGTACGCGAAGCTTTTCTTCTACCGACAGCTCCTCGGGATCTTTACCGGTTAGGCGGCGAATCTTGCGATTTAAGTCGATACAGCGCAGAGCGTGACCGTGGGGCGAACTTACTTCTGCGCCAAACATTTCAGGAGTAAGATCGCCACTCTCGCCGTCGTCCTTTTTGTAGTTACCCACTTCGCCCAACCAGCGGTGGAGCATAAGCGTGTGGAAACCATCAGCAGCCGATTGCTCGCCGGCCGCTTTCCAGTTGGCGCGAACCACAAAGCGCTGCGGTGGCCCTGCCACTACCATGCCGCCATCTGAGCGGCAGAACAGCATATCGTAATACCATTTGGCGTCGCCGAGGAAATCTTCAAACGAGGGGCCATCGATATTCCAAGTAGCAAAAATTAGACCGCCGTACAGGGTTACCCGCGCCTGTTGGAGGCCAAGTTCATCTTTGCCGCGGATCTTGCCATGCATACACTGGTCAGCAACCGGCGAACCCAAAAATTCGCCATTACTACGAAACGCCCAGCCGTGGTATATGCACTTATGAATTGACGTGCTCCCCGCATCTTGAGTGGTAATCTTCATACCGCGATGAGGGCAAACATTAAGCGAAACAAACACTTCGCCTTTATGACGCGCCACGATGACTGAATCGTCGCCCATAAAGCGCTGAATAAAATTCCCATCATCAGGAATTTCTGATTCATGGCCGAGCAGCAACCAGGTTTTACCGAATATTTTGTCCTGCTCAATCTCGTATATTTCTCGATCTGCCAAGGTGCGCAGCTGTACCTCTCTGCGCTCCAAATCAATAAGATCTGAAATGGTGGATCCGTCTGCTAATTTTCTTTCAGTGTTAGCACTCATCACTACTCTCCTTTGAAAACGATTGGCCGCTGCAGCGCGCAGCGAGCAAAATTTATTATTCGGGTTTAATTATTCGGCTTGCCAAGATACCAATCTGTTCGATCTCTAGCTCTATTAGATCATTGGGTTTTAGGTAGCGTAGCTGCTCTAAACCGCAACCATTACCAACCGTTCCAGAACCTAAAACCTCGCCGGTGTGTAAAGTCTCGTCGCGAGAGATATGCTCAATTAAATCTTCGAATTGCCAGTGCATATCGGCACTGCTTCCACGCCCCCACTCCTCGCCGTTAACCCGCGCTATCATGGTTAAATTATAGGGGTCTTCAATCTCGTCTGCGGTAACCAAGCAGGGACCCATAACATTGCCGGTATCGAAGTCCTTGCCCTTGGCAGGACCGAGCTTGCCGGGCATTTCTCGGCCCTGGGCGTCGCGCGCACTCATATCGTTAAATATGGTATAGCCCGCGATGTGCGCCTTGGCTTGGTCGCGGCGAATATTTTTGCCACCCTTACCAATATAGCAGGCCAGCTCCAATTCAAAATCCATTAAGCGACTGTAAGACGGCCATAAAATAGGCTCATCTGGACCAATAACCGCAAAGCGGTTAGCTTTATAGTAAATAGGCTGGCGCCGAAAGGTTTCAAGCACTCGGTCGTCTTCGCTGGTATCTATCGCGCGCAGCGCGGCTTCTGGGTCAGCTTCGCGGGCCACTTTGGCACGTCTTGCCGCCGCGTAGCATTGCTCTAAGTGCAATTCAAAGCAGGAGCAGTCGCGAATCTGCGGCGGCGGCTGGATCGGCGCTAACAGCTTTAGGGAACTGCGTTCCAACACCGCCGCCGATGGCGCCCTAGTAACTAGGGTTCGCGCCGCTTGCATCGCCTCTTCGCCGCCTTCTAATAAAGCGAGCACACTAGTAAAAGCTGCACTATGCTTCTGAAACACCAGATTTGACGCCTCTTGCAAGTCGACAACCGCTTGATCGTGCTCAATAAATGCGCCTGCACGTGGCAGCCCATTGCTATCAAGATAGGTGACTAAACGCACGTATTACTCCCAACTTGGATTCTGTGATGCGCAACACCTCAGCCGACAGCCTCGTCATTTTGCGCGCCCTGCTCAAGGTAGAAAACAGGGTTAAATCACAGCTAAATTTGTTTTTATCAATTTATCATTGGAAAATACTAAACATATTTGTATATTCTGTCTACAAACTTAGTCAGCAGTTCATTTGACTGCAGGTAAAAAGATAATGACAACAGCAGCACAAGGGCAAAAATTATGAGCAGAAAGCTCCCCGCGCTCAATAGCGACAACCAACCATTCTGGCAAGGTGGCGAGCAGCAAACCCTGCTAATTCACCACTGCGCAGACTGCGAGCAGTATTTTCACCCCCCTGCCGCCATATGCCCCCGCTGCAATAGCGCCCAGGTGTCCCCGCGCGCGGTGTCTGGTCATGGCCACATTGTTAGCTTCACGATTAATTACCAGCCCTGGGCCGACGACCTAGAGGTGCCCTATGTTATCGCCATTATCGAACTCGACGAACAAGTGGGCCTGCGCCTAGTGAGTAATATTGTAGGCTGTGCGCCAGAGTCGGTTGCGATCAATCAACGCGTTGTCGTCCACTTTGTGCAATTTGAAGACGTCTGGATCCCCCAATTTGAGGTAGTGTCATGAGCGCAGACTATATCGGTGAAAAAAACGTCGCGATCTCTGGCATCGGCCAATCGGAAGTCGGCCGCCCCTCGCAGCAATCGGCGATGCAATTAACCGCCGACGCCTGTTTTAAAGCCCTGGCTGACGCGGGTTTAACAAAGGATGATATCGACGGCGTTGCCTGCTGGCCCGGCGACAATAATAACGGCGATGCTTTCTCGCCAATCGGCCCCAATGCGCTTATCTCCACACTTGGCTTAAAGGTAAATTGGTTTGGCGCCGGTTACGAAGCACCCGGCCCACTCGCCGGCATTATCAATGGCGCGATGGCAATTGCCACTGGGCTGTGCAAGCACGTATTGGTTTTCCGCACTATCACTGAGTCGAGCCGGCGCCAAACTGACAAAACCGCCTCTGCCCTCAATAACAAAACGATTGGCCGCGACAGTAGTTTTTTCTGGCAGTGGTACACCCCATTCAATGTGCGCTCAGCCATCAATTTGGCAGCCATGTATGCCCAGCGCCACTTTCACGAATACGGCACCACCGAAGAACAGCTCGCTCAAATTGCGCTTACCTGCCGAAAAAACGCCGAGCTAAATCCCAATGCAGTATTTCGCACGCCGCTGTCGATGGAACAGTATTTATCGTCGCGAATGATCTCCTCGCCGCTGCGTTTATTTGACTGTGATGTTCACTGCGACAATTCCATAGCGATTATTCTCTCGCGCAAAGACATTGCCCAAGACTTGCGCAATCCCCCGATTTGCATCGATGGAATAGGATCTGCACTCAAGCAACCCTGGAGCTGGGACCAAATTGACCTCACCGGCATGGCCGCCATTGACGCCGCAGAAATGATGTGGCGGCGCAGCGACTACAAGCCCAAAGACATCGGTAACGCCCAGCTCTATGATGGCTTTTCAATCTTTGCACTTATTTGGCTCGAGGCCCTAGGGCTTTGCCCCAGAGGCGAGAGCGGCGCCTTTGTCGACGGCGGCAGTCGTATTTCACGCCAAGGCGAGCTGCCAATTAATACCAATGGCGGGCAGTTGTCTGGTGGCCGCACCCACGGCCTAGGTTATATCGTGGAAGCCTGTGAGCAGTTGTGGGGGCGCAGTGGTGAACGTCAACTCCCGGCCCACAATGTTGCGGTGGCGGCGGCAGGCGGTGGGCCACTGGCGAGCAGTCTATTACTGGTTAAAGAGTAGCGACTGGAAACAAACACCAATGCTAGAACAACAATATTTTAATGAAGAATAATAGGAGAAGGTTTTGGAGCAGTATACAAATGATCAGGCATTTTTAGAAAAATACGGCCCTTGGGCACTTATCGTTGGCGCCTCTCATGGCACCGGCGCAGCCTGTGCCCACCAGCTTGCCGCCAAGGGGCTGAACTGCGTGTTAGTAGCAAGAAACGCCGCAGCGCTAGGGACGCTCGCAGAGGAACTTAGCACCCAGCACGGCGTTTCAAGTAAAGTTATTGCCGCCGACCTCAGCCTCGACAACAGTGTTGCCAGTATTTGCAGCGAACTCGAGGGCATTGATATTGGCCTAATGGTCTACAACGCCGGTGCGCCAGCCTACGCGAGCACCTTTCTAAAGGCCCCCCTCAAAACTTGGCAAGATCTACTGGCATTAGGTGCCAGTAGCTTGATGGAAATTAGTCACTACGTCGGCCAAAAACTCTTGGCCCGCGGCAGGGGCGGCATCTTGTTAATGGGCTCGCACGCCGCCCTTGGCGGCAATAAGAAATATGCAATGTATACCGCAAGCAAAGGCTTTATGCTGAATTTTGGCGAGTCCTTATGGATGGAGCTAAGAGACAAAAATATTGATGTATTAAACTTCTTAATCATGGTCGTCGACACCCCTACCCTGCGCAAGCAAATGGCGGAATCGAAAATAGACGGCTGGGATCAAGAAACGATTCCCGGCGTATACAAACCCGAAGACGTCGTGACAGTGGCACTGCGAGAATTACCCAATGGGCCAACCTTTATCCACCCCGCCGATGAAGAGGACAAAGCCGGTTTAGGGGCCGCGCGTCGCACCGACTTAATCGAGCGCTGGGCGCATACCGCGCCCTATGTTGGCGAGGACTAACAGTCCGCGCCAGAATAGACCCGCTAAGCAGGTCTATTCTGGACGCCTTTTAGTAATTTAAACTGTCCAGCTCAGCCTAAAATATCATCCTGAATATGCTGAGCAGAGATACCAATTTCTATATCGGCACAAACCGCCATGCGCCGCGATAGTTGCTTGGAAAAATACTGCAACAACGCGGCATTGTGCTCCGGCCCAGCTTGCTTCACAAAAGCCTCAAGCTTCTCGTCCAACTCAGTCGATGACTGGCAGTCACCAACAAAAGGCGTGGCTTCGACTATTGCCAATCGCTCAAGCTCACTGCCATAGCGGCTCATTACCGTTGCGTATTCCACTAAGCGCTGGGTCGACTTTTTACCCGCCTCTTGCAATGGCGTATCGGCGGACAGCTGCTCAGCGCTGTCATTAAGCATGGTGTAAAGCGCGGCTAAATTACTGTCTTGCGCTGTCGGCACAGGGGCAGTCACTAAGTCCACTGCCATATTTTTTGACAGCGCATTAAGCAGGGTTTTTCGCAGTGCAATATCCCACTCAAGATACACATCGTGCGGATCGCCAGGCTTGGGATTTTTAATCGCGCCAGCAAACTGCATGCAGGCAACCGTAGCAAATACTGCGTGATGATAGCGCACCACACTGATATCAAGTTTTTCGCCAGACAGCTCTTCGTAATACGTGAGTAAGGATGACATCGTGTCGCCCGTGGGCTCGTAGGAATGGCGCATCGACATGGTGGCCAAGTCGGTCATGGCATCGCCAATCATCGCAAATTCAAAATCGTAAAACGCCGTTATTTTGCCTTCGCTAAACAAAAATTGGCCCGCGTCAAAAGCAATCATGCTCGCGCGAGTGCGGTGCATTGGAATATTGTCGCGCAGCCACCGCAGGGAAAACTCGATAAGGGGCTCAGGGCAAATCTTATTTTTTTGATACAATGGCATATACGCTTTTACGCCTGCCAACGCAATTTCTTCTGCACCCACAGGCACTTCAAGATCTATTGCCTTAAATGGCTCTAACGGCAGTTTATGCATCGCCATCAGCGATTCAATATACTGGCGCGCAACCGAGCGACGCTCTTCGTCCGAGCTCGCGGTTGCCACGTCGCGGCTACCCGGCGAACACTCCATAATAATCGCAACAGGGTCCTCGCACATGCCGTATATTTTCGGCGCGGGAATGCCCTGTTCGCCCAGCACTCGTAATATATCAGCCTCGCGCTTCAACTCTGGGAATGGCACCACATCACTTTGGCGATCACCACGAATATAAAGTTTTTTAATACCGCTTACGGTTTCTACGTCAGCAAACCATGACGGTCGCCATCTAACCTGACGCTCCATCGCCGTCATTTTGCCATTAAGTAGGGTTTCTACCCGCGATCGCAGCTTCGCCTCCATCTCGGCGTAATCTATCTGCTCATCCATATTCCAAACTCCTTATTCAATAAAAAGCCGCCGGTATTCACTACCGGCGGCTTCAGGTTTTAGCAGACTACGTCACTTAGAAGGTGTAGCGCACATCTACACCAAACAAGCGCGGTGGCCCGAAAACAAACGAATCTAAACCAAGAGCTCTGCTGGAAATAGACGATGAAATGGCGTACTCCTCATCGTTAACATTATTAATAAACACACCAACGTCGATATTAGTCGATGCCACACGATACAGGTCAGCGCGTAAATTAATCAGATCATATGCTGGGATATCAGTGTCGCCTTTATCGGCTGCAGAGGTTTTGTAATAGTTAAGATTCAAAGACAACTCATCGGCAATATTATCCATTGGCACACTGTAATTCACGTTGCTCTGAATCACCGAGTTTGTGAAATACAAGAACGGGATTACACCGCCAATCTTGGCATCAATATAGCTATTCTCTTGCTTATAAACCTTATCGACGTCTGCATCCTGAACCGTTGCGTTAAGGCTTACAGTCAAGCCCTTAGTGAGCCGCGCAGAAACCGCCATATCAACACCGCTTACGCTAGTATCGCCAACATTTAGCACAATTGCGCCACCTGTCGGATCATTGGCGGCACTGCAATCACCGTCGGGATCTACCCCGGGCTGCGCAGAACCTGTTGGTGTACAGTTTCTAGCCGTCGTTACACCACCAGCCAAGTCACCTTGAGCATTGGTGTATTCCCCGTAGAAATACGACACATTGGTACGCACTGGAATATCATTGACATGCCAGTCGGCTTTAACACCAATTTCAAAATCATCAACCTCTTCCGCAGTAAAGGTTTGATAATTCTTAAGATCGCCGCTAAAGATTGGGCCGTTAGCGCCACCAGCTCGATAACCGTGGCGCACCACGCCATAGGCGAATACGTCGTCAGTCGCTTGCCAATTTAAACCCACCGACCAGGTAACGGCGTCTGAACTATCCTTGACCACGGCAGAGTTTACGATAACTGATGCATCGCCACTGCGACAGGCGCCCTCGTCGAAATAGGTTGGATCAGAAGCCAGCCACTGGGGCTTTTTATCCGAGCCTAGACACAGCTCAAACTCATCTTCGGTGTATCTAACACCTACTTCTAAAGCGAGTGCTTCAGTAAGATCGTACTCACCATGAGCAAATACAGCTCGCGATTCGTCGGTCAAGAAGAAATGCTGCGCGCCACCATTGGTATAACCTACTTCCATGCCCGGAATCGTGGTTTCATACCGTGTTTGGAAAACGGTAGTGGCATTAATTTGACCAATTTCGTCGGGTTCATTTTTCAAGTAAAAGGCACCAACGAGCCAATCCAAACGATTTTCAAAGGCATTGCCGCGCAATTGCAATTCATTGCTGATTTGTTTGGTCTTGTCGATGAGGCGCGCCTTAACAATCGAGGTTTGCGAGTCCTTAAATGTTGGGCCAAATGCCGCCATTAAGCCCTGCTCAACTACCGGACTTTTATAAAGCCCCAAGCCGTCAATATTGGGCGCATAGTCGAGATCGGTAAGCTGGTAGCCAAAGATATTTAACAAACTTAAATTGTCATTGAATTCGAATTCAGTTCTGTTAACTACGGTTGTTCTGTCATTGCGTTCATGCTGATTAAACGCAGAGTCATTTACCCTTGGCCCAAAAGCTTTGAGGCGCGCCACATCCGCTTTGACGTCATCGGCAATACCTAGCTGATTCAATCCCGAGGGCTCATACACCGTTACCGGATGGATATTAAAACCATCGTTGTCACTAGAAAATTCGTCATAGATAAAAATGTTACGCAGACGGTTAAAGTCGGCTAGCAATGACAGGCGAAATGCGCGGGTATCAACGCCATCGAGATCGCCACCTTCACCGATATTTTTAACATAGCCCTCACGCCGATGCAGGTCTGCCGCTACCCGCATTGCCACTTTGTCCTGTATTAAAGGAATATTGGCAGCACCTTGTAAACGACGCTGATTGTAACGCCCCAGAGTGGCGTCAACATAGCCAGAGAGTTCATGTAACGGTGTGGTTGGCGAGTATAGAATCGCACCGCCGGTGGTATTACGACCAAACAGGGTACCCTGAGGCCCTTTTAGCACCTGGATATTGTCCATATCGTACTGCGGTACCGCGCTACCCCAAGAGGGCTGCGGAACTTCGGCGTAGTAACTAACAACCGCAGGCGATGTGGTGCCAATCAGGCCCTTTGACTGGCCGCGGATAACATAGAGAGGGTTCTGAGGCCCGCCACTACCACCAAGGAATATGCCCGGTACGGCTTGCTGTAAATCGGTTGTACTGACAATTGTTGCTTCGCGCAGGCCATTGGCATCGAGCACATCAACAGTCACCGGAACACTTTGAGCGCCTTCCTCGGTTCGGCGCGCGCTTACAAGCACTTCTTCTAGCGTTAAGGTCTCAGTTTTAGCCTGCCCAGCTGGCGCCTGGGCCAATACCGAGCCCGATGCTGCAAGAATGCCGGCACTTAAAGCCTTTAAGTAAAATCCCTTGGATCGTGTAATTGTGGATATCATTTTCTACCCTCTCTGTTTATTTTTTTAGAGCTTTAGTGACATTACTCTTTGACCCGAAGGCATACGAAATCCAAAGATAATTCACCTTTTTAGAGGCCGCTGAAATACCATAAGAGCGTCTGTTTAAAAGCAGACACGGTTATACCGTTTATTATGTTTTTCATTACCTCGCTACCGAACAAAACTGGTGCCTATGCTCGACCGCTGTATTCAAAATACCAGAACACAGCCTTAATAGTGACATATTTTTAATTTGTGTGTAAAATAATTTTTGTGATAAACAATAAAAAGGTAGCTCAAGAAGCTACATACCGCCAATATAAAAGGATAATTTAATGCAAAAATCCGCGACAAACGACGATAAAACCTACAAAATCACTGCAGATACCCCCAATTGCTGTGGTTACGGCCTGTGCGCCTCGGTGTGCCCCGAAATTTATAAACTCGATGAAGATGGCCTTGTTTATCTCGCCACAGACACCGTATCGGGTGAACTAGTCGCCTCTGCTATAGAAGGCGCTGCGAGCTGTCCAGCCGAAGTTCTTCAGGTAACTTTGATAGATTAGGCTATTCTGTTCATAAAACCACTGGGAGACGCTTAAATGCCGAGTTTGCAAGACAAGATCGTCTTAATCAGCGGGACTGGCGGCGGTATAGGATATGAAGCGGCGCGGCGCTTTGCCGAGCAGGGTGCAATTGTGTTTGGCTGCGATTTAATCGCCGAAAATCACCAGGCCAGCGTAAAGCGCTTAGCCGCCAAAGGCTTAACGCTTTATGGTAGTGGCGAAGTCGACCTCGGCAACCCTGTGCACGCAGAACAATGGATCAACGACGCGATCAAGCAGTTTGGTCGTATAGACGTATTATTTAACAATGCTTCGGCCGCGCGCTTTGGCAACCTAGAGGACTTTTCGGTAGATGACTGGTACTACACCACTCGCAACGAACTGGATCAGGTCTTCTTCTCAACAAAATTTGCATGGCCGCATATCGCCGACGGCGGTGTAGTGCTTAATATGGGCTCTACCGCCGCATGGCGAGGAACCACCGCCACCGGCAAAGTCGCTCACTGCGCCACCAAGGGCGGCGTTGTTGCCATGACCCGCCAGCTTGCCGCCGAGGGCGCTAAGCGCGGTATCAGGGCGGTAAGCATTAGTCCTGGTTTTATACAAACACCGGGCACCGCTGCATTTGTCGCCAATCCCGAAGTAAAACAGCAACTGCTTAGTGGCGTTTTATTAAATCGCCTAGGCGAAGCCTCCGATGTGGTATCCCTTGCAGTTTATCTCGCATCAGATCAAGCATCTTTTATCACTGGCTCTGATTTCGTCGTAGACGGCGGCATGTTAGCTACCTAGGTAACATTGGCCCACACGAAATAAAAATAAATGGAGAACACGATGAACCTTATCGGCATTGGCTATTTCGGCTTCGAAACCGCAAAACTTGATGAATGGCGCAGTTACGGGCCGGAAGTCATGGGCTTTCAAATAGCACCAAACGCAGAAACCGAAACCGACTCGCTCTACTTTAAACTCGACGATCGCCGCCATCGCATCGCGCTGCACGCGGGCAGCATTGATCGCATCAGCTATATCGGCTGGGAGGCGCGGAACCGACTCGACTACTTAGACGCACTTGAGCATTTAAGCAGCCACGAAGTGGAGTTCACCGTTGGCGACGAAGCCCTGTGTGAACAACGCGGCGTGAAGGAGCTAATCCGCTTTCGCGACCCCGTTGGCTATCAGCACGAGATTTTTTACGCGCAAAAATGGAGCCCGCGCTCCTTTGTCCCAGGTCGCCCCCACGGTGGCTTTGTCTGCGGCGACCGCGGCGCGGGGCACGTTGTTTTAATGGCCCCCGAAGCCAATCCTGCACTCGACCACTTTCTGCGCGAAGTGATGTGTTTTCAGTGGTATGGCTGGGGTGCTGGTAAAGGCAAAACCAGTTTTTGGCGCACCAAACTAAACAATCAAACTAGCCATGACATTGCCTACGGTGTTGCGCCCGGCAGAATGGGTGTACAGCATGTTGGCCTGTTTGTTGAGAGTGTCAGAGATGTCGGCGAAACCTACGACCTAGTTAAAAAGAAAGACATTCCGATGATGATGACTTTGGGGCAGCACACTCAAGACCCACATATGTCTTTCTATCATTTCAACCCTTCTGGTTTCGCCTTTGAAACAATTACCGAACTCGAACCTTGGGAAGGCGATCCATTTGAACTTAACCCCGAGCAAATGAGCACGTGGGGACATGAAATTGTTGGCCCAATAGTTGGCCCCAGCGTGCAAGCGCCAGAAGCGCTCTACCCAGAGCTGTTCAAAAAATGATTGAACACGCGCCGCATATGCTTTGGTGGCGGCGCGGCCTGGATCCTCTTGGGAGGCATTCATATTGATAGTAGGCCTACAGAATATTTCATTAAAACAATTGCGGTACTTTGTGGCCGCTGCAGAGGGCGGTCGCCTGTCCTCGGCCGCGACCCAAATGCACGTGTCCCAGTCAACCATCACCACTGCCATTCTCAATCTTGAAGAAACCTTACAAACCCAGCTATTTATTCGCCAAGCCCATGGCGTGATTCTTACCGCTGAAGGTAATCGTTTTTTTCTGCGCGTTCGTCAAATTTTAGATGCATTGGAAGATGCCGTTAGTGACCCGGCGAATGCGGAGCGAAACTTGAAAGGCCGAATTCGCCTCGCGGCGTCTTATACACTGCTAGGTTATTTTCTACCGGCGCTAATGGGGCGTTTTCGCACCCGGCACCCCGACGTGGAATTTGATTTAATCGATCTCGACCGAGCCGAAATTGAGGCCTCGCTAGAAGCCGGAGAGATCGATTTAGGCCTAGTTATACTGTCCAATACCACCTTGCGCAGTCAGTTTAAACACAGCGTGCTAATCCGCTCACGGCGCCAACTGTGGGCAGCGGCGGGCCACCCCCTGCTCAGCCAAGGCGGTACGACCTTAGCCGATATTAGCCAACATCCTTATATTCAGATCACCGTAGATGAGGGTGAACTGTCTACCCAACGCTATTGGCAAGCCGCTGGGCTCGAGCCCAATATCGCGTTTCGCACAAGCTCAATGGAAGCCCTAAGAGGCCTGATTGGCCACGGCTTTGGCGTTACCATTTTATCCGACATGGTCTACCGCCCCTGGTCTTTAGAGGGCAGGCGCATCGAATGCCTACCACTACTCGACCCCGTACCACCGATGGAGGTAGGGCTCATCTGGCAAGACAATAATGAGTATGCAGACTGCGTAGAGACCTTTAAACAATTCATGATTGATACATGTGCAAACAGTAGTGAGCAATTCCACAGCGCGCGCTGATTTCTATTTGCAGCGCGCGCTGTGTCTTTAGAAACGCTAGGCAAAGATCACTCAAAAGCTTCCAGCCACAAGGCGCGGCCAAAAATTATCGGCGCCAGCAACACAAACCCGTTCACCCAGTAGGCAGGACCAATAACTTGACGAGCCAAACTCGCTGCGCCATGACCACAGGCGACGGGTAGCGATATGGAGCGGGTACTCATGGGTAAAGCCAATAGCGCCGTGAACACCGTGGCTCACGCCAGCTGCAACACCCGCGGCGTCAGAGCTACAAATTTTAGCCGCAGCAATGCTGTCTTCATGAAAACTTTGTTCAGACAAGGCAAACGCAACTTCGCAAGATGCCTTGGCCATGCTGGCCTGCTCTGCCAGCAAGGCCATTTGATGCTGAACCGCTTGAAAACGAGCAATCGGCTTACCGAATTGGACGCGCTCATTGGCATAGTCGGTGGCCATCATTAACACTCGCATGATAGCGCCGGTAATTTGTGCCGAACGCACTAGCGCGCCGCACAGTAACAAAACCTTATTACTCTCCCCTGCAGCCATGGGAATACTAATTAACGGCTTTGCCTCCTCAAAATTCAAGGTGTCGCGTGGCTCACCGGCGGTATTGCTAATGTGCTGACAGTCTCGGGCAGCCGCAGCGCTTAACACCAACAACTCCGCGCCTACCGCCGCTAATACGTAATCGCAATTACGGCCCCAAGGGACGTTCGTCAGCGCGCCACTTACCGAGCCCTTATTTATCAACAAACCATCGCTAGCGCTAAAGCTAACAATGCCAGTAAGTGGCGCTCGCCCGTGTTTAGCCAATAAATAATTGGCCAACATAGTTTCAATAATGGGCAACGGTGCACAGTGTTCGCCACAAGCAATAACAAGACCACAGACATCACTCAAGGTCCCACCGGCGCCGCCAGCGTCCTCAGCAACCAGCGCCAAGGGCACGCCATTCTCTTCTAGGCTCGCCCACAGCTGCACAGGGAATTCACCGCCCTCGGCACTGATTACCTGCTCCGCCGAAAGTTGATCCGCAAGAATAGCGCGCATCGTATCTTCAAATAAGTCTCTCACGATCTCCGCTCCCCTAATTACCTTAAGCCTAAGCCGCGGGCAATGATGCCGCGTAAAATTTCCCGGGTACCGCCGCGCAGCGAGAACGACGGCGCTTGCTGCGTGAGGTGCGCCAGCACAAGAGCGTAATCTGTACCACCCGAAGCGGTTGGCTCCGCGTCACACAAAAGCTGGGCAATTTCAGGTAGCTCTTGCTCAAACACCGCACCCAAATCTTTTACGCACGACGCGGCAACCGAGGGGTTCTCGCCTTGATCTAATAAATGAGTAACCGCCAAAGACATCTGCCGCAGGGTCATTAAACGCGCGCTTATACGACCAACCTCGCGCTGCTGAAGTACATTAGGCTTACTGCCAATCTCAGCCAGCATGGTGTACATCAGAATCATACAACTGAGGAAACGCTCTGGGCCGCTGCGTTCCATGGCCAGTTCACCAGTCACCTGTGACCAGCCCTCGCCCTCCTGGCCTAATAGGCTTTCCGGCGGTAATTGCACATTATCGAGAAACACTTCATTAAAATGCTCACTGCCGGTGAGGTCTTTTATCGGCCGTACCGTGATACCCGGCAAACGAAGATCAACAATGAATTGCGACATGCCACCATGGCGATTATCTGATTCACCAGAGCGCACCAAGGCGATCATATAATGTGAGCGATGGGCGTTGGTGGTCCATACTTTTTGGCCGTTGAGCAGCCAGCCCCCCTCGTTCTTCACCGCTTTCGATTTAATCGACGCGAGATCAGAACCCGAGTTAGGCTCGCTCATACCAATACTAAAAAAGCATTCACCGCGGCAGATTGCTGGCAGATAAAATTGCCGCTGTTGCTCGGTGCCGTGGCGAAGAATTTGTAAACCACTTTGTCGGTCAGAAAACCAATGCGCCGACACTGGCGCGCCAGCCGCAAGTAGTTCTTCAATAATGACATAGCGCGCAAACGCACTCGCGTCCGCGCCGCCATATTCCGTGGGCAGCGCCATACCAATCCAGCCGCGCTCACCTAATTTACGACTGAATTCGGCATCAAAACCCATCCACGAATCGGCGCGTTTGCGCAGTGACAAATGCTGTAAATTCTCAGCCACAAACTCCCGCACTTGGGAGCGTAAACTTTCTGCTTCGGCGGGAATGGGGTGGTAGCGAAACTGCTCAATAAACATATAAATACCGACTATGCTCGTTGAAATAAATAGATTTCTGGGCCAGAAAAAATCTGGCCCAGAACAACATTACAATGCAGACTGGGCGTCAGCAGAGGCGAACATATTATTGATATCGCCAGACGTTACTGGCTTATTGGCGTCGCGTTTTGGCGCTGCGCCACCCATACCAAGCTCTGGCGCTGTACTGACATGCGTCGCCTGAGCGCGCAGTGCAGATACTGTGCAGTTTTCCTTACCCAAAATTTCAAATGGGTTATACGAAAACTCGCGCATGGCATTAAGATGAGAAATTTTATTAATTGTCTCATCTGAGAGATGCTTAGCCTGCTCCCAGAAAATATCTGCAGAACGCGGCCAAGTGCAGTCAGAATGCGGGTAATCGCATTCCCAAGTCACCATATCAACATTGATTGCATCAAGATTTTGCAGACCAAAAGCATCTTCGATATAGCAGCAAATAATATGCTTATTGAAGAAATCGCTAGGACTCATGCCATTGAAGTTAGAGTTAGTCCACGCCTTATGGTGATTATGGGTAAAGTCTGCACGCTCTAGGAAATAAGGAATCCAGCCGATGCCACCTTCCGAGAGCGCCATTTTCAAATTGGGGAACTTCTTCCACATTGGCGCCCACAACCAGTCGGCTGCTGAATTAGCAATTGAAATTGGCATGGAGGTAATCCAAGCATCAATTGGCGACTCGTCAGAAGCGTGAACAGCTTTAGCACCCGTACCAATATGGCAACAGATCACCACATTATTATCCGAGCAAGCCTTCCAAATTGGATCCCAGTGATCGTTATGGATCGAGGGGTAGCCATGAACAGTTGGGTTGTCTGACAGGGTCAGCGCGTGCACACCCAGTTTCGCCATGCGGTTAATTTCAAAGGCCGCGGCCTGTGGGTCCCACCACGGAATAACCATGAGCGGAATAAAACGACCGGGCGCCGCATTGCACCACTCCTGCAAATGCCAGTCGTTATAGGCACGAATGGCAGCAAGGCTGACGCCTTTGTCAGCAACATTCTGAAAGCGCTGACCAGCAAAGCCAGGAAAGGTCGGGAAACACATAGAACCAAGGACGCCATTGGCGCTCATATCGTCAACCCGCGACTTGATATCCCAAGTTCCCTTGCGCATGTGGTCGTAGCCTAACGGCTCCATACCAAACTCTTCTTTGGGTCGGCCAACAACTGAGTTAAGCCCCATATAGCCGGTGGCCTGATCTTCAAACACCCAAACATCGCGACCGCTGCGCTGTTCAACACGGGGTTCGCGACCTTTGTATTTCTCCGGCATATGGCGGCCAAAGCAGTTTGGTGGCTCGATGGTATGGTCATCAACGCTGACTAAAATTACATCATCAAATTTCATTTTTGCAATCTCCTTAGACTACTTATGTGCAATTGCGAGGGGCGCGCCATTGCGATACCGGTGATTATTGTATTATTCAAAAACTTATATTAAACACTTTTTAAATATATGTCTAACAAAATAACAAAGGTAACCACTATTCACCCCAAACAACGTGGAGGCTATCTGGCCCGCGTAACTGGGCACCGCGAATCACCGGCGCTGGGTAGTCGGGGTCAAAGCGAATATTGGGCAACATATCCAACACCGCATTAATGGCCACCGACAGTTCAGTTTTGGCAATAAACTGGCCGATGCAGACATGGGGGCCAAAACCAAAGCCAAATGAGGGCTTAACTTTGCGATCGATATTAAATTGGTCTGCACCGTCGAAGGCCGCTTCATCGCGGTTGGCCGACGCCACAATGCACTGCACCATAGAGCCTTCGGGAATAGTCACGCCGCGAATTTCAACTTCCCGCGACGCCTGCCTAACCTTAAAAGTAGCAACCGGCTCATAGCGCACCGCTTCGTCGATAAGCGACGACACCAGCTCGCGGTTATTTTTTACCCGTTCCAGCAACTCCGGTCGTTCCAATAACAACACCATCGCCGTGCCGAATGTACGGGTTGTGGTCTCCCCTGCTGCCGGCAACAGAGAGCGCACAAAGGTGGCTATTTCATGATCATCAAGGGATCGCCCCTCGTACTCGGCAACGATTAGCCTGCCAATTAAATCTCCACCGAATTCGCCCTGCGCCCGCACCTGAGAGACCCTTTCCAGCACCGCTTTATAAAGTGATTCCGAGGCCGCCATTGCAGCAGCTTTGGCGGCTGCGGCATTCTTTGGATCAACCTGTGGGCCGGCCAGAATATCCAGTGCCCACGACGCATATTTTTTAATTAATTCTGGCTCGTTATCGGGGAAGCCAATAAGTGAATAAATTAGCCTTACCGGAAAATGAAGGGCAAAATCCATCAGATTCGCCCTGCCAGAAGGTGCCAAGGGAGCCAAAAACTCCTCCCGCACGATGGGGTCCATTTTGGTATTGCGCCAAGTATTCACGACCTTGGGCATAAACACCGGATGCAATAAAGTACGCATTTTCTTATGCAGCTCACCGTCCATGCCGGTCAATATGAGGCCGTCCATAAACGCCCCCAAACCTGCCGCAATAAAGCCACTCGTAAAGGTTTCAGCGTCGCGTAACACCGCCATCACATCGTCATATTTAAATAGCGTAAAGGTTCTGCGCCCAGCCTCGTGGCCGGCAATATTGGGCACACCAAGCTCGCCCATAAAATCCCCTTCCAATACCGGCGACTCACTGCGCATTTTTTTATAGATCTCATAAAGATCGACATCCTGCCCCTTATAATTGGCGGCAACACCCGAAAACGCTGTTTCAAGCTGACTAGAGGATTTTTTCACTGCTAAGACTCTCCCTACCGTTGTTATTTTGAGTAATTAATTTAAGTGCGGCGACAACTCCCGCTGACAGCAGAACTGCCATCAACCAAAACATGGTGGCGACACCCATGAAAACGCCAAATACGCCGTACAATAACGGCAACACTGTAATTGAAATCTGGTTGCACATTGAGCGTATCGCCAAGGCTTCGCCATAGCGTTTATCGGGAACGGACTCGTGCAACAACAACATGATAGTCGGCTGCACAGTGCCAACAATCACGCCAAATATTGCCGACGCCAGCATCATCAGCCACGGGAGCGGCAGCAGCGGATAGACCGCAAATAACAGAACTAGCAACACCATCGCCGCGAGCGGTAAATACTGGTGTGCAAAGCGCTCTGCAACAAAGGGTAGTACCCCTCTTGCGATTAACGAGGCGCCGCCGTAGGCGGCAAATATGGCGCCGATCTCCGTCGCACTAAAACCACGCTCGTGACCAAGTATTGGCAGCGCAAACCCATGTAGATCCCAGCTGGCCACAATTAATAGGTTCAACACCATCACCCGCCGCAAAGAAATCAACTTAAGCAAGCCCAGCGAGGATTTAAAATTCGACTTCGCGCTGGCTGCGACCGTCTCGCCACCCGCTAGTTCGACGCGAGAGGCAATTAACACTGAAATTAATGGCAAGACAGCCAATACCAAATAAGCCGTGGAGAACCCCCACACATCAATCACTCGGCCAGTAGCCAGCGGCCCAAACAAACCACCCAACGCCGGCGCTAAAGCCACTAAACTAAACACTTGCAAACGCTTTTCTCGGGACATCGCCTGACGACTTGCGGCGCGCTGAATGGCGATCATGCCAAAACCCGAGCCCGTACCGCACAATCCCGCTGCAAGAAACATTAGCCACAACGAGGATGCGGCCCATGCGCTTAATGCTCCACAAGCCGATAAGGAGGCAGCCATTAAAGCCGGTAAGCGATAGCCATTTCTATCAGTATAGACGCCAAAACGCAGTGCCATGAGCGCAGGAAATACCGCGAAACATGACACCAATACTCCAATACTTAATTTACTCGCGCCTAGCTGCAGAGCCTGCAAGGGCAAGGCCACTCGCATACCGCCCATACAGGCGTGGAGACCACACTGGCAAGCGACCATCGCAAGTATTGGCACAGTGTAGCTGCCAGACCTTGAGGCCAACGCCTGCTCGGTCATCCCCTATTCTCAGGGTAGGCCTGCAATGCATAAGTAAGCTTGCCACCCGCCAACATCAAGCCGCAATACAAATGCAATTCGGCCAGCTCGGGCTCAGAAAAGTGCGCGAGTAAATCCTTATAAAACCCGCCATCTAAAGCGCTATGATCAATAGCCAGCAACTCTGCAAACTGTATTGCCAACTGCTCGCGTTGTGAAAAACCACTGACATCGCTCTCGAGACAACGAATATCATGATCGCTGACAGCATCGGTTTTGCGAGCCACTTGGCAGGCCTGGCACTGGCTGATTGACGCAATTTTTAGGCGAGCTAACTCACGCTCTCGGTCACTCAGCAGCGCGCTATCTTGGAGTGTTTGCAATAGCTTGAGCCACGCGGCAGCTGCCTCTGGACGATGCGCCCAAACCTGAAAAGGCAGCGTTGTGCTCAACACCCCAGTTTGCACACCACGATTAAGAGCGTGAGCAAATTCAGGTGTTAAATCCGACATTTCAACTGCAGTCAATCGAGGCATTTTGATATCACTATTATTGTTTATAGCTCAGAAGCGATACCTGCAAACTACTATTTATACACATTTATTGCAATAGTGTTCACATACGCTAATAAGAACTTGTTTGACCGGAGACAAATCAAAAGCCACCGTTATAAAGAAGCTCGCCAATTTATATCGATACTTCTATGAACTAGGCGCAGCTGGTCTAAAACGACGGCGGCTGGCAGCTAAGACGGGACATCGGTGTTCAGCAAAAATCCGCCACTGAACACCAAGGAAGCCCCGTACACGTTTATGAACAGCCGCGTATCAACCTGCGTGAAAACTGATCGAGCGCGCGTCAGCAAATTCCAGCAAGCTGTCCAAACCGTATTCGCGGCCAATACCTGAACGCTTAATCCCACCAAAGGGCGCCGACGAGAGCATGGTATGTCCGCCACCGTTAATCGCGATACCGCCAGTGCGAATTTTTCTAGCCATCTCGTAGGCATGCCCAACATTGGCAGAGAATATTCCGCCCCCCAAACCAAATTCTGAGTCATTGGCTAAGGCAACAGCTTCGTCGTCATTATCAAAACCGATTACGGCGCCAACTGGACCAAAAATTTCTTCTTGAGCCAAACGCGATTTATTATCAACGTCGTCGAATAAAGTAGCTTCATAATAAAATCCCTGCGTGAGACCCCTAGGGCGCTTTCCGCCGGCTACGAGTCTCGCGCCTTCAGACACGCCAATTTCAACGTAATCCTCTACCCTTTGCCGAGCCTGAGCGCGGATTAGCGGCCCCATTTGCACACCGGGGTCACTGGGGTTGCCCACTTTGATTGCTGCAGTCATCGCTGCCAACTGCTCAACAAAAGCCTTGCGCACAGAGTTATCAACCAAGATACGCGTGGTTAAAGCGCAGCCCTGACCGCAATGGATAGTAAAGTTTTGTAGCGCAGCCGGCAGCGCCTTAGACATATCCGCATCCGCACGGATAATAAGCGCCGATTTACCACCGAGCTCAAGATGCATTTTCTTCAAGCTCGGGGCGCCCTGCGCCATAATCAGCGAGCCGACCTTATCTGAGCCAGTAAAGCTCACCATATCGACGCGCTTATCTCTGGTCAGACGCTCACCGGCAGCCACATCGCCGGTAACAATATTCAAAACACCCGCAGGTAAGCCGCATGCTAGCGCAGCCTCGCCGAATATAAGTGCTTGAAAAGGTGTATACGGAGAAGGTTTAAGCACGCAAGTGTTCCCCATTAACAGCGCGTGAAAGACCTTGGCTAGATTTAGGAAAAATGGGAAGTTATAAGGTGTTATCGCGGCAACGACGCCCCGCGGCATGTAACTCGTCTCTGAGCTACCTAATATCTTACCCTCAAGGCTAGGTACAATTTCTATTGGCGTTAGCTTTGATTCCACCCGCAGCGCATCTACCAGCAATCTACGCGCGTGCTTCATAGGAATTTCGAACTGCATAAATTCCGCCAGCATTTGTGTTGAGCCGGCCTCTTTAACAATCAATTCAATTACCCGCGCGCGATTTTCCACAAAAAAGTCGTGCATTTTTTGCATCACCGCGACTCTTTCCGGCATGCTTAGCTGCGGCCACGGGCCATTATCAAAAGCGTTTTTTGCGCTACTTATTGCGTCGTCAACACTCTCTTCGCTGCCCACCGGTGCATAGCCCAATACCTCTTCGGTAGCAGGGTTGATTACGTCTTCTTTAGCATCGTTTAACGGCACTACCCATTCATTATTTATAAATAATCGCGCAGGAACATTACAAATACTCACTTGCCCACTCCTTAATTTATTCTTATTGCACTCTTTGCTATCAGGAATTTATTACAAAAGCGAACTCAGTACCGGATCTGAGTAAGCACCACTTACAACTGAGCTAATATGGCCACTGTCCACTAATACGCTAATACCACTAATACCGCTTGCCGCACTGCTGCATAAAAACAACAAGGTATTTGCCACTTGCTCGGCAGAAAGCGGGCCGACACCAGCTTCAGCGCGATATTCCGAGCCAAACCCAAGCCATTGTTCAGCATTTGCGCGCGCCAGTGGTGTATCCGTGGGGCCTGGCATGACCGTGTTAATACGCACACCCTTTTTAAGGAAATTTAAGGACTGATTCGCCACATAAGCGTTAACAGCCTGTTTACTAAACATATAGTTGTTGTGGGTTTCTTCACGCCCGATCATCCAATCTGCGGCACTCTGCCAATTATCTTGGGCGAGAAACTCCAGCAGCTCTGGTAAGTTTTGCATCCACGACATACCGGCCACAGATGAGATCATTGCAACCGCTCCACCTTTCTCAACGCGATTGCTGTTTATTAAGGTATCGATAATATGACGCTGACCAATGAAGTTAACAAAGATAATGGGCTTGCCACCCGCGATACCAGCGCAGCCGAATACCGCATCTAAGCTGCCATCAATTTGGCTAATCGCATTATCAACACTCACCTTGTCTGAAAGGTCAACCTTGATACTTTGATCAACCTTAAAGCTAATATCGGCAACATCCATTACGATTGCATAACCACCAAGCGACATAAACAGCTCCGCCACCGCAGCGCCCATTCCGGTAGCGCCACCAATAATCAATGCCCGCTTACCTTGAAAACTAAACTGCTCAACACCCATTGTCACACTCCTTTTATTTATATTATTTATTTCTAGCCGCGCGCCATTCTTTATTTCTACAACAAACCGACTCCATCGCCAGCATAGTGATAGGTCGATATTGATCGAAAATTGACTGACCACATAACGCTAGAAAGCGTTATGTCACCGGTTAAAACCTAACAACACTATCGCGCACAGACATACGTAACGCATATGCGCACGCAGGCGGCGGATTCCAACTAAAAAGCAAACCGCAGCAATGTCATAACACCGGCCGGTAGCTTTGGTACTCTCATGTGCCCGAGATTATCTCGCCACACTAAATTGAGAAACTACAACTACTGAACACTTAAAGCAATAGTGTTTAAAATAAATACCAAAATGACCAGAGACCACGATAATACAAAAATTGAGAAAATCCGTTTCGACCACACATTGCGAAAATATCTATTTACTCAAATCTGCACACATTGTATATTAGTGTTCAAGTTTGTTGGCCAAGTATGGTCATGCACTTCTTGGCAAAAATACTAATAACAATAAAGCTAGCTCTCAATTGGCTTGATAATAATGTAGGTGACCTTTATGAGCACTTTGCTACGCGCCGCCAGAATATCATCAACGGATAAGGCCAATTTACTCGTGTCCTTTGCGCCATTTTTGCCAATAACAACTTATTCAAAGGAAAAATCGAACTCTAAAATATCTGAAGTAGTTGTCGTAGTCGCACAGAAGCGCCAGCAAAGCTTGCAGGATGTGTCGATCTCGGTAAACGCATATTCAGAGCACCAAATACTTGAAATGAACATCAATTCCGTTATCGACAACGACCAGATTGAACCCTTTACTACCGAAAGGGTTGCATTTACGCCTAACTTCTCAATGCATGGCCGTACATACTTTTCAAGCCAAGGCGAAATCCAACCCGTTGTTGCGCTCATTATTGATGCCAGCCCCGTCTTCGGGCCGGGGAATTAAAGATCGCCATATTTTTTACTACAACGCATTTACACAAATTTAATTATAAAAAAACCGACGGTATAAAAGTATGTAGCTCGCTTGCTGTGTACTCATAACACGCGGGAACACCACTAACTGACTAACACTTACATAGTTAAGTGCTAGCTGCTTGCGTCCAGCGCGACCGTAAACTTCAAGCTAGACCCCGAGGTTAAAATGAAAATCAACTTGTACCCCCTGTTAAGACTGACGCAGCCGCCCAACTCCTTTACGATTGCGCGGCCCTTAAAGCGCTTGCTTATTTTACTAACCACTGTTGCTATCTACGCGTGCGGGGGCGACGGCGGGAGCAGCTCCGCTCAGTCAGCGTCATCAGTATCTGCACAAAGTTTTGCCACTATAAATAACCCGAGAGCAGCAGATAGCTCAGTGCCGGTCGCAAGCGTAAACGGCCCTATACTCAATGACGCTGGACTAAAAGGTCGACCATATGGGACAACCCTAGATCATCTTGCGCCGATTGAACCCTACGACTATATACAGGAAGAATTTTTCTTCACTGGTACAGCCCAAGAGCGAGACGAAGACGGCGCTTTAAGCGGAGGACCTGCAGCACCATTCACAAGTAGAATTCTCGTTAAGCGGCCTAGAAAAGCCAGCGACTTCAATGGAACAGTTATACTCGAGTGGTATAACAATACCGGTCAATCAGATAGCGATGTGCTATGGACTGCCGCTCATGACATGTTAATGCGCGAAGGTTTTGTACACGTAGGCGTATCCGCTCAGCAAGTTGGCGTGAGCGGTAACGGCCCGTTGGCTCTAAAAAATTGGGACCCGGTTCGCTACGCAGAATTAAGCCACCCGGGAGACGCCTACGCATGGGACGTCTACGCACAGGCAGGCCGAGTGCTCTTTTCTCCAGATACTGGTCCGACTATATTAGCCGACTTAGTGCCCAAGCGAATGATTGCCGGTGGCGAGTCTCAGTCTTCATTTCGGCTGGTTGCCTATAGCGACGTAATCCAGCGCGAACATGTAATGTTTGACGGATTTTTCCTTCACACCGGGCCAGTAGCCGGCAAAGGCGTCGATGATGTCGGCGTACCCGTTATGCACTTTATTACAGAAACGGAAATAGATGGTGTTCTCGCACTTGAAACTGGCGGCGCGATTCTCGATTACACCACGCCAATAACAACCACCGTACTACCACCCGCGGCACCGCCATATGGACCCGACCGTGGTTTAATTCGAGTGTGGGAAGTCGCCGGCGGCTCCCACTTTGACAAACAACTTTGGGCCTACACAACGGCGTTTGCCGCACGAGAAGCCTCATCACCTGCGGACCTTGCCGTCGAAATCGAGCAACCCGTATTTTGCGGACTGCCAATGAATGAACTAGGGCAAGGGCGGGCCACCGCTGCCGCCCTCCACCATCTCAATATCTGGGTCACCACAGGCAATGCGCCAGAGTCTCGACCACGCCTAGAACTCGATGACAACTTCCGCATCGTACGCGACGCCGCGGGTCTGCCTCAAGGTGGCATTCGCTTACCCCCAGTCGCAGCGCCCATTGGGATTAATCGCGGCGACGAATGTGTATTTTGGGGCAGCTTCCAAGCATTTTTGCCAACCGAAATACAGGCTCGCTACCCGACACATCAGGCGTACATCAACGCCGTTAGCGCTGCGGCACTGAACAATGTCAAAGAAGGAACACTATTACCAGAAGAAGCACTCCTTTATATCCAAGAAGCCGAGGAACGCAGTACATATTGGTTAAGCGAGTAAGAAAGCTTAAACAAGCGAAAATAGGCTACAGGCTACCGAGCGGGTGGCCAAACTCTACGCGGTACCACGCCAGAAACCTTATCTCCTTTTGATCCAGAAAATGTTACCCAGTTGGAGCTGGGAATGAAATCTGACTGGTTCGATCAACTTCTGAGAGCAAACTTGGCGGTGTTTTGGGCTGATTATACTGATATTCAAAGAACTCAGTTTATCGCTGTTAATGGCGTGCCAGCCACGGTGACAAGTAATGCTGCCTCGGCAAGTATCAGTGGCGTGGAATTAGAGCTAACTGCACTGCCAACCGACCGTCTTGAACTGGGCGCGTCACTAGGTTTGCTGAGCGCGGAATACGATGAATTCAACGGCTTTGATGGCACCGATAAGAGCGACGAAAAATTCGACGACGTACCAGAAATGACTTATTCAGTCTCAGCTACTTACACCATTGAATTTGGCGCGGACTACACGTGGATGAATCGACTTGACTATTCTTGGGCCGACGATATACCGAGCCAGCAGGGTAATTTGAAATACTTTAAAGATCGCGGTTATGACGCTGAGCCTATTACCACCTTTCCCGCTACAGGTAATTTAAATGCCAGGAGTAACTTATCTTTCCCGTCTGGTTTAGATATATCAATATACGGTCGGAACCTCACTGACGAATATCGTTATACATCAATTATTCTCGGTCAAGGGCCTGACTTTATATCGCGTATAGTTAGTGCGCCAGGACGTAATTATGGCGTAGAAGTTAGCTATAACTTCTAAGGTTTAATTATCAGCTGGCCATGATGACCAGCTGTATTTTAAAGAACATGAGTAAAAACATAACTAAAAAATAAAATCAAAAATATTATTGCAGGACTCGGCAATCAGTCGCGGATTCAAATCCGAAGTGCATCATCTGATCAGGTAGAAGAAGCGGCCAGCTGAAGGTAAGCTCCCCCCTTTTTCTCCGGCAAGAGATGAAGTGATGATGAGAACTTACCAGCAACTGA